>NZ_JBLWWG010000003.1:0-506735 GCF_048268045.1 Stappia sp.
GGCGGGGAACCAAACACCCGATCCCATCCCGAACTCGGAAGTGAAACGCCCCAGCGCCAATGGTACTGCGTCTTAAGACGTGGGAGAGTCGGTCGCCGCCAGGCCCGCAAAACGCAATCGAATGTCTATGAAAACGATAACCACTCATATCCAAGCCGCCTCTCTCGAGGCGGCTTTTTGCGTTTCTGCGCCCGCTCCTTCGCCCCAGCCGACGCAAGGATGACGCTGCCCCTCGGCCGAACCTAGCGGCAGCGAACGATTCGCCAGGGCGCAAGCGAGAGGTCGATGGACGGCAGCCGGCCAACACACCGACCGTCGCCGGAAATAGACCTCCACCGCATCTCCAGAATCAGTCCCCCCATAAGCCTCGGCCGACGAGCCCGCGGGAAGCCACCAGGAAAACCGGCTCGGCCATCACGTCCGCCCGACCCGCATCCCTGTGCGAATCGCAAACGCAAAACACCCGCCACGCCCAGAATGAGACCCGGAAGGCCAAGCGGAAGAAGACAAAACCCGGAAAACAAAAGGCAAAATGACCGCACACTCAACGGGATGGGCGGTAGGACGAACGACATGGTCGGCGCGGTGATCTTCCTCGCCTCGAATGCTGGCAGCTGCGCGAGCGGAGAGGCTTTCTTTCTGGCTGGCGGCTATCGAGCCCCCCGGGGCTCAGGCGCAGAGCGCCGCCCTGCCTACGGATGGTGGAACACTGGCTCCATCGCGGCCCACCATTCTCCGTTCTTGCGGGTGGCGAACGGTGTCTGCAGCGGATCGCAGATCTTCCACCAATCCTGCATCGCCGGGTTTTCCGCCATGCTGGCCATGTCCGCCTCGAAGTCGTCGCCGGTGTATTCCCAATAGGCGAAGAGCAGGTTGTCCGGCTCCTTCAGGAAGATCGTGTAGTTGCGGATGTTGGCGCGTGTGATCGCGTCGAGAACATGCGGCCAGACCGCTGCGTGCAGCTCCTTGTAGCGCAAGACGGCGTCCGGCTTCAGCCCGATGCAAAGACCCATTCTCGTCATTTCGCTCCAGTCCCCCTCACGTCGGCGAGATCGCCACGGACCGTGGCCGTCCTTGACCGAGTTTTATTGTTATATTAGTATTCATCAATGATGCCGGAATGCAAGCCGGCCCCTCCCATCTCCGGCGAGATCATCAAGGCTCCATGGCGCGCTTCCTCAAACTTACCGATGCCGACAACATCGTCGTGGCGATCGAGACCCTGAACCCTGGGGACGTGGCGGATGGTGTCATCGCCACTGCGCGCGTTCCGCGCGGCCACAAGATGGCCGTCGCTCCGCTCGCCAAGGACGACGCGGTCGTCAAATACGGCCAGGTGATCGGCTTCGCTCGGGACGCGATCGCCGCCGGCGACTGGGTGCATGAACACAATGTCTATCTGCACGCGTTCGACCGGGATTACGCCTATGGCGCGGAGGCGCGCCCGACCGCGTTCGTCGCGCCGGCGCGGCGGCGGACGTTCCTGGGGTTCCCGCGCGCCAACGGCAAGGTCGGCACGCGCAACTACATCGCCGTCCTGACCTCGGTGAACTGCTCTGCCAGCGCCGCCCGCTTTATCGCCGAGGAAGTAACGCGCTCGGGCCTGCTTGCCGACTATCCGAACGTCGATGGCGTCATCCCGCTGGTGCACGGCACGGGTTGCGGTCTCGACATCAACGGCGAGGCCTATGAGCTGCTGAAGCGCACCCAATGGGGGTTCGCCACCAATCCCAACGTCGGGGGCGTGCTGATGGTCGGCCTCGGGTGCGAGGCGTTCCAGATTCCGCGCTGGATGGATGCCTATGGCATCACGGAAGATACCACCTTCCGTACGCTGACGATCCAGGAAATCGGCGGCACCCGCAAGACGGTGGAGGCCGGCGTCAGGGCTATTGCCGAGATGCTGCCGGTCGTCAACGAGGCAAGCCGCCGCGAGACCCCGGCCTCGGAACTGATGCTCGCGCTCCAGTGCGGCGGATCGGACGGATATTCCGGTATCACCGCCAACCCGGCGCTTGGCATCGCGGTGGATCTTCTCGTCGCCGAGGGCGGCACGGCGATCCTCTCGGAGACGCCGGAGATCTATGGCGCGGAACATCTGCTCATGCGCCGCGCTGAAAGCCGCGAGATCGGCGAGAAGCTTGCCGGCCGCATCCGCTGGTGGGAGGACTACACAGCCCGCCACGACATGGAGATGAACAACAATCCCTCGCCCGGCAACAAGGCGGGTGGTCTGACGACGATCCTGGAAAAGTCGCTCGGCGCTGCGGCCAAGGGCGGTTCGACCAATCTCACCGGCGTCTACGACTATGCCGAACCGGTGGACGTGCGCGGCCTCGTCTTCATGGATACGCCCGGTTACGATCCCGTTTCGGCGACCGGGCAGGTCGCCGGCGGGGCCAACATGCTCTGCTTCACCACCGGCCGCGGCTCCGCCTTCGGCTGCAAGCCGACGCCCTCGATCAAGCTTGCCTCGAACTCCTTCATCTACGAGCGAATGGAGGAGGACATGGACATCAATTGCGGCGACGTGCTCGACGGTGTGTCGCTTGCCGAAAAGGGCGAGGAGATCCTGTCGAAGATCCTTGCCGTCGCCTCAGGAGAGCGTACCAAGTCGGAGCAGCTCGGCTACGGCGACAGCGAGTTCGTGCCCTGGTCGGTCGGCGCGACGATGTGAGACGGGCAGACACCGCGCGGATCAGAGCGCGGCGTCGAGTGCATCCCATATTTCCGCGGGCAGGTCGCGCTCGAACCAGTCGACGCTGGTCGCCAGGTCCTGCGGGCTGCGCGTGCCGACGAGCACCGAGGCGACGGCGGGGTGGCGGAGCGGGAACTGCACCGCCGCAGCGCCAAGTGGTATGCCGTGGCGCTCGGCCACCTCGTGGAGCCTGTCCACCTGGCGCAGCACCTCCGTCGGCGCGTCGGCGTAGTTGAACTTCGTCTCGCCGCCCTTTTGCGCTGCCAGGATGCCGGAATTGTAGGCGCCGCCGATGACGATCGAGACGCCCCGCTGCCTGGCCCGCGCCAGAAGCGCCTCGCCGGAGCGGTCGAGCAGCGTGTAGCGGCCGGCGAGCAGGCAGCAGTCCAGATCAGCCTCCTCCATTGCTTCCTCGATGGCCCGGGTTTCGTTGACGCCCAGCCCGAAGCCCTTGATCAGACCCGCCGCGCGCAGCTCCTCGAGCGCCCGGAAGCCGCCCTTCGTCAGGTCGCCCCAATGTTTCTCATGGCGCTCCGCGTGGGTCACGCGGCCGATGTCGTGGACAAAAAGAATGTCGACCTCCGGCCGGCCGAGCCGCTGCTGGCTGTCGTCGAAGCTGCGCATCAGCCCATCATAGCTGTAGTCGAAGATCTCCTCGAAATTCAGCCCGTTGCGCCAGCCGGAATCGAAGGGATTGCGTGGCGCGGCCGGAGGCAGGTCGCGCCCGGGTCGCCGGCGCGCCATCAACCTGCCAACCTTGGTGCTGACGGTGGCTGTGGATGCCGTGTCGGCCTCCTCGCGCAGGAAATGGCCGAGAAGATGCTCGGCGCGCCCAAGGCCGTACATGGGGGCCGCGTCGAAATAGCGGATGCCCGCCTCCCAGGCGGCGCGCAGCGTGTCTTGCGCCTGGGAAAGTGGCGCCTCGCGGTAGAGGCCGCCGAAGGCCGCGCAGCCGAGCCCGAGGGCCGTCACCTCGATACCGGCCCGCTCGAGCCTGCGTCGTTCAGATACCTTCACGTCATCCCTCCCCGGGTCGTTTCGCCCCGCCGCTTCGCGCTCAGGCCGCCGGCTCGCTGGCCGGCCGGCCTGCGGGCTCCTTGTCGAGATAGGCGAGCGTGTTGCGCAAGGAGGTCTCCAGGTGTTCGCGCAACGCGTTCATCGATGCCTCCGGGTCGCCGCTTTCGAGCGCCTTCAGGATGGCGCGATGCTGGGCGATGGTTTCGCCGGCGGCGCCCGGCGTCGGCAAGGTGCGCAGCCGGCAACGGTCCATCTGCGCCTTGGAAACGTCGACCACCTTCCAGAGCATGGTGAGCCCGTTGACCTCGGCGATCATTCGGTGGAAATCGTCGTCGCGGGCGATTGCCTCGTCGTAGCGCTGGCGGGACACCGCCGTTTGCTGCGCGAGGATGATGTCTTCCAGATCCTGGATCTGCGCCGGTGCGATGACCGGCGCGGCGCGCTTGATGCTCTCCAGCTCCAGCGCGATGCGGATGATGTAGGCCTCCTCGACCTGCTTGCGGCTGATTTCCGAGACGAAGGTACCATGCTGGGCGAAGACCTCGATCAACCCCTCGTCGCTGACCTTCTTCACCGCCTCGCGCACCGGCGTGCGCGAGATGCCGAGCTTCGTGGCGATGTCGATCTCGTTGATCGGCGCGCCCGGCCCGATCCGGCCGGTGACGATGGCCTTGCGCACCAGCGCATAGACCTGGTCGCGCAGGGGAATGGCGCGGTTCAGCACCACCCCGTCCAGAAATTCCGCGAGCTTGTCCTTCTCGCCCGCGCGCGGCATTCTCGCTGCCATGCCATTCGACCCCGCTTTTGTCCGCAGCCGATCCGGCCGCGTGCCCGGAGTGTCGCGAAACGCGCCTGGCGTCAATGCGCCAACCTTCGCTCTCGACGCCCGGCAATTTATTATACTAGTGTAACAGGGGCCGACAAGCGATGCCTTCTCTTCTCGCAAGGGGAGCAGTCCGCTCCGTCGCGGGCACGGGAGGGGACCCATGACGCACCATCCTGTTGTTGACGCACATCATCATTTCTGGCGTGTCGCGCGCGGTGACTACCACTGGATGTCGCCGGAGATGGGTGCGCCGCTTTACAGGGACTACGGACCCGCCGACCTCGAACCGCTGCTGCGCAGGGCGGGTGTCGACGCGACGGTGGTGGTGCAGGCGGCGGCAAGCGAGGCGGAAACGCTCTACCTGCTCGACCTCGCCGAGGCGACGGACTTCGTCGCCGGTGTCGTCGGCTGGCTCGACATGGAGGATCCGCGCTTTGCCGAAAGGCTCGAAGCGTTCCGCACCCATGCGAAGTTCGTCGGCATCAGGCCCATGCTGCAGGATCTGGAGGATGATGCCTACATCCTGCGGCCCGCGGTTCTCGACAGCCTCGCCGTCCTGGCGCAGAGCAACATCGCCTTCGATATTCTCACTTATCCCCGCCACCTGCCGTATGTCGCGACCGCCCTGGAGCGGGTGCCCGATCTGCGGGCCGTCGTCGACCATCTCTCCAAGCCGGATATCGCTGGCGGGGGGATCGGCGGCTGGGCGCGGGACATTGCCCGCATCGCCGACTTCCCCAATGTCCACTGCAAGCTCTCTGGCATGATCACGGAGGCCGACGCGGGAGCCTGGCGGCCGTGCGACCTCGAGCCTTTCGTCGACCATGTCCTTGCCGTCTTCGGGCCCGAGCGCCTGCTCTACGGAAGTGACTGGCCGGTTTGCCTGCTCGCGGGCAGCTATGCCGAGGCGATGAATGCCCTGCGCAGCGTGCTGTGCGGCAAGCTTCCGGCGGCAGCGCTCGCCGACGTTTTCGGCCGCAATGCCGTGCGTTTCTATGGTCTGGAGCTGTGATCGTCCCGGGCGCGAAACTGGCGAATGCCATCAAGGGGGCATCGCTTGTCCTTACTATTATATTAGTGTAATAGGTAGGTGTCCGGTGGCATCCGGCCCTTGGAGGAGGGGCGGCCACGGGCGCGGAGGGGGACATGAGCGCATCGACCTGCGCCTTGCGCATGCGGGGCATCAGCAAGACCTTTCCCGGCGTGAAGGCGCTTTGCGACGTGACGCTCTCTGTCGACTACGGTCGGGTGCATGCGATCGTCGGCGAGAACGGCGCTGGCAAATCGACGCTGATGAAGATCCTGAGCGGCGCCTATCTTCCTTCTTCCGGCAGCACCGAAGTCAATGGCGTCGAGGTCAGGATGCGTCGGCCGGCCGACGCGCAACGCCTCGGCATCCGCATGGTGCATCAGGAGCTCAATCTCGTTCCCGATCTCACGGTCGCGGAGAATGTCTACCTCGGACGCATGCCGCGCCGCTGGGGCTTCGCCGACAGGGCGCGAATGATCCGCGACGTGGAGGTGGTCCTGAAGGAACTCGGGGCCTCCATCGATCCCGCCGCCCGCCTCGGCGATCTGTCCATCAGCCAGCAACAGCTCGTCGAGATCGCCAAGGCCTATGTGGCGGGGCCGCGCATCATCGTGCTCGACGAGCCGACCTCGAGCCTCAGCGAGCACGAGACCGCCGCGCTCTTTCGCATCCTGCGCAGGATGCGCGACCAGGGGCTGGCGATCATCTACATCAGCCACCGCCTCAAGGAGGTGCTGGAGATCGCCGATGACGTGACGATCCTGCGCGATGGCAACCTGATCGAGACCCGGCCGGCGGAGGGCATCAGTGCCTCCGAGATGATCCGTTGCATGGTCGGGCGCGAGGTCACGAATGTCTTTCCCAAGACGCCGTCGCGGATCGGCGCGCCCGTGCTTCGGGTCGAGGGGCTTGGCGACGGCTACAATTTTCGCGACATCGGCTTCGAGGTGCGCGCCGGTGAAATCCTGGGCCTCACGGGGCTTGTCGGTGCCGGGAGAACCGAACTGGCCCGCGCCATCTTCGGTCTCGCGCCGGTCACGGCCGGGCGGATCGAGATCGACGGCCGCGAGGTGCGCATCGGTTCGCCGGCGGCGGCCGTGCGCGCCGGCATCGGCTTTGTACCCGAGGACCGCAAGGCCGATGGCATCGTTCCCTCGATGAGCGTGCGCGAGAACATCAGCCTGCCGGTGCTTCGCAGGATGTCCCGCTTCGGCCGTGTCAGCCTTGGCCGCGACCGCGAGCTTGCCGCTCGCTTCGTCCGCGAGCTTTCCATCGCCCCGCCCGATCCCGAACGGCGCATCGACCTTCTTTCGGGCGGGAACCAGCAAAAGGCCGTCATCTCCCGATGGCTCTCGACCGGCCCAAAGGTGCTCATCCTCGACGAACCGACGCGCGGCGTCGACGTCGGCGCCAAGGCGGAGATCCACCGCATCGTCGGCGAACTCGTCGCCGGCGGCCTGGCGGTGGTGATGATCTCCTCCGAGCTTGCCGAGGTTCTGGGCGTCTGTGATCGCGTCGTTGTGATGCGTGACGGGCGGGCCTGCGCCCCGCTCGAGCGCGCGGAACTCTCCGAGGAACGCATCATGGCACTTGCCACGGGAGAAGAGGCCGCATGACGGATATCCCCGCACCCATGCAACGCAGCGCAGACGCCGAACGTTTCAGGGCCGAAGGCGCGCTGGCGGGTCTTCTGTCGCGCGGCGGGCTGGCGCTGGCCATTCTCGCGGTGCTTGTCTACGGCTGGATTGCTAGCCCGATGTTCCTGACGGCGGACAACCTGCTCAACGTGCTGATGTCGATGGCGATCATCGGCATCGTCGTCGTCGGCATGACGTTCGTGCTGGTCGTCGGCGGGCTCGCGGACCTCTCGGTCCCCGCCACCATCGCCTGCGGGGCGATCCTGTCGCTGGCGCTCCAGCCCGTGATCGGCCCGGTGCCGGCGTTTGGAGCGGCGATTGCGCTGGCTGGCGTCTGCGGACTGGTGAGCGGCATTCTCGTCGGCTACGTCGGCATCAACCCGATCATCGCGACGCTCGGCGTCGGCACCATCGTGCTCGGCATCGTCCAGTCCGCGGTCGGCGGCGTGATTGTCTATGGCGCAAATCCGGAGACCGCCGTCCTGCTGAAAAGCCGCGTGCTCGGCATTCCCTTCATTGTCCTCGTTTTTCTGGCCGTCGCCCTTCTGGGCCATTTCCTGCTCGCCCGCTCGTGGTGGGGCCGCTGGACCTTCGCAACCGGGGGTAACCTCTCCGCCGCCGAGGCCAGCGCCGTGCCGGTTCGGGCGGTGAGGGCGGGCGCCTTCGTCATCACCGGCCTGTGCTCCGGGCTGAGCGGCGCGCTGCTTGGCCTGACGCTTCAAAGTGCGCGTCCACTCGTTGGCACCGGCTACGAGTTCAGCGCCATCACGGCGGTGGTGGTCGGCGGCGTCTCGATCATGGGTGGGGCGGGCTCGGTGCCGCGGGCCATCGCCGGGCTGGTCTTCGTTCAGCTCCTGACCAACATCATGGTGCTTCAGGGGGTGCGTACGCCGGTGCAGGGGCTGGTTCTCGGCTTGCTGATCGCCGGCGCCGTGGCGCTCGACATGGCGCTGCGCCGGCGGGGAGGCGCATGATGAAACCGCTTGCCCGGATCGTGCGCTACCGCGTTGCCCTCATTCTCGGCCTGACGCTTCTCGCCGCCGTCCTGTTCGTGCCCGGGTTCGTCAAGGTGACGACGCTCAGCCTCGGTCTCGACCGGGGTTCGACCATCGGCATCATCGCCATCGGCATGACCGTGCTGCTGATCGCCCGCCAGATCGACCTCTCGGTCGGCTCGACCTTCGCGCTGGCGGGCATCGTCGCCATCGGGCTTCAGCCCGTCGTCGGCATCTGGCCGGCGGCGGGGCTGGGCGTTCTCGCCGGCGCTTTGGCGGGAGCGATCAACGGCATCCTCGTCGTTGGCATGCGGATCAACGCACTGGTGGCGACGCTTGCGACCATGCTGATCTTCCGCTCCGCCGCCCACTGGCTGACCGACAGTCAGCCCTTGCCGGGCACGGACATCATGCTGTCGGTCTCCCTGTCACAGATCTTCCTCGATGTGTTCACCCTGCGCAGCGCCCTTTTCGTCGGCGCCATCCTGTTGCTTCAGGTCTGGCTGACGCACACGGTCGCCGGGCGCAATCTCTTCGCCGTCGGCTCAAACGCCGCCGCCGCCGAGGCGAGCGGCATCTCTCCGGGTCGTACCGTGTTTCTTGCCTTCGTCTTCGCTGGAATGCTGGCCGGCGTCGCCGGCGTTTTGCAGAGCCTGATCACCAACACCGGCTCGCCGGTCTTCGGCTCGGAGCTGCTCGTCACCGTCATCGCTGCGGTCGTCGTCGGCGGCACCCGCATCGAGGGTGGGCGCGGGTCGGCGCTGGGCACGCTGGGAGGCGTGCTTACCATCGCTTCGATGACGACGGCGATGGAGTTTCAGTCGGTGCCCGCCTACGTCCAGCAGGTCGTCGCCGGCGTCATTCTGATCGTGCTCGTCGTGCTCGACCGCACCGTGCGGCCCGGGCCGCGCAGCCATGCTGCGGCGGGCGCCTCTGGTTGATTGCCTGTCTTTGGGAGGAGAAAGAACATGCGCATGAGAAAATCAGGACTTCTGGCAGGGGCGCTGATGCTGGTGGCAAGCGTCGGCGTGGCCGAGGCGAAGAGCGTCTGCTACGTGACGGCGGCGGACGCCCACGCCTATGCCACGCCGGCAAACGAGGCGCTGGCTGCCCGGGCCAGGGAACTCGGCCTCGAGGTCATCACGCTTAGCCAGAATTTCGACGTGCAGACGGGCACCGAGCAGATCGGCACCTGCATCGCACGCGGCGTCGACGGCATCATCCTGTGGCCGCTCGATCCGCAGGCCTATATCCCCGGTCTTGCCCGGGCGCAGCAGGCGGAAATTCCCTCGATCCTGATCAACTCGCCGATGAGCGAGCAGGCCAATGCCTTCATCAAGTCGTTCACCGGCCCCGACGTCTACGAGGAGGGCGAGATGGCGGCCGATGCGCTCAACGGCGCACTGGGCGGCAAGGGCTCCGTCGTCGTCATCGCGGGGCAGGCCGGCAACGGCACGACCATCGGTCGCGTTGGTGGCTTCGTCGACCGGCTTGCCGAGATCGGCAGCAAAATCGAGGTTCTCGACACGGTCAACGCCGACTTCGATCAGCAGAAGGCGCTCGTCGTCAGCCGCGACCTCATCACCCGCTTCGGCGACCGCATCCATGGCGTCTATGCCAATGACGACACGATGGCGCGCGGCTTCATCGACGCGTGGAAGGAAGCGAACCCGGGCGAGGCGACGCCGCCGATTGTCGGCATCAACGGCCAGAAGGACGCCTTCGCCTCGATCAAGTCCGGCGAGATGTACGCGACCATCGTTCAGTCACCGGTCGAGGACGGCAGGCTTGCCATCGAGACCATGGCGGCGATCCTGGACGGCAAGGAAGTCAAGGCGCGCCTGCCGATCCCGCTGACGGTCGTCACCAGCGAGAATGTCGACAGCGTCGAACCGGCATTCTGAGCCCTTGCGCCGAAGGGCATGGGACAAATAAGCATCGGGCCTGGTCATGCGACCGGGCCCGATGCCGTTCTGCCGGCCCTCGGGCGACCTAGGTCGCACATTCGGTGAGCAGGACGACGACCTTCGCATTCTCGCCGAGGTCGAGCGCGGCCCTCAGGTCCGGATCGCCGCAGGCGCGGCAAAGTCCCGCCAGGCCGGCCGCCCCCGAAGGGCCGACGCTGATTGCCTGCGTGCCCGCCGCGAGCTGGCTCATCGCCGCGCGGGTCTCTCCGTCGGAGATCGACAGATAGTTCGACGCGAGGTTTGCGACCGTCGGCCAGGCGCCGGCGGCGGGCTTCAGGCAGTCGAGGCGGGTCATGATGGTTTCCCCGTCCGTCGCGATCTCGCTCAGCCGTCCGGCCCGCGCGCTCGCCGCGAGACAGGCAGCGCTCTCCGGCTCGACCACGACGAAGCGCGGCAGCGCCGTCGCACCATGGCGGGTTCGCCAGTAGCCCATGACCCCGGCGGCAAGCCCGCCGACGCCGGCCTGCACGAACACATGTGTCGGCGCTTCGCCAGCGGCCTCGAGCGCGTCGATGATTTCCCTGGCCAGCACGCTGTAGCCCTGCATGACGAACTGGCTCGCCTCGAACCCCGGCTCGCCTTCCTCGGCGATGTCGGGCACGGCGAGCACGCCGTCGCGTCGGCCAGCCTTGGCGGCTTCGGCGACTGCCGTCTCGTAGCTGCCGTTGATGCGAACGACCTCGGCGCCAAGGGTGGCGATTGCCCGCTCAACCTCCGTCCCGACTGCCGAATGGATGAGGATCCGGGCTTTCGCTCCGGCAAGCCGTGCCCCGGCGGCGACCGAGAGACCGTGATTTCCCGCCGATGCCGTGGTGACGGTAAGCCGGCTTGCTATCTCGCGGACCTCCGTGTCGCGGCCGATCTCGGCGGGCTCGACGCAGCGGCCGAGGGTGCTTTCCGCCGCCCGGTGGACGAGACGGATCACAGCATAGGCACCGCCAAGCGCCTTGAAGCTGCCAAGACCCATGCGCGCGGTCTCGTCCTTGAGGAAGAGCGCACCGAGGCCAAGGGCTGAGGCGAGATCCGGCCGGTGGCGCAGCGGCGTTGCGGCAAGGCCCATCGTCGGACCGAGGAAACGGGCGACCTCCTCCGGAGCGCCGGGCGCGCACCACCAGGGGCGGGGCGACGAGGAGGTGGAAAGGGAAGCGGCATCCATTGGTCAGTCTCCGAGCCGCTGGCGCACCAGCGTGGTGAAATAGGCGATGCCGGCGGCGAGCGCGGCATCGTTGAAATCATAATGGGCGCTGTGCAGCGGCATGCCGTGGGCACCCTGGGTGCCATTGCCGAGATAGGCGAAATTCCCGGGTCGATGTTGCAGGAACAGGCCGAAGTCCTCCGCCCCCATCATCGGCACCGGATCCGGGTCGACGGCCTCGGCCCCGAGCGCGGCGTGCGCAGCCGCCAAGGCGTGGCCGGTCTCGGCCGGATGGTTCACGGTCGGGGCGAACTCATGGGTGTAGCTCATCTCGATGTCGGCTCCGAAGGCCGCGGCCACGCCCTGCGATATCTGCCGCATCTCGCGTTCGATCAGCGCCTGCATCGCTGGGGTGAAGCTGCGAGTATCGCCTTTCAGTGTCACCGTCTCGGGCAGCACGTTGCGTGTTCCGTCGCTGAGGATCTCGGTGATCGAGACGACCGCGTTGTCGAGTGGATCGGCACGACGCGAGACGATCGCCTGCAGCGCCAGCGTCACATGGGCGGCGATGACGATCGGGTCGTTGGAGACATGCGGTCGCGCCGCGTGGCCGCCGCGCCCGGTGAGGCGAATCTCGAAATTGTCTTCCGAGGCCATCAGCGCGCCGGGCCGCGTCGCGAACTGCCCGGTCTCGAGGCCCGGCAGGTTGTGCAGGCCGTAGATCTCGTCGAAGGGAAAGCGCTCGAGCAGCCCGTCGTCGAGCATCGCCCGCGCGCCGCGTCCGTGTTCCTCCGCCGGCTGGAACAGGAAGACGGCGGTGCCGGAAAAGCCCGCCTCGCGGGAAAGCGCGCGCGCCGCGCCGAGCAGGATCGCGGTATGCCCGTCATGGCCGCAGGCGTGCATGGTTCCGTGATTGCGCGAGGCGTGCGGCAGGTTGGTCTTCTCCGTGATCCTCAGCGCGTCCATGTCGGCGCGCAGGCAGATGCTGCCCGTGCCCTCGCCACGCCGCAGCAGCCCGACGACGCCGGTGCCGCCGATGCCCTCGTGGACGTCGAGGCCGAACGCGCGCAGCCTCGCGGCGATAAAGCGGGCCGTCTCGTGCTCCTCGAATCCGAATTCCGGATGGGCGTGCAGGTGCCGCCGCCAGTCCGTCGCCTCTTCGGCCACTCCCTGCCAGAGCGTTGCGTTCATCGCGTTTTCCCATGGTCCGTTGCCTTGTCACAGGGAAGACTGGATTGAGCGCTGGATTTCTGCAAATTCTGAAAGAAAACGCCGAAATCAGGAGAAGGAACGCAGGCCATGGCCGGATCGGCGCGAAAATCGGTGAAGCTCGACGATCACGACATTGCACTCCTGAACCTCGTCCAGGAGAACAACCTGCTGACGGCGGAGCAGATGGCGGCGCGGGTGAGCCTCTCGCCTTCCGCGTGCCAGCGGCGGCTCCGCAAGCTGCGGGACGCGGGCGTCATTCGCGCCGATGTGGCGCTGCTCGATCCGGCGGCCGTCGGTCCCAGCGTCACCACCATTGTGCATGTGTCGCTGGAGCGCGAACGTCTCGACCTGCTCGAGGCCTTTCGTGCCGAGCTCTCCGCCCGCCCGGAAGTCACCCAGTGCTATTATGTCACCGGTGACGCCGATTTTGTCCTCGTCGTCGTGACCCCGGACATGGAGGCCTATGGCGCCTTTACCGAGCGCGCCTTCTTCGCCAATGCAAATGTACGGTCCTTCCAGACCTACACGGTGATGAAGACCGTGAAGGCGACGATGAAGGTTCCCCTCTCCTAGGCTCCTGCTTCCTCGTTCATGTCCGGCGCGACAAGATCGCCGACCGGCCCGTCGAGATGAAGCCTTGCCCCGGTCTGCGCCTGAAGCGCCTCCAGCGACAGGCCGGCTGGTTTCTCGCGCAGCACGAAGCGCCCGTCCGCAATGTCGATGACGGCGAGGCTGGTGTAGACGCGGGTGACGCAGGCAACGCCGGTCAGCGGAAAGCTGCAGCGTTCAACCAGCTTGGGCTGGCCGTCCTTGGTGACGTGTTCGGTGATCACCGCCACGCGCCTTGCGCCGTGAACCAGGTCCATCGCCCCGCCGACCGCCGGCACGCCCTTCGTGCCGACGCGCCAGTTGGCGAGATCGCCGGTTTCCGCCACCTGGTAGGCGCCGAGGATCGCCACGTCGAGGTGACCGCCGCGCACCATGGCGAAACTGTCGGCGTGGTGGAATAAGGCGGCTCCCGGTTTCAGTGTGATCGCCTTCTTGCCGGCATTGATCAGGTCCCAGTCCTCCTCGCCCGCCGGAGGCGCCTTGCCGAAGCCGAGAACGCCGTTTTCGGTGTGGAAGATCGCTTCTCTCCCCTCGGGCTGAAAGCGGGCAACCAGTTCGGGAAAGCCGATGCCGAGGTTGACATAGGCGCCGTCGGCAATGTCCTGGGCCGCGCGCCAGGCGATCTGCGCGTTTGTCAGCTTGGTCATGCCGTGCCCTCCCGGGGGGACACGACCGAGCCCCGGTGGGCGACACCGGCGCGGATCAGCGCTTCCTCCTGCGCCGGGTCGGCCACCTCGACAACCGCGTCGACGAAGATGCCAGGGGTGACAACCGCTTCCGGGTCGATGCCGCCGGCCGGCACGATGTGGCGTGCCTGCACGATCGTGCGTGCCGCTGCCATTGCCATCAGCGGGTTGAAGTTCCGCGCCGCCAGCCGGTAGACGAGATTGCCGAGCGGGTCGGCGCGTTCGGCCTTCAGCAGCGCGAAATCTGCCTTCAACCAGCGTTCCTGCACATACATGCGCCCGTCGAATTTACCCGTCGGCTTACCCTCGGCAAGCTCCGTTCCGTAGGACGCCGGCGTGTAGAAGGCCGGAATGCCGGCGCCGCCGGCGCGAATGCGTTCGGCGAGCGTGCCCTGCGGCACCAGTTCCAGCTCGATCTCGCCGGCAAGGTATTTCTGGGTGAAGGCGCGCGGCTCGCTCGAGCGCGGGAAGGAGCAGACCATCCGCCGCACCATGCCGGCATCTATCATCGCGGCGATGCCGACCCGGCCGTTACCGGCATTGTTGTTGATGACGGTGAGGTCCCCTGGCGCTCCGGTGTCCAGATAGCGGTCGATCAGAGCGTGGATCAGCTCGATCGGCGCGCCGGAGCCGCCGAAGCCGCCGATCATCACCGATGCACCGGTTCCGATCCGGGAAACCGCCTCATGGGCGGTCGCGATGGTCTTGTCCATGACATCTCTCCCCCGCAGGCGCGCTGGGCACCCGCATGTCGTCGCAAGCCTGCGGTACCCCGGCTGCGGGTGCAATGGCTGGCGTGCGGATCTTGACACTTGTTCGGATTGTGGAACTTGCTGTTCGCATGTTGAACAAGACCGACACCATCGCCTCGCTCGCCAAGGGGCTTCGGGTGCTTGCCTGCTTCGGCGCCGAAACGCCGCGCCTGGCCATCGCCGATGTGGCGGAGGCGACCGGCCTCGACCGGGCGACGGCGCGCCGCTGTCTCCTCACGCTCCATGCGGAAGGCTATGCCGACTACGATGGCAAGTATTTCGCGTTGACGCCCAGGGCGTTGCGCCTCGGCATGGGCGCGCTTGCGGCGCTGCCCCTGCCGCAGATCGTCCAGCCCTGGCTCGACCAGCTTTGCGAGCGCATCGGCCAGTCCTGTTCGGTGTCGATCCTGGACGAGACGGAGATCGTCTATGTGGCGCGGGCGGCGCAGAAGCGGGTCATGTCGATCGGCCTGATGCCGGGCTCGCGGCTGCCAGCCCATTGCACCTCGATGGGCCGGGTGTTGCTTGCCGCGCGTCCCGAGGACGAGGCGCTGGAGCTTGTCGAGCGCTCGGACCTGACGCCGCGCACGCCGGCGAGCCTGACTGATCCGTCGGAGATCCTGGCGCGCGTTGCGCAGGTGCGCGCCATTGGCCATGCGCTGATCGATCAGGAGGTCGAGCTCGGTTTGCGTTCGATCGCCGTGCCGCTCTTCGACATGCGCGGGCGCGTGATTGCCGCGCTCAACACCGGCGTTGCGGCGGTGCATGCGGAGCCGGAGGATCTCGTCCGCCTCTACCTTCCGGCGCTGCTCAAGGTTCAGGAAGGGCTGCGCCGGGTCCTGCGCTGAGAGCGGCACGACCCGGCGCATGCGGCGACCCGGGGGGAACAGGTCACCGTATCCACTGCATCCCGTCGATGGAGATGTCCTGCCCGGTGAGGAAGTTGGGCTCCGCCGTCGCCAGGAAGGTGACGACGCTGGCCACGTCCTCGGGCGTGCCGACGCGCTTCAGCGCGATGCCGGCGGCAAGCTCGGCCTCGCGGGCCTCGATCATGGCGTTCGAGCGCTCGGTCTTGATCACGCCCGGACAGATCGCGTTGACCGCGATCTCCGGACCCAACTCCTTTGCCAGCGCCCGGGTCATGCCGAGGACGCCGGCCTTGGCGGCGGTGTAGGAGAACTTGCTCACCGCGCTGGTGACGCCGCCGGTATGGGCGTTCATCGACGACATGTTGATGATGCGGCCGCCGCCGTTTCTGCGCATCACCGGAACCACCGGCTGGATGTAGTTGAACGCACCCTTGAGATTGATGGCGATGGTGTCGTCGAACTCGTTCTCCGAGATCTCTGTTATGCCTTTCGGCATTGGCCGCCCGGCGTTGTTGAAGAGCACGTCGATCCGGCCCCAGGCTGCATCCACCTGGCGCACCACGTCGGCGGCGCGGGCGTGGTCGCGCACGTCCGCCACGAAGGTGAGCGCGCAGCGCGACAGGGCGCGGATTTCGGCCTCGGTGCGCTTGAGGTCATCCTCCAGCAGATCGACCAGCGCGATGTCGAAGCCGGCCCTGGCCAGGTCGAGCGCGCAGGCGCGGCCGATGCCGCGCCCGCCGCCGGTGACAAGCGCGAGCCTGCGCCCCGCCTCACTCACCGCCGTTCTCCTTGGCGAAGCGGGCGACGTCGGCGTGGGTCGCGAACCACACGTCGTCATGGCCCTGGATGTGCCGGATAAGCTCCTCAAGCACGAAGATGCGCGAGCGGTAGCCGGTGACATGCGGGTGCATGGTCAGCAGGAACAGCCCGCCTTCCTCATGGGCGCGGTCGAACTCGCGGCGGAAGATGTCAAGCACGGCCGTCGGCGGCGTGTAGGGGCGCAGCGCCGTGAAGCGGTTCATGTTGAAATAGACCGCGTCATCGCGGATCCACTCGACCGGCAGCTCGACGATGCCCGTCGGCTCTCCGTCCTCGACAAGCTCGTAAGGGTCGTCATCGGCCATCAGCGAGGAATCGTAGAGCAGCCCCAGCTCGCGTTCGATGCCGAGGGTCGCATCCGAGAAGTCCCAGGACGGCGTGCGCATGCCGACGGGGCGGATGCCGGTGACGGCCTCCAGCGTGTCGGCGGCGCGCAGATGCAGCTCGCGCTCGTTCTCCGGCGGCACCTGCGTGTTGACCTCGTGGATCCAGCCGTGCAGGCCGATCTCGTGACCCGCGCCGACCACGCGCTTCTGCTCGTCGGGATAGAGCAGGGCGACGACAGCCGGCACGAAGAAGGTGGCCGGCACACCGGCGTCCTCCAGCACCTTCAGGATGCGCGGCACGCCGACGCGGTTTCCGTACTGGCCTTGCGACATGCGGCCGATGGAGGTGCCGCCGTCGCGCAGCTCATTGGTCTCATGATCGCTGTCGAAGGACAGCGCCACGGCGCAGCGCGCGCCATCCTTCCACGCCTTCGGCTTCAGCGAGCGGCCCGCGCGCACCTTCTCGACCCGGCCGCGCCAGGTCGCTTCGTCCCATTCCCACGGCTCCATGGCCCGCATCTCCTTGTTATTCCGCCGCTTCTGGCAGCACAGGCACAGCTGCGAGCAGCCGCCTGGTGTAGTCGTGCGCCGGATGGTCGTAGATCGCGCCGGCTTCGCCTTCCTCGACGATCTTGCCCAGGTACATGATCGCCACCCGGTCGCAGAGGTGACGCACCACCGCGAGGTCGTGGCTGATGAAGACCAGTGACAGGTCGAGTTCGGCACGCAGGCGGATCAGCAGGTTGATGATCTGTGCCTGGATCGAGACATCGAGCGAGGCGACCGGCTCGTCGCAGATGACCACGTCAGGCTGCATGGCAAGCGCCCGGGCAATGGCGATGCGCTGGCGCTGACCGCCGGAAAACTGGTGCGGGAAACGTCCGGCCACCTCCGGGTCGAGGCCGACGGCGGCAAGCCACTGGCGCACATAGGCCGGGGCCTGCGCGCGCGTGACGATGCCGTGGGCGCGCGGCCCCTCGGCAACGATGTCGCCAATGCGCATGCGCCCGTTGAGCGAGGCGAAGGGGTCCTGGAAGATGGTCTGGATGCGGGTGGTGATCTTGCGTGCCCCGCGTCCCGCGCTCATCACCGGCTTGCCGTCGAGCAGCACCGTTCCCGCGCTCGGCGGCAGGATGCCGGCGGCCATGCGCCCGAGCGTGGATTTGCCCGAACCGGATTCCCCGACAAGTCCCAGAACCTCGCCGCGCTTCAGCGTCAGGCTCACCCCGTCGACCGCCTGCACCGCCGGCAGCGGCCGGGCGAGGCCGGCACGTTCCGCCAGCCGCTGGAACAGGCCGGCGGGCTTCTGGAAGCGCTTCGACACCGCGTCGATGACGAGATAGGGCGTCCCAAGGGGCGGCAGGTCGGCGTGCACCCGCTCGCGCGGCGGCGGCGCGGCGTCCTCCAGCCCGCCGCCGCGGGCAAGCAGTTCGCCGGGCTTCGCCCGCGAGGGCAGGGCGTCGAGCAGCGCCTTCGTGTAGTCGTGCTGCGGCCGGGTCAGCACCGAGAGTGCCGGACCGATTTCCACCAGCCGGCCGGCGCGCATCACCGCCACCCGGTCGGCGATGGAGGAGACCGTCGCCAGGTCGTGGCTGATCCAGATCAGCGCCGTGCCGAGTTCGGAGACGAGTTCCTTCATCTCGGTCAGGATCTCGGCCTGGATCGAAACATCGAGCGCGGTGGTCGGCTCGTCGCAGATGATCAGTTTCGGCCGATGCAGCAGGGCGATGGCGATGGCGACGCGCTGGCGCATGCCGCCGGAGAACTGGTGCGGGTAGAAGTCGACCTTGCGCTCCGGCTCGGTGATGCGCACCTGCGCGAGCGCGGCGATGGCGCGTGCGCGCGCGGTTGCCGCGTCGACCTTTTCATGGGCCTCGAGCGCCAACTGGATCTGTGTGCCGATGGTGAGCACCGGGTTCAGCGTCATCATCGGGTCCTGGAAGACCATGGAGATGGCCTTGCCGCGGATTGCCCGCAGCTCGGAGGAGGTCAGACCGATCAGCTCGCGCCCCTCGAGCTTGATGGAGCCGCCGACGATGCGGCCGGGTTCGTCGATCAGGCCGATGATCGAGAAGCCGGTGATCGACTTGCCGGAGCCGGATTCGCCGACGAGGCCCAGGACCTCCCCGGCAGCGATGGAGAAGGACACGCCGTCGACGGCCTTCAGCTCGCTTCGCCCGCTCGGGAACCAGGTCTGCAGGTTCGTGACTTCGAGCAGCGGCGCGGTCATCGGCGGAGCCTCGGGTTGAGCTGGTCGCGCACCTGGTCGCCGACCAGATTGAGCGAGACGATGAAGAGGATCAGGGCGATGCCGGGGTAGATCGAGATCCAGTAGCGCCCCGAGAGGAGATACTGGAAGCCGTTGGAGATCAGCATGCCGAGGGAGGGCTCGGTCGGCGGCAGGCCGACGCCGAGGAAGGAGAGTGTCGCTTCCAGCGCGATGGCTGCTGCGATCTGCACGGTGGCGACGACGATCAGCGGCGGCATCGAGTTCGGCAGGATGTGGCGCAGCACCACCCGGCCGTGGGACAGCGGCACGGAGAGTGCCGCCTCCACATAGTCCTTCTGCCGCTCCGCCGCCGCTGCGCCATGGGCGGTGCGGGCGAAATAGGCGTATTGGGCGAAGATCAGCGCCATGATCAGCTGATAGCGGCCCTGGCCGAGGATCGCCGCGATGACGAAGGCGAGCAGGATCGCCGGGAACGACAGCTGCAGGTCGATGACGCGCATCACCACGCTCTCGAAGCGCCCGCCGATATAGGCGGCAGAGCAGCCGACGATGGCCCCGACGGTGAAGGCAACGCCGCCGGCGATGACGCCCATCTCCAGCGAAATGCGCAATCCGTAGATGATCGCCGACAGCAGGTCGCGACCCTGCGAATCCGTGCCCAGCCAGTGGACATAGCCGCCGGCGCCGACATATCCCGGCGGCCGGCGCGCGTCGCGCAGCACCAGATGGGCGAGGTCGTAGGGGTCCTGCGGCGCGATGAAGGGAGCAAAGAGCGCCGTCAGCACAATCAGGAGGACGACGAGCGCCGCCGCGGTTGCGATCCTGTTGCGGGAGAACTCCGCCAGGAAGCGGGCGAGAAGCGTGTCACGCATCAGGAACGCCCCTTTCTCAGTCGCGGATCGAGCAGCGCGTAGGTCACGTCGACGGCGAGGTTGATGAAGATGAAGAGCATCGCGACGAGCATCAGGTAGGCGACCATCACCGGCCGGTCGAGCGACGTGATGCTGTCGATGATGAGCTTGCCGAGGCCCGGCCAGGAGAAGATCGTTTCCGTGACGACGGCAAAGGCCAGGGTCGAGCCGAGCTCGAGGCCGAAGACGGTGACGAGCGGGATCGAGATCAGCCGGAGCACATGCCGGCGCAGCACCGTGTATTCGGACAGGCCGGCGGCGCGGGCGAATTTCACCGTATCGCTCAGCATCAGTTCACGGGTGCCGGCGCGGGCAAGCCGGATCATCAGCGCGAACTTGAACATCGCCAGGTTCAGCGCCGGCAGCACCATATGCGACCAGCCGTTCAGGGTCAGGAAGCTGAATTCCATGCCAAGCAGGTTGACCGTCTCACCGCGCCCGCCCGCCGGCATCCAGCCGAGCTGCACGGCGAAGACCATGATCAGCATCAGGCCGAACCAGAAGGTGGGAACCGAGAAGCCGAGGATCGAGGCGGCCATGATCGTGCGCGCGACCAGGCTGTTGGGCCGGTAGCCGGCGTACATGCCGAGCGGAATGCCGACGAGGCTGGCGAAGAGCACGGCCGTCAGCGTCAGTTCCAGGGTCGCCGGCAGGCGCGACATGATCAGCTCGCTGACCGGCATGTTGTAGACGAAGGAGCGTCCGAAATCGCCTTCGAGCAGCCGGCCCATGAAGGCGAAATATTGTTTCCAGAGCGGCAGGTCGAGGCCGTACTGGGCGATCACCTGGGCGCGGATGTCCTGGGTGACGTCCGGCGCGATCAGCACGTCGATGGGATTTCCCACCGCATAGACGCCGCTGAAAACCAGCGCCGACATCGCCACCACGACGATGATCGCCTGCCACAGGCGTTGCAGGAGGAATGCTAGCATCGGATCCTCGTTCCCTTGTCGGCGGAGGCGCGCGCCGCGTCATCCGCGGCGCGGGGGCGTCAGGTCCAGTCGGCTTCCAGCAACGACCGCGTCTCGGCGACGGCGACCTCCCAGATCGCCAGCATGTCCGCGTCGGGCCGCTGGTACAGGCCGTGGTAGTTGCCGTCGCCAAGCAGCTCGCGCTTGGCGGCGGCGCCGACGCGGGCGAGATGCGCATAGTCGATCTCGGGCTTGGCCGTCTCCGGCTGGCGCGGGTCGCCGGTGCGCGTCCAGGGGAAGTTTTCCATCCAGGAGGCGTGCGAGGCGGCCGGGTCGGTGGCGCGCACCTTGGCCATGGTCTGCGGCGCCCGCCACCAGTCGTGGAACTTCACCCGGGCGTCGGCGTGGCCATTGAGCCATTCGGAGACGGCCGCGGCGACCGGCGTGTTGCCGCCATGGCCGTTGACGATCAGGATCTTGCGGAAGCCGGAGCGGTGGAGACTGTCGAGAATGTCGCGGATCACGCCGGCGTAGGTCGCCAGCGACAGGCTGACCGTCCCGGGAAAGGCGGCGAAGGACGAGGCGAGTCCGTAGGGCACGACCGGGAAGACCGGCACGCCGAGCGGCTCGGCCGCGTCGAGGGAGACCTTCTCCGCCAGGATCATGTCGGTCGCCAGGCTGAGATAGGCGTGCTGCTCGACGCTGCCGATCGGCAGCACGCAGCGGTCGTCCGCTTGCGCCCGCTCTTCCGCCTGCATCCAGTTCATGTCCGCGATCTTCATTGCCTCTCCATGCGTTCGCATCCTTCTTTCGCCTGCGCTTCCGTCCGCTCGAAAGAACTGAAAAAGCACAAGAAATAGGCATCGGCAAGAGATGCGCTTGCCAAATGCACAGTTCCATACGGAACTAAAAAAAGAAATTGACAGCCAATTTTGCCAGCGTCAAGTTCCATACGGAACAAAAACCGGATGACTTGCGGAAGAGGTTGGCGACTTGGAAACGGAAAACCCATCCTTTGACAACCAGTTGCGACAGGGCGGCAAGGCCTCCGCGAGCCCGGAGCGCGTCGACGATCTCGTCGCGGTGAAGCTCTGGGAAAACCCGTGCTGGCTGTCCTTCCGCATCAACTTCGTGGCGTTGCAGTTCAACGTTCCGGTCTACCGCCGGATCGAGAAGGAATTCGGTCTGCCGCGGCCGGAATTCGTGGTGCTCTATTCCCTCGGCCTGGCCGACGGGCTGACGGCGAGCGCCATCTGCAGCTCTTCCGGATTTCCCAAGAACACGATCAGCCGGGCCATCCAGAAGCTCATCGACAAGAAGATCGTCCGCCGTGAGGTGGACCCGGCCGACCTCAGAAGCTTCGTCCTGTTCATCACGGACGAGGGCAAGCGCATCGTCGACGAAACCATGCAGTTCATGGTCGAGCGCGAGAAGGCGATGCTCTGCGGGCTCACCCCGGCAGAGACGCTGATGCTTTCCGAGCTTCTGGCGAAGGTCGTCGTGGATTCCCACAACTGGCCACAGATGATAGCCCCAGAGGAGAACGAGGAATGAGCATTCTCAAGACATTGCGGACGGCCGCCGTGGCGGCGGTGCTGCTGGGCGGCGTTTCGGGCGCGGCTCTTGCGGCCGATCTCACCATCGGCGTGCGCGCCGGCCCGCTTTCGGTCGACCCGCATTTCACCGCTGCCGGAACCCATGCCGAGGCGATCAAGCATATCTACGATTCGCTGGTGAAGTCGGGCAACAACCTGGAGCTCGAGCCGGGTCTCGCCACCAGCTGGACGCCGATCGACGACAGCACCTGGGAGTTCAAGCTGCGCGAGGGCGTGAAGTTCCACGACGGCTCCGACTTCACCGCCGAGGACGTCAAGTTCTCCATCGAGCGCATCCCCAATGTCACCGGCCCGAACCCGACGACGATCTACGTGCGGCGCGTCAAGTCGGTGGAGATCGTCGATCCGCTGACCATCCGGGTGAAGACCGACGGTCCGGCGCCGACGCTGCCGAACGATTTCATCCGCCTGTTCGTTGTCTCCCACACCGCTGCCGCCGACTATTCCGCGAGCGCCGACGTGGCTTCCGAGGGCTTCAACTCCGGCAAGGCCGCGATTGGCACCGGGCCCTACAAGTTCGTGTCGTGGACGCCGAAGGAAGAGCTGGTGCTCGAGAGCTTCGATGGCTACTGGGGCGGCAAGGAGCCCTGGGACAAGGTGGTGCGCAAGGAGATCCCCAACGATGCCGCCCGCGTCGCCCAGCTCAAGGCCGGCCAGGTCGACCTGATCGCCCGCGTTCCCGCCTCCGACATTGCGACGCTGGAGCGGGATTCGAGCGTCAATCTGGTGCGCGAGAACAGCGTCTATCTCTTCAACGTCTCCTTCGACTTCCGCGAGAACACACCGCAGGTCACGGCGAAGGACGGTTCGGCGCTCGCCGCAAATCCCTTCCGCGATCCGCGCGTGCGTGAGGCCTTCGATCTCGCCATCGACCGCGAGACGATCACCGAGATCGCCATGGAAGGCATGGGTACCGCCCAGTCGCAGCTCGTGACGCCGAACATCTTCGGCTACAATCCCGAGATTGCCGTTCCGACGCCGGATGTGGCGAAGGCGAAGGCGCTGCTGGCCGATGCCGGCTATCCGGACGGCTTCAAGGTGGTGTTCTCCTTCACCAACGACCGCCTGCCGGGCGACAAGGACGTCGGCACGACCATCGCGCAGATGCTGGCCGCCATCGGCATCGAGGCGGAGGCGAACGCTCTCCCGGGCGCCGTCTTCTTCCCTGCCAACACGCGCGGCGACTTCTCGCTGACCATGTCGGGTTGGGGCACGCTGACGGGCGAGGCCAACTACACGCTCTCTTCGCTGGTCCACACCAATGAGCCGGAAAAGAAGCTCGGCGCGTTCAACGTGCGCGGCTACTCCAATCCCGAGATGGACAAGCTGATCGAGACGGCGGCCTCCGAGATGGACGTGGCCAAGCGCAAGAAGGCGCTCCAGGATGCCAACGCGCTGGTGGCGAGCGACCGGCCGAACCTGCCGATCGCCTCGATCGTCACCGCCTGGGGCATGAAGAACGGGCTGACCATCACCCCGCGCTCCGACGAGGACACGCTGGCGATGAACATCCGCCCGGCCAAGTGATCGCGCGGGCTGGCTGACAGATCGGGCCGGGTCCGTCGGGACCCGGCCTTTTTTTGGACATTCCGCCGCAGGTGGCGGGAGCATTGGAGATTTCGGATATGGGTCCTGTCGCGCTGGCAATTCACGGCGGTTGCGGTGTCATGGCGAAGCTCGACCTGAGCGAGGAGGAATGGGTCGCCGCGCGCGCCGACCTGGCCCGCGCGCTCGCTGCGGGCTGGGCTGTCCTCAGGGCAGGTGGCCCGGCGCTCGACGCTGTCGAGGCGGCGGTCGTGGTCATGGAGGACAGCCCCCATTTCAACGCCGGTTACGGCGCTGCGCTGAACACCGCCGGCGCTCATGAACTCGACGCCTCGATCATGGACGGCGCGAGCCTTTCCGCCGGCGGCGTGACGCTGGCCACCCGCATCCGCAATCCGGTAAAGGCGGCGCGCAAGGTGATGGAAGCTGGCGATGCGGTGCTGCTTGGCGGCCCGGCGGCGGATGATTTCGCCCGTTCCGCCGGTCTTGCCATGGTCGAGCCCGACTATTTCACCACCCCGCGCCGGGTTCAGGCTCTGGCCGCCATGAAGGCCCATCGGGCTGCGGGAACGGCGGCGAAGGCGAGCGAGGCGGAAAAGCACGGCACCGTCGGCGCGGTTGCGCTCGATGGCCGCGGCCATCTCGCCGCCGCGACCTCGACCGGCGGCTACAACGACAAGCCGGCGGGGCGCATCGGCGACAGCCCCATCGCCGGGGCCGGAACCTACGCGCGCGACGGCGTCTGCGCCGTTTCAGGCACCGGCAAGGGGGAGTATTTCATCCTGCATGCGGTCGGCCACGAAGTTGCGAGCCGTGTCGCCTATCTGGGCGAAAGCCTGGAAGCGGCGGCAGACAAGGTGATCCGGGGCGATCTGGCCGAGGTGAAGGTCGGTGCCGGTCTCGTCGCGGTCGGCGCGGACGGGTCCATCGCCGCTCCCTACAACACCGACGGCATGTTCCGTGGTTGGGTGACGCCGCAGGGCGAGACCTTCGTGGCAAGCCACGCCGAGGTCTTCCGCGTCTGAGGCGGATGGCGCAGGGACACGCCCGCGTCGCGGCGGGCGTGTCCGAAACCCCTTGCCTCAGGCTTTCTTGCCGTAGGCGGCGAGAAACACGCTGACGGCGGAGGAGACGACCCGGTCGATCTCCGCCTGGGTGAATTCGGTGCCGGGCACGAACATTGCCCGCTTCAGCAGGCTCGAGCCGCACAAGTCGATGAAATGGCTGGCGGCAAGCTCGGTATCCGGGCAGGTGAGGTCACCGCTGGCCACGCGCCGGTCGAGCACCTTGGCCAGGCGCCCGATCCCCTTCATCGGCCCGGCCTCATAGAGCAGTTTGCCGAACTCGGGGAACTGTTCGGTTGCCCCGATCACCATGCGCAGCGTCGACAGCCGTTCCGGGCGCATCATCTTGGCCAGAAAGCGCTGGGCCACGTTGACGAGCTGGTCGCGGATGTCGCCCGACATGTCGTCGCACTGCAGGAAGGTCTCGGCCTGGTCGAGCCGCTCTTCCAGGATAAGCGCGCGAAACAGCGCTGCCTTGTTCTCGAAGTAGACGTAGAGCGTGCCCTTGGAAACGCCCGCGGTGCGCGCCACCATTTCCATCGAGGCGCCGTCGTAGCCATGCGCGCGGAATGCGGAACGCGCGCCAGCCAGGATCTGCCGACGCTTTGTCGTGTCGGGCTGGTCCTGCGTGTCGTTATCGCTGTCCGTTCCCCGGGCTCCGGGCTGGATTGCTGTCTTCGTCATTCCTGTCGCCTCAGCCTGACCGGTCCCCCTTGCCACCTCGCGGGATCCTCGAAAGCTCTCCGACAGATATCCCGTTCGGCCCATTCCGGCCATCGCGTTTTCCGCGTTTGTGATAGTCGCCGGGCAAGAGGCGCCGTCCGCGCCATCTGCCCGATATTGTTGCGATGCAGCGCAGGGCAGCGACGGCCAAACCGCGCCTTTGCTTAACCCTGTTGCCGGAGGGCGGCAATCATTTCGCACTGCACACACGCAAGCGCTCTTGCAAAAGGGCGCCGGCTCGCTCTATATAAGCGACTGACCGAACCGTTCAGTCAAGAGAGATATTTGCGAATGGCTGAAGCCTTCGCCCCGGCTTTTCCGCAAGGCGCGCGAAGGCCGATCAATGCGCAAGCAAGGTGTCTTTATCGTGAGTGCAGATGATACTCGGACCGGCTCCGCGCCGGCGGGCGGCGCCGTGAGCGCCGCAAACGGCGACCAGGGTGGCTCGGGCGGTGTTCCGGCAACGGCGTCCTCGTCCATCTCGTCTTCGGAGGCTTCCCCGCAAAAGCCGAAGAAGAGCGGCGGCAAGGCCAAGCGCATCTTTCTGGTGCTTGCGCTTATCGGCCTTGCCGCCGGCACCTATGAGGGGCACGCCTGGTGGACCCACGGCCGGTTCATGGAAACGACGGACGACGCCTATGTCGACACCGACATCACCGTGGTCCTGTCCAAGGTGTCAGGCTATGTCGCCAGCATCAAGGCGGTGGACAACGCGCCGGTGAAGGCGGGCGACGTGCTTCTGCGCATCGACGACGGCGACTATAGGCTCGCGGTCGAGGCCGCCCGCGACAGTCTCGCCTCGGCGAAGGCCGCCGTTGCGCGGATCTCCGAGCAGGTCATCGCCAGCCAGGCCTCCGTGCGCGAGGCCGAGGCAGGTGTTCTGGTCGCCCAGGCGACACGCGAGGATGCCGAACTCATCTTCCAGCGCCGCGAGAAGCTGACGAAGAACAACGTCGTCAGCCAGGCGACTCTCGATACCGCCCGCACCGACCGCAAGGCGGCCGACGCCAATGTGGAGAAGGCTCGAGCCGCCGTCGAACTCGCCAAGGCCAATGTCGCGGTTCTGGAAAGCCAGAAGAACGAGGCGGAAACCTCAGTGAAATCGGCCGAGACCGCACTTGAGAAGGCCGAGCGCGATCTCGGCTTCACGGTCGTGCGCGCCCCCGTCGACGGTATCTTCGGCAACCGCGCCGCCCAGGTCGGCAGCTTTCTTCAGGCCGGCAGCCGGCTGGCCGCCATCGTTCCCCTCAAGTCGGCCCATGTCGAGGCCAACTTCAAGGAAACTCAGCTCGGGGGCATCGCCGAGGGCGGCGACGTGACCTTCACCGTCGATGCCTATCCGGACGTCGTGATGCGCGGCAAGGTCGAGAGCATTTCGCCGGCGACCGGGTCCGTCTTCAGCCTGTTGCCGCCGGAAAACGCCACCGGCAACTTCACCAAGGTCGTCCAGCGCGTGCCGGTGAAGATTCTGGTCGACGCGCATGACGCCGCGGACCATCCGCTGCGGGCGGGCATGTCGGTCATCGTCGAGGTCGACACCCGCACCGGCGGGCGCCTGGCCGGGGCCGACGGCTCCAGCATCGCCGACAGGCGCTAAGGGGGCGGACGATGTCGAGCAAGGTCGCTGGAGGCGCGGTGGCGGAGCCGAGCTTCGACGGGCGCAAGCTGTTCACCTTCCTGTGCATGGTGTTCGGCATGTTCATGGCGATCCTGGACATCCAGATCGTCTCCGCCTCGCTGCCCGAGATCCAGGCCGGCCTTGGCGCCTCGCGCGATGACATCGCCTGGGTGCAGACGGCCTATCTGATCGCCGAGGTGATCATGATCCCGCTGTCGGGCTACCTGTCGCGGATGCTGTCGACGCGCTGGATGTTCGCCATCTCCGCCGCCGGCTTCACCTTGATGAGCATGATGTGCGCCACCGCCACGACCATCAACGAGATGATCGTCTGGCGTGCGCTCCAGGGCTTCATCGGCGGTGGCATGATCCCGACGGTCTTCGCCTCCGCCTACATCATCTTCCCGCGCGAGAAATTTTCCGTCGTCTCGCCGATGATCGGCCTCGTGGCGACGCTCGCGCCCACCATCGGCCCGACGCTCGGCGGCTATCTGACCGAGTTCGGCTCCTGGCACTGGCTGTTCCTGATCAACGTCGTGCCGGGCATTCTCGTCACCATCGCGGCGGTGACGCTGATCGACTTCGACGAGCCGGATTGGTCGCTGATCGACCATTTTGACTGGGTGGGATTCGCCTCCATGGCGATCTTCCTCGGCTCGCTCGAATTCGTGCTCGAGGAGGGCGCCGGCGACGACTGGTTCCAGAGCGAGGAGATCCTGCTCTTCACCGTGGTTTCGGCGACGGCGGCCATGATCTTCTTCTGGCGGGCCTTCACCGCGCGAGAACCGGTGGTCGATCTCAGGGCGTTTTCCGACAAGAATTTCACCATGGGCTGCATCTTCAGCTTCACCATGGGCATCGGCCTCTACGGGCTGACCTATCTCTACCCGGTCTATCTGAGCTCGGTGCGCGGCTACAATTCGCTGCAGATCGGCGAGACCATGTTCGTCTCCGGCGCGGCGATGTTCCTGACCGCGCCGATTGCCGGGCGGCTGATGAGCCTTCTCGATCCGCGGGTGATGATGGGCATCGGCTTCGCCGGCTTCGGCATCGGCACCTGGATGGTGACCGGCCTCACCCACGACTGGGATTTCTGGGAGCTGTTCGTGCCGCAGATCCTGCGCGGCTGCTCGCTGATGATCTGCATGGTGCCGATCAACAACATCGCCCTTGGCATGCTGCCGCCGTCGATGATCAAGAACGCCTCCGGCCTGTTCAACCTGACCCGGAATCTTGGCGGCGCCGTGGGGCTTGCGGTCATCGGCACGGTGCTGACCAACCGCCAGGATTTCCACTATGCGCGGCTTTCAGAAAGCCTCAACTGGTCGCGGCCGGTTGTCAACGAGACGCTGAACATGATGACCGGCGCCTACAGTTCGCTCGGCGATCTCGCTGACAAGGCGGGGCTCAAGGCACTGTCCGGCATCGTCACCCGCGAGGCCTTCGTCATGTCCTTCGCGGATGTGTTCTACCTGCTCACCTGGCTGTTCTTCGCGCTGCTTTTCGCGCTGTTCTTCGTCGAGCGGCCGAAGGCCATGGGCGGTGGCGGCGGCGGTCACTGAGCCTCTGCCGATCACGGCGTTTCTTCTCCCTGCAGTAATAAAAAAAGACGCCGCCTGTCTTCCGATGGAAGGAGGCGGCGTCCAGGTGCCTGCTCCGTCTTCCGATCACGGGAAGAGGCGGGGCAGCGACGCCGGCGACGGGGGGCAGCCGCCGGCGGAAAAGGCTGTCAGCGCATCAGCTCCGGCAGCCAGAGCACGATGTCCGGGAAGGCCGCGATCACCACGAGCAGGGCCATCAGCAGGAGGAAGAACGGGAAGGTCGCCTTGGCGATCGTCAGGATGTTCTCCCCCGTCACGCTCTGCATCACGAACAGGTTGAAGCCGACCGGCGGTGTGATCTGCGCCGCCTCGATCAGGATCGTGATGAAGATGCCGAACCAGACGAGATCGATGCCCGCGCCCTGCACCATCGGCAGCATCACCGAGGAGGTGAGCACGATGATCGAGATGCCTTCCAGGAAGCACCCGAGCACCAGGATCAGCACCGCCAGAACGGCAAGCAGCGCATAGGGCGACAGGTTCAGGCTGTTTACCCATTGAGCCAGTTCGCGCGGCAGGTCGACGAAGGCGACGGCGATCGACAGGCACGCCGCGCAGCCGATGATGAAGGAGATCATGCAGGAGGTTCTGACCGCGGCCATGACCCCGTCCATGAAGCTCTCGCGGGTCAGCGAGCGGCTCATCGCCGACAGGCCGAGCGCTCCGAGCACGCCGACGACGGCGGCCTCGGTCGGGGTGGCGTAGCCGCCGTAGATCGAGCCGATGACCAGCGCGATCAGGCTGACGGTCGGGCCGAGGCTGCGGATCGCCATCATCCGTTCCCGCCAGGAAATCCTGCCCTCGCGGGTCGGCATGGCGTCCTTGTTGATCAGGCTCCAGATTGCCGTGTAGCCCATGAACAGGGTGATCAGCAGCAGGCCCGGCACGACGCCGGCGATGAACAGCCGCCCGATGGATTGCTCCGCCGTCACGCCGTAGACGATCATGATGATCGACGGCGGGATCAGCAGGCCGAGCGTTCCCGAGCCGGCGAGCGTACCGACCGTCATCTTGATCGGATAGTCGCGCTTGCCGAGTTCCGGCACCGTCATCCGGCCGATGGTGGCGCAGGTGACGGCCGAGGAGCCGGTGATCGCCGCCAGCACGCCGCATCCCAGGATGTTGACGTGGAGCAGGCCTCCCGGCAGCCGTCCGACCAGCGGCGACAGCCCTCGGAACATGTCCGAGGACAGGTTCGAGCGGAACAGGATCTCGCCCATCCAGACGAACAGGGGAAGCGATGTCAGCGCCCAGCCCCAACTGTTGTCCCAGAGCGTCGAGGCGATCAGCGAGCCCATTGGCGCCGAGGTGAAGATGCCCATCATCAGCATGCCGACGGCGAGCAGCGTGACGGAGACCCAGACGCCGACGGCGAGAAATCCGAAGATCAGGACGATCAGGACGATCGCGGAAATGAATGTCATGTCCATGGTGCGTCCTCAGTCCGCGTGGGTGTCTTCGGGATGCTCGTCGACGGCGTAGCTGGGGACGCGGCCGAGGAGGATCGTGACGAGGTCGTCGAGGATGGCGACGGCGAAGAGCGTGACGCCGATCGAGACGCCCAGCTGGGGGATCCAGAAGGGCATGGCGAGCAGGCCGGGGCTGACGTCGTGGTATTCGTAGGACTGCATCGTCAGCGCGATGACGTGCCAGGCCAGGAAGCTGATCGTCGCACCGGCGATCAGGCAGTTGAGGATCTCGAAGATCCGCTTCGGGCCCCTGGGAAGCAGCCGGACCAGCAGGGTGATGCGGACGTGGCTGCCCTTTCGGAACGTGTGGGCCAGGCCGAAAAAGGTGGAGGCGGCCAGGCATAGCCCGGCCGCCTCCGTGGAATCGACCGTGACCGACATCCACCGGGCGACGACCTGAACGATGATCGTGACGCCGATGCCGACCAGGAACAGGGCGGCGGCATAGCCGGCTGCCGAATAAAGACCGTCCAACGTGCGTCGGATCATGGTCGGTTCCTCCGGGTTCGGTGGTTTCGGCTTACTTCAGCGACGCCTGATAGGCTTCGTAGACGGCCTTTTCCTCATCGCTGGCCCGGGTCATCCAGTCGGCGACCATCTGCTTGCCGATCACGTCGATCCGGTCGAGGACGTCCTGCGGCGCCTGGTTGATGGTCATGCCGTGGTCCTTGAGCACCTGCTCGCGCTCGGCGCTGGCAGCCTTGGCCATTTCCCAGCCGCGCGCGGTTGCCTTCTCGCCTTCCTCAACCACGATGGCGCGCACGTCGTCGGGCAGGGAGCGCAGGGCGCGCTGGTTGACGATGATGGCGTTCTTGTTGTGCATCGTGCCGGTGTAGGTGAAGACGTTGAGATAGTCCCAGACCTGCACGTCGGTGCCCGACTGGGCACTGGTCCACAGCGCGTCGATCATGCCGGTGGCAAACGCCTGCGGCACTTCGGCGAAGGGCAGGATGATGGCGATCGCGCCGAGTTCCTTGCCCATGACCTGGGTCTGCTGCGAGTAGATGCGCAGACGCACGTCCTTGATGTCGTCAAGCGACTTGATCGGCTCCTTGGTGTAGAAGCCCTGTCCCGGCCAGGCCACATAGGTGAGGACCTGCATGCCGTAGCGACCGAACCACTTGTCGTAGAACGGCTTTTGCGCCTCCATCAGCTTCCAGGACTTGTCGAAGGTCGGCACCACGCCGGGGATGTTGTCGAGGTTGAACATCTCCTGCTCGTTGCCGTAGACGCCCATGCGGATCTCGCCGATCTCGACCTGGCCGGACTGCACGGCGCGCTTGATGTTGTCGAGCTTGATCAGGCTGTCGTTCGAACGCAGGTCGATCTTCAGCTCACCCTTGGTGCGCTCCTCGACGGCCTCGATGAACTTGCGGATGTTCTGCGTGAAGAAGCTGCTTTCCGGGTAGCCGGAAGCCATCGTCCACTGTGTGGCGGCCATGGCGGACGAGGCTGTGGCGAGCGTCGCGGAGGCCAGGGCCATCACGCGGAAAAGGCGCTTGAGAGACATTTCATTCTCCGTCTGTCGGGGCGGTACCCAGCTGTTTTCGGAAGGTCGGAACGGGCAATTGGACTTGCCTCTCTACTTGTGTGTGTAGACTGTCATATGTTGTCATATGTGTCAAAAAAATATCGCGCCGCACCGCCCTTTCGGCGGGGCGCGCGGAGGCCGGCGCAAGAAGGCCAGCGACCGATGGACCGGCTTGTCGGGATCTTCCGCCCGAGGGGGGCTTGTCGGGATTTCAGGCGAGAACAGACGCTGGACGGCCAGCGTCTGCGGGGTCAGGCAAGCGCTGTCAGGCCACGGCCTGACGGTAGCGGTTCATGCTGTCGCCGAGATGGACACGCATCGCGTCGCGCGCCGCTTCCGGGTCCCGTTTCTCGATCGCGTCGAGAATGGCGAGATGCTCCTCATGGAGCTTCTCGCGATACCCGGTCGCCTCGGGGCGCAGGGCGCCGGCGCGGATGCGCAGGCGCGGGATGATCTGCGGACCGAGGAAATCGAGAAAGCGCTCGAAATAGGCGTTGCCGGTTGCCCGGGCGATGGCGATGTGGAAGTCGAAATCGAGCCGCCCGCCGGCGTCCTCGCCATCGACGGGCTCCGCCTCGATCCTGGACAGTGCGAGGCGGATGTCCTTGAGCTGCTTGGCGCTGCGGCGTTCGGCGGCGAGGGCCGCCGCCTCGAGCTCGACGCCGAGGCGCAGCTCCAGGATGTGCAGGATCTCCTGCACGGCGGATTCAGGAACCGGCGAGATTTCGAAGGGCAGCAGGCGCGGCGCGTCATTGACGAAGACGCCGATGCCCTGGCGCGAGGTCAGCAACCCGTCGGCGCGCAGCGAGGCGATGGCCTCGCGCACGACGGTGCGGCTGACGCCGTATTCGCGACACAGGTCCGTCTCGGTCGGGATCTTTTCGCCCGGGAGATAGACCTTGTCCTCGATCTTCAGCATCAGCTGCTTCTTGAGCTGAGAGGAAAGGCTCTCCCGTCTGCCGAGCATTTTCGGTCCTTCTTGGCGCGTTGTCACAAGTGAGCCATCATATAACAGACCACGCCCGCAGACCAGCGGTTGCGGCCATTGCGCCGCGTCAATTCCGTGGATCGACCAGCAGTATAGCCTCGACCTCGACGCTCATGTCGTGGGGCAGCGAGCCGACGCCGATGGCACTGCGCGCGTGCCGCCCGGCATCGCCGAGAACGGCGATGAAGAGGTCCGAGCATCCGTCGATGACCTTGGGATGCTCGCGGTAGCCGGGCACCGCGTTGACCATGCCGAGCAGCTTGACCACGGCGCGGATCTGCCCGAGATCGCCAAGCTCGGCGTGGGCGGCGGCCAGGAGCTGGAGCCCGGCCGACTGGGCGTGCTCCCGGGCCTCCTGCGTCGTGACGGTCTCGCCGACGCGACCGCTGGCGACCGTACCGTCGGCGCTGGCGCCTCCCCGGCCGGACAGAAACAGCAGGTCGCCCGCGCGGCGGGCCGGCACATAGGCACCGGCCGCCTTGCGGATCGCGGGGAGCTCAAGGCCGAGGGCCGCGAGCTTCTCGTAGGGGCTCGTCATCTCAGGCAAGGTCCGAGAACGCCTTGGCCAGTCGGGCGCAGGCGGTTTCCACCATGTCCTGCGAGATGGCGAAGGACATGCGGATATAGGGCGAGAGCCCGAAGGCCGCCCCCGGGACGACGGCCAGGCCGGCCGCCTCGAGAACATGTTCCGCGATCGCCGCGTCGTCGGTGAGCACCGTCCCGTCCGAGGTGCGCCGGCCGATGAGGTCGCTGCAGTCGATGAACGCATAGAACGCGCCTTCCGGGGGCCGCACGCGAATTCCCGGAACCGCCTTCAGTCCTTCCAGCATGGCATTGCGGCGGGCGCTGTATTCCTTGCCCGCGGTGGCGATGAAATCCTGCGGGCCGGTCAGGGCGGCAACCGCCGCGGCCTGCGAGATCGAGCAGGGATTGGAGGTCGACTGCGACTGGATCTTGGCCATGGCCTTGATCAGGTCGGCGGGACCCGCGGCATAGCCGATGCGCCAGCCGGTCATCGCATAGGCCTTGGACACCCCGTTGACGATCAACGTGCGCGCGCGCAGGTCTGGGCAGGCGGTCAGGAACGAGGGCGCCTCAGCGCCGTCGTGCCGGATGTGCTCGTAGATCTCGTCGGAAAGCACGATGAGGCGCGGATGACGCTTGATCACCTCGCCGAGCGCCTGCAGCTCGGCCTGCGTGTAGGCGGAACCGGACGGGTTGTTTGGCGAGTTGAGCAGCAGCCAGCGGGTCTGCGGCGAAAGCGCCGCCTCCAGCCGGCCCGGCGTCAGCTTGAAGCCCTCCTCGAACGGGCATCGGACCACCTTCGGCGCGGCACCCAGGAGCAGCGCCATGTCGGTGTAGGAGACCCAGTAGGGCGCGGGCACGAGCACCTCGTCACCCGGCTCGATCGTGGCCATCAGCGCGTTGAAGATGATCTGCTTGGCGCCATTGCCGGCGGAGATTTCCTCCCGCGAGAAATGCAGGCCGTTCTCGCGGGCGAATTTCGCCGCGATGGCGTCCTTCAGTTCCGGGGTGCCGTCGGCGGCGGTGTAGTGGGTCTGGCCGGCGCGCATCGCCGCGACGGCGGCCTCGACGACATGGGCGGGCGTGTCGAAGTCCGGCTCGCCGACGCTCACGTCGATGATGTCGCGGCCCTGCCGGCGCATGTCCTTGGCCCGCACCGACACCGCCATCGCCGGCGACAGCTTGATCCGCCGCGCGCGTTCTGATTCGAAGGTCATGGGATCTGTCCCTTGTGCTTGCGGTCGGCTCATTTCTCGATCACGTAGCCGAAGGCGACGTCGCGCGCGGCAGCCTCCGGGTCGCGCTTTTCCGTCGGGCCGTAGCCGCCGCCGCCGGGCAGCGAGAGCACCAGCCGGCGGTCATGCGGCACGTGCTGGCGCCCCTTGGAGGCAAGGCGGGTGCCGTCGTCGAGCGTCACCGAGCCGGCCTGGCCGTCGCCGCCGCCGGCGCGTCCGCGCGCCGGATGGTCGATACGGTCGAACATGGCGTTGAAGGTGAACTCGTGGCCTTCCGCCGCGCCGATCTCGACCACCTGGCCGAGGCCGCCGCGGTACTGGCCGGCGCCGCCGGAGCCCTCGCGCAGCTCCTTGCGCCAGAAGATCACCGGGCCGACATGCTCGGTCGCCTCGATCGACATGGAGTGCACGCCACTTGGGAATGCGGTTGCGCTCAGCCCGTCGAGCGTGGCGCGCGCGCCGGCGCCGCCGCTGTTGAACAGCAGCACCTCGGCACGGCGGCCGCCGTCGGCCGGCGCCTTGTCGCCCTGCAGCGGCCTTGCACTCACATGCAGGTTCCACAGCGCGCCGGAGCCTTCCGCCGGGATCTTGCCCGGCAGCATCTTGTGCACCGCGCCAAGAACCGCGTCGGGAATGAAGTGGCCGAGCACGTGGCGCACGGCCACGGGGGCGGGGCGCTGGGCATTGAGGATGCAGGTCGTCGGCGCCTCGAAGCGGAACGGCTGCAGCGAGCCGTGGTTGTTCGGGATGTCCGGGGCCAGCGCGCACTTCAGGCCGTAGCAGGCATAGGCCTTGGAGTAGATCATCGGCACGTTGATACCGAGCGGGCTCGGGCCGGAGGTTCCGTCGAAATCGGCGAGGATATGGTCCTCGGCGACATCGATGCGCACGGCGATATCGACCGGACTGCCGTAGCCGTCGACGCGCATGACGTTGTCGTAGGAGCCCTTCGGCAGGGCCGCGATCCGCTCCAGCGTCGCCGTGTAGCTGCGGTCGAAGACGAAGTCGGCCAGCGCCTCGAGATCGTCGAGGTCGAATTCGCCCATCATGTCCATGAGCCGGCGGTGGCCGGTCTCGTTGCAGGCCGCGAGCGAGAAGATGTCGCCGACCACCTGATCCGCCTCGCGCACGTTGTTGCGCAGGATGTTGACGAGATCGCGGTTCACCTGGCCACGCTCGACGAACTTCATGATCGGGATGAAGATACCTTCCTCGTAGACCTCGTTGGCGTCGGGGCCGAAGCCGCGTCCGCCCACGTCGACCACATGCGCGGTGCAGGCGAAGAAGCCGACGAGCCGGCCCTTGCGGAAGGACGGCGTCACCATGGTGATGTCGAGCAGGTGGCCCGTGCCCTTCCATGGATCGTTGGTGATGTAGACGTCGCCCTCGAAGATGTTGTCTTCGCCGATGTCCTTGATGAAATGGCCGACGGCCTCGGCCATGGCGTTGACGTGGCCGGGCGTTCCGGTCACCGCCTGGGCGATCATCAGGCCGCCGCGGTTGAAGACGCCGGCCGAGAGATCGCCCGATTCACGCACGCTGGTGCTGAAGGCGGTGCGGATGAGGGTGATCGCCTGTTCCTCGACGACGGAGATCAGGCGGTTCCACATGACCTGCATGTGGACGTCGGAGAGAGGGGATGCGGTCATTGTGTCTTCCTCGATCATGCCTTCGACCGGACCAGCAGGCAGCCGTCCGCCTGGACGACGGCCTCCTGGGCGTCGGTGATGATGGTCGTCGTCTCGTTCTCGGTGATGATGGCGGGGCCGGCGATGCAGTCGCCGAGCGCCATGGCGTCGCGGGCGACGACGGAGGCCTCGACGAAGCGCGCGGCCCTGGCCTCGAACATCTGGCGGCGTTCGTCCGTTTCGATCCTGCGGCTCGCGTCGACCCGCTCGACCCGCGGCGCCGGATAGGCCTCGGAGCTTGCCCGCAGCGACCAGCTGATGATCTCGATGTCGAGCGTGTCGATCAGGCGTCCGAAGAGCTGCTCGTAGACCGTTTCGAAGCCCTTGCGGAACGCGGCGACGTCATCGCCGGCGTAATCGCGCACTTCGACGGTGACCGGCACCTCCCAGCCCTGGCCGACGTAGCGCATGTAGGCGGTGCACTCGAGGGTGGGAACCGCGTCCGGCGCGCCGGAGCGCACGAAGGAGGTGGCTTCCTCGGTCAGGTCCTTGAGCACGGCATTGACCCGGCCGGCGTCGAAGGCGCCGAGACGGATGTAGGAGCTGCGCACGGACTCAAAGCCGAAGGGCGCGCGCAGGAAGCCGATTGCCGAGCCGACGCCGGCGCCCGGCGGCACCAGCAGTTCGTCGATGCCAAGCTTCTCGCACAGGCGCCCGGCGTGCAGCGGCGCGGCGCCGCCGAAGGCGATCATCGTGTAGTCGGCAAGCTCCATGCCGTTCTCCACCGCGTGCATGCGCGCGGCGTTGCTCATGTTCTCGTCGACCACCTCGCAGATGCCGAAGGCGGCGGTGGCGACATCCGTGCCGAGCGGGCCGGACAGGTCGCGGGCCACGGCGCCCTCTGCGGCGGGCTGGTCCAGCGTCATCGTGCCGCCGGCGAAGCCCTCGGCGCAAAGCTTGCCAAGCAGGAGGTCGGCGTCGGTGACCGTCGGCCGGTCGCCGCCGCGTCCGTAGCAGGCCGGGCCGGGCTCGGAGCCGGCGCTGTGCGGGCCGACGCGGATCTGGCGCATGGAATCGACGGAGGCGATGGAGCCGCCGCCCGCGCCGATCTCCACCATCTCGATCACCGGGATCGAGATCGGCATGCCGCTGCCCTTCTTGAAGCGATAGGTGCGCGCCACCTCGAAGGTCTTGGCGGTCTTCGGCATCTGGTCGTCGATGAGGCAGATCTTCGCCGTGGTGCCGCCCATGTCGTAGGAGAGCACGCGCGACAGGCCGTGGCGCTTGGCGATGTGGGCGGCGAAGATCGCGCCGCCGGCGGGGCCGGATTCAAGCAGGCGCACCGGAAACTCGATGGCGCTCTCGACGCTGATGATGCCGCCGCCCGAATGGATCATGAAGACCGGGCAGTTGGTGCCCGCTTCCCGCAGGCTGTCGATCAGCCGGGTCAGGTAGGAGGCCATCAGCGGCTTGACGTAGGCGTTGGCGCAGACGGTGTTGAAGCGCTGGAACTCGCGCATCTGCGGCGAGACCTCGCAGGAGATCGACACCGAGAGGTCGGGCTTGCGGGCCAGCAGCGCGTCGCGCACCTGCCGCTCGTGGTCGCCGTTGGCATAGGAGTGGATGAGCCCGATGGCGATGCTCTCGAAGCCGCCGGCAAGGACCGTCTCGACCAGCGCGTCGAGCTCGCTGGCGTCGATCTCCTTCAGCACCTTGCCGGAGGCGTCGATGCGCGCGTCGAGGACGAAGCGCTCATCGCGCGGCACCAGCGGCGCGGGCAGCACGATGTCGAGGTCATACTGCTCGAACCGGTTCTCGGTCCGCATCTCGATCACGTCGCGGAACCCCTTGGACGTGATCAGCGCGGTGCGTGCGCCGCGCCGCTCGATCAGTGCGTTGGTGGCGAGCGTCGTGCCGTGGATGATCGTGTCGATCTGCGACAGCGCCACGCCGGCCTTTTCGGCGACCAGTCTGACACCGTCGACGATGCCCTGCTCGGGTGCCGTGTAGTTGGTCAGCACCTTGGCCGAGTGCATGGTGTCGCCGACTTCCATGGCAACATCGGTGAAGGTTCCGCCAATGTCGGCCCCTACCCTGATTTGCATGCCGTCCTTCGTCATCTTTGTCGGGTCTCCGGTTGGCTGCGATCGCGGGCTTGCGCCGCGTATCGCCAGAAAGTGTATCAGTTGTATGACAACATATCTTTGCTGAAAGTCAAGTGATATGACGTCTGATTAGTTGGCGTGCGGATCAGTTCGCGGCATCTTCGGGAAGCAGTTCCGCGGGCACGTTCTGGAAGCAGACGGGCCGCAGGAAACGGCGGATGGCCAGCGTTCCGACGCTGGTGGCGCCGAAGTTGGTCGATGCGGGGTAGGGGCCACCGTGGACCATGGCATCGCACACTTCCACGCCGGTCGGGAAGCCGTTGACGAGGACGCGGCCGGCCTTGCGCTCCAGCACCGGCATCAGTGCCGCGGCGGTCGCGTTGTCGGCGGCTTCCATCTGCAGCGTTGCCGTGAGCTGGCCCTTGAGTCCGCGGGCAAGTTCGAGCCGCTCCGCGTCGGAGGCGACGGTGACGACGAGGCCCAGCGGCCCGAACACTTCCTCCGCCAGCTTCGGCTCGGCGAGGAAGCGCGCCGCGTCGGTGCGCAGCAGCACCGGCACGGCCTCGCGCGCCCCGCTTTCGCGCGCCGCGCAGAGCGAACCGCCGGCGAGCGCCGAAAGCTCGTCCGCGCCGTTGCGGAAGGCGGTGGCGATCCCGTCGGTCAGCATGGTCTGCGCCGGAACCTCGGCGAGTGTGGCGAGCGCGGCGGCGACGAAATTGTCGGCGGCCGCGGCGTCGATCACCAGAAGCCCGGGGTTGGTGCAGAACTGGCCGGCGCCCATGGCCAGCGACTGGGCCCAGCCACTGGCGATGTCGGTGCCGCGCGTGGCCAGCGCGCCGTCCAGCACGAAGACGGGATTGATGGAGCCAAGTTCGCCGAAGAAGGGGATCGGCTCGGCGCGGCGGGCGCAAAGGTCGAACAGCGCCCGGCCGCCGGCAAGCGAGCCGGTAAAGCCGACGGCGCTGATCAGCGGATGGGTGACGAGCGCCGTACCAGCCTCGCGGCTGTCGCTCTGCACCAGGCTGAAGACGCCGGCGTCGAGGCCGCAGGCGCGGCGGGCGGCGTCGATCGCCTCGGCGACGATCTCGCCGGTCGCCGGATGGGCCTGATGACCCTTGACCACGACGGGGCAACCGGCGGCAAGCGCGGAGGCGGTATCGCCGCCAGCGGTGGAGAAGGCGAGCGGGAAGTTGGAGGCGCCGAAGACGGCGACCGGACCGAGCGGCCGCTGCACCATGCGCAGCTCCGGGCGTGGCGGCTGGCGGTCGGGCAGGGCCTCGTCGACGCGCAGGTCCAGATACGCGCCCTTGCGGATATGCGTGGCGAAGAGGCGGAGCTGGCCCGTCGTGCGGCCGCGCTCTCCCTGAATGCGGGCTTGCGGCAATCCGGTTTCGGCGACGGCGAGGCGGGTCAGGTCCTCGGCGCGCGCCTCGATTTCATCGGCGATCCGCTCCAGGAACACCGCGCGCTCATCGCGGGTGGTGCGCGAAAACGCCGGAAAGGCGGCGTCCGCCGCCCGTGCGGCCCGGTCCACCTCGCCAGCACCGCCGCGACAGAAGCTGTGGGCGGGGCCGGTGACGGGCGAACTGTCGAAGCGCGCGCCGCTGTCCACCCGCTCGCCTGCGATCAGATGGTGTCCATGGGGCTGATAGGTCATGAGGCGATCCCTTTGTCTGGCGCCGCGCCCGACAGCGCGGCAGGTGCGATCCGCCATCTTCCGGGGCACGCCGGCCGTTGCCGTCGGGCGGTCCGGAAAGGGGATATGTTCTGTGTCCGGGATACGATCATAAAATAAGACATCATACAACAGTTGACTTTCATCTGAGAGCCGGTAGAAGCTCCAGAAGCATATGAATGCTAACGAGGAGCGCATCCATGGACCCGATCGAACTGAAGGAAAAGCTGGCGTCTGGCCTTCTCTCCTTCCCGGTCACGCACTTCGATGCCGAAGGGCGTTTCAACGGCGAGAGCTACCGGCGGCACATCGAGTGGCTGTCGGGTTATGAGGCCGCGGGCCTTTTCGCGGCAGGAGGAACGGGCGAGTTCTTCTCGCTCGCCCCCTCGGAGATCCCCGGGATCGTCCGCGCCGCCAAGGAAGCCTCGGGCAAGCTGCCGATCGTCGCCGGTTGCGGCTATGGCACGGAGATGGCTGTCGAGATCGCGAAGCAGGCGGAAGCCGCCGGCGCCGACGGCCTGCTGCTGCTGCCGCACTATCTGATCGACGCACCGCAGGAGGGCCTCTACGCCCATGCCCGGGCCGTGTGCGACGCCGTTTCCATCGGCGTGATGATCTACAACCGCGACAACGCCATCTACAAGGCCGACACGGTCGCCCGCCTCTGCGAGGATTGCCCGAACCTGATCGGCTTCAAGGACGGCAGCGGCGAGATGGGCTCTGTGCGCCAGGTCACGGCCACCATGGGCGACCGGCTGACCTATCTCGGCGGCATGCCGACGGCGGAGCTCTTTGCCGAGGCCTATCTGGCGGCCGGCTTCACCACCTATTCGTCGGCGGTGTTCAACTTCATCCCGGCGATGGCGGTGGACTTCTACAAGTCCCTGCGCGCTGGCGACACCGCTGCCTGCGAGGCGCATCTGAAGAATTTCTTCTTCCCGTTCATGGCCCTGCGCAACCGCGCTCCGGGTTATGCGGTTTCGCTCATCAAGGCCGGCGTCCGCCGTCAGGGCTACGCCGCCGGTTCGGTGCGCTCGCCGCTGACCGACCCGACGGCCGAGGAGGAGGCGATGCTCGCCGACCTCATCGCGCGCCAGCCCGGCCGCACCGTCTGAGGTCGCGCCGGCGCCCTGCCGGCCCGCGACACTGTCTGAAAAAAGAAAGCCGCGGCACGGACCTTCGTGCCGCGGCTTTTTGCATGCGCGACGCTGCCGCGCCCCGGCCGGCCTGCTGGCGCGGCCGCGCTCAGGCTTCCCGGTCGGCGATGCGGCGGGCGCAATCGAGCGCCGCCTTCGCCGCCGCGTCGATGTCCAGGTCCTGCAGCGCCACCACGCCGACGCAACCCTCGATGCGAAAGGCCGAGCGGTCCGGATAGACGATGGGGGCGGCGACGCCGACCGCGCCCGCCTGCAACTCGCCCCGGGTGACGGCATAGCCGTTGGTGCGCGCCCGTCGCACCGCCTCCGCATCATCGGGCCCTTCCGGCCGCAGCGCGGCGATGGCGATGCCCGCCGCGCCCCGGTCCAGCGGATGACGGCTGCCGACCCTGTAGGATACGCCGAGCAGCATGCCCTTGGGCTCGGCCACCTGGATCGCCACGCATTCGCTGCCGTGACCGACACACAGGAACGCCGTCGCGCCGGCGCGCTCGGCCAGGTCCTGCAACAGCGGGCGGACCCTGGCGCGCAGTTGCGGCTCGACGCGCGAGGCAAGCGCCACGATGCCGCCGCCAAGCGAGATGCGCCCGCCGTCGCCGCGCACCACCAGAAGATGCTCCTCCAGCGTCGCCACCAGCCGATAGGCGATGGCCCGGTGCACGCCGAGCGCCTGAGCGATCTCGGCAATCGTCAGCCCGTCTTCCCTTTCCGCGATCCGTTCCAGCACGCTCAGTCCGCGCGACAATGTTTGCAGGCTCATGCCCGACGCTGCCCCCTGTCAGTGTTGACACCTATTCCGGTGCCCGGTATCGTTTCAGATAACGAACATATTGTGCGTTATTTGCAAATCGTGCAATGGCAGACTACGAGGGAGGCTTCATGACGTCCAATGTGGCGGAACCGCAGGCGCGGTCCGGTGCTGCTGGCGGCTGCCCGTTCACGGGCGCTGCGGCCAGTGGTTGTCCCGTTTCCAGCCGGGCGGAAGGGTTCGATCCCTTCGGTCCCGAGTACCAGCTCGATCCGGCCGAGGCGCTGCGCTGGTCGCGCGACGAGCTGCCGGTGTTCTACAGCCCCGGGCTCGGCTACTGGGTGGTCAGCCGCTACGACGACATCAAGGCGGTCTTCCGCGACAACATCACCTTCTCGCCCGCCATCGCCCTGGAGAAGATCACCCCGGTCTCCCAGGACGCGCTCGACGTGCTCAAGCGTTATGACTACGCGATGAACCGCACGCTGGTGAACGAGGACGAGCCCCAGCACACCGAGCGCCGCCGGGCGCTGATGAAGGCCTTCGAGCCGGAAGAGCTGCACCATCACGAGGCGATGGTCCGCAGCCTGACGCGCGAGTACATCGACCGTTTCGTCGACCGCGGCGAGGCGGATCTCGTCGAGGAAATGCTCTGGGAGCTGCCGCTGACCGTGGCGCTGCACTTCCTTGGCGTGCCCAAGGAGGACATGGACCGCCTGCGCGACTTCTCCGTCGCCCACACGGTCAACACCTGGGGCCGGCCGACCCGCGAGGAGCAGGTTGCCGTCGCCGAGGCTGTCGGCAGCTTCTGGCAATACGCCGGCGAGGTGCTCGAGCGCATGCGCCAGAATCCGGACAGTGATGGCTGGATGCCCTATGCGATCCGCCGCCAGAAGGATCTGCCGGACGTCGTCACCGACAGCTATCTGCACTCCATGATGATGGCGATCATCGTCGCCGCCCATGAGACCACGGCCCATGCCTCGGCCAACATGTTCCGCAGGCTGCTGGAAAACCGCGAGTTGTGGGACGAGATCTGCGCCGATCCCGGCCTCATTCCCAATGCGGTCGAGGAATGCCTGCGCCATTCCGGCTCGGTCGTCGCCTGGCGGCGCATCACCACCGCGCCGGCGGAAATCGGCGGCGTCGAGGTGCCCGAGGGCGCCCGCCTTCTGGTCGTCACCGCCTCGGCCAACCACGATCCGCGCCACTTCGAGAATCCGGACGAGATCGACCTCTACCGCCACAACACGGCCGACCACCTCACCTTCGGCTACGGCAGCCACCAGTGCATGGGCAAGAACCTCGCCCGCATGGAGATGCGCATCTTCCTGGAGGAGTTTACCCGCCGGCTGCCGCACATGCGGCTGAAGGAGCAGGAGTTCACCTTCCTGGCGAACACCTCCTTCCGCGGTCCCGAGCATCTTCTCGTCGCCTGGGATCCGGCGCTCAACCCGGAGCGCGAGGACCCCGCCAGGCTGGTGCCGCGCGCCGACTTCCCCATCGGCGCGCCGCAGGTCAAGGATCTGGCCCGCACGCTCACCGTCGTCGCCCGCACGCAGGTCGCCGAGGACGTCGTCGGCCTGACGCTTGCCGATCCCCAGGGCCGTCCGCTTCCCGAGTGGAGCGCCGGTGCGCATGTCGATCTGCTGTTCGAGGGCTTTGACCGTTCCTATTCGCTGTGCGGCGACCCGGCCGCCCGCGATCGTTTCGAGGTGGCGGTGCTGCGCGAGCAGGCCGGTCGCGGCGGCTCCGCCCATATCCACGCGCATCTCGCCGAAGGCGATACGGTGCGCGTGCGCGGGCCCAAGAACCACTTCCGCCTCGACGAGGAGGCGGAGCGCTACGTGTTGATCGCCGGCGGCATCGGCATCACGCCGATCCTCGCCATGGCCGATCGGCTGAAGCGCCTCGGCAAGGAATACGAGCTGCATTATGCCGGCCGGTCGCGGGCGACGATGGCCTTCGCCGAGCGCGTGCTTGGCGATCATGGCGCGGCCCTGCGGCTGCACGCGGCCGACGAGGGCGCGCGCATGGACCTTGGCGAGATACTTTCCACAGCAACCGGTTCCGGCGTCCAGGTCTATGCCTGCGGGCCCGAAAGGCTGCTGGCGGCGCTGGAAATCATGTCCGCCGGATGGCCGGACGGAACCTTGCATGTCGAGCATTTCCATGGCGGATCGGCGGCGCTCGATCCCAACCGGGAGCAGGCGTTCGAGGTGGAGTTGACCGATTCGGGGTTTGCCGTCACGGTGCCGGCGGATCGTACCCTTCTTGAGTCGTTGCGCGAGGCCGGCATTGACGTCCCGAGCGACTGCGAGGAAGGTCTGTGCGGAACCTGTGAGGTCGCTGTTGTCTCCGGCCCGGTCGATCATCGTGACAAGGTGCTCAGTCGCGCGGAACGCGAGGATGGCAAACGTATGATGGCATGCTGTTCGCGTGCGACAGGGAGGATCCGCCTGGCGCTGTGAGCCGGCGGCGAGACGCGCCACCGGGGGGCTTTCCGGTGGTGGCGACCATGAGGGAGAGGACGTTCAATGAACATGAAGACTGCACTTGCCGGTGTCGCGCTCGCCGCGATGACCGCCGCATCGGCCATGCCGGCCGCCGCACAGGAAATCACGCTGAAGCTCAGCCACTTCCTGCCGCCCGTCCACGGCATCCACACCGACTTCATCGAGCCCTGGGCCAAGGACGTCGAGGCCTGCACCAACGGTCAGGTCAAGATCCAGATCTTCCCGGGCGGCACCCAGCTCGGCAATGTCGCCAAGCAGCAGGAGCAGGTGCTTGCCGGCGTGGTCGACATCGCCCACGGGCTGACCGGCCTGCCGCGCGGCCGCTTCCCACGCACCTCGGTCATCGACATTCCGTTCCTGACCGATGACGCGGGCGTCGCCACGCAGACCCTTTGGGCGATGTTCCCGGACTATCTCGCGCCGGAGTACAAGGGCCTGAAGGTCCTGGCGCTGCACGCCCACAATGGCGGCCTGATCCACACGTCGGAGAAGAAGATCTCCGACATGGAGGACATGAAGGGCATGCGCATCCGCACGCCGAGCCCGGCGGTCTCCGCCATGCTCGAGCAGCTCGGCGCGATTCCCCAGGGCATGCCCCCCGGCCAGGTCTACGAGGGCCTGCAGAAAGGCGTGATCGACGGCACCGTCTTCCCGTGGGATCCGGTCAACTCGTTCAAGCTCTCCGAGGTGCTGAAGTACCACCTCGACGCCGGCGTCTACACGGTCTCCTTCTTCTTCGTGATGAACCAGGCCAAGTATGACGCGCTGCCGGAGAACGTCCGCGGCTGCATCGACCAGTACTCGGGCGATGGTCTGGTCGCCAGGTTCGGCGACTGGTGGGATGCCTGGGATGCCCCGGGCCTCGCCGCCGCCAAGGCCAAGGGCAACGAGATCACCGTTCTTTCCGACGAGGAGCGCGCCCGCTGGCGCGAGGCTCTGGCCCCGATGATCGCTTCCTATCTGGAAACGCTCAAGGGCGAGGGCGTGGAAGATCCCCAGGCGCTCTACAAGGCAGCCCAGGACTATGTCGCACAATTCTCCAAATAATGACCGGGCCGGCGTCGCGAAAGCGGCGCCGGTTTCTCCGCTCGGACCGCTCGGCGTCATCGCCGGGCTGGTCTTCCGGGTCACCGCCCTTGTCGGCATGGCCTGCCTCTTCGGCGCCGGTCTCGTCACCGTCGTCGACATCGTCATGCGGGCGTTCGAAAGCGGCATTCACGGTGCCGTCGACATTGTCCAGCTGCTGATCATGGCGACCGCCTTCACGGCGATCCCCTATGCCTTCTTCAGCGACGGTCATGTCAGCGTCGACATTGTCACCCAGTCCTTCCCGGACCCGGTGCAGAAATTGCTGCGCGCCCTGACCGCCCTTGCCTCGGCGGTCGTCATGGCGCTCATCCTCTACTACGGCTGGGAAGCGGCGAAGCTGCAGATGATGTTCGGCGACAAGTCGCAGAACATCGGCATTCCCTTGATCTGGTACTGGATGCCGCTCATCGTCGGCGCCGGGCTTTCGGTTCTCGCCTGCCTGTTCGTCGCCCTTGAGGCGGCGCTCGCCTTTCGCTTTTCCTCCGGAGCCAGACGCTGATGTCCGCACCGCTCGTGGGCCTTCTCGGCTTTGCCGTGACGCTCGTCCTCATTCTGCTGCGCGTGCCGGTCGCCGTCTCCATGGCGCTGACCGGCATCGGCGGCTTCTGGTATCTGAACGGCTGGTCGGGCGTTGCCTTCACGCTGGGCGCGGCCCCCTTCGAGGCGGTCTTTCCCTACAGCCTGTCGGTCGTGCCGCTGTTCATCCTGATGGGCGTCTTCGCCGCACAGGCGGGCCTCTCGCGCTCGCTCTACGACGCGGTCAACGCCTTCACCGGCCATTTCCGCGGCGGCCTCGCCATGGCCACCATCGGCGCCTGCGCCCTTTTCGGCGCGGTCTGCGGCTCTTCGCTGGCAACCAGCGCCACCATGTGTCAGGTCGCCCTGCCGCAGATGCGCCGCCACGGTTATGACGACCGTCTCGCCACCGCCTCCATCGCCGCCGGCGGCACGCTTGGCGTGCTCATCCCGCCGTCGGTGATCCTGGTGCTCTACGGCCTGCTGACGGAAACCTCCATCGGCCAGCTTTTCGTCGCCGCGCTGCTGCCCGGACTGCTCGCGACGCTGCTCTACATGGGCGCCATCTGGGTGCAGGTGCGCCGCAAGCCCGAGCTCGGGCCGGCGAGCGAGCGTCAGTCGTGGCGCGAGCGACTGCGCGTGCTCGGGCGGGTGTGGAACGTGCTGCTGCTGTTCCTGGTGGTCATCGGCGGCATGTATCTCGGCTGGTTCTCGCCAACCGAAGCCGCCGCCGTCGGTGCGCTCGGCGCCTTCGCCATGGCGTTGCTGTCGGGCCGGCTCAGCCGCGCGACCTTCATCGACGGCATCACCCAGACCGCCCAGACCTCCGGCATGATCTTCATGATCCTGATCGGCGCGGGCCTGTTCAACTATTTCATCGAGACCTCGAACCTTCCCTCCTTCCTGGTCGGGACGATCCAGGACGCGGGGCTGGCTCCCTACACGGTGCTGTTTCTCGTCATCCTGTTCTACATCGGGCTCGGCTGCGTCATGGACGCGCTGTCGATGGTGCTGCTCACCATCCCGTTCATCTTCCCGATGGTCGCCGCCCTCGACTTCAATCCCGTCTGGTTCGGCATCATCGTCGTCACCGTCGCCGAGATCGGCCTGATCACGCCGCCGGTGGGCATGAACCTCTTCGTCATCCAGGCCGCGGCCCCGGATGTGCGCCAGGCGACGATCTTCAAGGGCATCGGCCCCTTCCTGGTCGCCGATGTCGTCCGCATTGCCATTCTGGTGGCGATCCCGGCGATCTCGCTCTGGCTGCCCGGCATGATGTTCTAGGGCCGGATATTGATCCCGCGATATCGAAAGGCCGGCGCTTGCGCCGGCCTTTTTCGTCTCCGGTGGCCGTAAAACAAAATGCAATCACAAGTCGAATTGTAAGGAGAAAAAGCACGCTATAGTATCAGTGTCGGGGCGGACGCGGGTCCATTGCCGCCGGCCGGCCGCGCCGCACCCTGGGGGCACGGACATGAGCGGATTCGTCGGTTGGGTCGATTTCGACCGGGATCTCACCGCCCGCGTGCCGGTGGTCGAGGCGATGACCGCGACCATGGCCAGCCGGGGGCCGGATGGCGGCGGCACATGGGTGACGCCGCGCGCGGCGCTGGGCCTTCGCCGCCTGCGCCACGGCGGACCGGGGGCGGGCGGGTTTCTCCCCGCCCATCTCGCCGTCGGCGGGTCGGAACTTGCCGCCGTCATGATCGGCGCACTCGACAACCGCGACGCGCTTGCCGAAGCCTTCGTCGGCGTGGGTGCCGGGGCTGGTCTTGCGCCAACAGGGCGGGAGGCAGCGCCGGACGGAGACGACACGCAACTCGTTCTCGCCGCCTATCTGGCGCTTGGCATCGAGGCCTTCGCCCGCCTCGACGGCAGCTTCGCCATTGCCCTTTGGGACGGGCGCGCCCGCGCGCTGCATCTCGTGCGCGACCGCTTCGGCGTGCGCCCGCTCTATTACCATTCCTATGCCTCCGGCTGCCTTTTTGCCTCCGAGCCGAAGGGCATCATGGCCAATCCGCTGTTCGAGGCGCGGCTCGACCTGACGATGCTGCCGATCGTGCTGCAGCCGCGCATGGCCGCCGCTGGCGAGACACCGCTCAAGAACCTGCACGAGGTGCCGCCGGCAAGCGTTGTCAGCCTGTGTCCCGAGGGGCTGGGACAGCGCCGCTACTGGCGGCTGGAAAGCGCCCCGCACACCGACGACGCCGGAACCACGACGCAAACGGTCCGCGATCTTCTTGCCCGCGCCGTCGCCCGCCAGGCGCCGGAAGAGGCGAAGCTGGCCGCGATGCTTTCGGGCGGGCTCGATTCCACCTCTGTCGCGGCGCTGGCGGTGGCGGCGCGGCGTGTTGCCAATGGCGGCGGCGGAGATCCGCTGTCGACCTGGTGTCTGGCCTTCGAGGGCGACACGCGCCATTTCCAGGCGAGCGAGTTGCGCCCGGACGTGGATGCGCCCTTCGCCGCGATGGCGGCGCGCCATCTCGCCACGCGCCACACCACGCTTACCGCCTCGACGGAGGATCTGCTCGCGGTCCTGCCGGCCACCCGTCGCGCCCGCGATCTGCCGGCCTGGGGCCAGTTCGACGCCTCCATGTACCGGCTTTTCGCCGCCATGCGCGGCTCCGCCCGCCTCGGTCTTTCGGGCGAGGCGGCGGACGAGATCTTCGGCGGCTACCCGCATTTCTTCAAGCCGGAGCTGCTGGCGCGCGACGGCTTCCCCTGGGCCGGTGACGGGGTGCGACTTGCCGACTATCTCGCCCCGGACGTGGCGCGCCTGTGCGAGCCGCGCACCCAGGAGGCCGAGCGCTGCCGGGCGCTGCTTGCGGATGTGCCCCGGCTTGCGGGAGAGCCGGCGGCGGAGGCGCGCATGCGCGAGGTGCTCTACCTCGGCATGGCCGGCCCCCTCTCGGTCATCCTCGACCGCAAGGACCGCATGAGCATGGCCCATGGGCTGGAGCTGCGGGTGCCCTTCCTCGACCATCATCTCGTCCAGTACGTCTGGAACGTGCCGTGGAGCATGAAGGCGGACGGCGGCACCAAGGGGTTGCTGAAGCGCGCCATGGCCGACCTGCTGCCGCCCGACACCTTGACCCGGCGCAAGAGCGCCTATCCGCACGTCCAGCATCCCGACTACGACGCGGGCCTGCTGCGCGCGGCGCGCGCCCTTGCCCTTGACGGCGGCTCGCCCGTCGCGGAGCTGTTCGACCTCCCCCGTCTCGCCGGCCTGGTCGAGGACATCTCCCGGGGAAATGCCGCGCGCCTGTCCGGCACCATGCTCCCCGGCGGCGCAAGCCTGCCGCACATGCTGATTCAGCTTGTCGAATTCTCCGAATGGGTGAAGGACTACGGGATCTCTTTGCGGTGAGAGGCGGCTCCGGCCGGCGATGCGCCTCCCCCATGGCACTTCAGGCGGACGATGGAAATGGCGAGCGACATGAGCGACCCCCGCGAGGTGGAGACCGGTGCGTCCGGGCTGGCTCTGCGTGCGGTCGAGGCCGGAGACGCGGAGGCGGTCGCGGCGCTGGTGCGTGCGGCCTTCGCCGAACTCGCCGCGCGGGTCGATCCACCGCCCTCTGCCCTGCACGAGACCGGCGCGCGGGTCGCGGCCCATCTGGCGGCCGGCGGCGCGGGCGTGGTGATCGCGTCGACAGCTTCCGCCGATGACGCGCTGCTTGCCGCCTGCCTGTGGCACCCGGTGGAGGGCGGGCTCCATCTTGCCCGCCTCGCCGTTTGTCCTGCGCATCGGCGAAAGGGGCTGGCGCTTGCCTTGCTGGCCGCCGCGGAAGCTGCGGCGCGCGCTGCCGGCCAGCGCCGGCTGGTGCTGCAGACGCGGTTGCCGCTCGTTTCCAACCGCCGGCTGTTCGCGCGCGCCGGCTTTCGCGAGGTGTCCTTTCATGCCCATCCGGGGCACCTGGAACCGACCTTTGTGGAGATGGAACGCGATCTCGACGTCTGAAATGGCTGTTCGCAACGCTGTGCGGGATGCGTCCTGCGGCCTCAGCCGCGCGGTTTGCGCCGGGCGATGATCTCCGCGATCCGGTCCGCGTCCTCGGCCTGCAGGTGGCGGCCGGTGTCGAGCAATTCGCTCATGTACTCGTCATAGGTCAGGCCGAGCCGCGCCGCCTTCTTCACCCGGAACATCGCCACGTCGCGGGAGGGAGCCTGGAACGCCGCCTTGCGTGCCGCCCGCCAGGCCACATAGGTGCGGATCGGCCCCGTCCCCCAGGCGGGCACATGCGGCTCGTCGAGCGGCGGGCCGCCGTTGTGACCGATCTCGGCCACCGCGCTCGGCGCGGGCGAGCGTCGGGCGCGGGGCTTTGGCATGCCGTATCGCCTGGGAAATCCCTGCAAGTTGGTTGCATCCTGTGAGAAGAGCCGCTTCCTGGCGCCGGAATATTTCCTTGTTCTTCGAAGGCGCCAGCAAAATCAAGCGGATTTTCGGACATATAGTCTTGCCAAATTGCCTGCATAATCGACGCTCGCCTCCGAGCGTTGCATTGGGTTCCCGTCTGTTCCGCGCCCCTGAAAGCCGGCGAGGACAGTCCGGAGCGCGGAGGATTGGCGGAAATCGGAAGGATTTGGTGCGCTCGGCTGCGGCCGCGTCGGGGTTTCGCCGCGCGGTCGCGCTCCTGAGCGGGGTTTAAATGACGTAGGGGTAGAGTCTGCTTGACTCTTAAAAATCTCCGTTGCAATCTTGGTATTATACACGTTTTAAGTGTCTTTAGGTTTTTCCGCCGCCTCTCCCACAAAAAAGAGGGGGTTTCATGATTGAGCTTGTTCCCATTACCGAACGGATCGGAACCGAGGTTCGCGGCGTCGACGTCACCGAGGGGATTTCGACACGGGACTTCGACCGGATCTATCAAGCCTGGATCGACAGCACCATCCTGCTGTTTCGCGGCCAGTCGATGACGCCTGACCAGCATGTGGACTTCACCCGGCGCTTCGGCGAGGTGGTGAGCTACACGCGCAAGGAGTTCGCCGCCGAGCGTCCCGAGATCCTCATCCTGTCCAACATCGCCAGGAACGGCCGGCTGATCGGCTCGCCGGTGAGCGGGCGGGTCTGGCACACTGACGGCCATTATCTGGCCGAGCCGCCGGCCGGTTCGATGCTGCATGCCCTCGAGGTTCCCCCGCAGGGCGGCGATACCTGGTTCGCCAACATGTTCGCCGCCTGGGAAGACCTGCCGGAGCAGGTGAAGCGGCGCATCGAGGGGCGCGAGGTGGTCATCTCCCGCGTCCAGTCACGGCCCTACAACTATCCCGACCGGCCGCCGCCGACGGAGGCGGAACGCGCTGAATGGCGCGACATGCCGCAGCCGATGGTGCTGACCCACCCCGAGAACGGCCGCAAGGCGGTCTATGCCGGCGGCAACGTGCCCTGGCGGATCGTCGGCATGGAGGAGAGCGATAGCGCGCCGCTGGTCACCTTCGTCCAGGAGTTCTCGGTGCAGCCGCGCTTCACCTACCGGCATCGCTGGCGGGCCGGCGACATCATCCTCTGGGACAACCGTAGCGCCATGCACCGGGCGACCGGCTACGACATGACCCGCTGGCGGCGCCTGATGCACCGCACCACGCTGGCCGCGCGGCACGGGCCCGACGAGGCCGCCACGCGACACTGACGCGGCCCGTCGGCCGGGCGAGAGGAGGGGTGGATGATCGGCGAGTGCGACTATGCGATTGTCGGCGGCGGGGCGGCCGGACTGGTGCTCGCCGACCGGCTGAGCGCCGATCCGCGGGTGCGCGTCGTGGTCATCGAGGCCGGGCGGCGGCGGCGCTCGCCGCTCCTGTCCGTTCCCGCCGGCGAGACGCTGCTTCTCGGCAACCCGCGCTACGACTGGCGGTTTTGCACGCAGCCGGATGGCACCCTCGAGGGCCGGCAGCTCGCCGTGCCGCGCGGCCGGTTGCTCGGCGGCTCTACGGCGATCAACGGCATGATCTTCGTGCGCGGCCAGCGCGACGATTTCGACGGCTGGGCGCGCGCCGGCTGCGAGGGCTGGGGGTGGGACGATGTCCTGCCCTTCTTTCGCGCGCTGGAGGACTGGCAGGGCGGGGAGGAGACCGCGCGCGGCGTCGGCGGACCGATCCGCGTCGAGCTTCCGCGTCACCGCGAGCCGCTTGCCGAGATCTTTCTCAAGGCCGCCGTCGAGGCCGGCTTCGCGCTCAATCCCGACTACAATTCCGGCGATCTGGAGGGCTTCGCGCCGGCACAGATCCCCGCCCGCTCCGGCCGTCGGTCCTGCGTTCTCGACGGGCATCTCGCCGAAGCCGCCGGCCGCGAGAATCTGCGGATCCTCTGCGATGCGGAGGCGACCGGCCTGTGGTTCGACAAGGAACGCTGCCTTGGCGTCGCGCTGACGCGGGGAGGCGAGACGACGATGCTGCGCGCCCGGGCGGAGACGGTGCTCTGCGCCGGCACCATCGGTTCGCCGAAGCTGCTGGAGCTTTCCGGCATCGGCGATCCCGCGGTGCTGGCGCGCGCCGGCATCGCCCCCCGCCACGCGCTTCCCGGCGTCGGCACGGGCTTTCGCGATCATCTGGCCGCGCGGCTGCGCTGGCGGGTCCGCCCGCCCCCCGGGACGCGGCATCTCACCTTCAACGAGCGCACACGCGGCTTCGCCCTGCTGCGCGAGATCCTGCGTTACGGGGTGAGCCGCACCGGCGTGCTTGCCCAGCCCATCGCCGTAGCCGTCGGCTTTGCCCGCTCCACCCCTGGCGAGCCGGTGCCGGATCTTCAGTTCCATTTCGCTCCGGCAAGCTATCCCGTCTCCGGCAAGAGCCGTCGGCTCGACCGGCAACCGGGCATGACCATCGGCGTCTATCCGATGCGGCCCGACGCGGAAGGCACGGTCCATGTGCAAGGGCCGGATCCCTCCCTTCCGCCCGCCATCGCCACCGCCTTCCTGTCCTGCGCCGCCGACCGCCGGCGCCTGCTGGCCGGCATCGCCATGGCCCGGCGCATCGTCGCCTCCCCCGCCTTTGACGCCTGTCGCGGCGAGGAGCTGGTGCCCGGTCCCGGCGTCATCGGCGAGGAGGCGTTGCTGGCACATCTGCGGGAGAGCGCCGACACCTCCTTTCACCCGGTCGGCACCTGCCGGATGGGAACCGGAGCGAATGCCGTCGTCGATCCGCGTCTGCGCGTTCACGGGCTGGCGGGCCTGCGTGTCGTCGATGCCTCGATCATGCCGACCCATGTCTCGGGCAACACCCAGGCGGCGGCGATGATGATCGCCGAGAAGGGCGCTGCGATGATCCGGGCCGATGCCGAAAGCCCGGCCGCCGTCGCGCCGTGGGTCAGCCCTGCGCCGGCCCGGCCGGGCGACCTCGTCGTCGCCGCCGGAGACCCACTGGCGGCGGATGTCGTGGCGCTCCTTGCCGCCTCCGAGGAACTTGCCCGCGCGCTCTATCCGCAAGAGAGCGTGCATCTGCTGCCGCGCGCGGCGCTTGCCGATGACCATGTGCGCTTTCTCGTCGCGCGCGACGGTCTCGGGCGCGCGCTCGGCTGCGGCGCGCTTGTGCTGGAAGGCGGCGGCTTCGGCGAGCTCAAGCGCATGTTCGTGGCGGCGCACGCCCGCCGGCGCGGCGTCGGCCGCGCGCTGCTTGCCGGGCTCGACGCGGAGGCGGCGGCGCACGGCCTGCACACGCTGCGGCTGGAGACCGGTGTCGCCCAACCGGAGGCGCTGGCCCTCTACCGCGCGGCCGGTTTCGGCGCATGCCCGCCCTTCGGCGCCTATCGCCCCGACCCGCTCAGCGTCTTCCTGACGCGTCCGCTCGATCCGCAACCTCAAAGGAGTGTGCGCCATGCCTGACCGGTTCGACCACGCCGGCAACCTTGCCCGCGCCGGTGATCACCGCGCCCATCGCGGGGCATTCTGGCCACCGGCCGAGGCGCATGCGCTGTTCAGCCTCGACATCGCTGCCGCTGCGCCGCCGCTCGATGCGCAAGCCCTTGCGCTTCTGGACGAACTGGGCCGGCTGATCGAGCGCGAATGGGCCGCCTGCAAGGCGAGTCCGCCGCCGTCGCGCGGCCGGTTCCACGATCCCGCACCCGTTGCCGACCTGCTCGCGCGGCTGGCCGAGCATCTGCCGCGCGATGCCGACCGCACCGCGCTGCGCCTGCGCGCCGCCGCCATTCGCGCGGGCTACACCGAGGAGGGACTGCGCACGCTTGCCGCCCTCGATGAGGACCTGATGGTCGTCATCGGCCAGATCGCCACCTGGTACGGCAAGCAGACGGGCGGTCTGCCCACGGCCTTCGCCTGCCGGCGCGACGAGGCGGGAGCCGGGGTCATCGGCGCGGCCTGCGGACAGCTCGCGGCGGTCGAAGCCTGTTTTCGGGACCTGCACACCCATCTGCGGCTGGCGGCGCTTCCCGCCTTCGTGCCGACGCGGCTTTTCTTCATGGCCGGCGAGGGCAACCGTCATCCCAAGCACATCGCCTATTTCCTGCCGGAGGACGAGGGCGTGAAGCGCTCGCCCTACAAGAAGACCTGCTATTTCGCCAACACCCATGCGGCGCTGGTCGAGCGCGTGTCGCTCGCCCATGCCCGGGCGCTGCTCGATCTCGGCGGGCCGTTGCCCGGCACTGTCGCGGCGCTCGGGCCGATCCCGACGCTTGGCGTCTTCGCCCATGAGGCCGGCCATTTCGTTCACCGCGAAGGGGGCGTGTCGTTCCAGGGGCTGAACGCCGCCGACCGCTGGACCTCGGTGGTGCTGCAGGAGGCGGCCGCGGACGTCTTCGGCCTGCTCGCGCTGGCCGAGGTGCTGGCGCCCGCCGCCGGCGCGACGGGCGAGGACGCGGTCGCCTATCACCTGGCCGAATGCCTGCGTTACGTCGACCGCGGCCTCGGGCTCTTTCCCGACAGCGACGGCATGTTTCTCCAGCTTGCCTGGCTCGCGGACTTCGGCGTGCTGGAGATCGCCGAAGACGGCGCCGGGCGTGCCATCCGGCTTTCTGGCTCCCCCGATGCGGTGCTTGCCGCCTTCCGCGCGCTCGCCCGGGTGCTCGCCGACACGCTGCTCGCCGGCGATGTCGAGCGCTCGCTGGCGCTGGCGCGCGACTTCGGCCCGTCCGGCGGCCTGCGCCGGCTCGCCCCGCTGGTTGCCCGTCTGGCCGCGCACCCGGCGACGACGATCGAATACCTGCAGGAACCGGCGGACGCGGCGCGTGCCGCGGTCGCCATGGCAAGCTAGCCCGAGGGACCGGGCGACAGGATCCGCGAAAGGAGCCAACCGATGGCCGAGATGATCACCGACAGCCTGCCCCGGACCCCGGTCCTTGACCGCGTGCACGCCTACTACTGCACCCGGCTCGACGCCCCGGCGGCGCGCCGGCGCACCATTTACGAGATCTGGGAGGCGGGCGAGGCGCATGATGATTCCGTCACCCCCTCGACCTATTGTCCCGACTACCGCGCCCATATCGGGCTCAAGATCGTGTCGCTGACGCAGCCGGGCGCGCGCATTTTCTCCATCGGCTGCGGCAACGCCTTCGTCGAGGCCGATCTGGTCGGCGGCGGGCGCCACGTGCAGGCCATCGACTGCAACCCGGAGGCCGTGGCGCTGGCAACGCGCAAGGGGCTGGAAGCCTTCGTCTCCGACTTCTTCACCCTGCCCGACGGTCATCTGTCGGGTTTCGACGCGATCTATGCCGACGGGCTGCTCGGGCATCTCTACCGGTCCGACACCGGGCTTGCGGATTTCTTCGGCACGCTGCGCCGGCTGGCGCCGAAGCCCGGCGCGTGGCTGATCTTTTCCAACGACGCGCCGCTCGAGACGGGACGCGACGTCGAGCCGCATCGCCGTGTCGCCGATTTCTGGATGCTGTCGCGTGCCAGACTGGTCGCGGAACTGGAGACGGCCGGCTACACGGCGGCGGAGGACTATCACTATCCCTACCTGCGGCCGGTCAGCGGCCTGCGCAACCGCACCATCTGCATCGGCTGCGTGCCCACGGGCTTCCACGCGGGCGGGCACGCGCATCCCTCCGGCGCGGCCGGCTGAGGCGATGCCGGCCGCCCCCGGGTTCGCCGCCCGTCTCGCCGAGGTCGTGCCCACGCTCGCCGAAAGCTATGGAACGCCCTTTCACATCTATGACGAGGCCGGCATCCGCGCCACGCACCGCGCGATGGTCGCGGCCTTCGGTGACTGGCCGGTGACGCAGTATTTTGCCGTCAAGGCACTTCCGAATCCGGCAATCCTTCGCGCCTTGGCGCAGGAAGGAAGTGGCCTCGACTGTTCCTCGCCGGTGGAGCTGCGTCTCGCCGGCGAGGTCGGCGTTTCGGGTGAGGCCATCGTCTTCACCTCCAACAACACGACGCGCGCCGAACTGGCGATGGCGCTGGATCGCGGCGCGCGCATCACCTTCGACGACGCGGCCCATCTGGCACTTGCCACGCAGCTTCCGGCCACGGTCGCCTTCCGCGTCGCCCCGCACGGGGCGGCTGCGACCTCGGCGCTGATGGGGGCGGCCGGCCAGTCGAAGTTCGGCGTTCCCCGCGACCGGCTTGCCGAGGCCTACAGGCTTGCGCTGGCGCGTGGTGCCACCCGGTTCTCCATTCACGGCATGACCTGCGCCAACGAGCTCTCCGTCGCCGTCGCGCTCGCCGCCGCGCGCGATCTGGTCGAGACGGCGCGGGCGGTGGAAGCAGAGACCGGCATCGCGTTCGACAGCGTCAATTTCGGCGGCGGCCTCGGCATTCCCTACCGGCCCGGCGAGACGGCGTTCGATTTTGCCGCCTATGCCGCGGGCCTCGTCGCGCTGCTGCGCGAGGCTTTCCCCGGCCGCCGGCCGCGCATCCTCATGGAATGCGGGCGCTACGTTTCGGGTCCGCACGGGGTGCTTGTCGCCCGTGTCGTCAACCGGCTCGACAAGGGGCGGCTCATCGTCGGGCTCGACGCCTCGATGTCGGCGCTGATGCGGCCGGGCTTCTACAGCGCTGCCTATCATCACGTCACGCTGCCCTTCGCCGAGGCCGGACGCCGGCGGGTCACCGCCGATGTGGTCGGCTCGCTTTGCGAGAACGTCGACCGGTTCGCCGTCGACAGGCAGATCGCCGACCCGCGCGTCGGCGATCTGGTCTGGATCCACGACACCGGCGCTCATGGCGCGGCCATGGGCTTCACCTACAACGGCCGGCTGCGGCCGGCGGAGCTGCTTCTGAAAAACGATGGCCGCGTCGTCGAGATCCGCCGCGCTGAGCGGTTCGAGGACTATGTTGCGACCCTCGCCGACGGCACGCGCACCCTCGCGCGAGCGCCGTCCGCAGGCGTCGCCGCGATCCGTCTTGACGGCATCGCCGTCTGATCCTATCGTCCTGCCACTATTCGTTGGGGTGCCTTTGCCGGCTGAGAGACGCGTTCGCGTCAACCCACTGAACCTGATCCGGGTCATGCCGGCGTAGGGAACGAATGACCGCTTCGCCCAGGTCGGGCGAGCAGGCCACGGCCAGGCCATTTGCACTCCCTTCTTCGTCATGACCCCGAAAACCGCCCTGTGGCGGCGTCGGGCTTTGGTCCGCGCCGTCCGACGCGACGGACGAGACGTGACAAAGCAGATCGAACCGCAAGACAGGCGTGCCGACGCCGCTCCGCCCACGGCCATCGCACTGACCATCGCCGGCTCCGACAGCAGCGGCGGGGCAGGCATCCAGGCGGATCTCAAGGCATTTTCGGCCCTCGGCGTCTATGGTGCCAGCGTGCTCACGGCGGTGACCGCCCAGAACACGCGCGCCGTCACTCATATCCACGACATTCCCCTTGACGTGGTCGAGAGGCAGATCGCCGCCGTGCTCGACGACCTTGACGTCGGCGCGATCAAGATCGGCATGCTGTCCTCGCCGGAGATCGTCGCCTGCGTTGCCCGCGCGCTGGCGTCCTATGCCGGCCCGGTGGTGCTCGATCCGGTGATCGTTTCCAAGTCCGGGGCCAAGCTGTTGCGCGACGAGGCCGTCGCCGCGCTGCGCGAGACGCTGTTGCCGCGCGCCACGCTGGTCACCCCGAACCTGCCTGAAGTGGCCGCCCTTCTCGGCGAGGAACCGGCGAGCGAGGAGACCGGCCGCCTCGAGCAGGGCCGCCGGCTGATGGCGCTCGGGCCTGCCGTGCTGATGAAGGGCGGGCACGCGGACGGCGATGTCTGTGTCGACCTGCTGCTGGCGCCCGGCGCCGCGCCGCTTCGCCTTGCCGCGCCGCGCCTGGCGACGAAGAACACCCACGGCACCGGTTGCACCCTGTCCTCGGCCATCGCCGCCGGCCTGGCGCGCGGCCTGCCGCTCGCCGAGGCCGTGTCGAGCGCGCACGCATGGCTGCATGGGGCGATTGCCGCCGCCGACACACTCGCGGTCGGCTCCGGCCACGGGCCGGTGCATCATTTCTATCGTCTCTGGGGAGCCCGGCCATGACCGACGCCCGTCTGTCCTCTCCGGCCGAAACCGTCTCCGTCATCGGTGGCGGCGTCGTCGGGCTGTGCGTCGCCAGCGCGCTCGCCGAGCGCGGGGCGAAGGTCACCCTGTTCGAGCGCGCGGTGGAGCCGGGGCCGGCCTCCTGTTCCTGGTGGGCCGGCGGCATGCTGGCGCCCTGGTGCGAGGGCGAGAGCGCCGAGGAGCCGGTGGTGCGGCTTGGCGAACAGGCCATCGGCTGGTGGGGCGAGCGCGTCGGCGGCGTGACCCTCGAGGGCTCCCTTGTGGTGGCGCCGGCCCGCGACACGGGCGAGCTGCGTCGCTTCGCGCGGCTTACCTCGCACTTCGAGACGGTCGATGGCGACCGCATCGGCGCGCTTGAGCCGGATCTCGGCGGGCGCTTCCGCGAGGGGCTTTTCTTCGCCGGCGAAGGACATCTGGATCCGCGCCGTGCTCTGGCCGATCTGGCGGCGCGGCTTCCCGGTCTCGGGGTCGAGATGCGCTTCGGTGAGGCGGTCGACCCGGCCGATGCGCCCGGAGACCGGGTTGTCGATTGTCGCGGGCTTGCGGCGCGCGACGAGGTTCCCGGCCTGCGCGGCGTCAAGGGCGAGATGCTGATCGTCCGTTCCGCCGACGTCTCCCTCTCGCGCCCCGTCCGGCTGCTGCATCCGCGCATTCCGCTCTACATCGTGCCGCGCGGCGCGGGTGTCTTCATGATCGGTGCCACCATGATCGAGAGCGACGAGCGCACCCGCATCACCGCCCGCGCCATGATGGAGCTTCTCGGCGGGGCCTATGCGCTGCATCCCGCCTTCGCCGAGGCCGAGATCCTTGAAATCGGCGTCGATGCGCGACCCGCCTTCGCCGACAACCTGCCGCGGCTTCTCGACGACGGCCGCATCCTGCGCGCCGGTGGCACCTATCGCCACGGCTTCCTGCTTGCGCCGGCACTGGCCATGCAGGCGGCCGACCTCTGCCTTGATCCTTCCTCCAGCCCGGAGTTCTTCCATGACCATCATCGTCAACGGCGCTCCGCTTGACCTCGCGCCCGGATCGCTCGCCGCGGTCCTCGAGGCGCTCGACTACGCCGACGCCATCGTCGCGACGGCCGTCAACGGCGAGTTCGTCCCCGCAGAGGAGCGGGCGACGACCCGGGTCCGCGACGGTGATCGTCTCGAGATCCTCGCTCCGATGCAGGGAGGCTGATCCATGCTGACCTTCTACGACACGACCGTCGAGAGCCGGTTGCTGCTCGGCACCGCACTCTATCCCTCGCCCGCGATCATGGCCGAGGCGATCCGCGCCGGCGGGTCCGACATCGTCACGGTCTCGCTGCGGCGCGAATCCGGGTCCTCGCGCTCGGGGCAGGACTTCTGGTCCTTCATCCGCGACCTCGGCGTCAAGGTGCTGCCCAACACCGCCGGCTGCCATTCGGTCAAGGAGGCGGTGACCACGGCTAAGATGGCCCGCGAGGTCTTCGGCACGTCCTGGATCAAGCTCGAGGTCATCAACGACGCCGAGACGCTGGCGCCCGACGTCGTCGGCCTCGTCGAGGCGGCGCGCATCCTGTGTGACGACGGCTTCCAGGTCTTTCCCTATTGCACGGAAGACCTCGGTATCGCCGAGCGGCTGCTTGCCGCCGGTTGCAAGGTCCTGATGCCCTGGGGCGCGCCCATCGGCTCGGCCCGGGGCCTCAACAATGTCTATGGGCTGCGCGCCATGCGCGCCCATTTTCCCGAGGTTCCGCTCGTCGTCGACGCCGGCCTCGGCGTTCCCTCCCATGCGGCCGCCGCCATGGAGCTCGGCTTCGACGCGGTGCTGCTCAACACGGCGGTTGCCAAGGCGGGCGATCCGGTCCGCATGGCGGACGCCTTCGGACGGGCGGTCGCCGCCGGCCGCCTCGCCCGTGAGGCGGTGGCGATGGAGCCGCGCGACATGGCCGCCCCCTCGACCCCGGTTCTCGGAAAGGCCTTTCTCGAATGACCGCCTTCAAGCTCGATCCCTTCTATCCGATCGTCGACAGTGCCGACTGGGTCGAGCGGCTGGTGCCGCTCGGCGTCCGGCTGATCCAGCTTCGCATCAAGGACCGGGACGCCGCCTGGCTGCGCGGCGAGATCCGCCGCGCCGAGGGCTTCGCCGTCCGGCACCGCTGCATGCTGGTCGTCAACGACCACTGGGAGATCGCCATCGACGAGGCCTGCCGCTTCGTCCATCTCGGTCAGGAGGATCTTGCCGATGCCGACCTGGCCGCGATCCGCGCCGCTGGCATTGGCCTCGGCCTGTCGAGTCACGACCATGACGAACTGGAAACGGCGGTCGCCGCCGGTCCCGACTACATCGCGCTCGGGCCCGTCTATCCCACGATCCTGAAGAAGATGAAGTGGGCGCCCCAGGGGCTGGAGCGGATCGGCGAATGGAAGCGGCGGATCGGGGATATCCCGCTCGTCGCCATCGGCGGCATGACCGCCGAGCGCGCCCCCGGCGCCTTCGAGCATGGCGCCGACATCGTTTCCGTGGTCACCGACATCACGCTCAATGCCGATCCCGAGGCGCGCACGCGCCAGTGGATCGAGGTCACCCGGGCGCACGACAAATCGGCGTCCCGGGGCGACAGGATTTCGAAATTCTAGCACGTGAAAGGCCCGAAATGCGCAAGCTCGCCCTTGTTCTCGCCCTGCTCGTCAGCCTGCCGGCCGCCGCCGCCGACAAGATGACCCTGCTTCTCGACTGGTACGTCAACCCGGACCACGGCCCGGTGATCCTGGCCCGGGAACTCGGCTATTTCGCTGATGAAGGCCTCGACGTCGAGATCATCGCCCCGGCCGATCCGTCGGCACCGCCCAAGATGGTCGCTGCTGGCAAGGCCGATCTCGCTGTTTCCTACCAGCCGCAGATCCACCTTCAGGTGGCCGAGGGGCTGCCGCTCAAGCGGGTCGGGACGCTGATCGCCTCGCCGCTCAACTGCTTGATGGTAAAGGACGATGGCCCGATCAAGTCGATCGCCGACCTCAAGGGTCGCAAGATCGGCTATTCGGTCTCCGGCGTCGAGAGCGCCCAGGTGACGGCGCTTCTCAAGCGCCACGGCATGACGGCCGATGACGTCGAGATGATCAACGTCAACTGGTCGCTGGCGCCCGCCGTCATGTCCGGCCAGGTCGACGCGGTGATCGGCGCCTACCGCAACGTCGAGCTGCACCAGATGGAGCTCCAGGGTGTCAAGGGCCGCTGCTTCTTCATCGAGGAGGAAGGTGTCCCCCCCTATGACGAGCTGATCTACGTCGCCAATCCGCAGACGATGGACAAGGATAAGATCGCCCGCTTCCTCGCCGCCACCGAGCGCGCCACCCAGTATATCGTCAACCATCCGCAAGAGAGCTTCGCGCTCTACGCGGCGACCTCTCCGGAGCTCGACGACGAACTCAACAAGCGCTCCTTCGCCGACACCGTGCGCCGCTTCGCCCTGCGCCCGGCCGCCCTCGACTACGGCCGCTATGCCCGCTTCGAGGCCTTCCTCAAGGAGAGCGGCCTGATCGAGACGATCCGCCCGGTTTCCGACATCGCCCTCGACGTATCGGCCCCGTAAGGCGGCACCGCCCGAGGACAACGGACAACGAGGAGAGACCCGCAGATGACGATGACACCCCGCGTTTCGCAGGACTTCGGCCCGGACTTCGGCTCGAGGAGCTTCGCCCTCATGCGCGCCGAGGCCGGCGATGCCTGGCGGGCGTACACCCGCCACGCCTTCGTGGAGCGGCTTGGCGACGGCACGCTGCCGCAGGAGGCGTTCCTGCACTACCTGGTTCAGGACTATGTGTTCCTCTACCACTTTGCCCGCGCCTGGGCGCTCGCGGTCGTCAAGGCCGGTTCGATCGAGGAGGCACGTTTCGCCGCCGGAACGGTCGACGGGTTGCTGAACACCGAGATGAGCCTTCATGTCGAGATCTGCGGCAAGGCCGGCATTGCCGAAACGGCGCTGATCGAGGCGGCCGAGGAACGGGAAAATCTCGCCTACACCCGCTATGTGCTGGACGCGGGCATGTCGGGAGATTTCCTCGACCTGATCGTGGCGCTCTCTCCCTGTGTGCTCGGCTACGGCGAGATCGGCCTCAGGCTCGCCCGCGAGGCGGCCCCCGAAACGCCCTACCGCCAGTGGATCGACACCTATGCCGGCGACGACTATCAGGACATCTGCCGAAAGGTCGCTGCCCTGATCGACGGCGCGACCCGTGCAAGGCTTGGCGACGATCCCACAGCGCTTGCGCGCTGGGCGTCGGTGTCGAAGCGCTTCCGTACCGCGACGGAGCTTGAAATCTCCTTCTGGGACATGGGGTTGCGTGGCGGCGGAAAGGCCGGATCGGCGTGAGCGAAGCCCCGACCCTGCGGCTTTCCGGCGATTTCGATCACGCCGGGAGGCCGCTCTTCTCCGGTCTCGACCTGATGATTTCCGCCGGCGGCTGGACCTGCCTGCTCGGCCCCTCGGGCGTCGGCAAGTCCACCGTTCTGCGGTTGCTTGCCGGGCTCGACACCGGCGGTCGCTTTTCCGGCACGATCACCGCCGACGACAACAAGGCGGTCGCGGGCCGGATCGCCTTCATGGCCCAGACCGATCTGCTCGCGCCCTGGCTCGACGTGCTCGGCAACGTCACTCTCGGTGCCCGCCTGCGCGGCGAACGCGCCGATCTCGAGCGGGCCCGTGCGCTCGTCGAGCGGGTGGGGCTTACCGAACATGCGGCCAAGCTGCCGGCGAGCCTCTCCGGCGGCATGCGTCAGCGGGTGGCGCTGGCCCGCGTGCTCATGGAAGACCGGCCCATCGTGCTTCTCGACGAACCCTTCGCCGCCCTTGACGCACGCACCCGCGCCGAGATGCAGGAGCTTGCCTTCGAGACGCTGGAAGGCCGCACGGTGCTGCTCGTCACCCATGATCCAGCGGAAGCGGTGCGCCTCGGACACCGCATTTTCATCTTGTCCGAACAAGGGCTTGCGGAGGTGGAGGCGCCCGCGCTGTTGCCCATCCGCGCGGTCGAGGCGCCGGAGACGATGGACATGCAGGTCCGGCTTTTCCGGGCGTTGAAGGGGGAAGCGGCATGAGCGGGACACAGGGATTTGCCGGGAGGCTTGGTGACGGGCTCATTGCCGCCGCCGTTGCGCTCGGCGCCTGGCAGGCGATTGTCTGGGCGACCGGCGCACCGGCCTTCATTCTGCCCGGCCCCGTTCGCGTCGCCGAGACGCTCGTCGCCAATGCCGGTCTCATCGCCGATCATGCGACCACCACCATCGCCGAGGTCCTGATCGGTCTCGCCCTTGGCGCCGGGCTCGGGGGGGCGACCGCCCTCTATCTGATGGTCTCGCCTCTGGCGCGGCGCATCGTGCTGCCGATCATGGTCTTCAGCCAGGCGGTCCCGGTCTTCGCGCTCGCTCCGATCCTGACCCTGTGGCTCGGATTCGGCATGATCTCGAAGATCGCCATGGCGCTGCTGATCATCTACTTTCCGGTGGTCTCGACCTTCTACGACGGACTGCGACGCACCGATCCGGGCCTGCTCGATCTTGCCCGCACGATGGGCGCGACGCCGGCCAGGACGCTCTTCTTCCTGAGGCTTCCCGCCGGTCTGCCGGCCTTCGGCTCGGGCCTGCGCCTTGCCGCCGTCTACGCGCCCATCGGCGCTGTCATCGGCGAATGGGTCGGCGCCTCGAAGGGCCTTGGCTACCTGATGCTGCTGGCCAACGGTCAGGTCAAGACGGACCTGATGTTCGCCAGCCTCTTCGTGCTGGCGATCTTCGCCGTGGCGCTCTACGGGGTGGTTTCCTGGCTGACCCGGCGCATGGTCTCCTGGTCGCGGGAAAGCACCGACACGATCTGACGTCGGTCGCGGAGGCAGGTTCGGCTCAGCCTGCTTCCGGCTCGTCCCTGTCGTCCGGCCGCGCCAGCAGGACGCCGATGCCTTCCTCGAGCGTGACGGCGATGGTGTCGCGCTCGCGCGCCACCCGGTTCGACAGGGTCAGCGAGCCGCCCATCGGCACGAACTTGCGTGACAGCGGCCAGCGCACGCCTTCAAGCGTCAGTCCGCTCAGGTCGGTGATGGCGAGTACGGAAAAGAGCGCGCCCGTCTCAAGCGCGATCTCCCGGCGGCCCGGCAGGACCGGCCAGGCCTCCTCGCCGCCGCTGGTCATCAGGACCGGAATCCCGCGCCGCGCCAGGGCCACGCCGTTGAGCACGTTCTGCATGGCGTGGTCGGAGCGCGCGCCCCCCAGCGCGCCGGCGATCACCAGCCCATCCGCGCCGCGCGCCAGCGCCTCTTCGACCGCGATTTCGCCATCGGTCATGTCCTTGGCCGCCGGATAGGCATCGCGCGGCACGTCGGGAAAGGCGGCATGCAGGTCGTCGCTGCTGGAATCGAAGTCGCCGACCCACAGCTCGGGCGTCAGGCCGAGGGTGCGCGCATGGCGAATGCCGTTGTCGGCGGCGATCACCCGCGCGCCTTCGACTTGTCGCGAAAGACGCTGCGTCGGCGTCAATTCGCCGCCGAGCAGGATCAGAAACGGCGCTCGAGGCTGCATGGTCGTTGGCTCTCCCTGCGTGGGGCGGTGTGGTGCGGGGCGTCCCCGGGCGGGCGCGATTGTGCTTGTCATAGCTGTTTTTCATGGCCCATTCTCCGCAAAAAGGGAGGAAAGTCATGAATCTGTCTCGCATGCTCGCGGCCCGCGACACGGCCGGGCGTCCCGTTCGCGTCGCCATCATCGGCGCGGGAAAGTTCGGCTCGATGTATCTGACGCAAGCCCGCCTGACGCGCGGCGTGCATGTCGCCGCGATCATCGATCTCGACCCGGCCCGGGCCCGGCGCACGCTCGCCACCTGCGGCTGGCCGGACGAGCAGTCGACAGCCGGCTCCCTCGACGCGGCGATCGATACCGGCGCGACCCTCGTCACCGACAATCTGGCCGGTGTGCTCGCCGACGGGCGCATCGACGTGGTCATCGAGGCCACCGGCGACCCGGCCGTCGGCATCCGCCACGCGCTCGCCGCCATCGAGGCGGGCAAGCACTTGATCATGGTCAACGTCGAGGCGGATGTGCTCGCCGGTCCGCTGCTGGCGCGCCGCGCCGAGGCTGCCGGTCTCGTTTATTCGCTCGCCTGGGGCGACCAGCCGGCGCTCATCTGCGAGCATGTCGACTGGGCGCGGACCTGTGGTTTCAAGGTTGTCTGCGCCGGCAAGGGCACGCGCTACGTGCCGACCTATCACAAGCTGACACCGGAGACCGTGTGGGACGTGCTGGTCCAGTACCTGGGCATCACCGACCGCAGCCTGATCAACCCGAAGATGTTCAACTCGTTCCTCGATGGCACCAAGTCGGGGATCGAGATGACGGCGGTCTGCAATGCCACCGGCCTGGTCGCGCAGGAGGACGGGCTGTCGTTTCCGCCGGCGAGCCGCTTCGAGCTGTCGAGCGTGCTGCGCCCGCGCGAGGCCGGTGGCACCCTGCCGATCACCGGCACGACCGAGGTCGTGTCCTCGCTCACCCGTGACGGCGCGGACGTTCCCCATCACCTTGCCATGGGCACGTTCGTCGTGATCGAGGCGGAGACCGATTACGCCAGCCGCTGCTTCAGCGAGTATCACATGCTGGAAGACGAGACCGGCCGCTACGCCGCTCTCTATCGGCCGACCCATATGATCGGCATGGAACTCGGCGTGTCGGTGGCCTCCGCGGTGCTGCGCCGGGAGCCGACCGGATCGCCCGTGGGCTTCGTCGCCGATGTGGTGGCGACCGCCAAGCGCGACCTCAAGGCCGGCGAGATGCTCGACGGCGAGGGTGGGGCGACCGTCTGGGGCAAGCAGCAGCCGGCGGCCAGGTCGCTGGCCGGCGGCTGCCTGCCGCTCGGTCTCGCTGCCAACGTCCGGCTCGTGCGGGATGTGGCCGAGGGTGCCATGCTGAGGTGGGACGACGTGGCGATCGACACCACGGAAACCGCCGTTCGCTTCCGCCGCGAGATGGAAGAGACCTTCGCTCCCACCTGAGGCGAAGCTGCCTCTCCGGGGCCGGAAAGGCCGGCCGCGGGCGCCCGCGCCGGCTCGCCGGCGTCGCCCGGCCCGCCCGACCTCGGCCCAACAGCTTGCGCCAGCTCCGGCCGCCTGTCTTGCGTATTAATTTATCGAATGATAAATAACGAAAGACGCACGCGGCCTGATCCGGCGCGGGCGGATGTGTCTTGCGGATGGGGAGGGGACGATGGACCTTTCGGGAGTGTATGAGATCGCCGCGCCGCGGCAGCGGGTTTGGGAAGCGCTGACGGAAGCCGACAGCCTCGCCCGGATCCTGCCCGGCTGCGAGCATCTGGAGGCGACGGGCGAGAACAGCTATGCGGCCGTGGCGAGTGTCAAGGTCGGACCGATCCGCGCGCGCTTTCGCGGCAAGGTGCGGCTGGAGGACATGCTGCACCTGGAGAGCTTTCGCATCGTTGGATCCGGCGATGGCGGTGCCTCCGGACAGGCGAAGGGGGCGGCCGTGATCCGGCTGGAGGAGACCGGGAGCGGAACCCGCATTGCCTATACGGCCGAGACGGTGATGAGCGGCAAGCTCGCCGCGCTGGGCGGCCGGCTTGTCGAAGCGGTTTCGATGCGCAACATCCGGCTGATGATGGAGGCGCTGGAACGGGAGGTCACGGGCGGCGGCGCTCCGGTGACAGCGGGGGCTCCGGCCGTCGGCGTGGCGGGTGGCCTGCCCGCATCAGCGGCCGCGGGCGGGGCGGAACGGCTTCTTCGCGCCATTCTCCTGCAGGCGCGGATCAATGGCGTGCTTCTGGCGCTCGCCGTCCTGCTGCTCGCCGCAGGCCTGCTCGCCGGCTAGCGGCGGGGCGCCGCCAATGGCGTCGGCAGGCCGGCTCTAGCCGTCTGCCGCCGTTTGTGCGGCGAGCATCGCCGGCAGCGCTTTCGGGAAACCTCCGAGAAACGTCTCGATGGCGCTGTCGACCACCGCGTCGACATCGTCCTCGATGGGGATCTCGTAGATCCACTTGCGGATGCCGCGATAGACGAAGGTGCCGTGAAAGGACCATGCAAGGTCTGTCTCGCGGCTGGTCACGGGCACCTCTTCCGGCGTGGGCAGTCCCGCCTCGTGGCGCATTTCCCGGCACAGCGGCTCGATCAGCTTTTCGCGCACCTGCTCCAGATAGCGCCGGTTCAGGCTTTCGCCCTTCATGCCGGCAAGGATCAGGATCCTGAGCCATTCGCGGTTGTCGATGACCCGCGCGTAGTCGCGGTAGATCCGTGACAGCCGGTCGCGCAGGGGCAGCGCGCGGTCGACGAGGATGGTCTGCCAGTCCTCCTTCCAGCGGCCGACGAAGACGTCCTGATAGACCCTCTCGATCAGCGCGTCCTTGCTGGAGAAATAGCGGTAGAGCAGTGGCTGGGTGATGCCGATGCGCTTCGCCAGCTCGCGGGTCTGCCCGCCGAATCCCTGGTCGGCGAAGAAGGAGATCGCCTCGGCGACGATCTGTCTTTCGCGGAGTTCCGGCGAAAGTCGTTTCCTGTCCTTCACATCCATTCTGGTCCGCCCGCTTTTGCCTGTCTGCTTAGCCGCTGCCCGCAGGCGCATCAAGCGACAGAAAATCCATATTGACTCGGGGTCGCGATGATGTTGTTATTTATCAAACGATAAACAAAAAAGCGACCGACAACGGCCGCGAGGAAGCCGCCGGGGGGAGGACATGAAGGCAGCGCCTTTCGATTACGTGCGCGTGTCAAGTTTCGACGAGATCCACGACATCTTCGCCGCCTATGGCGACGATGCGCAGGTGATCGCCGGCGGACAGAGCCTCGTGCCGGCCATGGCGATGCGCATGGCGCGGCCGAAGGTGCTCGTCGACATCGCCGGCCTGCCCGGCCTTGCCGGCATTCGCGAGACGGCGGACTCGATCGAGATTGGCGCGATGACGCGCTATGCCGACCTTCGCGGCTCCGCGCTCGTCGCCCGCCATGCCCCGCTGGTTCACGCGGCCGTGCCGCTGATCGCCCATGAGGCGATCCGCTCGCGCGGCACGCTCGGCGGCAATCTCGTCCATGCCGATCCCGCCTCCGAAATGCCGGCGGTCATGCTGGCGCTCGACGCGACGATCCTCGTCACGGCCCAGGCCGGCGTGCGTGCGGTGCCGGCACAGGACTTCTTCCTCGGCACCTATGCGGTCGACCTGGAGCCTGGCGAGATCGTCTCGGCGATCCGCGTTCCCGCCGCCCGGGTCGAGCAGCGTTGCGGCATCGACGAATTCGCCCGCCGCGCCGGCGATTACGCCGCCGTCGGCGGGGCCTTCCGCATCGATCTGGAGGGGGCACGCATCGCCGGCGCCCGGCTCGCCTTCTTCGCCGTTGCCGACAAGGCGCAGCGGGCGCGCGCCGCCGAGGAGGCGCTCGCCGGCCAGTCGCTCGCCGATCTCGACACCGGCCCCGTGCTCGATGCTCTGGCCGATGACATCGCGCCCACGGCCGATCTTCACAATGGCGTGGCCACCAAGCGCCATCTCATGCGCGTGCTGACCGTGCGCCTTCTTCGCGACATTGCAACCGGGGCCGGACCGACCCATGGATAGTCTCTTTCCCGTTACCCTGACGCTCAACGGCAGAACCGTGACCCATGAGGCGCCACAGCGCATGACGCTGGCCGACTTCCTGCGTCACACGGTGGGGCTGACGGCAACGCATCTGGGGTGTGAGCACGGCGTGTGCGGTGCCTGCACGGTCTATGTCGACGGCCGCATCGCCCGCGCCTGCCTGATGTTCGCCATTCAGGCCGAGGGCTGTGACGTGCGCACCCTCGAAGGGCTTGCCGACGATCCGGCGATGCGGGTGCTGCAGCGCCATTTCCACGAGCGCAACGCCCTGCAATGCGGCTTCTGTACCAGCGGCATGCTGCTGACCGCGCATCAGTATCTGGCCTCGGACGAGACGCCGACGCGCGCGGGCTTGCGCGACTATATCTCGGGCAACTTCTGCCGCTGCACGGGCTATCACGCCATCGTCGACGCGACGCTTGCCGCCGCCGAGGAACTGGCGATGGCGCCGGCCGGGGAGGCCGCGCCGTGCTGAAGCCGCAGGACACCGAAAGCGGGCGCCAGGATTTCGTCGGGCAGCGGGTGCCGCGCGAGAACGCCCGGCGTCTCGCCGAGGGCCGGGGGCGCTATGTCGATGACATCGCCTTCCGCAACCTTGCCCATGTCGCCTTCGTGCGCAGCCCTCATGCCCATGCCCGGATCCTGTCGGTCGACATCGAGGCGGCGCGGGCCCTGCCAGGGGTGATCGACGTCGTCACCGGCGAGGACATGAAGACCATGTGCCGCCCGTGGGTCGGTGTTCTCGGCCATTTTCCGGGGCTGAAGTCGCCCGAGCAATATCCGCTCGCCGTCGGGCGCGCGCTCTGGCACGGGGAGCCGGTCGTCGCGGTTCTCGCCGACAGCCGCGCGCTCGCGGAGGATGGCGCGGACCTTGTCGAGGTCGACTGGGAGGCGTTGCCGGCGCTTGTCGATGCGGAGACGGCACTCGCCCCGCAGACGGCGGTCCTGCACCCTGACCTCGGCGACAATCTTGCCTTCCGCCTCGACCTGCACAAGGGCGAGGTCGAGGCGCCCTTCGCCGGCGCCGCCCATGTGGCGGAGGGTGAGTTCCACTTTGGTCGCCACACCGGGCTGACGCTGGAGCCGCGCTCGATGGTCGCCGACTTCGACCCGTCGCTTCGCCAGCTCACCGTGCATCATTCCACCCAGACGCCCTTCCAGATGCAGGACGTCTTTGCCCGCCACTTCGACCTTGAGGAAGGTCATGTGCGGGTGATCGCGCCGGATGTGGGCGGTTCCTTCGGCCTCAAGCTCCATGTCTACGGCGAGGAGATGGCAGCCTGCGCGCTCGCCATCCGCCACGGCCGTCCGGTCAAGTTCGTGGCCGACCGGCTGGAGGCCTTCCAGACCGACATCCACGCCCGCGACCACCGGGTGAAGGCGCGCATGGCGGTCTCCGCCGAGGGCGAGATCCTGGCCATGGACGTCGACGACCTGACCGGAATCGGGCCTTTCTCGGTCTATCCGCGCACCAGCGCGGTGGAGGGCAACCAGGCGATCCGCCTGATGGGCGGACCCTACCGGATGCCGGCGTACCGCGGTCGCCTCAGCGTCGTCTTCCAGAACAAGACGCCGATGTGCCAGTACCGCGCCGTTGGCCATCCGGTCGCCTGCGCGGTGACCGAGGGGCTCGTCGACCAGGCAGCCCGGGCGCTGGGCATCGACCCGCTCGACATGCGCCGGCGCAATGTGGTGACGCAGGACATGTATCCCCACACCTCGCCGACGGGCTACATCTTCGAGCGCCTGTCGCACGAGGAATGCCACGCCCGTCTCGCTGCGATGATGGACTACGACCGGTTGCGGCGGGAGCAGGCGGAGGCGCGCCGGCGCGGCGTCCATCGCGGCATCGGCTTTGCCACCTTCATCGAGATCACCAACCCCGGGCCGGCCTTCTACGGCGTCGGCGGCGCGCGCATCTCGGCGCAGGACGGCTGCGTGATGAAGATGGAGCCCTCCGGCGACATCCGCGTCATGGTCAGCGTCACGGAGCAGGGCCAGGGTACCGAGACGATCATGGCCCAGATCGCCGCGACCCACCTCGGCGTGCCGCTGGAGCGGGTCAAGGTCTACACCGGCGACACCCAGACGTCTCCCTATGGCGGAGCCACCTGGGCCTCGCGCGGGGCCGGCATCGGCGGCGTCGCGGTGATGAAGACGGCGGCGGCGCTCAAGGACAACCTGCTTGCGGTCGCCGCCACCATCCTGCAGACGCAGGCGGAGGCGCTCGACATCCATGGCGGCGAGGTGGTGACCAGGGCGACCGGCGAGCCACGCCTGCCGCTGAGCGAGCTCGGCCGCATCGCCTACTTCCGGCCCGACACGCTGCCGGCCGGCTTTCATGCCGAGATGACCGCCGCGCGCCACCATGTGCCCCAGGGCTACCCCTTCGCCTTCACCAATGGCGTCCAGGCCTCGTATCTGGAAGTCGATGTCGACACCGGCCAGGTGCGCCTGCTCGATCACTGGGTGGTGGAAGACTGCGGCACGGTGATCAACCCGCTTCTGGTCGACGAGCAGGTGCGCGGCGGCGTCGTGCAGGGCCTCGGCGGGGCACTGTTCGAGGAGTGTCTCTACAGCCCCGAGGGCCAGCTCCTGTGCGGCACCATGGCCGACTATCTGGCACCGATGGCCGCCGAGATGCCCGACATCCACGTGGGGCACGTGGAGACCCCGACCGAAACCTCGCCGCTGGGCGCCAAGGGCGTCGGCGAGGCCGGAACGGCGGCCGCGCCGGCGGCCGTTATGAACGCGATCAACGATGCGCTCGCGCCCTTCGGCGCCAGCGTGTCGCGGATGCCTTTCACGCCCGAGCGCATATTGCAGGCGCTCGGCAAGGTCTGACGCCTCCCCCGCAGAAGGGGAGCGATGATTAGGAACGCAAGATGGAGGAAAACCGCATGAAGTCCTGCAAGGCCCTGTTGGCCGCAACGGCGCTCCTGTCGCTCTCCGCGACGGCCGCCTCCGCACTCGAGGAAATCAACCTCACCATCGCCTCGAGCCATCCCACGACCATTCACTGGGTCGGCGTGATGGACGAGGTGTTCAAGCCGGCGGTGAACCGCCTTCTGGAGGAAGAGGGTTCGGATTACCGCATCGTCTGGACGGAGGCCTACGGCGGGTCGCTCTACAAGTACCGGGAGACGCTGAGTGCGGTTGCCAACAACCTCACCGACATCGGCTGGATCGGCACCTTGTGGGAAAGCTCGTCGCTGCCGTTGCAGAACGTCACCTATTTCGCGCCCTTCGCCACCGACGATCTCGCCACGGTGCTTTCTGTCGTCGACAGCATTCAGGAGGAGTTCCCGGAGATCACCGCGACCTGGGAGCAGAACAATGTCGTCTTCCTCGGCGGCGCCGGCACGGACAGCTACGACCTGCTGACGAATTTCCCGGTCAACTCGGTCGCCGACCTCGACGGGCGCAAGATCTCCGCGCCCGGCGTTTCGGCGACCTGGCTCGAGGGTACCGGCGCCATCCCCGTCGATGGCGGGCTGACCACCTACTACACCGATATCCAGACCGGCGTTTCCGAGGGCACGCTGTCCTTTGCCACCGGCATCCTGCCGACCAAGGTGCATGAGGTTGCCCCCTACATCACCAGGGTCAACATCGGTGCCATGTATCTCGGTGCCGTGGGCATGAACAAGGACCGGTTCGACAGCATGCCGGAGGATGTCCAGAAGGCCATCGTCGCCGCCGGCAAGCTCTACCGTGACGCGCTGGCGAAACAGATCACCGAGAACAGCGCGGCGGCCATGGCGCAGATGGAGAAGGAGGGGGCGAAGATCAGCACCCTTCCCGAGGCCGAGCGCAAGAAGTGGGTCGATGGCCTGCCAGACATCGCCGCCAAATGGGTGGAGACCAACGAGGCCGCCGGCCTGCCGGCGAAGCTCGTGATGCGGGAGTACATGTCCCGCCTCAAGGCCGCCGGCAAGGAGCCCGCCCGCGACTGGTCGGCCGGTCTCACGGACTGATCAAGGAACGAACCAACGTGCCTCCGCGCGGCCACGGCCGCGCGGAGGCAAACCGGGGGAAGAGATGACCAGCGAGATTTCACAGGCGGGCAAGACGCCGCCGGCCGCGCGAAAGAGCCTGCCCGCGCGGCTGCTTGCGGGCGCGCTCAGCGCCCTGTCCTGGCTCGGCGGCATCTGGCTGGTGGCGTTGATGGCGCTCATCTGCTGCGACGTGATCGGGCGGTCCTTCTTCAACGCGCCGATCACCGGCGTCGCCGAGATCGCGTCCTTCTCGATCATCGGCATCGTCAGCCTGCAGCTTCCCGAGACGATCCTGCACAACCGGCTGACGCGCACCGATCTCGTCATCGCGCCGCTGGGCGCGCGCTTTCCCGCGGCAGCCGGTCTGCTTGAGGCGCTGTTCGCGCTCGCCGGCCTCGCCGTCTTCGCGGTGACGCTCGGCGGCAGCATCGGCTTTCTGGAAAAGAGCATCGCGACGTCCGAGTTCTATGGCGTGCAGGGGGTCTTCACCTTTCCGACCTGGCCGGTGCGGCTGATGCTTGTCACCGGGCTCGCCGCGTCGGCGCTCGCCTTCACCGTCCGCATCTGGGTGTCGCTGACGGCCGTCGGCCGGGGCCGCGCGGACGCCACGTATGCCGCATCGGCACAGGAGGAGCGGTCGTGAGCGCGCTTGAAATCGGACTGGTCCTCATCGCCCTGTTGCTGCCGCTGATCCTCGTCGGCCTGCACATCGGCGTTGCGCTCATGCTGCTGTCCTTCGTCGGCGTCTGGCTGATGCGCGGCAATTTCGACCTGGCGACGCGGCTCATGTCGCTGACCTTCTACGGCGGCATTTCCGACTACATCTTCGCCACCATCCCGATGTTCGTGCTGATGGGACTGTTGATCAGCATCTCGAACGTCGGCAAGGACACGTTCGACGTGGCCGAATGGGCGCTGCGCAAGGTCAAGGGCGGGCTCGGCGTCGCCACGGTCGCCTCCAACACGGTGTTTGCTGCCGTCACCGGCATTTCCATCGCCTCGGCGGCGGTCTTCACCCGCGTCGCGGTACCGGAGATGATCCGCCACGGCTACCAGCCCCGCTTCGCCGTCGGCGCGGTCGCCGGCAGTTCGATCCTTGGCATGCTGATCCCGCCGAGCCTGCTGCTGATCATCTACGGGGTGCTTGCCGAGGAATCCATCGGCCGCATGTTTCTTGCCGGCCTCATTCCCGGCCTGATCATGGCGCTTGCCTTCATCGCCATGATCCTGTTTGTCGCCCGCTTCCTGCCGGGTTCGGTGATCGTGCCCGGCCACCAGGTGAAGATCGAGCACAGCGAGACCCTCGGCTCGGCCCTGCGCAAGCTCTTCCCGCTCGCCGCGCTCGTCGTCCTGGTGCTCGGCGGCCTCTACAGCGGCTATTTCACGCCGACGGAGGCCGGCGCCGTGGGGGCTGCCGGCGCGCTGGTGGTGACGCTGCTGCGCGGCCGGCTGACGGGTGCGAACAGCCGCCAGATCATCCGCGAGACCGGCTATATCTCCGTCGGCATCCTGTTTCTGCTGATTGCCGCGGGCACCTATTCGCGCATGCTGACCATGGCCGGCATCCCGATGGAAGTCGGCCGGCTGATCGGCGAACTCGGCCTGGGGGCCTACGGCTTCCTCGCCGTCTATGTGCTGCTGGTGCTGCTTCTCGGCATGATCCTCGACAGCACCTCGATCCTGCTGATCGTGGTGCCGATCGCCGCTCCCATCGCCAAGTCGCTGGGGCTCGACCTGATCCACTTCGGCATCATCACGGTCATCGCCGTCGAGATCGGCCTGCTGACGCCGCCCTTCGGCATTTCCGCCTTCACGGTGAAATCCTCGCTCGATGACGACCGGATCAAGGTCGAGACGATCTTTCTCGGGGCGGCCCCCTATGTGGGGATCATGCTCGCCGTTCTGGTGCTGATCGCACTGGTGCCGGCGACGACCACGTGGCTCGCCCGCGGGCTGATGTAGCGCGCGGGCGTCCGGTGCGCGGGCTCAGGCGAAGGCGATCTGGATCTTGACGTCGTCGGGGCGGGCGGCATCGGCGCGCTCGAAGGCGGCGATGCTGTCCCCGAACGGATAGGTCGCCGACACCAGCGGTTTGACGTCGATGCGGCCGCTGGCCATCAGCGCCACCGCGCGGTCGTAGACATTGGCGTAGCGAAACACCGTCGCCACCGCGATCTCGCGCAGCTGCAGCGAGACGATATCGATCGGAACCGGGCCGGTGGGCATGCCGATGCAGGTGAGCGTGCCGCCCGGGCGCACCAGGGCTGCGACCTCCGAAAAGGCGGCGGCCGCGCCGGAACACTCGAACATCGCGTCGACGCCCCATCCGCCGGTCGCCGCTCGCACGGCTCCGGCAAGCGTGCCTTCGTGCGCGGCGACCGGCACGATCCCGTCGTAGCGTGCCGCGATCTCCAGCTTCGCCGCGGCCGGATCGTAGACGAGCACGCGCGCGCAGCCGGCGGCCAGGGCCGACAGCGCGGTGAGGATGCCGATCGGGCCGGCGCCGGTGACAAGCGCCACGTCGCCAGCCTTGACCGGCGTCTTCATCATCGCCTGCAACCCGACGGCGAGCGGCTCTACCATCGCCCCTTCGGCATGGCTGACGTTTTCCGGAAGCCGGTAGCACAGGTCCGCCGGATGGATCACTTCCGGCGTCAGGCATCCGTGGTCGGGCGGCGTCGCCCAGAAGGTGAGGGAGGGGTCGAGATTGTAGAGCCCTATCCGGCTTTCCCGGCTGGCGAAGTCGGGCACGCCCGGCTCGATGCAGACCCTGTCGCCGACCGCGAGCCTGCTCACTTCCGCTCCGCATTCCAGCACCGTACCGGCGCCCTCATGGCCGAGAACCATAGGATTCTCGACGACGAAGGGGCCGATGCGGCCGTACCGGTAATAGTGGATGTCGCTGCCGCACACGCCGACCACATCCATGCGAATGCGCACGTCGCGGGGGCCGAGTGTCCAGCCGAGGTCGATGTCGCGCAGCCGAAGCTCGCGTGCGCGCTCCAGAACGAGGGCAAGGGGCATGAGGGCCTCCCGGGGTGTCTTGCGTCAGATGCAGGTGTAGCCGGCGTCGGCGCGCACGATGGCGCCGGTCATCAGGCTCGAGGCGTCGGAGGCGAGGAACTGGACGATGGAGCCGATCTCCTCCGGCTGGCCCATGCGCCCGCCCGGCGTCAGGTCGATCCAGCGCTCGATCAGCCCCGGCTGGCTCTCCAGCCCGTCGAGCAGCGGTGTCGCCACATAGGTCGGCGCGACGGCGTTGACCCGCACGCCCCGCGTTGCCCATTCGACGGCGAGCGAGCGGGTCAGATGGTGCACGCCGGCCTTGGAGGCGTTGTAGTGGCACTGCGGTTGCGGCGTGTTGACGATGTCGCCGGACATGGAGCCGATGTTGACGATGGAACCGCGACCGGCCGCCAGCATGCGCCGGCCGAACGCCCGGCAGGTCTTGAAGACGCCGGTCAGATTGACGTCGATCACCTTCTGCCATTCGTCGTCGCTCATGTCCTGCGCCGGCACGTTGGAGACGATGCCGGCGTTGCAGACGAGAATGTCGAGCGGCTCCAGCGCGGCCGCCAGGTCGTCGAGCCGGGCGCTGTCGGTGACATCGAGGGCGGCGGCGCTGGCGATTGCCCCGCCCGCCCGCAGCGTTTCGGCCCGGGCCTCGGCCCGTGCGGCGTCGATGTCGGTGACGATCACCCGCGCTCCGGTCTCCGCCAGCGCCGCCGCGCAGGCGGCGCCGATGCCCTGGCCCGCGCCGGTGACGAGCGCCAGCTTGCCGGTAAGATCAAGTCTCGAACGATAGGTCATCGCCCCTCCCTCGGGTGGTTCGGCAGGTTTCAGGTCAGCGCGCAGCGCAGCTGCTCGCCGCGCAGCGCGCGCATCGCCTCCTCGGCGGCCAGTTGCTGCAGTCGGCGCACGGAGGCATCGGAATAGAAGGCCGCATGCGGCGACAGGATCGCGTTCGGGGCCTTGCGCAGGGCCGCATCCGGCGCCAGCGGCTCGGTCTCGAACACGTCGAGCCCGGCGCCGGCGAGATGTCCTGAGGACAGGCTCGCCGCCAGTGCGTCGTCGTCGACGAGGCCGCCGCGCGACACGTTGATCAGGATCGCGCCGCGCTTCATGCGCGCCAGCGCCTTCGCGTCGATGACGTGGCGCGTCTCGGGGGTGAGCGGCACATGCAGCGACAGGATGTCGGCACGCGCGATCAGCGCGTCGCGCGGCACCGGCTCGATGCCGCGTGCCTCGGCCTCGCGGTTGCTCACATAGGGGTCATGGCCGATGAGCGCACAGCCGAAGCCCGCCATCCGCCGGGCGAAGGCCTGGGCGATGCGGCCCATGCCGAGAATGCCGACGGTGGCCTGGCGCAGCGAGGGAACCGCCTCCACCATGGCACCGATCCGCCAGTCGCCGGCGCGGATGCCGGCGTCGAAGGCGCGAAGACGGCGGGCGAGCGCCAGCGCCAGCGCCGCCGCGTGGTCGGCAACCTCCTCGATGCCGTAGTCCGGAACGTTGCAGACACGCACACCGAGCTGGCGGGCCGCCTCCAGGTCGACATTGTCGGTGCCGACCCCGTAGCGAACCACCGTGGCGCCGGGGGCAAGGCCGGCGAGCACCCGCCGCGTCATTGGCGCGAAATTGTTGAGCACGACCTGCGCGCCTCCGGTGGCGGCGAGTGTCTGCGCCTCGTCGGCGCACTGGTTGTCGCTGAAGTTGGCGCCGCATGCCTCGGCGGCCGCGCGTTCCTGCGCGGTGCCGCCGAAGGACTGGTCGGTGACGACGAGACGCTTCTTGCTCACGAGCCGCTCCGCCGCGCGATGTCGCGCATCGCCTGGCGCAGGCCGTAGGTCCAGGGCCGCGCCTTGTCGGAAGTGGTCACCGTGTTGCGCAGCGTGCCGAGAAGCGGGGTCGAGATCTCGACCACATCGCCGGGCCGGTGGGTGAAGCCCGAGCCGGGCTCCGCCCGGTCCTGCGTCGGGGCGAACATGGTGCCGAGGAAGAGGACGAAGCCATCGGGGTACTGGTGGCAGGCATTGAGCGTCTGGCGCACGAGCTCCGCCGGCTTGCGGCTGATCTCGGCCATGTCCGAGTGCCCCTCCATGACGAAGCCGTCCTGGCCGGTGACCTTGAGGGCGATCGTCGCCCGCTCGATGTCGGCAAGCGCGAACTCCGCGTCGAAGAGGCGGATGAAGGGGCCGAGCGCGCAGGAGGCATTGTTGTCCTTGGCCTTGCCGAGCAGCAGGGCCGAGCGTCCCTCGACGTCGCGCAGATTGACGTCATTGCCGAGCGTCGCGCCGACGATGCCGCCGCGGCTGTCGACGGCAAGCACCACCTCGGGCTCCGGATTGTTCCAGGCGGAGATCGGGTTGATGCCGACCTCGGCACCGTGGCCGACGGCGGAAAGCACTTGCGACTTGGTGAAGACCTCGGCGTCGGGGCCGATGCCGACCTCAAGGTATTGCGACCACAGGCCCTCCGCCTGCAGCGCCGCCTTGACCTCCGCCGCCTTCTCCGATCCCGCCTCGATGTTCGACAGGCTGCCGCCGATGAGCGTGCCGATGCGCTGGCGGATCTCGTCGGCGCGTGCCGGATCGCCGGCGGTGCGCTCGTCGATGACGCGCTCGATCATGCTCTGGGCGAAAGTCACGCCACAGGCTTTCAGCGGCTGGAAGTCACAGGGCGCGAGCAGGCAGTCGCGTGCGGCGCCGTACCCGATATCGGCAGGGTCGAGGAGGAATTTCTCGATCCCTCCGATGTCCTCGCCCTCCAGCGTGTCGAAGCGGCCGGCCGGATCGTTGTCGAGAAAATCGGCGACGCTGGTCACCGCGTTGGTGACGTCGATGACGCGGCCTGCGCGCAGGATCGCCACGGCCGGCGCGCCGAGGTCGGCGCGCCAGACGCGGCCGACGAGGCGCGCGGCGTCCGGAAAGTCTGGCAGCATGGGAGTCTCCTCTGATTTTGTAGTAAAACTATTTATGTAGCGTTTGGAAAGTCAAGCGGACTTGTCATGGGGCATCTGAATTTTTTCGATCTCCTCGTTTTTGTTTGAATTAAAAGGATTATTTTCATTTTTGCGCTGATCGAGCCAGCGTGCTGGGCGGTTGTGTCAGGGTGGGTCTTGCAAAAATGTAGTAATCCTATATTTCTGGAAAAAACAGGATGCCATGCGCTGTGGCCGGGAGGAATGCGAATGCCGTGTGAGGATGTTGCCGATCTGGGCGGGATGATCTTTGTCGAGGGAGCCTTCCGGCCAGGTGCCGGTCCCCGCGTCGCGGTCGAGAATCCCGCGACCGGAGAGGTGATCGGTCACATAGCGGCATCGACGGCGGAAGAGATCGAGGCGGCCGTTGCCGCCGCGCGTCGGGCCTTCCACCCCTGGGCAGGCCTGCCGGCGCGCCGGCGCGCCGAGGTGCTGCACAGGCTCGGCGACCTGATCGGCGCGGACGCGGACGCCATGGCGCGCATCATGACGCTGGAGCAGGGCAAGCCCGTCAACGAGGCGCGGGGCGAGATCCTGAAGCTTGCCGAGGCCTGTCACTTCTATGCCGAGGAAGCGGTGCGCGTGCATGGGGAGATAGTGCCCAATGACCAGCCCGGCTTCCAGAGCCTGGTGGTGCGCGAGCCGATTGGCGTCGTCGGCGCGATCACGCCATGGAACTATCCGGCGGAACTCGTGGGCTGGAAGCTCTGCGGTGCGCTTGCCGCCGGCTGCACCATCGTCATCAAGCCGGCCGAGCTCACCCCCTTCACGGCGCTTGCCATCGCGGCGAAGGTGGCCGCGGCCGGCATTCCCGCCGGCGTGGTCAATGTCCTGACCGGCAAGGGCTCGGTCGTCGGGCAGGCGCTGGTGGAACATCCGGGCGTCGACAAGATCGCCTTCACCGGCTCGAGCGCGGTTGGCCTTCACATTCAGCAAAGCTGCCCGCAGGTGAAGCGCCTGTCGCTGGAGCTTGGCGGCAACTGTCCGATGATCGTGACGGCGGCCGCCGATCTCGATGCGGCGGTCAAGGGCGCGGCCCGGCGCTCCTTCCGCAACATGGGGCAGATCTGCATCGCTATCAATCGCATCTATGTGGCCCGGCCGGTCTATGATGCGTTCCTCGAGGGATTTGCCCGCGCCGCCGGCGCGCTGACAATCGGCAACGGCCTGGAGCGGCCCGACGCCGATCTCGGCGCGATGGCCTCGGCCGAGCCGCTTGCCAAGACCCGTGAGCATCTCTCCGATGCGCTGGACAAGGGCGCACGGCTCGTCGCCGGCGGAGCCGCGCCGCAGGGGGCGGAGTTCGCCAGCGGGCATTTCTTCCGGCCGACCATCGTCGCCGACTGCCGTCAGGACATGCTGGTCATGTCGCAGGAAACCTTTGGTCCGCTGGTCGGCGTTGCTCCCTTTGATACGCTCGACGAGGCCATCGCGCTGGCCAACGACACGCCCTACGGCCTTGCGGCCTATGCCTACACCCGTGATCTCGGTGAGGTTCAGCGCCTGTCCGCGCATCTCGACTACGGCAATGTGGCGCTCAATTCCGTCGACGCGGGCATCATGAACGCGCCCTATGGCGGGCGGAAGCAGAGCGGCGTCGGTTACGAACACGGCCGAGAGGGAATGCTGGAGTACTTCAACTTCAAGCATGTCCGCCTCTTCCACGGTGAGGTGTGAGATGGGCGAGGCACTGCTTGGCATCGATATCGGCACTTCCGCCTGCAAGGCGCTGCTGATCGGGCGCGACGGCGGCGTGATCGCCGCCGACACCGCAGCCTATCCCTTCGACCAGCCGCGACCCGGATGGACGGAGCAGGACCCGGCGCTCTGGGTTGAGGGCGCGCGCAAGGCGGTGGCCGGCGCCCTTGCCGCCGCGCCGGGCACGACGGTGCTCGCCGTCGGCCTGTCCGGGCAGATGCACGGGCTGACGCCGCTGGATGGCGAGCGAAAGGTGCTGCGCAAGGCGATCCTCTGGAACGACCAGCGCAACGGCGCGGAGTGCGAGGAGATCACGCAGGCCGCCGGCGGGCTCGAGGCGCTTCTGGCTGCGACCGGCAACCGGATGCTGGTCGGCTATACCGGCGGCAAGATCCTCTGGATGAAGCGGCACGAGCCGGACCTCTTCGCCCGGCTTCGCCATGTGCTCAATCCCAAGGACTACCTGCGTCTCGTCCTGACCGGAGAGATCGCGACCGAGGTCTCGGACGCATCCGGCACGGGTCTGTTCGACACCCGCCGACGGCGCTGGGCGACCGGGCTGATCGAGACGCTCGGCATCGACCCCGCCATCCTGCCGCCCTGTCACGAATCCCATGTGGTCAGCGGTCGGGTGAGCCACTCCGGTGCCGAACTCTTCGGTCTGCCCGCGGGCACGCCGGTCGTCGGCGGCGGTGGCGACAGCGTCATCCAGACCATCGGCTCGGGGGTGATCGCGCCCGGCGAGCTGCAGACGACCATCGGCACGGCGGGCATTCTCGCCGCCGCGCTCGACGCGCCCATCGACAGCGGCGACGGCCGTATCCAGGTGTTTTGCAACGTCAGCCCCGCGACGTGGCACGCCATGGGCGTGTCGCTCAACGCCGGTGGCGCGATGAGCTGGTTTCGCGAGGTTCTGCGCGGCTGGGGCAACGAGGCGTTCGATTTCGAGGAGATCGTGGCGCGCGCGGAAACCGCGCCGCCGGGCGCGCGCGGCCTTCTGTTCCTGCCCTATCTCAACGGCGAGCGCTGCCCTCATCCCGACCCGGCCGCGCGCGGCGCTCTCGTCGGCCTGACCGCGCGTCACGGCGCCGGCGACCTCGCCCGCGCCGTGATGGAGGGCGTGGTACACGCCTTTTACGACATGCACGGGTTGATGCGGGCAATGGGCATTCCCGGCCATCTCGTCAAGGCGTCGGGCGGTGGCGCCCGGTCCCTCCTGTGGCGGCAGATGCAGGCCGACCTCTTCGGCTGCGACGTGGTGACCTGCGAGGGGGCGGCGGAAGGCGCGGCCTTTGGCGCGGCCCTTGTCGCCGGTGTCGGAGCCGGTGTGTGGCCGGATGCGACGGCGGCGGCCGCGACGCTGCGCGAGCTGGCGCGCGAGACACCCGACCCCGGCGCGACAGCGATCTACCGGCGCGCCCACGATATCTACCAGGCGCTCTACCCCGCCCTTCACGACAGCCTTGCCGCGCTCGGCCATCCAGACCTTGACCCGTGACATGACGACCGAAAGGACCTCAGCGCGCATGCCAGGATACAGCGCCCTCATCTTCGATCTCGACGGCACGCTGATCGACAGCGCTCCGGATATCGCAGCCGCCATCAACGCTTGCTTCGCCGAACGCGGCTGGCCGGAACTGCCGGTCGCCTATGTCGAGAGTTTTCTCGGCAACGGCCCGCGCCGCCTCGTTGCCGACATCGTCGCCGACAAGGGGATTTCCGCTGGCGAGGACGAGATTACGTCGCTGCTTGCCGCCTATATCGCCGCCTATGGCGAAAGGCCAGCCGAGCGCACGCGCTTCTTTCCGCATGTGCGCGAGGATCTCGCCGAGCTCAGGCAGGCCGGTTTTCGCCTGGGCATCTGCACCAACAAGCCGCATGCGCTCACCGGCCGCATTCTCGAGCTCCTCGGCCTCGCGCCGCTCTTCGACGCGGTGCTCGGCGCCGACGCGGTGCCGGCCTGCAAGCCTGATCCAGGGCATCTTCTCGCGGTGGCGGAGCGCATGGGGCTTGCGCCCGGCTCCTTCGCGTATATCGGGGACACGCCGGTCGACCGAAACACCGCCCGGAGCGCCGGGGTGCCGTTCTTCGTCGTGCCCTGGGGCGGCGGGCCCGAGGTCGATGTGCCGGCGCAGGCGCGGCTCGCGCGCCTCTCGGATCTCTTGGCATATCGACCGGACCCGGCGGTAACGCCCGCGTGACCGCAGACAGGGAGACACTCGTGACCATCAGCCTTCTTCAGCGGATCCAGCAGGAGCGCGACGGCATGGGCGCCGCCGAGAAGCGCGTGGCCGATTTCATCAGCTCGGTGCCGGGCGACGTCATCCATATGAGCATGGCGCGGCTCTCGGAGAACTGCTCCGTCAGCGATCCGACGATCATCCGTTTTTGCCGCCGCTTCGGCTTCGACGGCTACCAGGATTTCAAGCTCAACCTGGCGCAGAGCCTGGTTCCCTCGGCGCCCTTCGCCTATGAGCAGATCGTCGCGCGCGACGGCATCGACAACATCGTCCGCAAGACCTGCCGCAATTCGCTCAACGCGATACAGCGGGTTCTGGAGGATCTGGTTCCCCAGCAGGTCGAGGATGCGGCCGGCCTTCTGCGCGCCGGCACCTGGACCGGCATCTATGCGACCGGCATTTCCGAGGTGACGGCGATCGATGCCGAGCACAAGTTCCAGCGCCTCGGCATGCGCTGCGCCGCCGTCGTTGGACGCAAGAAGCAGTGGATGCATGCCGAGGCCTCGCGCCCCGGCGAGGTGGCGCTGATCTTCTCCCAGTCCGGCCACACCAAGCAGATGGTGGAGATCGCCATCGCCGCCCGGGCGGGTGGCGCGCGCGTCGTTTCCATCACCGCCGCCGACAGCCCGCTTGCCCGCGTCACCGACGCCCTCGTCGCCGTGCTCCCCTACGACCGCACGGAACTGATGACGCCGCTTGCCTCGCGGCTGAACCACCATCTCGTCGTCAACATGCTGGTCACGGCCATCGCGGTCATGAGCGGCAGCGAGTTTCCCGACCAGTTGCCAGCGCTCGACAGCTGGCAGACGGACAAGATCTGACGCGGGGCTTCACCCGCGCGCCCCAACATCACGGAAAGGTTGCCCATGTCGGCTCAGGATGAAGCAAAGAAGATTGCCGGACGCAGGGTCATCGAGGAATTCGTGCGCGACGGCATGAAGCTCGGGCTCGGCTCGGGCACCACGTCGCATTTCTTCGTGCGCGAACTCGGCAAGCATGTCGCCGGCGGCCTGCGCCTGACCTGCACCACCACCTCGCGTTCGACCATCGACGTCGCCCGCGAGGTCGGTATCGCCATCACCGACCCGAACGACATCGGCGAGATCGACCTTACCATCGACGGCCCCGACGAGATCGACCGCGACTTCAACATGATCAAGGGCGGTGGCGCCTGCCTGTTGTGGGAGAAGATCGTCGCCCATGCCTCGAAGCGGATGATCACCGTGTGCGACGAGAGCAAGATCGTCGACCGGCTCGGGGCGTTTCCGCTGCCGGTCGAGGTGGTCCAGTTCGCCTGGAAGCAGACCGAGCGGATGGTGGCGGGCGCGCTTGCCTCCAATGGCGTCGGCGATGCCGCGATCGCCCGGCGCATGCGCGACGGCCAGCCTGTGGTGACCGACAGCGGCAATTTCATCCTCGATTGCGCCTGTGGCGTCATTCCTGTTCCCGCGGCGCTCGAACTGGAGCTGAACCGCATCCCCGGCGTTGTCGAGAACGGCCTCTTCACGCGCGAATCCGCCGGCATGGTCGTCGGCTGCTTCGACGGCACGTCCTACGTTCGCATGCGATAATGTAGTAAAACTCAATTAATCGCCGCCTGATCAATCAGGTGGCGCGAAATTGCAGATAATTTCCATTTCTTGTTGATCTTTCCGAATGTTTTCGGAAGGGGCGGGTGGATTTTGTCTCGGGGTTGAGCTTTGAGCATCGGCAGAAATGCTATGGATCGCAGGGCTTTTTCTTGACAGCTCAACAAAAAATATAGCAAAACTACATCAGCCATTGTCCAAGGGAGGAAATGATGGTGACGGATTGGAAAATGACGCGCCGGAGCGTTCTGGCAGGTGGTGCCGCGTTGGGGATGACGGCGCTTGCGGGGGGCACGCTGCGTGCCCAGGACCGCGTCTTCATTCCCTACAGCAACAAGAGCCTCGACTATTATTTCTTCGTCATCCAGGAGGAGGCGGTGAAGCGGGCGGTGCAGGGGCGTTCCTGGGAATTCCAGGCGACCAACGCCAACTTCGACAACACCCGCCAGCTCGAGCAGTGGCAGAGCCTGATGCTCTCCCAGCCCTCGGCCATTGTCTCCGACCCCATCGACAGCCAGGCGATCGCCAGCTCGATCCGTCGCTACAACCGCCAGAACATCCCGGTGGCGATCATCGACACGCCGGCGGACGGCGGCGATGTCGCGATCACCGTCAGCTTCGACAATCACATCGGCGGCGTGATGGCGGCGCGGGAGATCATCAAGCGTCTCGTCGAGCGCCATGGCAGCCCGAAGGGCAAGGTGCTGAACTGCTACGGCGCCCTGGCCAGCGTTGCCTGGCGTCAGCGCAAGGAAGGCATGGACGAGGAGTTCGCCAAGTATCCCGACATCACCTATATCGCGCGCCCGACCGAGGGACAGCTCGAGCAGATGCTATCGGTGACGCTGGCGACGCTCTCCGAGCATCCCGATCTCGACGCGGTGCACGCGCCGAGCGACTCGCCCTCGCGCGGCATCGTCACCGCCCTTCAGCAGAAGGACCGCTGGAAGAAGGTCGGCGAGGACGGCCACGTCATCTTCGTCAACATCGACGGCGAGCCGATCGCGTTGAAATGGATCCAGGAGGGCTACATGGATGCCTGCGTCTCGCAGGACCCGATTGCCTATGGCGAGATCGCGGTGGAGATGCTGGCGAAACATGCGCTCAAGGGCGAGGCGGTGCCGCTCGGCGCCTATGAAAACGACAAGTACTTCTGGGAAAAGGGTGAGATCGTCGACGGCAAGACCGGCCCGACGCTGATCATTCCGCCCTTCGTGATCGACGGCTCCAACGCCTCCGATCCGCGTCACTGGGGCGCGGTGGCGGAAAAGGAATGGGGCATTCCCTACACCTGATCGGCCGTGCACGTGTTCCCCTTGTCCCGTCGCGGCCCGGCCGCGGCGGGGCGTCCCGCTCCGCACCGTCTCGTGAAGAAGGCAATCCCCATGACGACACCAGGCGCGAATTCCGCTTCGGAAGGCGATGCGGTGCTGCGTGTCGAGAACCTCGGCAAGACCTACGGCCATCAGGCGGCGCTGCAGGGCGTCAGCCTCGAGATCCGGCGTGGAACGATCCACGGGCTTCTGGGAGAAAACGGCGCGGGCAAGAGTACGCTCGTCGGCATCGTCTCCGGCCAGCGCACCCCGACCTCGGGCCGGATCTTTCTGAACGGGCGCGAGATCGTCGGCTCAAGCGTCGGCGACATGGAAGAGGCGGGCGTCTTTCTCGTCACCCAGGAGCCGATGATCATCGACCACATGACTGCGGCGGAGAACCTCTTCCTCGGCATCTGGCCGTCGCGCGGCGGCCTCGTCAACTGGCGGCGGCTGAAGGGCGAGGCAGCGCGCATGCTCGAGGGGTCGGGCATCGATCCGGGTGCGCTCGCCGGGCGGCTGAACGCCGTGGCGCGGCGCAAGCTCAACATCCTGCGCGCCATGTTTTCCGGCGGCCGGGTGATCATCCTCGACGAGCCGACGGCGGCGCTCACGGTGCCCGACCGGCGGCAGCTTTTCGATTTCATGCGCCGGCTAAAGAATGAGGGCGTCACCTTCATCTTCATCTCGCATTACAACGACGAGATCCTCGAGATCTGCGATGCGGTCTCGGTGCTGCGCGACGGCCGCCTGGCGGGCGGGTCGCAGAGCGTGGCGGACATGACATCCTCGCAGTTGTCCGAGCTGGTTCTGGGACGCGGTCTCGATCTCTTCCAGCGCGAGCGGAGAAGTTTCCCGCGCACGCGCCCCGCCGTGGCCCTGCGCGACATTCGCGCCGCCGACGTCGACGTCGCGGCGCTCGATCTGTGGCCGGGCGAGATCGTCGGTTTCACCGGCCTGCCCGGTGCCGGCGCCAAGGAGCTTGCCCGTGTGCTTTTCGGCCTGCACGCGGTCGGGGGCGGGAGCATCGCCTTCGACGGCGGCGCCCGCGAGCCGATGCCGCGCGATCCGCGTGAGGCCTTCGACCGGCGGATTGCCTATCTCTCCGACGACAGGCGCCGCGATGGCGCTGTCGGCGGCATGTCGATCGCCGCGAATATCGCCCTGTCCTCGCTTGGCGCCCGCGCCCGGTTCGGCTTCATCGACCAGGCGGCGGAGGAGCGCGTCAGTCTCGACTATTTCCGACGCATGGGCATCAAGGCGGCGACCCCCGCGGCTCCCGTCGACACACTGAGCGGCGGCAACCAGCAGAAGGTCTGCCTGGGGCGGGTGCTTGCGACGCAGCCGCGGCTGCTCATTCTCGACGAGCCGACGCGCGGCATCGACGTCGGCGTCAAGCAGGATGTGCTGCGCATCATCGACGAACTGAGCCGCGAGGGGCTTTGCGTCATCATCGTGTCGACAGACACGGACGAACTTGTCCGCGCCGTCGACCGGGTGTGTGTCTTCCGCGACGGGCGGGTCCACGAGACGCTGACCGGCGACCGGATCTCCAACGAAGAACTGCGCGCCGTGGCCCAGGCCTGAGGCGATGGAACGAGGAAACGTCATGACGAACGCTGATACAGCGCTCCCGAGCGCGCCCGCGCAGGCCGGCCGGGACCGGATGCGCCGCAATGTCGGCTGGGTCCTGCACAATGTGGTCTGGATCTGGCTCGTCGCCCTCGTGCTCGGTTTCGGCCTGTTCAACGAGTTCTTCCTGAGCGTGCTGAACCTCCAGAACATCATGGTCCAGGCCACGGTTCTCGGCATGCTCGGCCTCGCCGTGGCGCTGCCGCTGATGGTCGCCGAGATCGACCTTTCGATCCCGGCCAACCTCGGTTTCTCCTCCGCGCTCGGGGTGCTGGCCTATTCCGATCTCGGCCTGCCATGGTTTCCCGCCATGCTGCTCGGCGTTGCGGCGGCGACCTTCGTCGGCTTCTTCAACGGCCTGTGCATCACCCGCCTGCGCATGGTTTCGCTGATCCAGACCCTGTCGATGATGATCATCCTGCAAGGCGCGCTGCTGGCGCTCACGCAGGGCCGGACGCTGACCAACATGGCCGACGGTTACGTCTGGATCGGCCAGGCGGCGATCGACCGCTGGCCGGTCATGCCGCTGATCTTCGTTGCCGCCCTCCTCGGCGTCGGCGTCATGCTGCGCTACACGGTGCTCGGCCGCTCCATCTATGCCGTCGGCGGCAATCCGGTCGCCTCCAACTCCGCCGGCATCCGCGTCGCCCGCACCAAGATCATCGCCTACACGCTCTCCGGGTTTCTGGCCGGCGTCGGCGGCTTCCTGCTTGCCTCCTGGCAGATGGCGATCACCTCGAACCAGGGCTCGAGCTACCTGCTCTATGCCATCGCCGCGCCGATCATTGGCGGCGTCAGCGTCTTCGGCGGGCGCGGCAACGTGCTCGGCGTGCTCGGTGGCGTGCTGCTCCTGACGGTGATCCAGGTGGGGCTGGCGATCGTCTCCGTGCCCTCCTTCTACGTCGGCATGATCGGCGGCCTGATGATCTTCATCGCCGTGGCCATCGACGCGCTGCGCGTGCGCTATTTCGGCTGAGCGCCACCCGTCTCCCTCTCTCCCTACTTCCTGCAGGAAACGAAAGACGCCGGGGCCGCGTGGTCCGGCGTCTTTCGCGTTTCTACACGCCGCGCCGGCGACTCCTGCCGGCGCGTTTTCGCGTCCGGCCAACACGGTTTTACGGGGGGAGAACGCAGGCGATCCGCCTCCCTGATCGCCGCCGAATGCTGTTTGCGAGACATTGAAATCAATCTCTGCATACGTTGATTCATGTCGTATTGCCGCGCATTAGGGCGTGAAACAAAAAGAAAAATCCGCTGTTGCGCTGGGGAAGGAATGCGGACACTATGACTTAATGAATACATTAAGGAGGGAGGACCTTAATGGCCCCAGTGACATTTCGAGATGTGCGCAAGGCGTTTGGGCAAGTGGAGGTGCTGCACGGCGTCTCGGTGGACATCGAGGAGGGGCAGTTCGTCGTTCTCGTTGGCCCTTCGGGATGCGGGAAATCGACACTTCTGCGGATGTTGGCAGGCCTTGAGCATATCAGCTCCGGCGAAATCCTGATCGGCGACCGGGTGGTCAATGACCTGCCGCCGAAGGACCGGGACATCGCCATGGTGTTCCAGAACTACGCACTCTACCCTCACATCACCGTGGCGGAGAACATGGGCTTCTCGCTCATGCTCAAGGGTGCGTCGAAGAGCGAGATCGCCGCCAAGGTTGCGCCGGCGGCGGAAATCCTCGGCCTCACCCATCTGCTCGAACGCTATCCGCGGCAATTGTCCGGCGGCCAGCGCCAGCGCGTCGCCATGGGTCGCGCCATCGTGCGCGATCCGCAGGTGTTCCTGTTCGACGAGCCGTTGTCCAATCTCGACGCCAAGCTGCGCGTTTCCATGCGCACCGAGATCAAGAACCTGCACCAGCGGCTGAAGACGACCACCGTCTATGTCACCCACGACCAGATCGAGGCCATGACCATGGCCGACAAGATCGTCGTCATGCACGACGGCATCGTCGAGCAGGTGGGCGAGCCGCTGGAGCTTTACGACCGGCCGGCGAACCTGTTTGTCGCCGGCTTCATCGGATCGCCGGCCATGAACATGGCGCCGGGCCGTCTCGATGACGCCGACCGGGGCGTGTTTGTCACCCGCGGAGGGCAGCGCATCGCCGTTGCCGCGCCGGGGGCGGCGGAGCCTGGCCGCGATCTCGTTTGCGGGATCCGGCCCGAGGCGATCCATCTGGGCGGCGACGTCGCGCTCACCGTGGAGGTGGTGGAGCCGACGGGATCGGAAACCCATGTGGTCGCCAAGATGGATGACGTCGAGGTCACCTGCGTCTTCAGGGAGCGCATTACCGCGCGGCCCGGCGAGACGCTGAAGATCTCCATCGATCCGCAAGCCGTGCATCTCTTCGACGCGGAAGGGGGCAAGCGGCTTTCGGCGTGATGGATTCCGCGCGTTTGGGAGGACGCGCGGCAAGAGGCGGGCACGATTGCGCCCGCCACCCAGGCGGCGGCAGACCGCCGGCGCGTCCATCCGGACGGCGCCAAAGTCAGGAGGAGACGTTGCAATGACGATTGATCGCAGGACATTTCTTTCCGGAACAGCCACCCTTGCCCTTGGAGGCGCCCTGGCCGGCTCGCTCGGTTCGCGCCACGCGCTCGCGCAGGCCGCCGCCGCGGCCTTCAAGCCGGAGGAGGGAGCATCCCTTCGCCTGCTGCGCTGGGTCCCCTTCGTCAAGGGCGAGGAAGAGGCGTGGAACAACAACACCAAGGCCTTCACCGAGGCGACGGGCGTCGAGGTGCGCATCGACCAGGAAAGCTGGGAGGACGTGCGTCCGAAGGCCGCCGTCGCCGCCAACGTCGGCTCGGGCCCGGACATGGTGATGACGTGGTTCGATGATCCGTTCCAGTATCCCGACAAGCTGGTCGACGTGACGGATCTGGCGACCGCGCTCGGCGAGCAGTATGGCGGCTGGTATGACGGCCTTGCCGGCTATGCCAAGCAGGGCGATCGCTTCATCGCGGTGCCGCTTTGCGCCATCGGCAACGCCATCTGCTACCGCGACAGCCACATGAAGGCGGCCGGCTTCGACGAGTTCCCGACCGACACCGACGGCTTCCTGGCGCTCTGCAAGGCGCTCAACGAGAAGGGCACCCCGGCCGGCTTCCCGCATGGCAAGGCCGTCGGCGACGGCAACAACTATGCCCACTGGCTGCTGTGGAGCCACGGCGGCATGACCGTCGACGAGAACGGCAAGGTGGCGATCGACAGCCCGGAGACGCGGGCGGCGATCGAATACGCCAAGGCGCTCTACGCGACCTTCATTCCGGGCACCGAAAGCTGGCTCGACATCAACAACAACCGCGCGTTCCTCGCCGGCCAGGTGTCGCTGACGGCGAACGGCGTGTCGCTCTACTACGCCGCGACCAAGGACCCGGCGCTGAAGGAGATCGCCGACGACATCCGCACGACCAACCTGCCGGTCGGCCCGGTGGGCAAGTCGGTGGAGCTGCACCAGACCTCGACGCTGTCGATCTTCAAGCACTGCAAGTTCCCGAACGCGGCCAAGGCCTACCTGAACTTCATGTATCAGGCGGACCAGATGAACGCCTGGCTCGAGGGCGCCAGCGCCTATTGCTGCCAGCCGCTCAAGGCCTTCGCGGCCAATCCGGTGTGGACCTCGAACCCGATCCACGCGCCCTACGCGAAGGCGTCGGAATCGCTGCGTCCGAACGGCTATGCCGGCCCGCTCGGCCCGGCATCGGCGGGCGTCATGGCCGACTATGTGGTCGTCGACATGTTCGCCGAGGCCGTCACCGGCCAGCGCTCGACGGACGAGGCGATTGCCAACGCCGCGCGCCGCATCGCCCGCTACTACCGCTGATGCGGGACGCCCGGGCGGGCCGTTCGCCCGCCCGGGCGCCGGGGCCTTCCGAGGGGGCCGGCGTCGTCAGCCGGACCGGTTCCCTCGGCTGACCGACATCGCGACCTGACCGACAACGCGTAACGAAAGGCGTCCTGCCAATGTCCGACATTCGGCCTGAGCGCTCGGCCTCGATCTTCCGGTGGCTCTTCGAAAGCCGCAACGGGCTCGGCCTCCTGTTCATGCTGCCGGCGGTGATCTTCCTGCTGTGCTTCCTGACCTATCCGCTGGGCCTGGGCGTCTGGCTCGGGTTCACGGACACACGCATCGGCCGCGCCGGCGTCTTCATCGGGCTGGAAAACTACCAGTGGCTGTCGGGCGACCCGATCTTCTGGCTGGCGGTGTACAACACGCTGCTCTACACGGTCGTCGCCTCGGTGCTGAAATTCGCGCTCGGCCTCTGGCTGGCGCTGATCCTCAACAACCACCTGCCGTTCAAGACCTTCTTCCGCGCCGTTCTGCTGCTGCCCTGGGTGGTGCCGACGGTGCTCTCGGCGATGGCTTTCTGGTGGATCTACGACAGCCAGTTCTCGATCATTTCCTATGTGCTGCTGGAGCTTGGCTGGATCGACCAGCCGATCAACTTCCTCGGCGATCCCAACAACGCGCGCGCCTCGGTGATTGCCGCCAACGTCTGGCGGGGCATTCCCTTCGTGGCGATCTCGCTGCTGGCCGGGCTGCAGACCATCCCGCAGTCGCTGAACGAGGCGGCCGCCCTTGACGGGGCCACCTCCTGGCAGCGCTTCACCAAGATCACGCTGCCGCTGCTTTCACCGATCATCGCGGTGGTGATGACCTTCTCGGTGCTGTTCACCTTCACCGATTTCCAGCTCATCTACGTGCTCACCCGCGGCGGTCCGGTCAACGCGACCCACCTGATGGCGACCCTGTCTTTCCAGCGCGCCATTCCCGGCGGCCAGCTGGGCGAGGGCGCGGCCATCGCGGTCGCCATGATTCCCTTCCTGCTCGGCGCCATCCTGTTCAGCTATCTCGGGCTGCAGCGGCGCAAGTGGCAGCAGGGCGGCGGCGATTGAGGAGAGGCGACACGATGTCCGATCACACGACCCCCGAGAGCTCCGCCACCGTGCATGCCGACAATGTCGAGGGCCTGGCGCAGTTCAACACGCTGCCACGGCGCATCCTGACGATCTATCTGCCGCTGGGCTGCTTCGTCTTCGTGATGCTGTTCCCCTTCTACTGGATGGCGATCACGGCGGTGAAGCCGAACCACCAGCTCACCGACTACACGAACTACAGCCCGTTCTGGGTGGTCAAGCCGACCCTGGAGCACATCAAGTTCCTGCTGTTCGAAACGTCCTACCCCGGCTGGCTGTGGAACACGATGCTGGTGTCGGTCGCCTCCACCGTGATCTCGCTGTTTGCGTCGGTGTTTGCCGCCTACGCCATCGAGAGGGTGCGTTTCACCGGGGCGCGGGTGACGGGGCTGCTGATCTTCCTGGCCTATCTGGTGCCTCCGTCGATCCTGTTCATCCCGCTTGCCTTCATCGTCTTCCAGGTCGGCATCTTCGACAGCAAGCTGGCGCTGATCCTGACCTACCCGACGTTCCTGATCCCGTTCTGCACCTGGCTGCTGATGGGCTACTTCCGCACTATCCCCTTCGAGCTGGAGGAGAGCGCGCTGGTCGACGGGGCGAGCCGCTGGCAGATCCTGACCAAGGTGATCCTGCCGCTGGCGGTGCCGGGGCTGATCTCGGCCGGCATCTTCGCCTTCACCCTGTCGTGGAACGAGTTCATCTACGCGCTCACCTTCATCTCCTCCTCGGAGAACAAGACGGTGCCGGTCGGCGTGCTGACCGAGCTGGTGCGCGGCGACATCTACGAATGGGGAGCGCTGATGTCCGGCGCGTTGCTGGGCTCGCTGCCGGTGGTGATCCTCTATTCGTTCTTCGTCGACTACTACGTCTCGTCGATGACCGGCGCGGTGAAGGAATAGGGCGCGGGCAAGCCTTGCGCACGGACCCGCCCGCCGGAAGGAGATCCCTTTCCGGCGGGCGGGTCCGCAGCGGGTTGCCGGTCTGGCGTCAGCTCCACACGGGGCTTGTGAAGATCGCCAGCGTCGAGGCGAAGCCGACCGCCCAAGCGAGCGAGCGCGGCGTTGCCCGGTCGCTCCAGTAGCAGAAGACATAGACCAGGCGCATGGCGATGAAGAGCGCGGCGAGGCTGTCGATCCACTCCGCGTCGCCGCCCTGGCCGAGACCGACGATCACCGCCACGGCAAACATGGGAAACGCTTCGAAGCCGTTGGCCTGGGCGCCGGCGGCGCGCGCGCGGAAACCGTCCTTCCAGTAGGCCGGATCGCGCGGACGGTTGTTGTCGTAGTCCTTCGAGAGCTTCGCCGGAAAGACCGAGAGCAGCGGCAGTACCGCGGCAACGAGAACGCACCAGAGGGCGAAGGGCATAGGGTGTACCTTTCCTGCTGTGAGGGGGGCGCCCGCGCGGTGCATCCGATTGATCCAGCGCAAGGCGTCCCGGCGGGTCGTGCGGTCATAGTCCCCGCCATGGGGCGACGTGCAACCAGAATTCGGAGTTTCAGGCCATGGCAGTCAGCGACTGGCAATCCTTCATCACCCAGACCGACAAGCGCATGGGCGAGCTGCGCGGCGGCATTCCCGGCGTCGCCAAGGGGTTTCACGAGATCGCGCGGGCGGCGATCGCCGGCGGCGCGCTTGATTCCAAGACCAAGGAACTGATGGCGCTGGCGATCGGCATCGCCGCGCGCTGTGACGGGTGCCTGGCCTATCACGCCAAGGCCTCGGCCAAATACGGCGCCACCCGTGAGGAGATCATGGAGACGATCGGCGTCGCCGTCTACATGGGCGGCGGACCGTCGATGATCTATGGCGCGGAGGCGCTCGCCGCCTATGACGCCTTCTGCGAGGAGTGAGAGGCGCGGCTTTGCGGCCGCGCCTTGACGCCGGACTGCCGGGGCGGGGAGCGAGCTTCTCACCCTTGGCAATCCTGCGGAGGCTGATTTGAATGCCCCGGGATTGCCATCAAGCCTTTCGGATCTCGTCACAATCCCGTCTCCGACGACGCCTAGAACCTGCCTCGCGAGGCGGGGGCGATTCGGGAGCCAAGCGGCAAGGAGTGACGATGCCGATGACGGTCTTGTTCCTGTGCGATGACAACGCCAGGCTCAGTCCCATGGCGGAGGCCTATCTGAACACCGTCGGGGAAGGGCGTATCCGTGCCTTTTCCGCCGGAATCGCGCCGGCTCCGGCGCTTGCGTACGGCGTGGTGCATGTTCTTGGCGAAAGCGGCATCGAGGATGCCGAGCTGGAGCCCAAGAGCTGGGAGCTCTTTTGCCTGCCGCATGCGCCGGTGCCGGATGTCGTCGTCGGGTTGACGCCGGCGGCCCTCTATTCGACACGCAAGGCCTGGCCGGTCGCGACCAGGCTGCTTGACTGGCGCCTGGGCGCCGAGGCGACCGGCAGGCTGGTTGGCAAGGAAGCCCTGCGCGCCGCCTTCCGCCGCCTGCGCGGCGCCATCGACACGGGCCTTGCCGGCGATCTCTTCGGGCCAGCCGGCCTCGCCATGCCGGCTGCCTGAGCCGGCGATACGACGCATGCCGGGCGGGATCCTTTCGCCCGGCCGCCTCTCATCCGCGCGGCTGCGGCCGCACGCCGTCGATCATCTCCGAGACCGCGCCGAAGAGATCCGCGATCTGCTCGCGCAGCAGGCTGAACGGCGAGGCCGAATGCTGGGCGATGTGGCAGACCACATCTCCCATCTCGAAGGTCAGATCGTTGGAGAACTTGCGCGCGAGCTGCTGCATCGCCCGGTTCGTGGCGAGGCAGTTCATCAGGATGTGGCTGCACCCGCGATTGCGCGCCGCGATCAGCGTCAGCTCCATCAGCCGCGTGCCGACACCCGATTGCTGGAAGCCGCGCTCGACCGAGAAGGCAGCCTCTGCGGCTTCTCCCTCGCCGATGGAGCGCAATTCGGCAACCGCGCGCAGCGTGCCCTGCAGGAAGTAGCCATGGATCACCGTTCCGAGCGTGAAGCTGGTCTCGGCATAGCAGCGCAGGAACGGATCGCTGGCGATCATGGCAAAGCGGGCCCGGCGCGCGTCCGGATCGAGGCGCAGCAGGTGATCGCGAAATTGTGGTTGGTCGGCGTAGGAGAGTTTGCGGAAGTATCCGGCTGTTACGGGGTCATGCACTTGCGTCATGCGGTGCTCCTGGCGTTTACAGGCACCGCTCCTCGGGTCTCCCCAGACCTTTGCTCATGTATCGCCGATCACTGCGGCGGATTCGTGGCCGTACCCCGCTCTCCTCCTCCTTACGAAAACGTCAGGGCCATCATTTGGTCCCAATCTGCTGCCCCTCATGCGGGCCGTCAACGATTTGGTTACCAAAAAAGAACAACACTTGAGATGATCGTTAATGGCGGCGAAGCGGTTGGAGGGGCCCGATCGGTCTCCTCGCGCGCACGCCGGGCAAGACCAGACCGAGCAAGGATAGTCCATCATGATCCGTTCCGTCCGCGCCTCCGCGCCTCTGGCGACAGCGCTGTGCCTGACCGTCGCGCTGGCCGGCTGCCAGCGTCTCGGCTACGGCAGCAGCCGTCCGGCGCCGCTGCCCGCGACGCCGACGGCCCCCGTCTCCAGCCAGTCTCTCGAACCGCTCGATCCGACCTATGGCGCGCAGGGCCAGCAGGGGCAGCTCGGCGTCGACGGTGCTCCGCTCGACGGTGCGGCGGGAACCGATGTCGCCTCCGTCGACCCGCTCGGCGGCGCCGCGCCGGCCTCGGCGCGCGAGATCGGCCGCTCCGACATGCTTGGCGGCTGGTCCGTCACCTCGGGCTCCGACAGTTGCAAGCTGTTCATGACGCTGACCACCTGGAGCGGCGGCTACCGCGCCAACTCGCGCGGCTGCGCCACCCCGCAGATGCAGACGATCTCGGCCTGGGACCTTCAGGGCAAGCAGGTGATCCTCAAGGACGCCGGCGGCACGACGGTGGCCGAGCTCTATGCGACCGGAGCCGAGAGCTTCTCGGGCCGCACCACGACGGGCCAGCCGATCCGCGTCTTCCGCTGATCAGCTGGTGCTTCTGTGGGGAGGGGAGAGAACATGTCCGTCTGGCCGCTTCTTGAGGATGACGAGATGCCGGCGCGCTCCGCCGCCGTCATCGATGACATCCGTGCCACCCGCAAGACCGACTTCATCAACAATTTCTGGCGGGTTCTGGCCAATGATCCGGCGCTTCTGGAGCGCACCTGGGCCAGCCTGAAGGACGTGATGGGGCCGGGCGTGCTCGATCCCAAGGTGAAGGAGATGCTTTATGTGGCCGTCTCCATCGCCAATTCCTGCGAGTATTGCATCCGCTCCCACACGGCGGCAGCCCGCGCCAAAGGCATGAGCGAGGCCGAGCTCGGCGAACTCATGGCGATCGTCGGCATGGCAAGCGAGACCAACCGGCTGGCGATCGGCCTTCAGGTGCCCGTCGACGCCGCGTTCGGCGTGCCCTTCGCCGGTGCCCGCGAGCCGGACGCCGGCTAAGCGCCGGAGCGCGGGAGGCGGCCATGCCGTCCTTGCGCTTGCGTGCCCTCCCGCATGCGCGCTATCCAGCCACAAGTTCCAGCAATCCCCGAGGGTTCCGTGACCGTTCGATCCGATGACCGTTGCCGGCAGGCCTCGCGCCGTGCCGCTTTCCCGTGCGCCCACGCCCTTGCGGGGAGGGCACGATGAGCGCCGGCGGGATGCCCGGCGGCACGCTGCCCATCGCCCACACCGTTGCGGGGCGCTACGAGGCGCTGATCGCGGCCGGCGAGATCGAGCGGGACCCGGCGCAGACCGAGGTCGTGGCGGCGCTCGACAGGCTCAACATTCGCCTGGCGGAGACCGGACCGGTGTCGAAGAAGAGCGCGCTCGGCTGGCTTTTCGGCAAGCGCAAGGGCTCCGGCGAGCCGGTGCGCGGGCTTTACGTTTGGGGAAAGGTGGGCCGCGGCAAGACCATGCTGATGGACCTGTTCTTCAACGTCGCGGTGACGAAGAAGAAGCGGCGGGTACACTTCCACGAGTTCATGGCCGACGTGCATGAGCGCGTCTATGCGGTGCGCAACGCCATTCGCGACGGCAAGATCTCCGGCGACGATCCGATTCCGCCGGTCGCCGCCGCTCTCGCAGACGAAGTCCGGCTGCTGTGCTTCGACGAGTTCGCGGTGACGGACATTGCCGACGCGATGATCCTCGGCCGGCTGTTCACCCGGCTGTTCGAGCTCGGCGTGGTGGTCGTCGCGACCTCCAACGTCGATCCGGACGACCTCTACCGCGACGGCCTCAACCGGGGGCATTTCCTCGGGTTTGTCGAGCTTCTGAAGACGCGGGTCGACGTGGTCTGCCTGGATGCGCGCACCGACTACCGGATGGAGAAACTGGCCGGGGCGCCGCTCTACCTGACGCCGCTCGGGCCGCAGGCCGACGCGGCCGTCGATGCACTGTGGCGCAAGCTCACCCATGGGCTGCCCGTCCACAAGGAGGAGCTGGAGGCCAAGGGGCGGATCATTCCGGTCGAGCGCACGGCCGCCGGCGTTGCACGCTTTTCCTTCGCCGAATTGTGCGAGCGGCCGTTGGGCGCTGCGGACTACCAGCGCCTCGCGCATTCCTATCACACGTTCATCGTCGAGAACGTGCCGGTGATGGACCTGGCTCAGCGCAATGCCGCCAAGCGCTTCATCAACCTGGTGGATACGCTCTACAACACCCGCAACAAGCTGGTTGTCTCCGCCGCGGCCGAGCCGGACGGGCTCTATGTCGCCACCACAGGTACGGAATCCTTCGAGTTCGCCCGCACCGTCTCGCGGCTCGTGGAGATGCGTTCCGAAGCCTGGTTGAGCGATCCGGACGAGGCCGCCGGCTAGGCGTTCCGCCCTTCGATTAACTTGCACGCAAGGCACAAAGGGTTTAGTGCCATGCGCGACCGTTCGGAACGGTCGATGCTCCATTTTACGTAAAGGGAAGCAATAGGATATGGCTCGGAACAAGATCGCTCTGATCGGCGCTGGACAGATCGGCGGCACGCTCGCCCACCTCGCCGGCCTGAAGGAACTCGGCGACATCGTGCTCTTCGACATCTCTGAAGGCACGCCGCAGGGCAAGGCGCTCGACCTTGCCGAATCCTCCCCTGTCGACGGCTTCGATGCGAAGCTGTCGGGCGCGAACTCCTACGAGGCGATCGCTGGCGCCGACGTGGTGATTGTCACCGCCGGCGTGCCGCGCAAGCCCGGCATGAGCCGCGACGACCTGCTCGAGATCAACCTCAAGGTGATGGAGCAGGTGGGCGCGGGCATCAAGGCGCATGCGCCCAATGCCTTTGTCATCTGCATCACCAATCCGCTCGACGCCATGGTCTGGGCGCTGCAGAAGTTCTCCGGCCTGCCGGCGAACAAGGTCGTCGGCATGGCCGGCGTGCTCGATTCCTCGCGCTTCCGTTACTTCCTCGCCGAGGAGTTCGGCGTGTCGGTGGAAGACGTCACCGCGTTTGTGCTCGGCGGCCATGGCGACACGATGGTTCCGCTCGCGCGCTACTCCACCGTCGCCGGCATTCCGCTGACCGACCTGGTCAAGATGGGCTGGTGCACGGCCGAGCGTCTGGAAGAGATCATCCAGCGCACCCGCGACGGCGGCGCCGAGATCGTCGGCCTGCTGAAGACCGGTTCGGCCTTCTACGCCCCGGCCGCCTCCGCCATCGCCATGGCCGAGAGCTACCTCAAGGACAAGAAGCGCGTGCTGCCCTGCGCCGCGCATCTGGATGGCCAGTACGGCCTCAAGGACACCTATGTCGGTGTTCCGACCGTGATCGGCGCCGGTGGCGTCGAGCGCATCATCGAGATCAGTCTCGAAGGCGACGAGAAGGCGAGTTTCGACAAGTCTGTCGCCGCCGTCGATGGCCTCGTCGAGGCTTGCAAGAAGATCCAGCCCGCGCTGGCGTGACACGGATCGGGAGGCCTCGCGGCCTCCCGTTTCGCATGACGCGAGCCGTCTCCATCGAACACGGGGGATAGACGCATGAATATCCACGAATACCAGGCCAAGCAGGTCCTCAAGGCCTATGGCGCGCCGGTGGCCGAGGGTGTCGCCATCTTTACGGCGGCCGAGGCCGAGGCCGCCGCCAAGTCGCTTCCCGGCCCGCTCTGGGTCGTGAAGTCGCAGATCCACGCCGGTGGTCGCGGCAAGGGCAAGTTCAAGGAACTGGGCCCCGACGCGAAGGGCGGCGTCCGCCTCGCCTTTTCGCTCGACGAGGTGAAGGCGCATGCCGCCGAGATGCTCGGCAACACGCTCGTCACCAAGCAGACCGGCCCGGCCGGCAAGCAGGTGAACCGCCTCTACATCGAGGACGGCGCCGACATCGAGCGTGAGCTCTACCTCTCCATCCTCGTCGACCGCACCGTCGGCCGCGTGGCCTTCGTCGTCTCGACCGAGGGCGGCATGGACATCGAGGCCGTCGCCGAGGAGACGCCGGAGAAGATCCACACGGTGCCGATCGACCCGGCCACGGGCGTCACGGCGGCCGATGCGGCCAAGCTCTGCGACGCGCTGGAGCTGTCCGGCGAGGCCCGTGCCGACGGCGAGAAGCTGTTCCCGATCCTCTACACGGCCTTCGTCGAGAAGGACATGAGCCTTCTCGAGGTCAACCCGCTGATCGTCATGAAGGACGGCCGCCTGCGCGTTCTCGACGCCAAGGTGTCCTTCGACGGCAACGCCCTGTTCCGCCATCCCGACATGGTGGAGCTGCGCGACATCACCGAGGAGGACGCCAAGGAGATCGAGGCGTCCAAATACGACCTCGCCTATGTGGCGCTCGATGGCGACATCGGCTGCATGGTCAATGGCGCCGGCCTGGCCATGGCGACCATGGACATCATCAAGCTCTACGGCGCGGAGCCGGCCAACTTCCTCGACGTGGGCGGCGGCGCCTCCAAGGAGAAGGTGACGGCGGCGTTCAAGATCATCACGTCCGATCCGAACGTGAAGGGCATCCTGGTCAACATCTTCGGCGGCATCATGCGCTGCGACGTGATCGCGGAAGGCGTGATCGCTGCGGTGCAGGAAGTCGGCCTGCAGGTGCCGCTGGTGGTGCGCCTCGAGGGCACCAACGTCGAGCTCGGCAAGAAGATCATCAACGAGAGCGGTCTCAACGTGATCGCCGCCGATGATCTCGACGACGCTGCCCAGAAGATCGTCAAGGCTGTGAAGGAGGCTGCTTAATGTCCATTCTGGTCAACAAGGACACCAAGGTCATCGTTCAGGGCCTGACCGGCAAGACCGGTACGTTCCACACGGAGCAGGCGCTTAACTACTACGGGACCAAGATGGTTGCCGGCGTGCACCCGAAGAAGGGCGGCGAAAGCTGGACCTCGGGTCTCGATTCGGCGGCTTCCCTTCCCATCTTCGCCACGGTTGGCGAGGCCAAGGAGGCGACCGGTGCCGACGCTTCGGTGATCTACGTGCCGCCGGCAGGCGCCGCGGCCGCCATCATCGAGGCCATCGACGCCGAGGTCCCCTTCATCGTCTGCATCACGGAAGGCATTCCGGTCGCCGACATGGTGAAGGTCAAGGCGAAGCTCGAGAAGTCGAAGTCGCGCCTGCTCGGCCCCAACTGCCCGGGCGTCCTGACGCCGGAAGAGTGCAAGATCGGCATTATGCCGGGCTCCATCTTCAAGAAGGGCTCGGTCGGCGTCGTCTCGCGCTCTGGCACGCTCACCTATGAGGCCGTGTTCCAGACCTCCAACGCCGGCCTCGGCCAGACCACGGCCGTCGGCATCGGCGGCGATCCGGTCAAGGGCACCGAGTTCATCGACGTGCTGGAGATGTTCCTCGCCGACGACGAGACCAAGTCGATCATCATGATCGGCGAGATCGGCGGCTCGGCCGAGGAAGAGGCCGCGCAGTTCCTCAAGGACGAGGCCAAGAAGGGCCGCAGCAAGCCGATGGCCGGCTTCATCGCGGGCCGCACGGCGCCTCCGGGCCGCACCATGGGCCATGCCGGTGCCGTCATTTCCGGCGGCAAGGGCGGCGCAGAGGACAAGATCGCGGCGATGGAAGAGGCCGGCATTCGCGTCTCCCCGTCCCCGGCCAAGCTCGGCGAGACCCTGCTCGAGGTTCTCAAGGGCTGATTTTTCTGGCGGTATCGGTTTGTTTACCGGGGCCGCGGACACATATGTGGACGGGATCTTCCCTTGGGGAGTGTTCCCGTGTACCGATCTTGAGAAGGAGCCGCGCGGGACACGCATCGCGCGGCTCTGTCCCACTTCCGTTCGACAGGGGCGCTGCGTGAAAGGGCTCCCCTCAACAAGGCGGGCGGGGGCAACCCCGCTATGGTGTGATGGCTCGACAGGACGCGAACAATGCATTCGCGATGACGTCGTTTCTGTACGGCGGCAACGCAGCGTATATTGAAGATCTCTATGCGCGCTTCAAGGAAGACCCCGGCTCGCTCGACGAGACGTGGCGCGACTTCTTCTCGAACCTCTCGGACGAGAAGGCGGACGTTCTGAAGGAGGCGCGCGGCGCATCCTGGAAGCGGCCCGACTGGCCGATCTCGGCCAATGGCGACCTGATCAATGCCCTCGACGGCAATTGGGCGCCGGTCGAAAAGACCCTCGGCGACAAGATCAAGGCCAAGGCGGACACCCGTGGCGAGGCGCTGACGGAAGCCGCGGTGCAGCGGCAGTCGCGCGATTCCGTGCGGGCGCTGATGATGATCCGCGCCTACCGCATGCGCGGCCATCTCCACGCCGACCTCGATCCGCTCGGCCTCAGCCAGCCCGGCGATCACGAGGAGCTGCACCCCTCGTCCTACGGCTTCACCGAGGAAGACTGGGACCGCAAGATCTTCATCGATCACGTGCTGGGTCTTGAGTTCGCGACCATCCGCGAGATGCTCGACATCCTCAAGCGGACCTATTGCTCGACGCTCGGCGTCGAGTTCATGCACATCTCCAACCCGGCCGAAAAGTCGTGGATCCAGGAGCGCATAGAGGGACCGGACAAGGAGATCGAGTTCACGCCGAAGGGCAAGAAGGCGATCCTCAACAAGCTGCTCGAGGCCGAGGGCTTCGAGAAGTTCCTTGACGTCAAATACACCGGCACCAAGCGCTTCGGTCTCGATGGTGGCGAGGCGCTGCTGCCCGCGCTTGAGCAGATCATCAAGCGCGGCGGCGCGCTTGGCGTGAAGGAAATCCTGTTCGGCATGGCCCACCGTGGCCGCCTCAATGTGCTTGCACAGGTTCTCGGCAAGCCGCTGCGCGCGATCTTCCACGAGTTCAAGGGCGGCTCCTTCGCACCCGACGACGTCGAGGGTTCCGGAGACGTGAAGTACCACCTCGGCGCCTCCTCGGACCGCGAGTTCGACGGCAACAAGGTGCACCTGTCGCTCACCGCCAACCCGTCGCATCTGGAGATCGTCGATCCGGTGGTGCTCGGCAAGGCGCGCGCCAAGCAGGATCAGCTTTCCGCCGTCGACGGCCGTTTCGTCGAGACGACCGAGGTCGATCGCTCCAAGGTGATGCCGCTGCTGCTGCATGGCGATGCGGCCTTCGCCGGCCAGGGCGTCGTGGCCGAGTGCTTCGGCCTGTCGGCCCTGCGCGGCCACCGCACCGGCGGTTCGGTCCACTTCATCATCAACAACCAGATCGGTTTCACGACCAATCCGCGTTTCTCGCGCTCCTCGCCCTATCCGTCCGATGTGGCGAAGATGATCGAGGCGCCGATCTTCCACGTGAACGGCGATGATCCGGAAGCGGTGGTCTTTGCCGCCAAGGTCGCCACCGAGTTCCGTCAGCTCTTCGGCAAGCCGGTGGTGATCGACATGATCTGCTACCGCCGCTTCGGCCACAATGAGTCCGACGAGCCGGCGTTCACCCAGCCGATCATGTACCGCAAGATCCGCAAGCATCCCACGACGCTGCAGATCTACGCGGACAAGCTGGTGGCCGAGGGTGTGGTTTCCGCCGAGGAGGTCGACGCCATGCGGGCCGAGATCCGCGCGCGTCTCGACACCGAGTTCGACGCCGGACAGGCCTACAAGCCGAACAAGGCCGACTGGCTCGACGGAAAGTGGGCCGGCATGCGCCAGGCGCAGGATCTCGACGATCCGCGTCGCGGCCAGACCGGCGTCGCCAGCGGCGAGCTGGAGCTGGTCGGCAAGGCGCTGACCACGGTTCCCGACGGCTTCAACGTGCACCGCACGATCCGTCGGTTCCTCGACAACCGCCAGAAGATGTTCGAGACCGGCCAGGGCTTCGACTGGGCAACGGCCGAGGCGATGGCCTTCGCCACGTTGCTGCTCGAGGGGCATCCTGTGCGTCTGTCGGGTCAGGATTGCGAGCGTGGAACCTTCTCGCAGCGCCACTCCGTCCTCTACGATCAGGAAGACGAGGGCCGCTACATCCCGCTCAATCACCTGCGGGACGACCAGTCGCGCTACGAGGTCATCAACTCGATGCTCTCGGAAGAGGCGGTGCTCGGTTTCGAATACGGCTACACGCTGACCGAGCCGAACGCGCTGACGCTCTGGGAAGCCCAGTTCGGCGATTTCGCCAATGGCGCGCAGGTGATCTTCGATCAGTTCCTGTCGTCGGGCGAGCGCAAGTGGCTGCGCATGTCGGGCCTCGTCTGCCTGCTGCCGCATGGCTACGAGGGGCAGGGACCGGAGCACTCTTCCGCCCGTCTCGAGCGCTTCCTGCAGATGTGCGCGGAAGACAACATGCAGGTCGCCAACTGCACCACGCCGGCGAACTACTTCCACATCCTGCGCCGTCAGCTGAAGCGTGACTTCCGCAAGCCGCTGATCCTGATGACGCCGAAGTCGCTGCTGCGCCACAAGCGCGCCGTGAGCCGCTTCGACGAGTTCGCCGAGGGGTCGAGCTTCCATCGGCTGCTGTGGGACGATGCCCAGCATCCGGGCATGAGCGACATCAAGCTGGTCGACGACAAGAAGATCCGCCGGGTCGTTCTGAGCTCGGGCAAGGTCTACTATGACCTGTTCGAGGAGCGCGAGAAGCGCGGCATCGACGATGTCTATCTCCTGCGCGTCGAGCAGCTCTATCCGTTCCCGACCAAGGCCCTGGTGACCGAGCTGTCGCGGTTCAAGGACGCCGAGATCGTCTGGTGCCAGGAAGAGCCCAAGAACATGGGTTCCTGGTTCTTCGTGCAGACCTACATCGAATGGGTCCTGTCGCAGATCGATGCCAAGCACCAGCGTCCGCGCTACGTCGGTCGCGCCGCTTCGGCGGCCACCGCGACCGGCCTGATGTCGAAGCATCTGGCCCAGTTGCAGGCATTCCTGGACGAGGCCTTCGCCGAATAAGGCGGGCGCGGCGCGGGGGCGGCATGACGCCGGCCCCGCGCCACCGCCGTCAAGAAGTCTGACCGATTTTTCGCCCGTGCGCCGGACCGCGCCACGGGACAGGGCGGACCCCGGCAGGTCCGTCGCATTGCGTCGGGACCGCTTCCGCCCCGCGCTGCCACCGGATGAAAGAGATTGAGATCATGGCGACCGAAATTCGAGTGCCCACGCTTGGCGAATCCGTAACCGAGGCAACCATTGCCCAGTGGTTCAAGAAGCCCGGCGAACAGGTGAATGCCGACGAGCCGATCGTCGAGCTGGAGACGGACAAGGTAACGGTGGAAGTCCCCGCCCCGGCCTCCGGAACCCTCGGGGAGATCCTGGTCAAGGAAGGCGACACCGTCGAGGTCGGCACGCTGCTCGGCCAGATCGAGGAAGGCGCTGGCGCCGCCAAGCCTGCCGCCGCGAAGTCCGCGCCCGCCGCCGCGGCGAAGTCCGATGACGGCAAGGGTGGAAACGACAAGGGTGGCGACGACAAGGGCGGCGAGACCGTCGACGTGGTGGTGCCCTCGGCTGGCGAGAGCGTCACCGAGGCCGATGTCGGCGAATGGTTCGTCAAGGTCGGCGACACGGTGAAGGCCGACGACATCCTCGTCGAGCTGGAGACCGACAAGGCAGCTCAGGAAATTCCGGCGCCCGCTGGCGGCAAGATCGTCGAGATCGCGGTCGCCACCGGCGACACGGTGAGCCCGGGCACGCTTCTCGCCCGCATCGCAACCGGCGCCGGCGCTGCCGCCGCTGCCTCCGCTCCGAGCGCTGACAAGGCCGCCGCGAAGCCGGCAGCCGCCGCATCGTCCATGCCGCCGGCTCCGTCCGCGTCGAAGATGCTGGCCGAAAAGGGCGTCGATGCCTCGCAGGTCGAGGGCTCGGGCAAGCGCGGCCAAGTGCTCAAGGGTGACGTGATCGCCGCCGCTGCCGCCGGCTTCGCCCAGAGCGCGCCCGCCGCCTCCGCGCCGGCTGCCGCCCGTGCCCCGTCGGTCGCCGAGGATGCGGCGCGCGAAGAGCGCGTGCGCATGACCAAGCTGCGCCAGACCATCGCCCGCCGTCTCAAGGACGCGCAGAGCACGGCCGCCATGCTGACCACCTACAACGAGGTGGACATGGGCCCGATCATGGAGCTGCGGAAGTCCTACAAGGATCTCTTCGAGAAGAAGCACGGCGTCAAGCTTGGCTTCATGGGCTTCTTCACCAAGGCCGTCTGCCATGCGCTGAAGGAGATCCCGGCGGTCAACGCCGAGATCGACGGCACCGACGTGATCTACAAGAACTTCTGTCACATCGGCGTTGCCGTCGGCACCGACCGCGGCCTCGTCGTGCCGGTGGTGCGCGATGCCGACCAGATGTCGATCGCCGAGATCGAGAAGGAAATCGCCAACCTCGGCCGCAAGGCGCGTGACGGCAAGCTCGGCATGAACGACATGCAGGGTGGCACCTTCACCATTTCCAACGGCGGCGTCTACGGCTCGCTGATGTCCTCGCCGATCCTCAACGCGCCGCAGTCGGGCATTCTCGGCATGCACAAGATCCAGGAGCGGCCGATGGTCGTGAACGGACAGATCGTTGCCCGCCCGATGATGTATCTGGCGCTCAGCTACGACCACCGTATCGTCGACGGCAAGGAGGCGGTGACCTTCCTCGTGCGCGTCAAGGAGAGCCTCGAGGACGTGCAGCGTCTCGTCCTCGACCTCTGATCCCGGCGAACGAACACGGGCTCCGGGCGGCGATCCCGTCCGGAGCCTGTCCCTGCGGGTGTGATCCTTGCCGCTCGCGGCATACGGCGCGCCCGTCCGGGCGGCCGGTCGAGGGGAAGCGGGCATGAAGGCAACCGTCAGCCGTTTGCAGGCGAACTGGGTTTACGGCGGCGCGCTTGCCGGCGTCGGCCTTCTGGCGCTTTCTCCGCTCCTGACTGCCGGCTGGCCACTCGGCCAGCTCCTGGTCTGGCTTGTCCTGCCCGTCTACATGCTGCACCAGCTCGAGGAACATGACGGCGACCGCTTCCGTCTCTTCGTCAACGCCACCATCGGGCGCGGACGCGAGGCGCTGAGCGTGCGCGACGTCTTCGTGATCAACGTCTTCGGCGTGTGGGGCGTCATGGTCGTGACGCTCTGGCTGATGCGCGCCGTCGCGCAAGGGTGGGGGTTGATCGGGATCTATCTCGTGCTGGTCAACGCGGTTCTGCATCTGGTGCAGGCGCTCGCCATGCGGCGCGTCAATCCGGGGCTCTGGACGGCCCTCGCCCTGTTCCTGCCGCTTGGAGCATGGGGGCTTGCCGAACTGGGGCCGCAGGAGACACTTGCCCTGCACGCAGTTTCGCTTGCCATCGTCGTTGTGCTTCATGGCGCGATCATGGTGACGGCGCGTCGCAGGCTGGCGAGCGCCTGACGAGGAGGAGGTGTTTATGGGACCCGAATTTCTTCTCACCGCCCTCGTGGTGGTGCTCGTTCCGGGCACTGGCGTGGTCTACACGGTGGCCACGGGGCTCTCCCGGGGGCGGGCTGCGGGCATCGCTGCGGCCTTTGGCTGCACGCTTGGCATCGTCCCGGCACTGCTGGCCGCGATGTTCGGGCTCGCGGCCCTGCTTCATGCCAGCGCGCTTGCCTTTCAGGTGCTGAAATACGCCGGCGCCGCCTATCTCTTCTACCTCGCCTGGCAGGCGCTGCGGCAAGGCGGCCCGCTCGCCTTCGATCGCGCGGCCGCCGGGCCGGCGGATCTGGTCGCGGTGGCGCGCAACGGGTTTCTCATCAACGTGCTGAACCCGAAGCTCTCGCTGTTTTTCCTGGCCTTCCTGCCGCAGTTCGTCAGCCCGCAGGCCGGGCCGGTCACGCTGCAGGTGCTGGGGCTCGGCGGCGTCTTCATGGGGCTGACGCTGGTGGTTTTCATCGGCTACGGTCTGTTCGCGGCGGCGGTGGGGGCAAGGCTCCTGTCAAGCCGCCGTGCCATGGCGTGGCTCGGGCGCACGGTAGCCGTTGCGTTCGCCGGTTTCGGCCTGCGTCTGGCACTGGCGGAGCGCTAGGGCGGCTGCGGGCCGTTCAAACGAACGAACAGGGGATCCGATGAGCGAGAGTGTTGTGATCGTGACGGGGGGAAGCCGGGGCATTGGCGCGGCCGCCGCCCTGCGTCTGGCGGCGCCAGGCACCACCGTGCTGCTGACCTATGTCTCCAGCCCGGCCCGCGCCGACGAGGTGGTTGCCGGGATCCGGGCGCGCGGCGGCAAGGCGGTGGCCCTTCAGGCCGACGTGGCGAGCGAGGCGGACTGCCTGAAGACCTTCGCCGAAGCCGACCGGCTCGGCCGGCTCACGGGCCTGGTCAACAACGCCGGCGTGGTCGATGTCGCGGCACCGCTCACCGACATGTCCTTCGAGCGGCTGCGGCGCATGTTCGACGTCAACGTGCTCGGAACGATGATCTGCGCCCGTGAAGCGGTGAAGCGCATGTCCACGGCGCATGGCGGCAAGGGCGGAGGGATCGTCAACCTGTCGTCGGCCTCCGCGAAGCTCGGCTCGCCGTCGCAATATATCGACTACGCCGCCGCCAAGGGCGCGATCGATACCTTCACCGTCGGTCTTGCCAAGGAGGTGGCGCGCGAGGGCATCCGCGTCAACGCCGTGCGTCCGGGCATCATCGAGACGGAGATCCACGCCTCGGGCGGCGATCCCGATCGCGCGGCGCGCATGGCCGCCGAGCTTCCCATGGGGCGGGCGGGAACGGCGAATGAATGCGCCGAGGCCATCGCGTGGCTGCTCTCGGATGCGGCGAGCTACACCTCCGGCGCCATCCTCGACGTGTCGGGCGCCCGGGCCGTCGTGCCCTGAGACGCCGGCGTCACGGACTAACATGAACAACGGCGGCGCGGTCCGCCCTTGCGAACAGGAAAAGAGGCGAAAGCAATGTCCAACTTCGATCTCGTCGTCATCGGCACCGGTCCCGGCGGTTATGTCTGCGCCATCAAGGCGGCCCAGCTCGGCCTCAAGGTCGCGGTCGTCGAGAAGCGCGCCACCCATGGCGGCACCTGCCTCAACATCGGCTGCATTCCCTCCAAGGCGCTGCTGCATGCCTCCGAGCAGTTCGAGGAGGCGGAGCATTCCTTCGAGGGCATGGGCATCAAGGTCGGCAAGCCGAAGCTCGACCTCAAGGCGATGCTCGCCTTCAAGGACAAGGTCGTCGACAGCAACGTCACCGGCATCGACTTCCTGTTCAAGAAGAACAAGATCACGCCGTTCCACGGCACCGGCCGCATCGTTTCCGCCGGTCGCGTCGAGGTGACGTCGGCGGAGGGCAAGACCGAAACCGTCGAGGCCAAGGCGATCGTCATCGCCACCGGCTCCGACGTGGTCCAGCTTCCCGGCGTCGAGATCGACGAGAAGCAGGTCGTCTCCTCCACCGGTGCGCTGACGCTGGAGAAGGTTCCGGGCAAGCTCATCGTCATCGGCGCCGGCGTCATCGGCCTCGAGCTCGGCTCCGTCTGGCGCCGTCTTGGCGCCGAGGTCACCGTGGTCGAATACATGGACAAGATCCTCGGTCCGATGGACGGCGACGTCTCCAAGTCGTTCCAGCGCATCCTGAAGAAGCAGGGCATGGAGTTCCGCCTGTCGACGAAGGTCACGGCGGTGGAGAAGAAGGGCAAGCAGGTCGCCGTCACGGTCGAGCCCGCGGCCGGCGGCGAGGCCGCGGCCGAGACGCTCGAGGCCGACGTGGTGCTCGTCGCCATCGGCCGCCGTCCCGTGACCGCCGGCCTCGGCCTTGAGGAGGCCGGCGTCGCGCTCGACGAGCGCGGCCGGGTCAAGACAGACGGCCACTACCAGACCAATGTCGCCGGCATCTACGCCATCGGCGACGTGATCGCCGGCCCGATGCTCGCCCACAAGGCCGAGGATGAGGGCGTTGCACTGGCGGAGATCCTCGCCGGCCAGGCCGGCCACGTGAACTACGGCGTCATCCCGGGTGTGGTCTACACCTCGCCCGAGGTTGCCGATGTCGGCAAGAGCGAGGAGACGCTGAAGGCCGAGGGCGTCGACTACAAGGTCGGCAAGTTCTCCTTCATGGCCAACGGCCGCGCCAAGGCGATGGGCCACACCGAGGGCTTCGTCAAGGTGCTAGCCGACGCGCAGACCGACCGGGTGCTCGGCGTTCACATCATCGGCCATGGTGCCGGCGAGATGATCCACGAGGCGGCCGTGCTGATGGAATTCGGCGGCGCGTCGGAGGATCTGGCGCGCACCTGCCATGCCCATCCGACGATGAGCGAGGGGGTCAAGGAAGCCGCCATGGCCGCCTTCTCCAAGCCGATCCACGCCTGAGTGGCGCGGCCCGCCCGGCCGCGCATCGCATAACGACAAGATCCGCCCGCGCCGGTCTCTCCGGCGCGGGCGGTTTGCGTTTCGCAGGCTGTTCACCGGGGCGAGCCCGGTCGCGGAGACGGCGTGAAAACAAGCGCTTCGATGGCGTGCCGCCCGGGAAACTCCTTTTATAAGCCGGCTTACTGCCTTGTCATGATCGCCGCGTGAAACTCGGGCCTGGCGTTGCGATCATGCGGATGAAGCGTCACCAGTGCCTCGATCCGGTCGTCCATGGTGATGATCTCGATCTCCCGGGCGCCGAACAGTCCGGGGAAGGTGGCGACGATCCGGCCCGTGGCGTTTCTATGTGCCTGCACCCATCCCCATTTGCAGTCGCGCGGTGCGCATTTGACAAAGGCGCGCATGCGAAACGCGACGCCGTCCTTGCCAACGCAGCGGCTTTCGATCTCGATCCGGCGGATCTGCTGCGTCCGCGCCCTGGTGTTGATCCAATGTCCGGTCTCGGGCGTGATGCAGGTCCTCTCCTCGGCAATGGCATCGGTGGGGACGAGAAGCACCGCCAGCGCCAGGAAGAGCGTCGAAAGGGCAGGGAGCATCAGGTGCATGGCGGCCTCTCGGGCGGGTTGGCTGCTGTCACGCGCGCGACAACAGCGGTAGGCGCGTGTCTATGGCGTGCGCGCGGCGGACGTCCCGCCGCGCGGGTGAGCCTTGTCGAAGGCATCGAGCAGGCGCGCGGCGTCGACCTCGGTATAGATCTGCGTGGTGGAAAGGCTCGCGTGGCCAAGAAGTTCCTGAATGGTGCGCAGGTCGCCGCCGCCGGCGAGCAGATGTGTTGCGAAGGAGTGGCGCAGCGCGTGCGGCGTGGCGCTGTCGGGCAGGCCGAGCGCGCTGCGCAGTCGCGCCATGGCGTATTGCACGATGCGTGGATTGAGCGGCCCGCCCCGTGCCCCGAGAAACAGCGGCCCGTCGGGCTGCGGCGCATGGGGGTTGAGCGCCAGATAGCTCTCCACTGCCTCGCTCACCACCGGCAGCACCGGCACGATGCGCTCGCGCCCGCCCTTGCCGCGCACGCGCAGGGTCCTGGTGCCCTTGCGCGGGGCCGTGCGCCCGGTCAGCGACAGCGCTTCGGAGATGCGCAGCCCGCAGCCATAGAGCAGCGTCAGCACAGCGGCGTTGCGGGCGGCGATCCAGGGTTCCGCGTCAAGCCCGCTGTCGGCGTCGACAAGGGTCATGGCGTCTCCGGCCGAAACCGGCTTGGGCAGCGAGCGGGGTTGCCGGGGCGGGCGCACGACCGTGCTTGCCGCAGCATTCACCTGCCCGCGCGTTTCGAGAAAGCGCAGGAAGGAACGCACGCCCGCCAGTCCGCGCGCCAGTGATCGGCTGCCGACGCCGCTCTGCCTGCGGCTTGCCAGGAAACCGCGATAGTCGGCCGGGCGAAGGTCGGCGAGATGGGCGAGCGCTGGCGGTTCGCCAAGATGTCCGGTCAGGAAACGGAGAAACTGACGCAGGTCGCGCTCATAGGCAATGAGCGTCTTGTCGGCGAGGCGGCGCTCACCACCAAGGTGATCGAGCCAGTCGCCGACCGCCGCGTTCACATCCGGCCTTGCACACACAAGAAGCGAATCGCCATCCGTCATCGCGCGATTCTAGCAGACGCCTGCGATTTTCGCGCGCATTTGGCCTTGCGGCGATGTGACCCGCGACCGCCGCCGACCTGCCGTAACGTCCGCGCTTTTCCCGCAAGTCTTCCGGCACCCGCTCCGACACGCCCACTCCGGCACGCCGGCCCGGCCGTCACCCCGGGCTTGACCCGGGGCCTATTCGTTTCCAGAGCCTCCGCCCCGTTGCCCCGGCCCCGGAGGCACGCCTGGCGTTTGCCCGGGAGGGCGGTTGCCGCGAAGGCAAGCGATGTTGAGGTGCGGCTGCGGCCTGTGCCGGCGTGGATTAGGTCCCGGGTCAAGCCCGGGATGACGTCCGGTGGAGGGGCGAAGGCCGAGGGAGCGCTGAGGGCTGGGGTGGTGCGAGCACTGAAGGCTGGGGTGTGCGGGGGCTGGGCAAGTTGAAGGGTTGACGACTGAGGCATGCAAGGACTGGGGAAGGTGAGGGTGGGCTGATGATTGAGGTACGCGCAAGGGCCGAGATCCGCTCCTACGCCCCGTAGGCCGCTCCCCCCACCTCGGTGTCACCCCGGGCTTGACCCGGGGCCTACTCGTTTCCAGAGCCTCCGCCCCGTTGTCCCGGCCCCGTAGGCACGCCTGGCGTTTGCCCGGGAGGGCGGTTGCGGCGAAGGCAGGCGATGTTGAGGTGCGGCTGCGGCCTGTGCCGGCGTGGATTAGGTCCCGGGTCAAGCCCGGGATGACGTTTGGTGGAGGGGCGAAGGCCGAGTGAGCACTGAGGGCAGGTGTGTGCGGGGGGGGCAAGTTGAAGGGTTGAAGACTGAGGTATGCGAGGGTTGGGGGAAGGTGAGGGGGCTGATGATTGAGGTATGCGCAAGGGCCGAGATCCGCTCCTCGCCCCGTAGGCCGCTCCCCCCACCTCGGTGTCACCCCGGGCTTGACCCGGGGCCTACTCGTTTCCAGAGCCCCCGCCCTGTCGCCCCGGCCCCGGAGGGGGGCCGCAGTCTCGGGGGGGGCGACACGCTCGAACCTTTCGGAGGCACGCCTGGCGTTTGCCCGGGAGGATGGTCGCAGGGGTGCAGGAAGCTTGGCACAAAAAAGGGCCGGAGGTTGCCCCCCGGCCCCGAACTGATCACAGGCGCGAGGCGCCCGGTCTTACAGGATGCTCTGGCCGGTCTTGGCCCAGTCCGAGAGGAACTGCTCGAGGCCCTTGTCGGTCAGCGGATGCTTGACCAGGCCCTTCAGCACCGCCGGCGGCACCGTGGCGACGTCGGCGCCGATCAGCGCGCAATCCTTGACGTGGTTGGCGGTACGGATCGAGGCGGCGAGAATCTCGGTCTCGAAGCCGTAATTGTCGTAGATCACCCGGATCTCGCGGATCAGGTCGAGCCCGTCGATGTTGATATCGTCGAGCCGGCCGATGAAGGGCGAGATGAAGCTGGCGCCGGCCTTGGCGGCGAGCAGCGCCTGGTTGGCCGAGAAGCACAGGGTGACATTGACCATGTGGCCGTCGCCGCTGAGCGCGCGGCAGGCCTTGAGCCCGTCCAGCGTCAGCGGCAGCTTGACGGCGATGTTGTCGGCGATGGCGGCAAGCGAGCGGCCTTCGGCGATCATCGCCTCGGCCTCGGTCGCGGTGACCTCTGCGGAGACCGGACCCTCGACCAGATCGCAGATCTCGGCGATCACGTCCTTCATCGGCCGGCCGGCCTTGAGGATCAGCGAGGGGTTGGTCGTCACGCCGTCCAGGAGACCGGTTTCGGCGAGGTCGCGGATCTCGCCGGTGTCGGCGGTATCGACGAAGAACTTCATGGCGGGGCAGGGCTCCCTTGGCGGAATGGTGTCGAATGCCGGGCGGCATTGCCCGCGCCCCGTCTCCTTACCATTTTAAGCCGGGCCGGGAACCGTCCCGCCCGCAAAAAGACGCGCCCGCTTGCGAAAAGCGCAAAAGACGTGAATGACGACATCCGCCACGCCGCTCTGCAATCCGCGCGGCGATGGGCGTAGGGTGGCTCCCGGGGAGGCGTCCGATTCGCCCGCCGCGCGGCGCACAAGGCCGCGACTGCCCGACGACCCGCCGCAGGACCATGACGAACCGCCCGCCCGCCCGCACCATCGACGATCTCTTCGCGAAGGATGGCCCGCGCCGCAACGTGCCGAAGCTGGCCCGCGTGCTGCTGCCGGTCGCCATCGGCATGGCCTACAGCTACCGGGTGCCCGAGGGCATGACGGTCGAGCCCGGCACCATCGTGCGCGTTCCGCTCGGCCCGCGTGAGGTCGTCGGCGCGGTCTGGGGGCTGGAAGAGGATGCGGCCGGGGTGGCCCCGGCACGGCTCAAGGACATCCTCCATGTCTATGATGACGTGCCGCCGCTCCGGGAGGATCTGCGCGCCCTGGTCGACTGGGTTGCCGGCTGGACGCTGGCGACGCCCGGCATGGTGCTGCGCATGGTGTTGCGCTCGGAAGCAGCCCTGGAGCCCGAACCGCCGGTGGCCGGCGTGCGGCGGGTCGAGGCGGTGGCCGCGCCGGAGCGCCTGACACCGGCGCGCAAGCGTGTGCTGGCGGTCCTGGAGGACGGCTTCGCCTGGTCGAAGAGCGGGCTTGCCCATGCCGCCGGCGTCAGCACCTCGGTGGTGGACGGGCTGATCGCCCACGGCGCTCTCGAGGTGGTGGAGATGCGCCGCTCACCCGCGCCGCCCGCGCCCGATCCGGATTTTGCCAGGATACCGCTCACCGGGAGCCAGCAGGCGGCGGCGGACACGCTGGTCGAGGCGGTCGGCAAGGGGTTTGCCACCTTCCTCATCGACGGCGTCACCGGCTCGGGCAAGACGGAGGTCTATTTCGAGGCCGTGGCTGAGGCGATCCGCCAGGGCCGGCAGGCGCTGGTGCTCATTCCCGAGATCGCGTTGACCAGCGCCTTTCTCGAGCGGTTCGAGCGCCGCTTCGCCGTGCGCCCGGCCGAATGGCACTCGCAGATCACGCCGAAACAGCGCGCCGCCGTGTGGCGGGGCGTCGGCAACGGCGACGTGCGGGTCGTCGTCGGCGCGCGCTCGGCGCTGTTCCTGCCGTTCTGCGAGCTGGGGCTCGTCGTCGTCGACGAGGAGCATGACACGGCCTACAAGCAGGACGACCGGGTGCCCTACAACGCCCGCGACATGGCGGTGGTGCGCGGCCATCTGTCGCGCTTTCCGGTGGTGCTGGCCTCGGCGACGCCGTCCGTCGAAAGCCGGGTCAACGCCGATGCCGGACGTTACCGGCTGATCGAACTGCCCGAGCGGGCGACGGGCGCGCCCATGCCTGAGATCTCCATCGTCGATCTGCGCCAGGACGGTCCCGATCGCGGTCAGTGGATCGCGCCGGTCCTGCGCCGGGCGATCGCCGACACGTTCGCCGGCGGCGGTCAGTCGCTGCTGTTCCTCAACCGGCGCGGCTACGCTCCTCTGACGCTCTGCCGCACCTGCGGCCACCGGTTCCAGTGCCCCAATTGTTCCGCCTGGCTGGTCGAGCACCGGTTTCGCGGGCAGCTCGCCTGCCACCATTGCGGTCATTGCGAGCCGACGCCGGACCATTGCCCTGCCTGCGGCGACACCCAGTCGCTGGTTGCCTGCGGCCCTGGAGTCGAGCGCATCGCCGAGGAGGCGAGCGACCTTTTTCCCGAGGCGCGCGTGCTCGTGCTGTCGTCCGACATGCAGGGCGGGACGGAGCGCATGAAGCGCGAGATGAAGGTGATCGAGGAGGGCGGGGCCGACATCGTCGTTGGCACCCAGCTCGTCGCCAAGGGCCACAACTTCCCGCTGATGCGGCTCGTGGGCGTCATCGACGCCGATCTCGGACTGGCCAACGGAGACCCGCGCGCGGCCGAGCGCACCTTCCAGCTCCTCGCCCAGGTGACGGGCCGCGCCGGGCGCATTGGCGGCGGCGGACGCGGGTTCCTGCAGACCCATGCGCCCGAGCATCCGGTGATCCGCGCGCTTGCCAGCGGGGATAGCCGTGCCTTCTACGATGCCGAAATCGCCGCGCGACGTGTTGCCGGCCTGCCGCCCTTCGGCCGGCTCGCGGCGCTCGTCGTCTCCGGCCCCGACAAGGCTGCGGCGGAAGCGCAGGCCCGCGCCCTTGCCCGCTGCGTGCCGGCCGATCCCTCGCTGACCGTGCTCGGTCCGGCCGAGGCAGCGATGGCCGTCGTGCGCGGCCGCCACCGCTTCCGCCTGCTCGCCATGGCACCGCGCGGTGTCGACCTGCAGAAGCTGCTCCGGGCCTGGCTCGTGGCCGCGCCGAAACCGCGCGGCGGAGTCCGCGTCCAGGTCGACGTCGATCCGCAGAGCTTCTTTTGACGGGGCAGGCCTAGCGGATTCGCAAAAATGCCGGAAAAAGCCGTCCCGCCGTCGGGGCGCGACAAAATTACGTCATTTTCGCGCGTGAAAAGTCGAAAATGCCGCGATACGCTGGCGATAGCCGGGGAAACCGTGGCCGGGACAGGGAATCCCGGGCTTGGCGGGACATTGCGGCGGGACGGAAAAAGCGGGTTTGACGGCCCGCTCGGGGCCGGTTTCCTCCACATGTGCCCATTTTCCTGAAGTTTGGCGCATTTGAGTCGCGCCGCTATGTTGCTCACATGTGAAGCCTGTGCTAATCGAAGCGCGGCTTTGCGGGGTACGAGCGGGCTCGCATCTTCCCCGGTCTGAAAAATGTCGATTTACCAACGCCTTGCGGACGGCTTTGCCGGACGTATGGGCTTAAACCCGCCTCAGAGAGCACGGACCCTGTGACCGACAACGTAACTCTCATTTCAGGTGTGGCTTCCCGTTATGCGACGGCGCTGCTCGACTTGTCAGAGGAGCAGGGCTCCGTGGCGGAGGTCGAGAAGGCACTCTCCGCGTTCGAGAAGCTTCTCCAGGACAGCGAAGACCTGCGTCGTCTCGTGACGAGCCCGGTCTTCTCCGCCGACGAGCAGCTCAAGGCGCTGACCGCCGTTCTCGACAAGGCCGGCATCGGCGGCCTTGCTGCGAACTTCGTGAAGCTCGCTGCCCGCAACCGCCGCCTCTTCGCGGTGCCGTCGATGATTGTCGCCTACCGCGCCGCGCTCGCAGAGCGCCGTGGCGAGCTTCCCGCCGACGTGGTGTCGGCCAGCGCGCTCTCCGACGAGCAGCTGGCGTCCCTCACGAAGTCGCTGAATGAGGCGACGGGCAAGTCGGTGATGATTTCGGCGAAGGTCGATCCCTCTCTGATCGGTGGCCTGGTGGTCAAGGTCGGTAGCCGGATGATCGACACTTCGCTCAAGACCAAACTCAATTCCCTCAAGTTCGCTATGAAAGAGGTCGGCTGATGGATATTCGGGCCGCGGAAATCTCCGCCATCCTCAAGGACCAGATCAAGAACTTCGGCCAGGAAGCCGAAGTTTCGGAAGTTGGTCATGTGCTTTCTGTCGGTGACGGCATCGCTCGCGTCTATGGCCTCGACAAGGTCCAGGCCGGTGAGATGGTCGAATTCCCCGGCGGCATCAAGGGCATGGCGCTGAACCTCGAGACCGACAACGTCGGTATCGTGCTGTTCGGCTCCGACCGCGACATCAAGGAAGGCGACACGGTCAAGCGGACCGGCGCCATCGTCGAGATCCCGGTTGGCAAGGGCCTGCTCGGCCGCGTCGTCGACCCGCTCGGCCAGCCGCTCGACGGCAAGGGCCCGATCGAGGGTTCCGAGATGCGCCGCGTCGACGTCAAGGCGCCGGGCATCCTGCCGCGCAAGGGCGTTCACGAGCCGATGTCGACGGGCCTCAAGGCCATCGACGCTCTGATCCCGGTCGGCCGCGGCCAGCGCGAGCTGGTCATCGGTGACCGTCAGACCGGCAAGACGGCAATCATTCTGGACACGTTCCTGAACCAGAAGCCGATGCACGCGACGGACAATGAGGGCGAGAAGCTCTATTGCATCTACGTCGCCGTCGGCCAGAAGCGTTCGACCGTCGCCCAGTTCGTCAAGCAGCTCGAGGAATCGGGCGCTCTCGAGTACTCGGTGATCGTCGCCGCGACGGCCTCCGATCCGGCGCCGCTGCAGTTCCTGGCGCCGTTCTCCGGCACCGCCATCGGCGAGTTCTTCCGCGACAACGCGATGCACGCCGTGATCGGGTACGACGATCTGACCAAGCAGGCCGTGGCCTATCGCCAGATGTCCCTGCTTCTCCGTCGTCCGCCCGGACGTGAAGCCTTCCCGGGCGACGTGTTCTATCTCCATTCTCGCCTGCTCGAGCGTTCGGCCAAGCTCAACGACGCCAATGGCGCCGGTTCGCTGACCGCCCTTCCGGTCATCGAGACCCAGGGCAACGACGTCTCGGCCTTCATTCCGACCAACGTGATCTCGATCACCGACGGCCAGATCTTCCTCGAGACGGATCTGTTCTTCCAGGGCATCCGCCCGGCGGTGAACGTCGGTCTGTCGGTGTCGCGCGTGGGCTCCTCGGCTCAGATCAAGGCGATGAAGCAGGTTGCCGGCAAGATCAAGGGCGAGCTGGCCCAGTATCGCGAGATGGCGGCCTTCGCCCAGTTCGGTTCGGACCTCGACGCCACGACCCAGCGCCTGCTGAACCGTGGTGCGCGCCTGACCGAGCTTCTGAAGCAGGGTCAGTTCCAGCCGCTGAAGACCCAGGAGCAGGTCGCCGTCATCTATGCCGGCGTCAATGGCTACCTGGACAAGCTGCCGGTCAACAAGGTCAAGGACTTTGAAGACGGTCTGCTTCTGAACCTGCGCGGCGAACATGCGGATCTCCTGGATGGTATCTGGGAGAAGAAGGCGCTCGACGCCGACCTTGAGGCTCGTCTCAAGGCGGCCATCGAGGCCTTCGCCAAGAACTTCGCCTGACGCGACCGACGGCATCCAGGACAAGGGGCGGCCATGCCGAGCCTGAAGGACTTACGAAACCGGATCGCCTCCGTTAAGGCGACGCAGAAGATCACCAAGGCCATGCAGATGGTGGCCGCGGCGAAGCTGCGTCGCGCGCAGGAGGCGGCCGAGGCCGCGCGGCCCTATGCGGAGCGTATGGAGGCGGTGCTCGCCAACATCGCCACCGCATTCGAGGGGCGTGACGACGCACCGCGCCTCTTCGCCGGGACCGGCAAGGACGACGTGCACCTGCTCGTCGTCGCCACGGCGGAGCGCGGCCTGTGCGGCGGCTTCAACTCCTCGATCGCCAAGCTGGCGCGCGAGCGGGCAAAGACGCTGATCGCGCAGGGCAAGACGGTGAAGATCGTCTGCGTCGGCAAGAAGGGCTTCGATCTTCTGAAGCGCGATCTCGCGAGCCACATCATCCAGACCGTGGAACTGCGGCATGTGAAGCGCGTCGCCTTCGAGAACGCAGACGAGATCGGCGATCTCGTTCGCAAGATGTTCGATGCGGGCGAGTTCGATGTCTGCACTCTGTTCTACGCACGGTTCCAGTCGGTGATCAGCCAGATCCCGACGGCGCAGCAGCTCATTCCGGTGACCTTCGACAAGTCGGCATCCGAGAGCGAAGAGGCGGCCACGCTCTACGAGTACGAGCCGGACGAGGCGGAGATCCTCGAGGATCTTCTCCCGCGCAACATCTCGGTGCAGATCTTCCGGGGTCTTCTTGAGAATGCGGCTTCCGAGCAGGGTGCGCGTATGAGCGCGATGGACAACGCCACGCGCAACGCCGGTGACATGATCAACAAGCTGACGCTCAACTACAACCGTCAGCGGCAGGCTCAGATCACCAAGGAGCTGATCGAAATCATCTCGGGCGCCGAGGCGCTCTGACCGGATCGAGACGAGGATAGCAATATGGCTGACAAAGCAGTCGGGCGGATCACTCAGGTCATCGGCGCCGTGGTCGACGTCAAGTTCGACGACCACCTGCCGCCGATTCTCAACGCCCTTGAGACCGACAACAACGGCAACCGCCTCGTGCTTGAGGTGGCCCAGCATCTCGGCGAGCACACGGTTCGCACCATCGCCATGGACGCGACCGAAGGTCTCGTTCGCGGCCAGAAAGTCGTCGACACCAACGAGCCGATCTCGGTTCCAGTCGGTGCAGGCACGCTCGGCCGCATCATGAACGTCATCGGCGAGCCGGTCGACGAGGCTGGCCCGATCGTTCACGAGACGAAGCGCGGCATCCACCAGGAAGCCCCGAGCTTCACCGAGCAGTCCACCGAGGCGGAAATCCTCGTGACGGGCATCAAGGTCGTCGACCTGCTCGCGCCGTACGCCAAGGGCGGCAAGATCGGCCTGTTCGGCGGCGCCGGCGTCGGCAAGACCGTGCTCATCATGGAGCTGATCAACAACATCGCCAAGGCGCACGGCGGCTACTCCGTCTTCGCCGGTGTGGGTGAGCGTACCCGTGAGGGCAACGATCTCTACTGGGAGATGATCGAGTCCAACGTGAACCGCGATCCCAAGGAGCACGACGGTTCGACCGAAGGTTCCAAGTGCGCGCTGGTTTACGGCCAGATGAACGAGCCCCCCGGAGCCCGTGCCCGCGTGGCGCTGACCGGCCTCACCGTCGCCGAGCATTTCCGTGACGAAGGCCAGGACGTGCTGTTCTTCGTCGACAACATCTTCCGCTTCACGCAGGCGGGTTCGGAAGTGTCGGCGCTTCTCGGCCGTATTCCCTCGGCCGTGGGCTACCAGCCGACGCTCGGCACCGACATGGGTGCGATGCAGGAACGCATCACCACCACGACCAAGGGGTCGATCACCTCGGTGCAGGCCGTCTACGTGCCGGCCGACGATCTGACCGATCCGGCGCCGGCCTCGACCTTCGCCCACCTTGACGCCACGACGGTTCTCAACCGTTCGATCGCCGAGAAGGGCATCTACCCGGCCGTGGATCCGCTCGATTCGACCTCGCGTATCCTTGATCCGCGCATCATCGGCGACGAGCACTACGAGACGGCCCGTGCCGTGCAGGCGACCCTGCAGCGCTACAAGGCGCTCCAGGACATCATCGCCATTCTCGGCATGGACGAGCTCTCGGAAGAGGACAAGCTCACCGTGGCGCGCGCCCGCAAGATCGAGCGCTTCCTCTCGCAGCCGTTCTTCGTTGCCGAGATCTTCACCGGTTCGCCGGGCAAGCTCGTTGCGCTCGAAGACACGATCAAGGGCTTCAAGGGCCTGGTCGACGGCGAGTACGACCACCTCCCGGAGGCGGCCTTCTACATGGTCGGTTCCATCGATGAGGCGATCGAGAAGGCGCAGCGTCTGGCGGCCGAAGCGGCCTAACCAAACCAGGAATAGAGGACCGATATGGCCGCAGCATTCCAGTTCGAGCTCGTTTCGCCGGAGCGCCTGCTCGTCTCCGAGGAGGTGACGCAGGTGGTCGTGCCGGGAAGCGAGGGCGAGTTCGGCGTCATGGCCGGTCACGCGCCGTTCGTTGCAACGCTGCGCCCGGGGTTCCTCAAGGTTTCCCGGACGGGCGGTGACGAACTCGACTTCTTCGTCCGCGGCGGCTTCGCCGAGGTCGGCGCGAATGGTCTGACCGTTCTGGCCGAGCGTGCGATCAAGAGCGAGGAACTCCACGCGGAGGAAATCGCCAAGCAGATCCGCGACGCGGAAGAGGACGTCAAGGATGCCTCCGACGAGGCCGTTCGCGACAGGGCCTTGCAGACGCTCCAGCAGCTTCGCGATGTCGAGGCAGCGCTGAAGTCGCTCTGAGCCGAGCCACCAGCCAGTAATATCAAACGCCCGGGAGCACCGCTCCCGGGCGTTTTTCGTTGGGCAGCCTTCCTGAGTGGACGCGGCGCGCCTGCGAGGGCACAAAAAAAGGGCGCACCGGCGAGGCGGTGCGCCCAAGGGGGCAGTGCAGTGCGGTCCGGGCGCCGCGCGGCACCCGGGAAAGCGGAAAAGTCGTGGCTCAGGCGGCGACGACCGTCTGGCGCTGTGACCCGAGGCCGGCGATGGAAAGCTCCATCACGTCGCCCGGCTTCAGGTACTGAGGCGGCTTCATGCCCATGCCGACGCCCGGAGGCGTGCCGGTGGAAATGACGTCGCCCGGCATCAGCGTCATGAACTGCGACAGGTAGGAAATCACATGCGGCACGTTGAAGATCAGCGTGTTGGAATTGCCGGTCTGGCGGCGCACGCCGTTGACGTCCAGCGTCATGTCGAGATTGTGCGGGTCGGCAAGCTCGTCGCGGGTCACGAGCCAGGGGCCGAGGGGGCCGAAGGTGTCGTGGCTCTTGCCCTTTGTCCACTGGCCCGACCGCTTGGTCTGGAAGTCACGCTCGGAAACGTCGTTCATGATCGCGTAGCCGGCAACATGGTCCATCGCATCGGCTTCGCTGACGTATTTGGCCCGCTTGCCGATGATCACGGCAAGCTCGACCTCCCAATCGAGCGCCGACGAGCCGCGCGGCATCTCGACATCGTCGTTGGGGCCGCAAAGGGCGTTGAGCGCCTTGGCGAAGATGATCGGTTCACTCGGCGGCTCGGCGCCGGTCTCCGCCGCGTGGTCGGAGTAGTTGAGGCCGATGCAGATGATCTTCTGCGTGCCGCCGACGCAGGGACCGATGCGCGGGGCGCCGGAAACCGCGGGAAGCGACAGCGGATCGATGGCGGCGAGGCGGGCAAGGCCATCGCTCGACAGCACATCGCCGGCGATGTCGGCAACGGTGCCGGAGAGATCGCGGATCGAGCCGTCGGAAGCGAGGATCCCGGGCTTTTCCTGGCCCGCGGGGCCGTAGCGCAACAGTTTCATTTCACGTGTCCTGCTGGTTTGGATGAGGGTCAGTAGACGGCACGGCCGCCGGAAATGTCAAAGACGGCGCCGGTCGAGAAGGAGCAGTCCGCCGAAGCCAGCCAGGCGATCATGGCGGCGGCCTCCTCGGGCTCGAGGAAGCGCTCCATCGGGATCTTCGACAGCATGTAGTCGATATGCGTCTGGGTCATCTGGTCGAAGATGGGCGTGCGGGCGGCGGCCGGCGTGATGCAGTTGACGGTCACGCCTGCCTTGGCCAGCTCCTTGCCGAGCGACTTGGTCAGCGCGATCAGCCCGGCCTTCGATGCCGAATAGTGGGAGGCGTTGGGGTTGCCCTCCTTGCCGGCGATGGAGGCAACGTTGACGATCCGCCCGTAGCCACGTTCGATCATCCCCGGCACCAGTGCGCGGCAGGTCAGATAGGGAGCCACGAGATTGACCTCGAGCGTCCGTCGCCAGATCTCGGGCTCCAGCTCCCACGTGACGCCGTTGCCGCCGGTAATGCCGGCGTTGTTGACGAGGATGTCGATATCGCCGGCAGCCTTCGCCGCTGCGGCGACGGCGGTTTCGTCGCTCAGCTCGACCTGGCGGCCACTTGCCTTCGGCCCGAGCGCGGCGACCGCCTTGTCGAGCGCGTCGGCGTTGATGTCCCAGGCGACGACGTCCGCGCCGCTGTCGATGAAGCGACGGGCTGCGGCAAAGCCGATGCCCTGGGCCGCCCCCGTGATTACGGCACGGCGGCCGTTCAAGTCGATCGTGTTCATGGCACCTCCTCCCTCGGCGCGATTCTCCCGCGTCCACATAATCACAATGTATACATTATGAAAAGGGCGCGCCGTGCGATTTCGCACGCGACGAAGTCACGGCAGCGAAAGGAAAAAGCCGGCTTGCTTGAGCGCTCGCGAGAGGCAGGCAAGCGGCAATGGATCAACTCGGCGCGCCGATGGCCGACTGGCCGCGCAACAGCGACAGCAGCATGGTGTCGGCCCGGTCGCGATGACGCTGGTGCAGCAGGCTCGTCCTGGCCTCGTCGCCGGCGCGGATGGCGGCGAGGATCTCCCGGTGCTCGGCGTCGGAAAGCACCGGCAGCGGCCGCAGCTTCACGATGGCGATGCGGGCGCGGTACTGCATGTCCCAGAGCTGACGCAGCATGCCCTGCAGGCGCGGATTGCCGCAAAGCGCGACGAGCTCGGAATGGAAGATGTCGTCGAGCTCCGACCATTGCTCGATGTCGCCGCGCAGCGTCGCCCGTTCCATCTGGGAGAGGATGCCGTCGAGCCGGTCGTGGTCGGCGTCGCTGATGCCGCGACGGGCGGTGAGCTGCGCCGCCTTGACCTCCAGCGCCGAGAAGACCTCGTAGATCTGCTGGATTTCCTCGATGGAGAGCGCCTTGACGGTGATGCCGTGACGCGGGCGCACCTCGACGAGGCCCTCCTCCTCGAGGCGGATCAGCGCCTCGCGCACCGGGGTGCGGCTCAACGACAGGAGATTGGCGACCTCGGTCTCGAGCAGCGTCGTGCCCGGCGGCAGGCGGCCCTCGAGGATGCGGTATCTCAGCTCGTGATAGGCGCGGTCACGGGCCGGAAGCTTGGAGATGCCCTGAAGGCTCGGCCGGGCGCGCACGCTGACGGGAGAGCCGGCCGACTTGTCGCTGCCTGCCGCGCCCGAGGGCGCCGCGCGCGCCTGCCCGCGGCGTGCCGGTCCCTTGGCTCCGGCCCGTCCGTTGTCGCCGTCCTTGTCCTTCCGCTCTTCCCGCACGCGGTTCCCCGACTTCTTATTGTGCCTGGCGGCGGCGTCCTAGCGCCCGATGCCGTTGAGCCGGGCAACAATCGCCGCGATCTCCGGCAGGTAGTCTTCGCCATGACCGGTTGCCTCCGCGGTGGCATAGCTGTTCTTGACCGCGGAGGAAACATGCGAGGCGATGCCGCTTTCGTTGGCGAGACCGACGACGTAGCGCATGTCCTTGTGGGCGTTGCGCAGGGCGAAGCGGTGGGCATTCTTGTCGCCATGCACCACATGGCGCATGAACGTCTGGAAGAAGCCGCAATCCATGCGCCCGCCGCCGACGACGGCCTCGACCGTCGCCGCGTCGATCCCGTTGCGCGCGCCGATGGCCAGCGCCTCGGCATAGAGCGCGCCATAGCCGAGCGAGAGGAAGTTGTTCACAAGCTTCATCGTGTGGCCGGCGCCGACATCGCCGACGCGCACGACCTTGGTGGCGAAGGTGGACAGGATCGGTTCGAGCCTGGCGAAGAGGTCTTCCGGCGCCCCGGCCATGACGTCGAGCGTGCCTTCCCAGGCTTCGGCCGGGGTGCGCGACAGCGGCGCGTCACACAGCGCGCCGCCGGCCTCCGCCATCCGTGCGGCAAGCGCGCGGGTGGAGACCGGGTTGGCGGTGCTGCAATCGACCACCGTCTTGCCCTCGGCGCCGGCGGCAAGGATCTCGCCGACGGCGCGCTCCACCTCCGGGCTGCCGGGCAGGCACAGGAAGATCACCTCGCTGCGGGCGGCGAGCTCGGCGATATCGCCGGCCTCGAACGCGCCGCGTGCGACGAGATCCTCGACCGGGGCGCGGTTGCGGTGTGCGAGAACGGCGAGGGGATGCCCCTTCTCCACCAGATTCTTCGCCATGCCGTGGCCCATCAGGCCGACGCCGATGAAGCCGATAGCAGCCTTTTCCGTCATGCCGCGCCCCTTCCCTGGTTCAGTTTGCCGTCTTGCTCACGTCCTCGCTGGCGATATGCGCGCGAATGATGCTCTCGAAATCGGCGTCGGCGGTGAAGCCGACCTCTTCCGCCCGCGCGGCGACGAAGTCGCGCGGCCAGCCCTCGACGATCTTCACGATCTGCGGATCGCGCTCGCGCCGGATGAGCTTGACCACGTCGTCGCCGGCGACCTTGCGCAGCGCCTCGATCATTTCCGCAACGGTGACCGAGAGCCCCGGCATGGTGAGGGTGCGCCGGTCGCCGAGGACGCTCGTGTCCATCGTCGCCGCATGGACGAGGAAGCCGACGGCCGCAGCCGGGCTCGCCACCCAGTGACGCACGCCGTCCTCGACCGGAAGGATCGCCTCGATCCCGGCGAGCGGCTCACGGATGATGCCGGAGAAGAAGCCCGAGGCCGCCTTGTTGGGCTTGCCGGGGCGCACGACGATGGTCGGAAGGCGGATGCCGATGCCATCGACGAAGCCCTTGCGGGTGTAGTCGGACAGGAGCAGCTCGCCGATGGCCTTCTGCGCGCCGTAGCTTGTCAGCGGCGCGGTGAAGAAGGTGTCGTCGATCTTCTCGGGGAAAGGTGCGCCGAAGACGGCGATGGAGGAGGTGAAGACCAGCCGCGGCACATAGTCGTCGCCCTGGTGGCGCACGGCCTCCAGCAGGTATCGGGTGCCATCCATGTTGATGGCGTAGCCCTTGTCGAACTCGACCTCGGCCTCGCCGGAAACGATCGCCGCGAGATGGAAGATCACATCGGGCCTGCCGGCGACGAAGGTTTTCACCGTCGCCTCGTCGGCAACATTGCCTGCCGCCGCCTCGATGCGCGGGCCGCCCGTGCGCGCGGCGAGCTGGGGCTCGACCACGTCGACGGCGTGAATGGTGTCGATTGTCTTGCCGCCGAGCGTTCCCTCGGCAATCAGCTTTTCGGCGAGCCTCCGGCCAACCATTCCGGCGGCTCCGATAATCAGGATGCGCATGGGCGCCCTTCCCCTTCCGTTTCAGTCATTCGACGTCTGTTGAACTTCGCGTTTCGCGGTCTGCCTCCTGCCCGTGCTTGTCCGGCGGGCAAGAGGCGTTGGTTGTCAGTGATTGTCGCGCGGCACCCTCGGCATGGTGCCGTCGGCCCCGCCCTGGGCGATCCGCTGATACTTCACCGCCGGTTCCAGCACCATGCCCGCCTCGAGCTGCGCGACGATGCCGCGCTGGATCTCCTGCCAGGGGGTCTGGTGCGCCGGATAGACGTAGCCGCCGGCCTCCTCGAGCGCCTTGCGCCGGTTCGCCAGCTCCTCGTCGGAGATGAGGATGTTGGCCGTGCCCTTGTTGATGTCGATGCGCACCCGGTCGCCGGTGCGCAGCAGTGCCAGCCCGCCACCGGCAGCCGCCTCGGGTGAGGCGTTGAGGATCGACGGCGAGCCGGAGGTGCCCGACTGGCGGCCGTCGCCGATGCACGGCAGCGCCGTGACGCCGCGCTTGAGGAGGTAGTCGGGCGCGCGCATGTTGACGACCTCGCCGGCGCCCGGATAGCCGATCGGGCCGGTGCCACGCATGAACAGCACCGAAGTCTCGTCGATCGCGAGGGCCGGGTCGTCGATGCGGGCGTGATAATCCTCCGGTCCGTCGAAGACGATCGCCGGCCCCTCGAAGGCCATCGGGTCATCCGGGTTGGAGAGATAGCGGTCGCGGAACTCCTGGGTGACCACGGAGAGCTTCATGATGGCGGAATCGAAAAGATTGCCGCGCAGCACCCGGAAACCGGCCGCTTCCTTCAGCGGCTTGTCGAAGGGAACGATCACCTTCTCGTCGAGCACTTTCGCATCACGGCAGTTGTCGCCGATGCTCCGGCCGTTGACGGTCATCGCATCTTCCTCGATCAGCCCCTGCTGCATCAGCAGGTTGACGACCGCGGGCACGCCGCCGGCGTGATAATAGTCCTCGCCGAGATATTCTCCCGCCGGCTGCATGTTGACCAGCAGCGGGATCTTCTCGCCGTGCGTCTGCCAGTCGTCGATGGACAGGTCCACGCCGAGGTGGCGGGCGATGCCGTTGAGGTGGATCGGCGCGTTGGTCGAGCCGCCGATGGCGGAGTTGACCCGGATCGCGTTGAGGAACGCCGCGCGGGTCATGATGTCGGTCGGCTTCAGGTCCTCATGCACCATGTCGACGATGCGCAGGCCCGTGCGATAGGCGGCCTCCTGGCGGTCGCGATAGGGGGCGGGGATCGCCGCGCCACCGGGGAGCTGCATGCCGAGGACCTCGGTCAGCGAGTTCATCGTCGAGGCGGTGCCCATGGTGTTGCAATAGCCGGTCGAGGGGGCGGACGAGGCGACCAGCGCGACGAAGCCCTCATAGTCGATCTCGCCAGCGGCCATCATCTCGCGGGCCTTCCACACGATGGTGCCCGACCCGGTGCGCTGCCCGCGGAACCAGCCGTTGAGCATCGGCCCGACCGACAGGGCTATGGCGGGAATGTTGACCGTCGCCGCCGCCATCAGGCAGGCCGGGGCTGTCTTGTCGCAGCCCACGGTCAGCACGACGCCGTCGAGCGGATATCCGTAGAGCACCTCGACGAGGCTCAGATAGGCGAGGTTGCGGTCGAGCGCGGCGGTCGGACGCTTGCCGGTCTCCTGGATCGGGTGTACGGGAAACTCGATGGCGATGCCGCCTGCCTCGCGGATGCCCTCGCGCACGCGCTTGGCCAGCTCCAGATGGTGCCGGTTGCACGGCGACAGGTCCGAGCCGGTCTGGGCGATGCCGATGATCGGCTTGCCGGATTGCAGTTCCTCCTGGGACAGGCCGTAGTTCAGGTAGCGCTCGAGATAGAGCGCGGTCATGTCCGGGTTGGAGGGATTGTCGAACCAGGCGCGCGAGCGCAGGTTGGATGTCTTGGGCGCTTTGCTCTTGTCGTGCGCGTTGCTCATGGTGTCTCCGGCGTGTCGGCTGCGGCTACGGTTTTACCCGTCGGCTATCGACAATGTATACAAACTTTCATCAAGTGCAAATTTCGTCTCTCCGCTGCTTTCCCTGCGCCGAGAGGGGGCGAATATCCTTGTAAAATTGCATGAAACCGCCGTGAAAAGGCTGTCCCGTGCTCACAGGATGTCGCGACCTTGGGACAGTGGACCTGTCCTTTTGGTTTCTGTGGATACGTTGTTCCTTATGTCCCTGAGGTGGGTTTCCGGGAGGTTCAGGCTTTCTCACTTCAGCACCGGCGACGGCTCGGATAAGCGTCGATCCTGGACGTTGCGGGCAAGCACGGCGAGGGAGATGCGACATGGTGGCGACAATCGTGGTTCCGGGCATCGGCGGTTCGGGGGAGGCGCACTGGCAGACGGTCTGGGAGCGCCGCGACCGCGACTTCAGCCGGTTCGCCCCTTCGGACTGGGACAGGCCGGAACTTGGCGACTGGATCGACGCGCTCGAGCGTGCGGTGGAGGAGGCACGGGCGCGCTCCGGCGCGCCGCCGTTGCTGCTCGCCCACAGCCTCGCCTGCCTGCTGGTGCCGCACTGGGTGGCGGCGCGGGCGAGGTCGAACGAGGGGGCTGCGCCGATTGCCGGCGCGGTCCTCGTCGCCGTGCCCGATCCCGCCGGCCCGGTTTTCCCGGCAGAAGCAGCCTCCTTCGCCGGCGCGCCGGACGATCCGTTGCCTTTTCCCTCGCTCGTCGTGGCAAGCGAGTCCGATCCCTACGGCGATCTCGACTATTGCCGCGCACGCGCCGATTACTGGGGCGCGAGCTTTTTCGTCGCCGGGCCGCTGGGCCACATCAACGGGGCCAGCGGTCTGGGTGACTGGCCGCAGGGGTTTGCGCTGTTCGAGGCCTTTCGGGCCATGCTCGCCTATCGGCGATCCGCGGCCTCGAGCCTCAGGACGTAGCTTTTCCAGGGGGCTTGCTCGGCGATCCGGTCGTAGAGCCTGAGGGCGGATCGGTTCTCCTCGGGCACGAGCCAGCGCAGGTGCACCCAGCCACGCGACCTGCCCTGCGCCGCGACCGCCGAAACGAGCCTTTCGGCAAGACGCCGGCCGCGCGCCCCGGACGCGACGAAAAGGTCGTCGAGCTGGCCCGCGCGTCCCGACGAGATCGCCTCGGGAAGGTCGAAGTAGAGCGCGAAGCCGACGAGCATCTCCGCGTCGAAGGCACCGAGGATGTGGGCGAGCGGGTCGGCAAGCAGGCGCGCAGCCGCTGCTTCCTCGGCAGCCGTGCCGGCGGCGGCGGTTGCCGACCCGTTCCGCATCTCCTGGCCATAATCCGCCAGCAGGCGGGCGAAGGCCGGCGTGTCGTCCAGCGCTAGCGGGCGCAGGGTGAGCTGTCCCGACCGGTCTTCGCCGCCGTTCTCGCCGCGTGTCACCAGCCGCCTCGCCGGATCCAGTCCTCCATCATTGCCATGCGGTCGGCGCCAAAGAAGGGTTCGCCGTCGACGACGAAGAAGGGCGAGCCGAAGATGCCGCGCGCCACCGCTCCTTCGCCGATCTCCCTGGTACGGGCCTTCAGCCCCGGCGCGTCCAGCGCGGCGAGAACGGCGGCGCGGTCAGCGCCGAGCGCGGCGCAGATGTCGGCGACGTCCTGTGCGTTGCCGGCATCCTTCTCACCCCGATAGTAGCTGGCGAACATGGCAGCCGCGAAGCGCCGGGCAAGATCCGGTGCTTCCTCCTCGAGGTGATAGAAGGCCCGCGTCGCGGCCAGCGCGACCGTCGGATGCCCGGACGGGGGAGAAAAGGGGACGCCATGCAGGCGGGCGAGGCGCTGCCAGTCGCGCAGGGCGTAATCGCTCTTCAGCGGCGTCGAGGACAGTCCGCGCGCGCCGGTCGCCTTGAAGGCGGTGCCGAGCATGTAGGGGCGCCAGAGCACCGGCCGGCCAACACGTTCGGCCAGTGCGTCGATGCCGAGGGCCGCGAAATAGGCGTATGCCGAACCGAAGTCGAACCAGAATTCGATGGCGCCATCCGGCGTGTGTGCGTCCATGAGGCGTGCATCCCTGTCTCGTGGGCCCGCGTTTCAGGCACCAGGCGAAGCGTGGCGCGTGCGTCGCGTCGGCGCAATTGAAAAACCTTGCAGGTCGCGCGAGGTGTGCTCGGGGCGGGGGAGCCGTCTCGATGGGTGAATTTGGTATCTGAAATAAGGATATTGATATCTCAGATATCATTATGTAGATGTGAAGCGTTACTCTTAAAGCTGGAGCCGCAGGCCGCATGATCACCGCAGCTCAGATGCGCGCCGCGCGCGCCCTTCTCGGCATTGACCAGAAGACGCTTGCCGAGCGGGCCGGCGTCTCGGTGCCGACGATCCAGCGCATGGAGGCGAGCGGCGGCCAGGTGCGCGGTGTTGTCGATACGCTGGCCAAGGTCGTCGAGGCGCTGTCCCGCTCCGGCGTCGAACTGATCGGTGACAATGCGGCGAGCGTTTCCGGTGGCCGCGGCGTGCGCCTCGTCGAGGCGAGCCCGTCCGCACCGGCCCCCAACGACCTTTCCCCGTCCAGCTCAGGCTGAGACCGGCAGAACCACCAGACCACCCGCGACGGCGACCGCCGAGACGACCGACGATCCCGCCGCCTCTTCAAGAAGGCAGCCGGACTGACATGACTGAAAAGCGTTCCGCTCCCTCCGTTTCCGACGAGCCGGGTTTCGTTGACCTGTTCACACCGAAGCTGGTTTCCGTCCTGCGCGAGGGCTACACCGCCGCCCATCTGAAGGCGGATGCCGTCGCCGGGCTGACGGTCGCCATCGTCGCGCTGCCGCTGTCCATGGCGATTGCCATCGCCTCCGGCGCGACGCCGGCCCAGGGGCTCTACACGGCGATTGTCGGCGGCTTCTTCGTCTCGCTGCTCGGCGGCAGCCGTTTCCAGATCGGCGGGCCGGCTGGCGCCTTCATCGTGCTCGTGGCGGGAACGGTCGCGCAGCACGGCATGGAGGGCCTGATCCTCGCCACGTTCCTCTCGGGCCTGATGCTCGTCGCCGCCGGCTTTCTGCGGCTTGGCACCTACATCAAGTTCATCCCCTATCCCGTGACAGTGGGGTTCACGGCGGGCATTGCCGTGATCATCTTCGCAAGCCAGCTGAAGGAGCTTTTCGGCCTGACGCTGGTCGGCCCGGAACCCGGACCGCTGCTGGCGAAGTTGCCCGTCCTCTACGAGGCCCTGCCGAGCCTCGAGCCCGCGAGCCTCGGGCTGGCGCTGGTCACCATCGTCATCATCGTCGGCCTCAAGCGGGTGCGCCCGCACTGGCCGGGCATGCTGATCGCGGTGGTGCTCGCCGGTCTCGCGACCTGGGGGCTCGATCTGCCGGTCGCCACCATCGGCTCGCGCTTCGGCGGGATTCCGAGCGGCCTGCCAGCGCCGTCGCTGCCGGATTTCTCGGTTGAGCGGATCGCCGCGATCCTGCCGAACGCCATCGGCTTCACCTTGCTTGGGGCCATCGAATCGCTGCTGTCGGCGGTCGTCGCCGACGGCATGACCGGTCGCCGCCACCGCTCCAACTGCGAGCTCGTCGGGCAGGGTGTCGCCAACGCGGCCTCCGCGCTTTTCGGCGGCATTTGCGTCACCGGCACCATCGCGCGCACCGCGACCAACGTGCGCTCAGGCGCGCATGGGCCGGTCTCCGGCATGCTGCACTCCGCCTTCCTGCTGGTGTTCATGCTGGTCGCCGCGCCGCTGGCCCAGTATGTGCCGCTTGCCAGCCTTGCCGGGCTTCTGGCGGTGGTTGCCTGGAACATGATCGAGAAACACGCCATCCGCACGCTGCTGATGACGTCGCGCGGCGATGCCATCGTGCTGCTGGCGACCCTGGGGCTCACCATCTTCCGCGATCTCACCGAGGCGATTGTCGTCGGCTTTGCGCTGGGCTCGGTGCTGTTCATCCACCGCATGTCGAAGGCGGTGGCGGTGGAGCGGCACACGCCGCTGGTGGCGGAGGACCGCGCCGACGATGCCAATGGTGACCGCAAGCCCTATGACGAGGGGGTGACCAACGATCCGGACGTGGTGGTCTACCGCATCACCGGCGCGTTCTTCTTCGGCGCCGCCGCCTCCATTGGCTCGGTGCTCGACCGCATCGCCGACACGCACAAGGCGCTGGTGCTCGATTTCGCCGCCGTGCCCTTCCTCGATTCGACGGCGGCCAACACCATCCGCGGTCTCGCCGACAAGGCGGCGCGGAGGGGCGTGCGCGTCGTGCTCACCGGCCTGCGCAAGGAGGTGAAGCGCGACCTCGCCGCCCAGGGCATCTGCCCGCCGCTGGTCGACTTCGAGGCAAATGTCGCGGATGGGCTGAGGGTTGCCCACGCCGCCGTCGCGACCGCCTGAACAGGCGGTCGCTCAGGCGATCCAGACGTCGCTCGGGGCGATGGCGACGGACTTCAGGATGGCGTGGCACTCCAGGCCGGGGGCAAGGCGCAGCGCCTCGGCCGAGCGGCGGGTGACGCGGGCCAGGAGCAACGCCCCGCCGCAGTCGAGCCGCACAACGACGCCGGGACCCTCGCCCCGCCGCAGCGCGGTGATCCGCACGGGCAGCACGTTGAGGGCCGAAAGGCCCGTCGGCGCGTCGCGCGCCAGGATCACGTCATGGGCCTGCACGCGCACGCGCACGTTCGTGCCTTCCGGGGCGTCGAGTTGCGGCAGCAGCAGTCGTCCGCCGGCGATGGCGATCTCGCTGAGACCGTCGGCATGGTGCTCCAAGATCATGCCCGCCAGCACCGCACCGGCGTCGCGCACGCCAAGCGCCGGCACGGCGGCAGGGTCGGTCAGCACATCGACCGGCGGTCCCGCGCGCGTCACCTTTCCGTCCTGCAGCATGACCACGGTCGAGGCCAGCCGGGCGACCTCGGCGACCGAGTGGCTGACATAGAGGATCGGGACTTCGGTTTCCTGTGTCAGTCTTTCCAGAAACGGCAGGATTTCTTCCTTGCGCGCCTCGTCGAGCGCCGCCAGCGGTTCGTCCATGAGCAGCAGTTTTGGGCGGGCGAGCAGCGCCCGGCCGATGGCGACGCGCTGTTTCTCGCCGCCCGACAGCGTCGCCGGGCGGCGGGCGAGCAGATGGTCGATGCCGAGCAGGTGCACGATCCGCTCGAAACCCGCCTCGCTCTCTTGCCTGGCACCGCGTGACGAGAAAAAGCGCCCGTAGGACAGATTCTGGCAGACGGTGAGATGCGGAAACAGCCGCCCCTCCTGGAAGACGTAGCCGATGCGCCTGCGATGCGGCGGCAGGAAGGCGCCCGTTTCGCGATCGAAGAGCGTCATGCCGTTGACCCGCGCGTGACCGCCGTCCGGCTTCAGCAGGCCGGCGATGGCGTTGACCACGCTGGTCTTGCCCGAGCCGGAGCGACCGAAGAGCGCCGTGACGCCGTCGGGGGCGTCGAAGGCGACGTCGAGGGAGAAGCCCGGGAAGGCGTGGCGGATGGCGACGGAGATGCTCATGAGCCGCGTATCCTGCTGGCGATGGAGCGGCCGACCCATTCGGACAGCAACAGAGCTGTCATGGAGATGACGATGGAGACGCCGACAAGACGCGCGGCCGAGGTCTCGCCGCCGGGCACTTGCAGGAAGGCATAGATCGCCGAGGGCAGGGTCTGGGTCTGGCCGGGGATGTTGGACACGAAGGTGATGGTCGCCCCGAATTCGCCCATCGCCTTGGCGAAGGCGAGGATCGCCCCGGCGACGACGCCGGGCAGGATCAGCGGCAGCGTCACCGTGGCGAAGACCAGCGGGCGCGACGCCCCCAGCGTTCCCGCCGCTTCCTCCAGCTTCGGGTCGACCGCCTCGATGGCGAGGCGAATGGCGCGCACCATCAGCGGAAAGGCCATGATGCCGGCCGCCAGCGCCGCCCCGGTCCAGCGAAAGGCGAAGACGATGCCGAAGGCCTGGTCGAGAAACGCGCCCACCGGCCCCTTGCGCCCGAAGGTCATCAGCAGCAGATAGCCGGTGACCACCGGCGGCAGGATCAGGGGGAGATGCACGAGGCCGTTCAGGAGCTGAAGCCCGAAAAAGCGTCCGCGCGCCAGCAGAAGGGCAACGGCGACGGCGAGCGGCAGGCTCACGAGCGTGGCCCAGAAGGACACGCGCAAGGACAGCGCCACCGCGCTCCATTCCTCCGGGCTCAGGAAATCCATTCGACCTCGATCACCTGTCTGGACCTGCGCCGTCCGGAACACCCGCTCCGGGCGGCGCCTGTTTCGTGTCATGACGCGCGCGAACGTGAAAGGGCGGGGATCGTCAGTCGAGGACGACGAAGCCCTGCCGCTCGAAGGCCTTGCGCGCTTCCGCGCCCCTCAGGAACGCCAGCGCCTTTGTCGCCGCCGGCGTGTTGGCCTCCTGCGTCAGCGCGGCAGGATAGATGATCGCGGGGTGGGTGTCGGCGGGAAAAGTGGCGACGACGGTCACGTTGTCGTCGGCCGCCGCGTCGGTCGCGTAGACGATGCCATACGGCGCCTCACCGCTGGAAACGAGGGCGAGTGCGGCGCGCACATTGTCGGCCTGCGCCACGCTCGGTTCGACGGCGTCCCAAAGCCCGAGACTTGTCAGCGCTGCCTTGCCGTAGATGCCGGCCGGCACCGCGTCGACCAGTGCCATGGCCAGCCGTCCCTCTCCAAGGAGGCCGGGGAGATCCATGTCGCGGGCGATCTCGACCGGGCCGGCATCCTTGCCATGGGCGATGAGGACGATGGAATTGGCGAGCAGGTCGACCCGGGTGTCGGCCCGGATCAGGCCGTCGGCGGCAAGCGTGTCCATCCATTTGACGTTGGCCGAGATGAAGAGATCGGCCGGCGCCCCGGCCTGGATCTGGCGGGCAAGTGCCGAGCTTCCGGCAAGCGAAACGACGAGCCTGTCGCCGGTGGCGGTGGCGAAGGCCGGGGCGATTTCGTCCATGGCATTCTTGAGGCTCGCGGCAGCGAAGACGGTGATGTCGTCGGCGCGGGCATCGTTCCCGGTCCCGCCAAGTCCGCAAGCAAGGGCGAAGGCGAGAATTCCGGCGCGCAGGCTTGCCGAGGAGGGGAGCTTCAGGGACATGTGGCGTCTCCGGATTGCGAGGATTCGATATGTACGGATGGAAATATCGCTTCACGTCGAATGGAGTGCAACCGTTATTTCCGTCCGTACATATCGATGTGATCGAAAGCGGCTGGCCGATCAGCCGGAAGAGGTGCCGCCGCCGGCGCCGCGCGCCATGGCCCTGAGTTGGGCGATCTCGTTGCGGCCCGCCTCGCGGGCCTTCGCCTCCAGCCTGCGATAGAGATCGAGTGCCCTCTCGCCGTCCGCTGTCAGCCGTGCACCGCCGCCCGCCGCCCCGCCGCGGCTGCTGTGCACCAGCGGCAGCTCGAACATGCCGTTCATTTCTTCCACCAGCGTCCAGGCGCGCTTGTAGCTCATGCCCATGCGGCGGCCGGCAGCGGCGATGGAGCCGGTCTCGGCGATGCCCTCGAGAAGGTCCGCCTTGCCGGGGCCGAAGGCGGTGTCGGGCTCGAAGACCAGCCGCAGCCTGACGCCGGGAGGTGTGGTGTCGCGTGTCATGGCCCGTTGGTACCGCCGCCGCGCGGGCTTGTCATCCGCCGCGGAAAACTTACTGCTCCCACGAAAAAGGGTGGCGGGCCTCTCCGGCCCGCCACCCTCATCGAACATTTGTCAGTCTGTCGGTCGAATGCCGGCTCAGTTGGTGTACTTCAGCACCAGCGAGGTGACGCCGATGGTCAGGTTGGTGCCGGTCTGGGACTCGATGCTGAGCGGGTTGAGCGCGATCGACTTGTCGAGGCCGCCGATCAGAGCGTTGGCCTTCAGGCCCGCACCGAGGCTCGCGCCAGCGGTTACACCCGCATATTTTCCTGCCAGAGCGCCGGGGTCGGTGTCCGCGGCGGGAGCCAGAACACCCCAGACGAGCGTTGCATCACGCTGCGTGCCGATGTCGAGGCCGAACTCGTGGCTTTCGCCACTGTAGAAGGCCGTCGGACCGCCATTGGCGGGCTGGTACGTGCAGGCAAGCGTGTTGCTGCCGCCGATGATGAAGTTGCTTTCACCCTCGACGTTGCAGGTCAGCTTGCCGATCTCGACGCCCGGCTTCGAACTCTGCGCGAAGGCGAGGGGCGAGGAAACGATAAGGGCGAGAAGGGCGGTTCCGGCAAGGCCGATGGTCCGACGCATGAAGTCCTCCGATGGTTGCGGCATGCCTGTAGCGGCGGCCGCGTTGGGATGTTGTGTCGATAACGGATGGATGCGGAAAAGGTTTCATCCGCGCGGGCAGGTTTTCGACGGGACCGCGCTTTTTATGTGCGGTGGTACACTTGTGAATGCCAGTCCCTGCGACGCTGTGTCCGCGGGGCGTGTCGAGCGTGGCTCGCGAGAAAAATGCCCAGGCCGGCGGATCTTCCGGTCCGGGCGCGGTTGTCAGGGATAGAAACGCTCGGTCGTCCACGAGCCGTCCGGCTGGTCGCGGCGGAAGATGTGGCGGTCATGCAGGCGGAAGGGGCGGTCCATCCAGAACTCGATGTAGAGCGGACGGATGCGATAGCCGGTCCAGTACGGCGGCCGGGGAACCTCGCCGATGCCGAAGCGCAGGGCCTGCTTGGCGACGGCCTTTTCCAGGGCGAACCGGCTTTCCAGCGGCCGCGACTGCTGGCTTGCCCAGGCGCCGATGCGGCTGTCGCGCGGCCGCGAAGCGAAATAGGCGTCCGCCTCCGCCTCGGTGACCAGTTCCACCGGTCCGCGAAAACGGACCTGTCGGCGCAGTGACTTCCAGTGCAGCACGCCGGATGCCTGCATGTTCTGCGCAAGCTCCTGGCCCTTCTGTGATTCGGTGTTGGTGTAGAAGACGAAGCCGCGCTCGTCATATTCCTTCATCAACACCATGCGCACGTCCGGCAGCCCGTCGCTGCCGGCGGTGGCGATGGCCATCGCATTGGGGTCGTTCGGCTCCTTGCGTTCCGCCAGAGCCAGCCATTCGCCGAAGATCGCGAAGGGATCGCCCTGCGAGATCTGTTTTTCGAGCGCGTCGGGGCTGGCGGCGGTGTCGGTCTCGGCGGTCATCCTGCAAGATCATCCTGTGCTGGTCGGCGGCCGGGCCGCCGTGCAAAACGCTGCAACGACTTATATCGCAGCCGCGCGCTCCTGCCACCCTCGCTCGCCGCAGGAGGGGCGAGCATCAGCGCAGCAGAAGCACCGGGATCTTGCAGGAGCGCACCATCTCCGTGGTGGTCGACCCGATGATCAGCGAGCGGATGCGCGAATGGCCGTAGGCACCCATCACCAGAAGATCGATGCCTTCCTGCTCCACTTCCTCCGCAATCGCCTTGTCGGGCTGGCCCGAGCGAAAGGCGAAGCTTGCCGCGTGACCACCGGCCGACAGCGTCGCGACGGCGCCTTCCAGGCGGCTGCGGGACTCGGGCGTATCCGCGCCGACGGTCAGCAGGCGGATGTCGAGACCGGCAAGGACGGAGCTGCGCGCCACATGGTCGACCGCCTTGAGGCTGCTCGCGCCGCCGTCGAAGGCGATGAGCACGCGCTTTATTGGGCGGAAGGCGCGAGCGGCGACGAACACCGGCTTGCTGGCGGCACGCACGATGCGCTCGAGATTCGACCCCAGATGCAGCCTGGCGAAATCGGCGGCTTCGCCGCGCTTGCCGAGGACGATGGCGTCCGCATCCGCCTCGGTTTCCTCCAGCGTCTCCAGCAGGTCGCCCGCGCGCAGGCGCGTCGTCACGGTCTGCGCGCCCGAGGCGCTCAGGCTGGCGGCGGCGTCATCCAGGATAGCGCGGCCGCGCGCCTGCGACAGCTTGGCCATGCGCTCGTCGAGCTCGGAGAGCTCGTTGAGCAGCGTGGTGCGGGCGCCGAGCGCGATGCTGCCGGAAAGGTTTGCCGCGCCGCCTTCCGCCTGGCGGCGGCCGATGACATGCAGCGCCTCGACGGAGGCACCGGTGCGGGCGGCTATCCAGCCGGAGAGTTCGCACACGCTTTGCGAATAGAGCGATCCGTCGACGAGGGCGACCAGTTTGCGCATCGGATGTCCTTTCCCAGCTCTCGGGCGTGGCGTCAGTGGCCCATCAGGCGCTCGAGCGCGCCCGGCTTGTCGTGGATGGCCAGCTTGTCGACGATGGTCTCGCTGGCTGCATTGATGCCGACGATCTCAACCTCGGCGCCCTCGCGGCGGAATTTGAGCACCACCATGTCGAGCGCGGCAACCGACGAAATGTCCCAGATGTGGGCGCGGCTGACGTCGATGGTGACCTTTTCCAGCACCTCGCGGAAGTCGAAGGCGGCGGAGAAGGCCTCGGCCGAGGCAAAGAAGACCTGGCCCTCGACCACATAGGTGCGCGCCTTGCCGTCCGGCGACAGCGTCGAGGTGATGCGGAAGATCTGGGCGATCTTGCCGGCGAAGAAAATGCCGGAGAGCAGCACGCCAATGAGGACGCCGATGGCCAGATTGTGGGTGGCGAGCACGCCCGCGACCGTGGCCAGCATGACAACGGAGGAAGAGCGCGGGTGGTCCTTGAGGTTCTTGATCGAGGACCAGCTGAACGTGCCGATCGACACCATGATCATGATCGCGACCAGCGCCGGCATCGGGATGCGGGCGACCCATTCGCCAAGCGCGACGATGAGGACGAGCAGGATCGCGCCGGCGCAGAAGGTCGAAAGCCGTCCGCGACCGCCGGATTTCACGTTGATCATCGACTGGCCGATCATGGCGCAGCCTGCCATGCCGCCGATGAAGCCGGAGGCGATGTTGGCGACGCCCTGGCCGACGCACTCCTGATTGCGGTCGCTCGGCGTGTCGGTGAGCTCGTCGATGAGCGAGGCGGTCATCAGCGATTCCAGCAGGCCGACGACAGCGACCGCGGCCGAATACGGGAAGATGATCATCAGCGTGTCGAGGTTGAGCGGGATGTCGGGCAGCAGGAAGACCGGCAGGGAATCCGGCAGATCCCCCATGTCGCCGACGGTGCGCACGTCGAACCCGAAGGCCATGGTCGCGGCAGTCAGAACCAGGATGCAGATGAGCGGCGAGGGGACCGCCGTGGTCAGCTTGGGAAACAGGTAGATGATGGCGAGGCCGGCGGCGACCATGACATAGGTCAGCCAGGACACGCCGGTGAGCTCGGGCAGCTGCGCCAGGAAGATAAGGATGGCCAGCGCGTTGACGAAGCCGGTCATCACCGAGCGCGAGACGAAGCGCATCAGCCCGCCCAGCCGGGCGTAGCCGGCACCGATCTGCAGCACGCCGGCCAGCACGCTGGCGGCGAGCAGATACTGCAGGCCGTGATCGCGCACCAGCGTCACCATCAGCACGGCGGTGGCGGCGGTGGCGGCGGAGATCATGCCCGGCCGGCCGCCGACAAAGGCCGTGACGACGGCGATGCAGAAGGAGGCGTAGAGGCCGACCTTGGGATCGACGCCGGCGATGATCGAAAAGGCGATGGCCTCGGGGATCAGGGCGAGAGCGACGACAAGGCCGGCGAGAACGTCGCGGCGGACGTTTCCGGTCCACTGTGCGCGATAGGCGGAAAGGGAGAACATGGCGGGTCCGTGGCGGCTCTTGTCCGTTGCGCGAAACGCGCAAGCTGACGGGCGGGGCTCGGGGCCGCGACGTCAAGAGAGGGGCCGCGGGGGCAAGCGGTCTCGATATCCGTATTTCTGCTGCGATGCAACAGCCGCAGCCTTGCGCGGTTCCCAGGCCTGCTTGACGCCGCCCGCGCCGGGGGCGCGCCGAATGCCTGCCTCAGCCAGCCTTGCGATGCGGGCGGGCCCAACATATATAGCGTTCACGTCATGTCGCCGGGCTGCCCGAAGCTGCGGACACGCCAAAGGCGACAGCTCTGGACGTTTAGAAAAGACGTTTCGAGAATAGGAACCGGTCCGATGCCGTAACGGGTCCGACCGGTTTGCTGGAAAGGAAGGACAACATGGCAAAGGTCATCGGTATCGACCTCGGCACGACCAACTCGTGCATCGCCGTCATGGACGGCAAAGCCCCCAAGGTTATCGAAAATTCGGAAGGCGCCCGTACGACGCCGTCGATGGTTGCGTTCAACGACGACGGTGAGCGCCTCGTCGGCCAGCCGGCGAAGCGCCAGGCGGTGACGAACCCGACGGGCACGCTCTTCGCGGTGAAGCGCCTCATCGGCCGCCGCTACGACGACCCGACCGTCGCCAAGGATAAGGACCTGGTTCCTTACACCATCGTCAAGGGTGGCAATGGCGACGCCTGGGTCGAAGCGGAAGGCGAGAAGTACTCCCCCTCGCAGGTCTCCGCCTTCATTCTTCAGAAGATGAAGGAAACCGCCGAAAGCTATCTCGGCGAGAAGGTCGAGCAGGCGGTCATCACCGTTCCGGCCTATTTCAACGACGCCCAGCGTCAGGCCACCAAGGACGCGGGCAAGATCGCCGGCCTCGAGGTGCTGCGCATCATCAACGAGCCGACGGCGGCAGCGCTTGCCTACGGTCTCGACAAGAACGACGGCAAGACCATCGCGGTCTATGACCTCGGCGGCGGCACCTTCGACGTCTCGATCCTCGAGATCGGCGACGGCGTGTTCGAGGTGAAGTCCACCAACGGCGATACGTTCCTCGGCGGCGAGGACTTCGACATGCGCCTGGTCGATTATTTCGCCTCGGAGTTCAAGAAGGACCAGGGCATCGACCTCAAGGGCGACAAGCTTGCCCTGCAGCGCCTCAAGGAAGCTGCGGAGAAGGCCAAGATCGAGCTGTCGTCCTCGTCGCAGACCGAGATCAACCTGCCGTTCATCACGGCCGATGCCTCGGGCCCGAAGCACCTGACGATGAAGCTCACGCGCGCCAAGTTCGAGAGCCTCGTCGAGGATCTCGTGCAGCGCACGATCGATCCCTGCAAGGCGGCTCTCAAGGATGCCGGCATCGCGGCCGGCCAGATCGACGAGGTCGTTCTCGTTGGCGGCATGACCCGCATGCCGAAGATCCAGGAGGTCGTCTCGACCTTCTTCGGCAAGGAGCCGCACAAGGGCGTCAACCCGGACGAAGTCGTGGCCATGGGCGCCGCGATCCAGGCCGGCGTTCTGCAGGGTGACGTCAAAGACGTGCTGCTGCTCGACGTGACGCCGCTGTCGCTGGGCATCGAGACGCTGGGTGGCGTGTTCACCCGCCTGATCGACCGCAACACGACGATCCCGACGAAGAAGAGCCAGACCTTCTCCACCGCCGAGGACAACCAGACAGCGGTGACGATCCGCGTGTTCCAGGGCGAGCGCGAGATGGCGGCCGACAACAAGATGCTCGGCCAGTTCGATCTGGTCGGCATTCCGCCGGCACCGCGCGGCGTGCCGCAGGTCGAGGTGACCTTCGACATCGACGCCAACGGCATCGTCAATGTGTCGGCGCGTGACAAGGGCACGGGCAAGGAGCAGCAGATCCGCATCCAGGCCTCGGGCGGTCTCAGCGATGCCGACATCGAGAAGATGGTCAAGGACGCCGAGGCGCATGCGGACGACGACAAGAAGCGCAAGGAGCTTGTCGAGGCCCGTAACCAGGGCGAGGCTCTCGTCCATTCGACCGAGAAGTCGCTGAAGGACTATGGCGACAAGGTCTCGGCTGAGGACAAGGGTGCCATCGAGCAGGCTGCAGAGACGCTGAAGTCGGCGCTTGGCACCGAGGATCTCGAGGACATCAAGGCCAAGACCCAGGCTCTGGCCGAGGTCTCCATGAAGCTCGGCGAAGCCATGTACAAGGCAGCCCAGGCCGAGGAGGACGGCGAGGCCTCCTCCGAGACCGAGGATGCCCCCAAGGCCGATGACGATGTTGTGGACGCGGACTTCGAGGAAGTGCGCGACGACGACGACAAGAAGTCGGCCTGACTGGCCAACTGACCGGGAAAGCGGCGTTCTTCCGAAAGGAGGGGCGCCGTTTTCCGCATTGAGGCGGAAGGGCCGGCGCGCCCGTCCGCCCGCGGTCCGGTCCGGCACCGCCGTGTGTGGCGGCGCCCGGGCCGGTAAGCCGGGAAAGGTTCCGGGGGCATGAAACTGCGTTCGCTCGATCCGCCATTTGGCACCTACGCCCTGCCCTGGCCGGCCGAAGGTCTGCGTCGGCTGGCCGCGCGCATGCCGGCGAACCGTGCCGGGCGCATGCTGGTGTCGGCCTTGCGCAAGATCAGCGTCGGTCGCAGCGCCGGCCCGATCGATGTCGCCGAGGTGTTTCCGACCATCGGTGCGCGGCTCTACCCGACGACCAACCGCTGCGAGAAGCGCGCCGTCGCCGGTGCGCAGCACTTCGACCCCGAGGAGCGCGAGGCGCTTGCCCGTGCTTTTGCGGCATCGTCGTCTGCCCCCTTCGTTTTCGTCGACCTCGGCGCCAACGTCGGCCTCTACAGCCTCTGGATGGTGTCCGTGGCGCGGCAGGCGGGGCGCGACGTTGTCGGTCTGGCGGTCGAGCCGGATCCGGTGACCCGCGCCCGACTGGAGGGAAACCTCTCGGCCTCCGGCGTCGACTGCGTGATGGTCGCGGCTTGCGCGGTCGGCGAGACGGCGGGGCGCGGTGCCATCGTCGCCCATGACGGCAACCGCGGCGAACACCGGGTGCGCGATGCCGGCACCGACGAGGAGGGCACCTTCGAGGTGCTTCCGGTACAGGAAATCTGCGCGCGCCACGGGATCGCCCGGATCGATGCGATGAAGATCGATCTGGAAGGGCATGACGAGGCCGCACTTCGTTCGATGTTTGCAGGCGCGCCGCCAACGCTGTGGCCGGACCTGATCGTGGTCGAGGCGGGCAAGGGCCGGGAGCTACCCTCCGTCGTGCGCGTCTGTCTCGACAATGGATACGAACTTGATCGCCGCACGCGGCTGAATGCGCTTCTGGTGCGCGCGCCGCACGAAACGGGCGTTCGCGCCGGCGGCGAAAGCTGATGGATGCTTCGATGGAAAAGCGAGACTACTACGAGGTTCTGGGCGTTTCCCGCGACGCGGATGGTACGGTTCTGAAGAGCGCCTACCGCAAGCTGGCGATGCAGTTCCATCCGGATCGCAATCCGGGCGACTCGGACGCGGAAAACCGCTTCAAGGAAGTCAGTGAGGCTTATGACGCCTTGAAGGACGAGCAGAAGCGGGCTGCTTACGACCGCTTCGGCCACGCCGCCTTCGAGAACGGCGGGATGGGCGCGCGTGGCGGCAATCAGGGCGACTTCGCATCGGCCATGTCGGATATTTTCGACGAGTTCTTCGGCATGGCCGGCGGTGGCCGTCGTTCCGGCGGGCGCGACCGTGGCGCGGACCTGCGCTACAACCTCGAGATCTCGCTTGAAGACGCCTACACGGGCAAGACGGTCGAGATCGAGGTTCCGACCTCGATTTCCTGCGAGGCCTGTTCCGGCTCGGGCGCAAAGCCCGGCACCCAGCCCACCACCTGCCGCACCTGCGGCGGTTCCGGCCGCGTGCGCGCCGCGCAGGGCTTCTTCACACTGGAGCGCACCTGCGCTTCCTGCCAGGGGCGCGGTCAGGTCATCGCCGACCCCTGCACCTCCTGCAACGGCACCGGCCGCAAGACGCTGAACCGGATGCTGTCGGTGAACATTCCCGCCGGCATCGAGGACGGCACGCGCATTCGCCTCGGCGGCGAGGGCGAGGCCGGGTTGCGCGGCGGCCCTTCTGGGGACCTCTACATCTTCCTGTCGCTGCGCCCGCACGCATTCTTCCAGCGCGACGGGGCGGACCTTTACTGTCGCGTGCCGGTGTCGATGGTCACGGCGGCGCTCGGCGGCCAGTTCGAGGTGCCGACGCTCGGCGGCGAGATGACCAGGGTCAAGGTTCCCGAGGGAACCCAGACGGGCAAGCAGTTCCGCCTGCGTGGCAAGGGCATGCCGGTCATGCGCTCGCAACATCACGGGGATATCTATATTCAGGTCACGGTGGAAACGCCGGCCAATCTGACCAAGCGCCAGCGCGAGTTGCTGGCCGAGTTCGAGACCGAATCGTCGAAGGAAACCCACCCCGAATCCCATGGTTTCTTCGCCAAGGTGAAGGACTTCCTCGACAATCTGGGCGGCAACTGACGCCGTTCCGCCCCTGTCACCCGGCGCTTGCGATCGCGCCGCCTCTGCCGTTGCCTTGAATTTGCCACGGCCGATCGCGAGTGTTGTAGGAAGTCACAGGAGGTTGATCGGCTCATGCTCGAAATGTCGGCGCGCAAGGTCAAGGGCATCAAGGAAAAACTTGCCGACGAGGTGCGCTTCATCCGCAGCTGGGCGGAAAACCCGCTGACCACGGGAGCCGTAAGCCCGTCGGGGCCGGACCTGACGCGGCGCATGGCTTCCTTTCTTGAGGTCGACCGGCCGGGAAAGATCCTGGAAATCGGCCCGGGCACCGGTGTCGTCACCCGCGCCATCCTCGAGCGTGGCGTCGCTCCCGCGCGCGTCATCGCACTTGAGTACAACGAAAGCTTCTGCCAGCTCCTGCGCCGGCGCTATCCCGACATGGATGTGGTGAGCGGCGACGCCTATCGCCTGCGCGAGACGCTTGCCCATGTCGAGCCGCGATCGCTGGCGAGCATCGTCTCGTCCATGCCGCTGTTCTCGCGCCCCAAGGAAGAGCGTCGCGCCCTGCTCATGCAGGCGTTCGAGCTGATGCCGGCGGGCGCTCCCTTCATCCAGTTCTCCTATGCGCTTGTGCCGCCGATCGCGCCGGATCCGGACGTCTTCAGCATCCAGCGTTCCGGCTGGATCCTCAAGAACCTGCCGCCGGCGCGGGTCTGGGTCTACCGCGCCCACGCCTGAGCCAGAGGGGCGACAGGCGCCGGGATTGCTCCGGCGCCGGTGTCACCCCGGTAACACCTGCGATTGCTTGATCACACCGAAGGCGAAGCTCGATTCGAGCGAGGCGATGCCCGGCAGCTTGTGCACGCGCCGGCGCATGAAATCCTCGTAGTCGGCGAGCGAGGCGACGACGACCTTGACCAGATAGTCCCGGTCGCCGGCCATCAGGTAGCACTCCATGATCTCGTCGATCCGCGCGACCGCCTGTTCGAAGGCCGCGACGGTCTGCTCCGTGTGCGGGCTGAGCTTGACCTGAAGAAACACCGTTACCGGCAGGCCGTAGGCTTCCTGGTCGACAATCGCCGCGTAGCCCGAAATGATGCCCGCCTTTTCCAGGTTGCGCACCCGCCGCAGGCAGGGCGACGGCGAGAGCCCCGCCCGTTCGGAAAGTTCCTGTATCGTCTGGCGTCCGTCCCTTTGCAGTTCACGCAGGATCTTGCGGTCCGTATCGTCCATGCTTTTCTCCAGATTGGCGGGATCTGCCAAGAGTAGCCCCACTTGGAGCGGAGATAGCCGGAAAAATGCGCTGATACGCCCTTATTCTGACATCGGGAACGAGGGATACGCGGCGAGGGGTCGCGCCTCCCGCCACAGGAGAGCGAACGATGATCAGAAACCGCGAAGCAGGCTTTGCCACGCGCGCCATTCATCACGGTTACGACCCGATGCAGAACGAGGGCGCGCTCACGCCCCCGGTTCACATGACCTCGACCTTCGCCTTCGAAACTGCGGGCGAGGGCGGGGAGATGTTTGCCGGCGAGCGCGCGGGCCACGTCTACAGCCGGATCTCCAACCCCACCGTCTCCCTGCTGGAAGCCCGCATGGCAACGCTTGAGGGCGGCGAGGCCGCCGTTGCCACCGCCTCGGGCATGGGTGCTATCTCCTCGGTGCTGTGGACCTTTCTGGCGCCGGGCGACGAAGTGCTCGTCGACCAGACGCTCTATGGCTGCACGTTTTCCTTCCTGCATCACGGTCTGGCGAAATTCGGCGTCACCGTCACCCATGTGGACATGCGCGATCCCGCGAATGTCGCGGCGGCGCTGACCCCGTCGACGCGGCTCGTCTATTTCGAGACCCCGGCCAATCCGAACATGCGTCTCGTCGACATCGCGGCGGTGTCCGCCGTCGCCCGCAAGGCCGGCTTGCGCACGGTGGTCGACAACACCTACTCCACGCCCGTGCTGACAAGGCCTCTGGAACTGGGGGCCGACATCGTCGTCCACTCCGCCACCAAGTATCTGGGCGGTCATGGCGATCTCGTCGCCGGGGTTGCCATCGGTTCGGCGGACGACATGCAGGAGGTGCGCCTTTTCGGCCTCAAGGACATGACCGGCGCGGTGATGGCGCCGCTTACCGCCCATCTGGTGCTGCGCGGCCTCAAGACGCTGGAGCTGCGCATGGAGCGGCATTGCGCCAGCGCGCGGACCGTTGCCGAGGCGCTTGAGGCCCATCCGGCGGTGGCGCGGGTGTTCTATCCGGGGCTGGCGACCTTCGCGCAGCATGATCTCGCCTGTCGGCAGATGCGCGGTTTTGGCGGTATGATCGCACTTGAACTCAAAGGCGGCTTTGCCGCAGGAATGGAATTCCTCGACGGGCTCTGCCTGGTTACCCGAGCCGTCAGCCTGGGCGATGCCGAAACGCTGGCGCAGCACCCCGCCAGCATGACCCATTCGACCTACACGCCCGAGGAACGCGCGCACCACGGAATTTCCGACGGCCTCGTGCGCATCTCGGTCGGGCTGGAATCGCTCGACGACATTCTCGCCGACCTGATGCAAGCGCTCGACCGTGTCCGCCGCGTCGCGGCCTGACGGGAACGGCAGGTGCGAATTTTCGCGAGAATTGCCGAAATGGGGGATAAAATTTCAATTCATGGCAGTGGGTGCGGCTGATATGGATCAGAAATTACCCGGATGCGCCCGATAAGGTCGGGCGCATCTGCCATGATCGGAGGAGAAGGCAAAGCTCATGGATGCCGCGCGCAAGGCCGAACTGAAGGCCATCGAAAAGAAGCTGCTCTGGCTCGCCTGCTGGACGGTACACAATGCCAACCACCTGCGGGAGAAGGGGGATGGCCTCAAGGTGGGCGGCCACCAGGCGTCCTGTGCCTCCATGGTATCAATCATGACGGCGCTCTACTTCGCCGCGCTGCGCCCGCAGGACCGGGTGGCGGTGAAGCCGCATGCCTCGCCGCTCTTCCACGCCATGCAGTATCTCGCCGGCAACCAGACGCGCGAAAAGCTGGAGGCGTTTCGCGCCTTTGGCGGCGCACAGTCCTATCCAAGCCGCACCAAGGACATCGACGATGTCGATTTTTCCACTGGCTCGGTCGGTCTCGGCGTCGCGATCACCGCGTTCTCGTCAATGATCCAGGATTATCTCGCGGCGAAATCCTGGGCGGGTGAGCGGCCCGAGGGGCGCATGGTGGCGCTTGTCGGCGACGCCGAGCTCGACGAGGGCAACGTCTACGAGGCCTTGCAGGAAGGGTGGAAACACGACCTGCGCAACACTTGGTGGGTAATCGACTACAACCGCCAGAGCCTCGACGGCGTCGTGCGCGAGGGGCTGGCCGGGCGCATCGAAGCGATCTTCGGCGCGTTCGGATGGGACGTGGTGCGCATCAAGCATGGCGCCTTGCAGCGCGCCGCCTTCGCGGAGGCCGGCGGCGCGCATCTGCGCGACTGGATCGACACTTGTCCCAACGCGCTCTATTCGGCGCTGACCTTCCAGGGCGGCGCCGCCTGGCGCAAGCGCCTGCAGGACGACATCGGCGATCAGGGAGAGGTCAGCGCGCTGATCGACCGCAGGAGCGACGCAGAGCTGCAGGAACTGATGACCAATCTCGGCGGCCATTGCCTCGAGACACTGGCCGCGACCTTCGCCGAGCAGGCCCTTCACGACCGGCCGGTGGCCTTTGTCGCCTATACGATCAAGGGCTGGAACACGCCGCTTGCCGGTCACAAGGACAACCACGCCGGTCTGATGACGCCGGCCCAGATGGATGGATTCCGTCAGGCGATGGGCGTGCGCGAGGGCCACGAATGGGCACCCGGCGAAGGGCTCGACATGAGCGACGAGGCAATCTGCCGTCTCGTTCGCGAAACGCCCTTCTTCGCACCGGGGCCGCGCCGGCACAGCGCCGACCGGATCGAGACGCCGGGGCCGCATTTCCTCGATGACAAGGTGCTTTCCACGCAGGCAGGCTTCGGCAAGATCCTCGACAGTCTCGCCAAGTCGGACCATCCGCTGGCCAGCCGCGTGGTGACCACCTCGCCGGACGTGACGGTTTCCACCAACCTCGGCCCCTGGGTGAACCGGCGTGGCCTCTTCGCCCGCGATGCGGTCGCCGACACGTTCCGCGACGAGCGCATTCCCTCGACGCAGAAATGGGCGTTCTCCCCCGAGGGGCAGCATATCGAGCTCGGCATTGCCGAGATGAACCTGTTCCTGCTGCTGGGCGCGGCCGGCCTGTCGCACTCGCTCTTCGGCGAACGCCTCATTCCGGTCGGCACGCTCTACGATCCGTTCATCTCCCGCGGCCTCGATGCGCTGAACTATGCCTGCTATCAGGATGCGCGCTTCATGGTGGTGGGCACGCCCTCCGGCGTGACGCTGGCGCATGAGGGCGGCGCGCATCAGTCGGTCGGAACACCGCTCATCGGCATGAGTCAGGATGGCCTCGCCTCCTTCGAGCCGGCCTGGCTGGACGAGCTTTCGGTGATCATGGACTGGAGCTTCGACTATCTGCAGCGTGATGGCGACGCGGTTCATGACGAGCGCACCTGGCTGCGCGACGAGACGGGCGGCTCGGTCTACCTGCGGCTTTCGACACGCGCGCTGGAGCAGCCCATGCGCCGCGAGGACGAGGCCTTTCGGCGCGGCGTCATCGATGGCGCCTACTGGCTGCGCGAGCCGGGCCCGAACTGCGAGGTGGTGATCGCCTATCAGGGTGTTGTCGGGCCGGAGGCGATCGAGGCGGCGGGCCGCATCGGCTCCGACCGTCGCGACATCGGCGTGCTCGCGGTGACGTCGGCCGACCGGCTCAATGCCGGCTGGCACGCGGCTATGCGGATGCGCAAGCGCGGCGCGCGCGGGGCCATGAGCCACATCGAGCGTCTGCTGACGAAACTGCCGCCCCATTGCACGATGATCACCGTGCTTGACGGCCATCCGGCGACGCTCGGCTGGCTGGGGTCTGTCTGCGGCCACCGCACGGCGGCGCTCGGGGTCGAGCACTTCGGCCAGACCGGCACCATCGCCGACCTGCACCACCATTTCGGCATCGATGCGGATGCCATCGTCGCCGCGGCCTCGGAGCTTGCGCCCGGACGTCCGGTCCGCCTTGCCGCCCCGATCTGAAGGCAAAGCCCGCGAAAGACGGAAAAGGGCCGGTTCACCGGCCCTTTTTCTTGCTCATTCGTTGTTTTATAAGCCGGCTTATCAAAGGCCGAGATCGGCGCGTTGCGCCCGTGTCAGCTTCGCCGCGATCAGCCGGTGTGCCTCCTCTATATGGGCAAGAAGATCGTCCTGCGACAGCGCTGCCGGCGCACGCACCTGCACCCACGACGCCCGGGCGAGATAGGGGGCGGGGACAATGCCCGGCAGCTCGGTCAGGATCGTGTAGCTGAGCTGCGAGCATTTGAACGAGATCGCGTCGACGCCGTTCGTCGCCCAGCTCGAGCAGATCGCGAAGATCTTGCCGCCAACCTTCCACACCGATGCCTCGCCCCATTGCACCACATGGGTGGTGGCGGGCAGACTTGCGCAGAAGGCATCGAATTCGTTGCGGGTCATCGTCGGCACGTTCCGTTCTGAAAAAGGGGAGATGACCCGTCCCGTCGTCGGCCTATATCCCGGTGACGGGGGGCTGCGGCCACCCCAGGCAAGGTCAGCTTGAAAAAGGAAATTTCATGAAGGATATCCGCATTCTCGTTCTTTCCGGCTCCATTCGCGCCGCCTCGTTCAACACCCGTCTCGCCGGATTGGTGGCGAAGCGCGCGGCGATTGAGGGCGCTGACGTAGCGCAGATCTCGCTTGCCGACTATCCTCTGCCGATCTTCGACCAGGATCTGGAAAAGGAAAAGGGCGTTCCGCAGGAAGCCCGGCGGCTGAAGACGCTGTTCCAGCGCCACGATGCTATCTTCATCGCATCTCCGGAATACAACACCGCAGTAACGCCGCTGCTGAAGAACACGCTCGACTGGGTGTCGCGCCTGTCCGATTCGGGCGAGCCGCCGGCTGCTGCCTTCAGGAACCGTGTCTTTGCGTTGGGTGCGGCCTCGCCCGGCGCGTTGGGCGGCATTCGCGGGCTGATGGGCCTGCGCACCATCCTGGAAATCGGCCTCGGCGCGCTGGTGATTCCGGAGATGGTGACCGTTCCCAATGCAGGTTCCGCCTATGATGAACACGACGATCTGACCAATGAACGGGCCAGCGAAATGCTCAAGACGATGGTTGCGCGCATGATCGAGGAGGCGCGCCTGCGCAGGTAGCCTGGCCGCTTTGGGGCCGGCCTGCGGCATCGCCCCGGATTTGCAATCGCGACCCGGCCGCTTACATAGGCAGTCCGGAGAAGTCATGCGCAGCATGGTGCATGGCGCGACAGACAAGCAGACGAGGCGAAGATGCGCGGGCAAGACGATCCCACGGGCTGGCACGGCACGACGATCCTGAGCGTGCGCAAGGGCGGCAAGGTTGTGATCGCCGGCGACGGCCAGGTCTCGCTCGGCCAGACGGTGATCAAGGCGACGGCGCGCAAGGTGCGCCCCCTGGCCAAGGGCGAGGTGATCGCCGGTTTCGCCGGTGCCACGGCCGATGCCTTCACGCTGTTCGAGCGGCTTGAGGCGAAACTCGAGCAATACCCTGGCCAGCTCATGCGCGCTTGCGTCGAGCTTGCCAAGGACTGGCGAACGGACCGCTACCTGCGCCGGCTCGAGGCGATGATGCTTGTCGCCGACAAGTCCGTCTCGCTGGTGCTGACGGGAACCGGCGACGTGCTGGAGCCGGAAGGCGGTGTCATGGGGATCGGCTCGGGCGGCAACTACGCGCTGGCGGCCGCGCGCGCGCTCGTCGATACGGACCTCGAGGCCGAGGCCATCGCCCGCAAGGCGATGGCGATTGCCGGAGAGATCTGTGTCTACACCAACGGCAATCTGACCATCGAGACGCTGGATGCGGAGTAAGCAGGCGAGCGTGCCGGGAAAGCCGGGAGCGCGCGCATGAGCGCTCCCACGCACGCTGACCAGGCCGCTCCGGATCCGACGCCGCGACCGGTGGCGGGCCGCCGCGCCGAGCCTCTCGATCCGCAACGGCTGGATGACGCCGTCGCGGCTGGCGTCCTGTCTCAGGAGCAGGCTGGCCGGCTTGCGGATTTCTGGGTCGACGCGGGGGAAGACGACGACGTCTCGGTCAGCCACGTGGATGCGGAGGAGGTCCGCTTCGCGCGCGGCTTTCACGACGTCTTCATTGCGATTGGCATCGCTGTCTTGCTCTTCGGTCTTTCTTTTGCGCTGAGCGATGCCGTGTCGCTGGTTGTCTCGGCCGGTGTGGTTGCCGCGGTGATATGGGGACTTTCGGAGGTTTTCGCTCGCAGGATGCGGCTTGCCTTGCCGTCGTTCCTGCTGACGATCGCCTTCGCGCCCGCCTTTCTGCTGGCGGCGATCGGCCTCTCGAGCGGTGCAGACAATCCAGGCGACGCGCTGGCACGGCAGCCGGAGACGCTCCTGATGCTTCTGCCGACCTTCCTGGGCTTTGCCGGTGGGGCGCTTCACTATTGGCGGTTTCGCGTGCCCGTGGGCGTGGCCGTCATTGCCGCAACGCTCCTGCTGCTCGCGGCGGTCCCCGTGGAGGTGGCCGCGCCCGGCTTCCTGGGAGACCATCCGGCGACCTTCTCGCTGATCGCGGGGCTGGCCTGCTTCGCCGCGGCGATGCGGTTCGATGCCAGGGATCTGCGGCGGGCGACCGTTGCCAGCGACAAGGCCTTCTGGCTTCATCTGCTGGCGGCGCCGCTTATCGCTCATTCGGTTCTTGGCTATCTTTTCGATGAGCTTGCCACGCAGTCGGCGCTCGCTTCCGCCGTCGTCATCTGCTCCTTCCTGGCGCTCGCCTTCGTGGCGGTGGTGGTCGACCGGCGCGCCCTGCTCGTCTCCGGCCTCAGCTATTTCGGCGTCGCCATCGGGCAGTTGCTGGTCGAGGCCGATGTTTCCAGCGAGAGCGCGTTGGCCATGGCGCTGATCGTTCTTGGCGGCTTCATTCTGATTCTCGGGTCCGCCTGGCGGGGTGTGCGCCGCCTTGTCGGGCGGGCGGTCACCGCGACGCCGATTGCCCGATACGTCCCCGCATTTGACTGACTTCATCGAGGGAAAGACACGCAAATGACCAATCTGTCCCCCCGCGAGATCGTTTCCGAGCTCGACCGGCACATCATCGGCCAGAAGGACGCCAAACGCGCCGTGGCCATTGCGCTGCGCAACCGCTGGCGTCGCCAGCAGCTCGAGGAAGGGCTGCGCGAGGAGGTGATGCCGAAGAATATCCTGATGATCGGCCCAACGGGCGTCGGCAAGACCGAGATCGCCCGTCGGCTTGCAAAGCTCGCCCATGCGCCGTTCGTCAAGGTCGAGGCGACCAAGTTCACCGAGGTCGGCTATGTCGGCCGTGATGTCGACCAGATCGTGCGCGACCTGGTCGAGGCCGGCGTCGCGCTGGTGCGCACCGCCAAGCGCAAGGCGGTGGAGGCCAAGGCCCATCTCCAGGCCGAGGAGCGTGTGCTCGATGCGCTGGTCGGCAAGAGCGCGAGCCCCGCGACGCGGGACAGCTATCGCAAGAAGCTGCGCGACGGCGAACTCGACGACAAGGAGATCGAGATCCAGGTCCGGGCGCAGCCGCAGATGCCGAGTTTCGACATTCCGGGCATGCCCGGCGGCAACGTCGGGGTGATGAACCTCTCCGACATGCTGGGCAAGGCACTCGGCGGTCAGACCAAGCCGCGCCATGTCAACGTGCGCGACAGCTACCAGCTCCTCATAGAGCAGGAAGCGGATGCGCTGCTCGACGAGGAGAAGCTGACGGCGGAGGCGATCGACCTCGTGGAGAACTCCGGCATCGTCTTCCTTGACGAGGTCGACAAGATCTGTGCCCGGGGCGAGCGCTCCGGCGGCGATGTGTCGCGCGAGGGCGTGCAGCGCGACCTGCTGCCGCTGATCGAGGGCACGGTGGTGTCCACCAAACACGGGCCGGTGAAGACCGACCATATCCTGTTCATCGCCTCGGGCGCCTTCCATGTCGCCAAGCCGTCGGATCTGCTGCCGGAGCTGCAGGGCCGACTGCCGATCCGCGTCGAACTGCGCGCCCTGACCAAGGATGACTTCCGCGCTATCCTCACGGATACGGAGGCAAGCCTCATCAAGCAGTATGTGGCTCTGCTGGCGACCGAATCGGTGGAACTCGAGTTCACCGACGACGCCATCGCGGAAATCGCCTCCATTGCCGTCGATCTCAACGCCACGGTCGAGAACATCGGCGCGCGCCGCCTGCAGACGGTGATGGAACGCGTGCTCGACGAGATTTCCTACACCGCGCCCGACCTTGGCGAAAAGAAGGTCGTCATCGACGGCGACTTCGTGCGCGACAACATCGGGGAACTCGCCAAGAACATCGATTTGTCGAGGTTCATTCTGTGACGGGTGGTGGGATCTTCGGAAAACCGGCCGTCGTCGTCCGGCCTGCGGCTCCATGCCGCTTGCCGCGACGCCGGCCCGATGGCAGCATGCGCGCATGGTAGCGATCCGAAAGAGTTTCGAGGACGGTCACAAGCGCAAGTTCCTGGTCGTCGTCGACGAGACCAGCGAGTGCGACAGGGCCATCGTCTATGCGGCCAAGCGAGCCGAGCGGACCGGTGGCACGGTGATCCTTCTCTATGTCGTGGCTCCGGGCGATTTTCAGCACTGGCTCGGGGTCGAGGACATCATGCGCGCCGAGGCGCACGAGGAGGCGACGACCTGCCTCTCGCGCGCCGCCGACCGGGTGCGTGCCGTCGCCCGCACCGAGCCGGAACAGGTGATCCGGGAAGGCAACAGGTCTGAGGAAATCCTCAACCTGATCGAGGATGACGCCGACATCGCCATTCTGGTGCTGGCGGCCGGCAGCAGCTCCGAGGGCCCCGGCCCGCTGGTCACAGCCATTGCCGGAAAGGGCGCGGCGAGTTTCCCGATCCCGGTGACCATCGTTCCGGGCACGCTCGACGACGAGGCAATCGCGGCTCTGGCCTGATCCGCAGCGATCTTCCTTCGGCAGGACGACCCTTCCGGGTGCCCACCTTCAGGAAAATACATAGTCTGGAACCATTCCAATCTGGTTTATCCGGGCCCGACCCTATATACTGGGGTCAACGACAGGCGGGAGACCGCCCGGTCAGGTGACAGCGCGCAAGGCGGGTCATCTTGGCCGATGAGGATATCCGAGCGAGGATGCAACGGGACGCACCGGCATTCTCCGCGAACGAGGACGACCGACATGTTCATCCAGACAGAAGCCACGCCGAACCCGGCGACCCTGAAGTTCCTTCCCGGCCGCATCGTCCTGAGTGAGGGCACGATGGATTTCCGCAAGTCCGAGGACGCCAGCGCCTCGCCGCTGGCGCAGAAGCTGTTCGAGGTTTCCGGCATCGAGGGCATCTTCTTCGGCCATGACTTCATCTCCGTCACCAAGGGCGATGTCGACTGGCAGCACATCAAGCCGGCGGTGCTGGGTGCGATCATGGAGCATTTCATGTCCGGCGCGCCGGTCATGGCCAGCGAGGCCCTCGCCGACAGCGACGAGGAGTTCTTCGAGGACGGCGACGAGGAGACCGTTGGGACGATCAAGGAACTGATCGAGACCCGCGTTCGCCCGGCCGTTGCCCAGGACGGGGGCGATATCACCTTCCGCGGTTTCCGCGATGGTGTCGTCTATCTGTCGATGCGCGGCGCCTGCTCGGGTTGCCCATCGTCGACGGCGACCCTGAAGCACGGTATCCAGAACCTCCTGCGCCACTTCGTTCCCGAGGTGGAGGAAGTTCGCGCCCTCTGAGGCTTCCCCCCACCGAAATCGAGAGGGCCCGGCCGCAAGGCTGGGCCTTTTCCGTTTCAGGGGCTTTCGGCTTGCCGCCTTCGCCTGCGTCGACTAAGGGCAGGTCACTATCAATAGGTCTGATCGACGGACCTCAGCGAAACTGGTTTGCTCCTGCCATGCGCCTGCTCGCCCTCGACACCTCTCTCGATGCCTGCTCGGTCGCCGTCCTCGACGGCGCGGGAGAAGACGCGCGCCTGACACAGGCGAGCGAGGTGCTCGGGCGCGGCCATGCGGAGCGGCTGATGGCGATGATCGGCGAGGTCATGGCGGAGGCGGGAGCTACCTTCGCGAGCCTCGACCGCATTGTCGTGACGACGGGGCCGGGCAGCTTCACGGGGCTGCGGGTCGGCCTTTCGGCAGCGCGCGGCATCGCTCTGGTGGTTGGCGCACCGGCCGTCGGCGTCACCACGCTGGCGGCGCTGGCCGAGGCGGGACGCCGCAGCGCGGCCTTCGATCCGGCCCGTCCGGTCCATGCCGTCATCGCTGCCAAGGGAAATGAGGTCTATGTGCAGGGCTTCGCCGGCGACGGAACGCCGCTCGATGCCCCGCGGGTTGCGGAGGTCTCGGCTCTTGCCGCCGCCCTGGCCGAGGGCGATCAGCTTTTCGGCAGCGGCGCGGCCAGCGTCGCAACATGCGCCGCGCAGCGCGGCCTCGTCGTTCTTGGCGATGCCGGCTGGCCGGACATTTGCTGCGTGGCGCGACTGGGGCGTGCGGCCACCGCCCCGGAGGGGCCGCCTGAACCGCTTTACCTGCGACCGCCGGACGCCAAGCCGGCGGTTCGCGACACGAGATTGCTGGCGTGAAGGGGGTTGCGGCATGAGCATGTGGTGGTTTGCCACGCCGGCGCCGGTTCTCGAGGAGGCCGTGTTCGAGGACTTCCCGGAACTCGCCGATCTGCACGAACGCTCGTTCCGCCTCTCCTGGGGCGCGGATGAACTGTCGCGGCTCGCCACGCAGCCCGGTGTTTTCGTGCTCAAGGCACGGCGCGACAGCGTGCTGGGGAGCCGTGCGGCGCTTGGCTTTGCCGTGGTGCGCGTCGCCGCCGACGAGGCGGAGATCCTGACCATTGCCGTCGATCCGCGCCAGCGCCGGCGCGGCATCGGTGCCAAGCTGCTGCGCGCTGTTTTCCAGAGGCTTTATGCCGATCGGGTGGCGATGCTGTTTCTGGAGGTCGATGCGGCCAATGAAGCCGCCCTTGCCCTTTATCGCCGCCTCGGATTTCGCCAGGTGGGCGAACGCCGGGGGTATTACCAGGCGAGCGAGGGCGACGGCGGCGCGCTTGTCATGCGCATCGATCTGGCGTAATCGGCAAGGCGACGAGGGTTCCCTCCGCCCGCCCGCCGGGCAGCGAGGCAGGCCGCAAGAGGACAGGCGAGATGACCGATACCGGTTCCCCCCGCTCCGCTCCCCCGCATTCGCGCGAGCCAGTCCCCGGCAGCGCGCAGACGCTTGAGGAGCAGTGCATTGCCAAGGGCATGCGCATGACCGAGCAGCGGCGCACCATTGCCGGCGTGATCGAGGACGCGAGCGACCATCCGGATGTGGAGGAGCTCTACCGTCGCGCCGTCGAGCAGGATTCGCGTATTTCGATTTCCACCGTCTATCGCACGGTGAAGCTGTTCGAGGACGCGGGCATCATCGAGCGTCACGATTTCCGCGACGGACGGGCGCGCTACGAGACAGTGCCGGACGAGCACCACGACCACCTCATCGACCTGAAGACCGGTCGGGTGATCGAGTTCCGCAACGAGGAGATCGAGCGGCTGCAGGAGACCATCGCCCGCAGCCTCGGCTTCCGGCTTGTCGACCACCGCCTCGAACTCTACGGCGTGCCGCTGGGAACCAAGGAACGGGAGTAGGGACATGGCGCGGCTGCGGGCGGTCCTGGTGCTGGGGATCCTGACGGCGATCACCCTGCCGCTCATCCCGGTCCAGTGGCTTGCGATGAAGACCGGCGGCCAGGTGAAGCGTCGGCTGCCGGTCGTCTGGCACCGCATGGCCTGCGCGCTTGTCGGCATCCGTGTCCGTGAGGTCGGCAGTCCGGCCGCGGGGCGACCGCTGCTGATCGCCGCAAACCACGTTTCCTGGATCGACATCACCGTTCTCGGCGGCCGCATGCCGCTGTCCTTCGTGGCCAAGTCCGAGGTGGCCGGCTGGCCAGTCTTCGGTCTTTTCGCAAAGCTCCAGCGCTCGGTGTTCGTCGATCGCCAGCGGCGCAGCGCCACCGGCCGCACCGCGCAGGAACTGGGCACTCGTCTTGCCGCCGGAGACGCCATGGTGCTCTTCGCCGAGGGGACCTCCAGCAGCGGCAATGAGGTTCTGGCATTCCGTTCGGCATTGATCGGCGCTGCCCGCCATGCGGTCGCCGGCGAGGGCGATGATGTCTGGATCCAGCCGCTGGCGCTTGCCTACACCCATCTTCACGGACTTCCGATGGGACGCCAGTTCCGCAATCATGTCGCCTGGTACGGCGACATGGAGATGGTGCCGCATTTCATGAATGTGGTCCGGCAGGGCGGAATCGACGTGACCGTCGTCTGGGGCGAGCCCTTGCGGGTGTCGCCGGGCGAGGATCGCAAGGCGCTGGCGCTTCGCCTCGAGCGCAGCGTGCGCGACATGGCGGCCGGGGCCCTTGCCGGACGGCCGCTGGGGCCCCATCTCGTGGCAAGCGCGGAAGATCGCGGGGCGCGGGAGGTCGGTGCGGCGGCGCCCGAACCGGCGGGATCGCCTGACGCGGGCGCGCCCCCTATTCTCAAGCGCGCCAAAAACGGCTAAAGCAGGCCCGCTTTCAATCGCGCCCGCTTTCAATCGCGTTTGCCGCTGACACGAATATAGAAGGGGGGCTTGGACCCGCCCGGAGACAGGATGACCGACGAGACCTCCACCGCCCTGGACGCTTCCCCCGCCGAGGCGACGGCCCTGCCGCGCGTCGGGGCGACGCCGCGCCGCGTCTTCGTCAAGACCTACGGCTGCCAGATGAATGTCTACGACAGCGAGCGCATGACCGACGCGCTGGCGCCGGAAGGCTTCGAGGCGACGCAGAGCGCTGAGGATGCCGATCTCATCATCCTCAACACCTGCCACATTCGCGAGAAGGCGGCGGAGAAGATCTATTCGGAGCTTGGCCGTCTGCGCAAGCTCAAGGCGGAGCGTGCCGAGCAGGGCAAGGCGACGGTGATCGGGGTTGCCGGCTGCGTCGCCCAGGCGGAAGGCGAGGAGATTTCCCGCCGCGCGCCGGTGGTCGATCTCGTCTTCGGGCCGCAGACCTATCACCGCCTGCCGGAGCTTCTGCGCCGGGCGGGCACGGGAGAGAATGTCGTCGAGACCGACTTCGAGGTCGAGGACAAGTTTCGCCATCTGGCAACGCCTGCGCCGGCGCGCGACGGCAAGCGCGCGCTCACAGCCTTTCTCACCGTTCAGGAAGGCTGCGACAAATTCTGTACCTTCTGTGTGGTGCCCTACACCCGCGGCGCCGAGGTCTCGCGTTCCGTCGAGCAGATCGTCGCGGAGGCCGAGCGGCTGACCGCGCGCGGCGTGCGCGAGGTGACGCTGCTCGGGCAGAACGTCAACGCCTGGCACGGCGCGGGCGCGGATGGTCGCACCTGGGGGCTCGGGGAGCTGCTGCGTCGGCTCGCCGGCATCGAGGGGCTCGACCGGCTGCGCTACACCACCAGTCATCCCCGTGACATGGACGATGCGCTGATCGAGGCGCATCGCGACCTGCCGCAGGTCATGCCCTATCTGCATCTTCCCGTTCAGTCTGGCTCGGACCGCATTCTCAAGGCGATGAACCGCAAGCATGGGCGCGAGGACTATTTCCGCCTCATCGACCGGATTCGCGCGGCGCGCCCGGACCTGGCGCTTTCGGGCGACTTCATCGTCGGTTTCCCCGGCGAGACCGATGCCGACTTCCGCGACACGATGGATCTGGTGGAAAGGGTCGGCTACGCTTCCGCCTTCACCTTCAAGTACAGCCCGCGTCCCGGTACGCCCGGCGCAAGCATGGGCGATCAGGTGCCGGAGGACGTGAAGACCGCGCGCCTGCATGAGCTGCAGGCGCTCATCGCCGCCCAGCAGGCCGGCTTCAACGCCTCAATGGTCGGGCGCCGCTGTGAGGTCCTGTTCGAAAAGCCGGGCCGTAACGCGGGTCAGATCGCCGGGCGGTCGCCCTGGCTGCAGCCGGTTCTGGTCGACGGCCCGGAGAGCCTGATCGGCCGGATTCTTGCGGTGGAAATCACCGGAACCGGTGCGAATTCCCTGTTCGCCGAGGTGGTGACAGGGCACAATGACCCCGTCGCAACCTCAGCCTCGGCGTAAGGTGGACCGACGCGGCGGGGCGTCAGGAGACAGGATGTCAGGAGAAGCCGTTTGACCGGCGACAGCCGGACCCCCAGCCGGAACGGCAACCGCGACGCGGTTCCCGCCTCCGACATGACGCATGTCGTGCTGGCCTTCGACGACAATCGTCTTGTCGGCGATCTCTTCGGCCAGTTCGACCAGAACCTCGCGCTGATCGAGCAACGGCTCGGCGTGGACGCGGTGGCCCGTGGCAATCAGGTGATCATCAAGGGACGGCATTCCGGCTGCGAGCAGGCTCGCCGCGCGCTGGAGGCGCTTTACGCGCGTCTGCAGCAAGGGCAGGAGCTGCATCCGGGTGACGTCGAAGGCGCGCTGCGGATGGCGGCGGCAGAGGAGGCGCAACTGGATCTCCCGACCTTCGAGCGGCGGTCGCATCTCGCGTTCGCCCAGATCTCGACCCGGCGCAAGACGGTGCTCGCACGCACCCCGGCGCAGGATGCCTACATTCGCGCGATGGACCGTTGCGACCTGACGTTCGGCGTCGGTCCGGCGGGCACAGGCAAGACCTTCCTGGCGGTTGCCTATGCGGCCGCACTTCTGGAGCGCGGAGATGTCGCGCGCCTGATCCTGTCGCGACCGGCGGTCGAGGCGGGCGAGCGGCTCGGCTTCCTGCCTGGTGACCTGAAGGAGAAGATCGATCCGTACCTGCGCCCGCTCTACGACGCTCTCTACGAGATGATGCCGGCGGAAAAGGTCGAGCGCGGCTTGCAGTCGGGCATGATCGAGGTCGCGCCGCTGGCCTTCATGCGCGGGCGCACGCTCTCCAACGCGGCGGTGATCCTCGACGAGGCGCAGAACACCACCTCGATGCAGATGAAGATGTTCCTGACCCGTCTCGGCGAGAATTCGCGGATGATCATCACCGGCGATCCGAGCCAGGTTGACCTGCCGCCCGGGCAGATTTCCGGTCTGCGCGAGGCGCTGGGCCTTCTGGAAGGCGTCGAGGGTGTGGCGACGGTGCGCTTTTCCGACGTCGACGTCGTTCGTCACGAGCTTGTGGCGCGTATCGTGCGGGCCTATGACGCGGCCGGTCGCGAGGCTTCGGAGCGGGCGGAAGCGGCGGCTGCAGGCGGCAATGTTCCGGCGCAACCCGAGCGGCGTCCGCGGGAGCCGCGCGCATGAACCCTGCCCGGGAAACGGAATCCGACGTGACGCTTCCCGAGATCGATCTCGCCATCGAGGCCGATGGATGGGGCGACGAGGACGAACTTGAGGCGCTCGTCGCGCGCGCGGTTGCCGCCGCGTGCCGGATCGCGGCGCTCCGGTTGCTGCCGGGGGCTGAGCTCTCGGTGGTGCTTGCCGACGATTCCCGCGTGCGCGAGCTCAATCGCGAGTGGCGGGGCAAGGACACGGCGACCAACGTTCTGTCCTTCCCGGGTGGAGACGAAGACAAGCCTCCCTATGGCCCGTTGCTCGGGGATCTCATTCTGGCGCGCGAGACGGTCGTGCGCGAGGCGGGGGAGATGGATCTCGCCTTTTTCGATCATCTGACGCATCTTGTGGTGCACGGGTTCCTTCACCTTTTCGGTTACGATCACCACATGGATGACGAAGCCGAGGAGATGGAAGATCTCGAGAGGCGGATTCTCGCGACGCTTGGCATCGCGGACCCCTATCTCGATCCGCCCGGCACCGATGATGACATGGAGAACAGGTTCCCCGGCCGTGCCGGGTGACAAATACGAGATGAACGACTCCGAGGCCCGAAGTTCCGAGACTTCTTCCGCTCCCCGTCAGACGGGAGGCGAAGCCGCCCCCGGCGAAGAGACCGCCACAGATCCGGCCAGTCCAGCGCGGCGACGGACGGATCCCTTTTCACTTGCGCCGTTCCGCCTTTTCAGGGAATGGCGGAGACGTGTGCTCGCCATGGTGCGCGGGCTCGTCGTGTCCCGGCGCTACGGTCCCGCGTCACTGCGCCAGAACCTTCAGGACGAGCTTGCCCGTGATGCCGGGCCGAGCACCAGCTTCACGCCTGAAGAGCGGATTCTGCTGTCCAACATCCTGCGTCTGCGCGAGCTGCGCGTGGATGACGTCATGGTTCCGCGCGCCGACATCGATGCGGTCGAGGACACGGTCTCGCTCGGTCGGCTGATGGATGTATTCCGCGAGTCCGGCCATTCGCGCATGCCGGTCTATCGCGAGGGTCTCGACGATCCGCGCGGTATGGTCCACATCAAGGATCTGGTGGCCTATTTCTACGCGCGTTCGACCAATGGCACGCCGCGCGAGACGGAGGCCGGGTCGAACAGCGAGATCGACCTGGATCTGTCGCAGGTGGATCTTTCCACCCCGCTTTCCGAGGCCGGGATCATTCGCTCCGTGCTTTTCGTGCCCCCCTCCATGCCCGCGACGGATCTGATGACCCGCATGCAGGCCGACCGCGTTCAGATGGCCCTGGTCATTGACGAATATGGCGGAACGGAAGGTCTCGTTTCGCTCGAGGACATCGTCGAGACGGTCTTTGGCGACATCGAGGATGAGCACGACGAGGACGAGGAGGCGATGATCGAAAAGTCCGGCGACGGCATCTGGACCGCCGATCCGCGCGTGCCGATCGAGGAGGTCGAGGAGGCGCTCGGCACCGATTTCCAGCTTGGCGACCTTGCCGAGGAAGTCGATACGCTCGGTGGCCTCGTCTTCTCGCTGGTCGGGCGCGTTCCGGTGCGCGGCGAGCTTCTCGCCGCCCGCGAACTGCCGGGCTATGAGTTCGAGGTTCTCGATGCCGACCCGCGTCGCATCAAGCGCCTGCGGATCCGCGCCCGCCGGCCCGAGGCTCGTGGCGTGGACGCACGCCGGCGGGTGCGCCGACCCGATGCTGCCTCCTGAGAGCGCTGAAGCGGCAACGCCGGGCGGGCTGACCGCCGGTTCCGCAATGCGCGGCTCTTGACCCTGGAAGCGCTGGCGAGGATCGTCCGTGAACGCGCGGGCGATTCGTTTTGGCCGGGCCTGGCGGGACCCCGCTCGTCGCGCCGCATGGCGGATGCCGCATGAGCGGTCGCGCCGGTGCGCATGGCGCGCAACCAACAGGAGCTGCGGCAGTGCTGCGAGTGGCGCAGGTGTTTCTTCTTGCCGACGGCTGGCGTCGGTGGCTTCTGTCCCTTCTGCTTGGCGCGCTGTCCGCGCTTGCCATGCCGCCGGTCGGCGCCTTTCCCGTCCTTGCCGTCTCTTTCCCGGGCCTTGTCTGGCTCATCGATGGTGCCATGCAGGTTGGCGGCCCGCGCCGGGCAAGGTTCAGGCCTGCGCTGGCCATCGGCTGGTGGTTTGGCTTTGGCTTTCATCTGGCCGGCCTTTGGTGGATCGGTCGCGCCTTTTTGGTGGAAGCCGACGTCTTCGCCTGGATGATCCCGCTCGCGGTTGTCGCCCTGCCGGCCGGGCTGGCGCTGTTCACCGGGCTCTCGGTTGCGGTCGCCGGTCTGTTCTGGCGTGATGGCTGGGACAGGATGCTGGTGCTTGCGCTGTCGCTTGCCTGCGGCGACTGGCTGCGCGGCCATGTGCTGACGGGGTTCCCCTGGAACGTTTGGGCTCACGCATTCGCGGGCGTCACGGCGCTGGCCCAACCGGTTTCCGTGATCGGCCTCTACGGGCTCTGCTTTGTCGTCGCCCTGATCTTTTGCGGCCTGGCCGGTCTTGCAGATGGCTCCCGCGGCGGTCGTCGCATGGCTGTGTTTTCCATCTCGCTCTTCATCGCGGTCGCGGGGCTGGGCGCTGCCCGTCTCGCGCTGAGGCAGGTGCCGGAACCGCAGCCCGTGGCGCTGCGCCTCGTTCAGCCTTCCATTCCGCAGGAAGAGAAGTGGTTGCCGGAAAACCGCGCCCGCGTCTTCGAGACCTATCTGGAGATGAGCCGCGCGCCCTGGCGCGACGAGCTGGGGGAGAGTGGAACGGACACGTTGCCGCGCCTCGTCATCTGGCCGGAGTCCGCGCTTCCCTTCCTGCTGACGGAAACCCCCGACGCGCTGGCGGCCATCGCCGCGCTGCTCGGCCCGCGCGACACGCTGGTGACCGGAGCAGTTCGCGCCAGTGTCGAGGACGGCGGTCGCGTTTTCTACAACAGCGTCTATGTGCTCGGCGGCGACGGCGAGATCCGTGACGCCTACGACAAGGTGCATCTGGTTCCCTTCGGAGAGTATCTGCCGCTCAAGCCCTGGCTCGAGGCGATCGGGCTCACCAAGCTTGTGCCGCTGCCCGGCGAATTCCGGGCCGGGTTCCGTCCGCGCCTTCTGGCTCCGGTCGAAGGTCCGTCGTTTCTGCCGATGATCTGCTACGAGGCGATTTTCCCCGTCGTTGCGGAAGGACTTCCCGAGCATCCGGGCTTTCTCCTCAACGTCACCAATGACGCATGGTTCGGGGAGACCGCCGGCCCCTACCAGCATTTCGCCTTGTCGCGAATGCGCGCGATCGAACAAGGGCTTCCGCTGGTCAGGGTTGCGAACACCGGGATTTCCGCGGTGGTGGATCCGCTCGGTCGGGTCATCGCGAGCCGCTCTCTCGGCGTCACGGACAGGATTGACATCCGCCTTCCCTCGGCAATGAAGCCGATAGCGTCGGAAATAATACGACAAAAGGCATTGTTAATTATCCTGATTCTTTCGCTTGGACTCCTTGTCGTGACGCGATACGTAGGGGATGCGCGTAATGATTGACGAGTCGACGCGCGGCACGGCATCATAACAACCGCATCCGCGCGTATCGTACAGCGGGTTGTAGTCTGTGAAACTGCCGTGAAGAAAACGTGCCGGCACCTCGTCGCCGGGGGGGTGGTGAACGCGCGTTGGCAGTTCTTTATTGATGTGACTAAATAAAAATAAGTCTGGTCACAGAAATCCCCGAAACCGGAAAGAAGACAAATAATGAGCAGCAAAAAAGCACCGAACCCCATCGATGTGCATGTTGGAAGTCGCGTTCGCCTGCGTCGCATGATGCTTGGCATGAGCCAGGAAAAGCTCGGCGAGGCTCTTGGAATTACATTTCAGCAGATTCAGAAGTATGAAAAGGGCACCAACCGGATTGGTGCAAGCCGGCTTCAGCATATCGCCACGATCCTGAAAGTGCCGGTCGCTTTCTTTTTCGAGGACGCTCCGGGAACGCCCGACGAAGCTGCCGGCTTCGGCGAGGCCAAGCCGGCCTCCTATGTTGTCGACTTTCTTTCCTCTTCGGAAGGCCTTTCGCTCAACAAGGCTTTTGTCCGCATCGAGGACGCCAAGGTTCGCCGCCGTGTGGTCGAGCTGGTTCGCGCGCTCGCCGGCGAAGAGGCCTGACCCACGCGGGGCGGCCTCGCGTTGGGAGCCTGAACCGATATCTCTCCGGCCGACCGGAAACAGGGCCGGCCGGAGCATGAGCGGTTGAACGGGGCGCGCATGCGCCCCTTGTCAATGATGTCGGTGTTTCATTTGCGCGTGGCGCGGCGTCCACTCCGGGTGGACGCGCCCGTTCGATCGAGCGAGATTTCCCGCCAGAAATAGGCTGAACCGCAATCGGCAATAGGCGTCCCGACACAATCGGGGGCTTTCGAGGATTTTTTTGCCATTCGCGGAGGCGGTTCGCTCGTGAACCCTCCGATCAACTTGACGAAGCCGCGCCTTCACTGGCATGTGTCGAGCCAGGCGTCGGGGTGATCCTGCCGCCTGTTTCGATTTCTTCCCAGAAGGACGGTTGAACGTGGCTCGTCAAAACTACCTTTTCACTTCCGAATCCGTTTCGGAGGGACACCCCGACAAGGTCTGCGACCGTATTTCCGATACGGTCGTCGACGCTTTTCTTTCCGAAATGCCGGAAGCGCGTGTTGCCTGCGAGACGCTGGCCACGACGAACCGCGTTGTGATCGCTGGCGAGACCCGCGGTCCCGCGTCGATCACCAATGAGTACATCGCGCATCTGGCGCGCATGGCGATCAGGGACATTGGCTACGAGCAGGAAGGCTTCCACTGGGAGAACTGCGACGTCAAGGTCTACCTGCACGCGCAGTCGGCGCATATTGCGCAGGGCGTCGATGCGGCCGACAACAAGGACGAGGGCGCGGGCGACCAGGGCATCATGTTCGGTTACGCCTGCCGTGAAACCCCGGAGCTGATGCCGGCGCCGATCTATTATTCGCACAAGATTCTCGAGATTCTCGCCGAGGCGCGCAAGTCCGGCAAGGAGCCTGTTCTCGGTCCGGATGCCAAGAGCCAGGTCACTGTTCGCTACGAGAACGGCCTGCCGGTCGGAATCACTTCGATCGTGCTGTCGACGCAGCACCTTGACGGCAGCCTGTCTTCCGACGACATCCGCCAGATCGTCGAGCCCTACATCCGCACCGCCATTCCCGGCGGCTGGATCGGCGACGATACCGTATGGCACGTCAACCCCACCGGCGCGTTCGTGATCGGCGGACCCGACGGCGACGCGGGCCTCACGGGGCGCAAGATCATCGTCGACACCTACGGTGGCGCGGCTCCGCATGGCGGCGGCGCGTTCTCCGGCAAGGATCCGACGAAGGTCGACCGCTCGGCCGCCTATGCGGCGCGCTATCTGGCCAAGAACGTCGTTGCGGCCAATCTCGCCGACCGGTGCACCATCCAGCTTTCCTACGCCATCGGCGTCGCCGAGCCGCTGTCGGTCTATGTCGACCTGCACGGCACGGGAAATGTTGCCGAGGAGAAGCTCGAGCTTGCCGTTCGTGAGGTCATGAACCTGACGCCGCGTGGCATTCGCCAGCACCTCAGCCTCAATCGCCCGATCTACGCCCGCACCGCGGCCTACGGTCACTTCGGTCGTGAGCCGGAGGCCGATGGCGGCTTCTCCTGGGAGAAGATCGACCTGGTGCATGCCCTGCGCGACGCCGTTTCTTAAGCGCGCGGATACGAGAGACAGTCGCCCCGCCCGGCATGTGCCAGACGCATGTGCCGGGCGACGCTTTACGCATCGCCCGTACGCAGGCCCGTGGCCTCGCGCGGCCGGTGTAAGGCCGCGGGCGCATTTGGCGGACGTCACCCAATGACCGATCACACCAAGGGTTCCTTCTTCGGCAGGCGCGTCGGCAAGCCGTTGCGCGTCAACAGGCGAACCCAGTTCGATGCGGCGATCGCGCGCCTGAACGTCGATCTTTCCGCACCCGCCCCGGCGGACCTGCGGACCTTGTTCGAGGCTCCGGTTGGCTCGGTCTGGCTCGAGATCGGCTTCGGTGGTGGCGAGCATCTCCTGCATGAGGCCGGTCGGTTGGCCGACACCGGTTTCATTGGCGTCGAGCCGTTCGTCAACAGCCTTGCCAAGGCCGTGGTGGAGGTCGACGAGCAGGGGCTCGACAATGTGCGCGTCTTCGACGATGACGCGATCAAGCTGCTCGACTGGTTGCCGGCAGGCGCGCTCGACGGCATCTACCAGCTCTATCCGGATCCCTGGCCGAAGCGGCGGCACTGGAAGCGCCGCTTCGTAAATCCGACCAACATCGACCGGTTCGCGCGCGTGCTGAAGCCGGGCGCGGTCTACCGTTTCGCCAGCGACATCGACACGTATGTCGACTGGGCGCTCGCCCGGTTCGCTGCCCGGGACGATTTCGACTGGACGGCTGAGAAGGCCGCCGACTGGCGTGAGCCATGGCAGCCCTGGTCCGGTACGCGCTACGAGGAAAAGGCCTTCCGTGAAGGCCGGCGCGGCCACTACCTCGAGTTTCGCCGGCGTTGATCCGGCCTCGATATGCCGTCGCGAACGGGGCGTCCGCCGCCATGCCCGGCAAAGGGCACGGCGCGGGCCGTGGTGCGCGGGGCGGTGGAATCTTCTTGCTTTGGCGGCCCTCATCGCTATAGTCGGAAGCATTCAATCTCTATGGCTCGCGTGAGCAGTACGAGAGTGGGCCCCGCAAGGACCCGCTCTTTTTGTTTTGGACGAGCCGACAGACGGTCCGGCGTGCGTTCCAGGGGGATCCACCTCGGGGAACCGGGACCAAGAGTTAAGAGGAACGGGTGCAGGAACGGGAAACGCGGATCGTACGAGAGAACGGACTTGAGGCGCGGATCGCGGCGATGGTCGAGCCGGCCATTACCGATCTCGGCTTCCGCCTTGTGCGCATCAAGCTGTCCGGCCTTAATGGCCTGACCCTCCAGCTCATGGCCGAGCGGCCCGACGGAACCATGACCGTCGACGATTGCGAGAGCGTCAGTCGCGCCATCACTCCGGTGCTCGACGTCGAGGATCCGATCAACCAGGAATACCATCTGGAGGTCTCCTCGCCGGGCGTCGACCGGCCGCTGGTGCGGCCCGAGGATTTTCGGCGCTGGCGCGGTCATCTGGTCAAGCTCGAGCTTGAGGTTCCCCTCGATGGCCGCAAGCGCTTTCGTGGCGAGATCCGCGGTGTCGAGGATGGCAATCTGGTTCTGCGGCTCGAGGATCTGCCCGATGACGGTGTGCCGGACGTGCGCCTTTCCTTTGCGGATATGGCTGAAGCGCGCCTGGTCATGACCGACGCGCTGGTCGAGGCTGCCCTGAAGGCCGAGAAATCCGCGCGGCGCAAGGCCAAGAAGGCTCCCAAGGGCGTAGATGCCGGGGATGATATCGGCGGCGATTGAGCTGCCTTTGCGCCGGTTTCGGCCGGCGAGAAACATGAAGTGGCGCCGGATCCATCCGGCAAAGGCCAAGGACATGCGCCGGAAGGACGGCGCCAGAGGAGTGGACTGGGATGGCAATCAGTGCGAACCGGCTCGAGCTTCTGCAGATCGCGGACGCTGTGGCGCGCGAGAAGACGATCGACCGGAGCATCGTCATCGCGGCGATGGAGGACGCGATCCAGAAAGCCGCGCGTTCCCGCTACGGTTCCGAGACCGAGGTCCGCGCCGAGATCAACGCGCGCACCGGCGAGATCAAGCTGCAGCGTCTGCTCCTGGTCGTCGATGAGGTCGAGAACACCTCGACCGAGATCGGCATGAAGGATGCGCTGGTGCGCAACCCCGCTGCCCAGCTTGGCGACTTCATCGCCGAGCCGCTGCCGCCGCTCGACTTCGGCCGCATTGCCGCTCAGTCGGCCAAGCAGGTGATCGTGCAGAAGGTCCGCGAGGCGGAGCGCGATCGCCAGTACGACGAGTTCAAGGATCGCATCGGCGAAATCGTCAATGGCGTCGTCAAGCGCGTCGAGTACGGCAATGTGATCGTCGATCTCGGTCGCGGCGAGGCGATTGTCCGGCGCGACGAGCTGATCCCGCGCGAGCAGTTCCGCACCGGTGACCGCGTGCGTGCCTATATCTACGACGTGCGCCGGGAGCAGCGTGGCCCGCAGATCTTCCTGTCACGCACCCATCCGCAGTTCATGGCGAAGCTCTTCGCTCAGGAAGTGCCGGAGATCTACGACAATGTCATCGAGATCCGGGCGGTTGCCCGTGATCCGGGTTCGCGCGCCAAGATCGCCGTCATCTCCAAGGATAGCTCGATCGATCCTGTCGGCGCCTGCGTCGGCATGCGTGGCAGCCGCGTCCAGGCGGTGGTCGGCGAGCTTCAGGGCGAGAAGATCGACATCATTCCGTGGAGCGCGGACGAGGCGACGTTCATCGTCAATGCGCTGCAGCCGGCCGAGGTCGCCAAGGTGGTGGTCGACGAGGACGCGGAGCGCATCGAGGTTGTGGTTCCCGACGAGCAGCTGTCGCTCGCCATCGGCCGTCGCGGCCAGAATGTGCGTCTTGCCTCCCAGCTGACCGGCTGGGCAATCGACATCATGACGGAGCACGACGAGTCGGAGCGCCGCCAGAAGGAATTCGCCGAACGGACCCAGCTTTTCATGGATGCGCTCAACGTCGACGAGGTCGTCGGACAGCTGCTTGCGTCCGAAGGATTTGCCTCCGTCGAGGAAGTGGCGTATGTCGAACGCGACGAGGTGGCCTCCATCGAGGGCTTCGACGGAGATACGGCCGACGAGATCCAGGCGCGCGCACGCGAATATCTGGAAGAGGTCGAGGCAAAGCTCGACGGCGAGCGCCGCGAGCTGGGTGTTTCCGATGACCTTCGCGCCATCCCGGGGCTGACGACCGCCATGCTGGTGGCGCTCGGCAAGGACGAGATCCGGACGGTGGAAGATCTTGCGGGATGTGCCACCGACGATTTGACCGGCTGGACCGAGCGCGCCAATGGCGAGGTGCAGCGTCACGAGGGTGCCCTGAGCGCCCATGACGTTTCCCGCGCCGACGCCGAGGCCATGATCATGGCTGCGCGTGTCGCGGCGGGCTGGATCAGCCCGGAAGAGCTGGAGCCGGAGGTCGAGGAGACCGACGGGGACAGCGAGGCGGACGAAGCGGGTGAGGACGAGGCCGAGGGCGTCGTCGCAACCGGGGTCGTTCACGAGGTTTGAGCGCATCTCGCGCCGGCTTTCCCGCTCAGGCGGGGCGGACTGGCGCGCGGGCCGACGACATCATGGCCGCGCGGTGCGGGCGGAGGGGGGATCCTTCCGCAAGTGCCGGCGTGGTGATCGAACAAGGGGCTTGATGCGCTGTGCCCGACGGGCGCGCGCCGCCCCGGAGTGGCGCGGTGCCGAAGCGAAACGAGCCGTTGGAACGAAGCTGCGCGGTGTCGCGCCAGGTGCGTCCGGTGGCGGATCTGATCCGCTTCGTTGCGGCGCCCGACGGAACGATCGTGGCGGACCTGCGTCGCCGGCTTCCCGGCCGTGGCGTTTGGGTTACGGCTGATCGGGCAAGCGTCGAGATGGCGCAGAAGAAAAAGGTTTTCGCGCGCGCCCTCAAGGACAGCGGCGTGCGCGTCGAGGGCGATCTGGCCGAGGAGGTCGAGCGCCTTCTGGAGCGGGCCGCGCTGGATGCGCTGTCTTTCGCGCGCAAGGCGGGTGAGGTCGTGGCGGGGTTCGCTAAGGTCGAGGCTGTGTTGCGCGGCGAAAAAGTGATCGGGCTCGTTCATGCCGCCGGCGGCGGCGAGGATGGAGCCAGCAAGCTCGCGTCGATTGCGCGGGCACGTTTTTCCGATACCGGCGGGTGCCGGCTGATCGGTTGTTTTGCATCGACTCAATTGGATTTGGCATTGGGTCGGTCAAATGTGATACATGCTGCACTGCTTGCAGGTCGAGCAGGCGAGAACGCGCTTGCCCGGATCGCAGATCTGGAGCGGTTCCGCGCCGGTTTTCCGGCCGGCTTCCTAGAGGCGTCAGGTAGCGGTGTAAGTGATGCGGTGACCCAGGACTGAAGGCGATATGAGCGAAACGAAGAATCCCGGCGACAAGACGATCAGTATGGAGCGCAAGACACTGGGCCTGAAACGCTCCGGCGTTGAACAGGGCACAGTGCGTCAGAGCTTCTCCCATGGGCGCAGCAAGGCGGTTGTGGTCGAGAAGAAGAAGCGCCGCGTCGTTGTGCCGGGCGAGACTTCCAAGACCGAAGTCGAGGCGCCGCAGCCCCAGCCGCAGCAGCCCTCCACGGCTTCCCGTGAGCGGCGTCAGGCCGATGCGGCCCCGGCGCGTCAGGCTGCGTCCGGTCAGCGTCCGCGCGGCAATATCCTGCGCACTTTGACCCAGGACGAGGCTGCTGCCCGCCAGGTGGCTCTGCGTGAAGCGCAGGTCCGCGAGGTCGAGGATCAGAAGCGGCGCGCCGAGGAAGAGGTTCGTCGTCGCGAGGAAGAAGCCAAGCGCAAGGCCGAGGCCGAGGAGCGTGCGCGTCTGGAGGCCGAGGAGGCCGCCCGTCGTGCTGCCGAGGAGGCCGCGCGTCCGCAGGTCGAAGAGCCGCGCGAAAAGGTTTCCGCCGCCGATGCAGCGGCCGCGCTGGGTGCTGTCGTGTCCGACAGCGGCAATGCCGAGCAAGGTGGACAGGCGCCGCGCGCCGATGCGCGCCCGGCCCCCGCCCGCAAGCCCGGTGCCGGCGCAGCAGCGCCTGCCGGTGATGATCGCAAGACCGTCAGCAAGGCGCCGAAGCGCGCGAAGGCTGTCACTCCCGAGCGTACGCCGTCCCCGGCGCGCGGTGCCGGCGACGACCGTCGCCGCTCGAAGCTGACGATCTCGTCGGCGACCGGCGATCAGGATGGGCGCAGCCGTTCGCTCGCCTCACTGCGTCGTCGCCGCGAGAAGGAGCGTCGCTCAGGCCAGCAGGTGGCGCGCGAGAAGATCTCCCGTGAGGTGGTTCTTCCCGAGGCGATCACCATTCAGGATCTCGCCAATCGTATGGCCGAGCGCTCCGTCGACGTCATCAAGCTGCTCATGAAGCAGGGTCAGATGATGAAGATCAACGACGTGATCGACGCCGACACGGCCGAGCTGATCGCCGAGGAGATGGGCCACAAGGTCAAGCGTGTCTCGGAGGCGGATGTCGAGGACGGACTGTTCTCGCTGGCTGATGCCGATGAGACGCTGGTCCAGCGCCCACCGGTCGTCACGATCATGGGTCACGTCGACCACGGCAAGACCTCGCTGCTTGACGCGCTGCGTCGCTCCAAGGTCGTGCAGGGCGAGGCCGGTGGCATCACCCAGCATATCGGTGCCTATCAGGTCGAGCGGAACGGTCAGAAGATCACCTTCATCGACACCCCGGGTCACGCTGCCTTTACGCAGATGCGTGCCCGTGGCGCGAAGGCGACGGATATCGTCATCCTGGTGGTTGCCGCCGATGACGGCGTGATGCCGCAGACCCGCGAGGCAATCAGCCACGCCAAGGCTGCCGGCGTGCCGATCATCGTTGCCATCAACAAGATGGACAAGCCGGGCGCCGATCCGACCAAGGTCCGCACGGAGCTTCTGCGCGACGAGATCGTCGTGGAATCGATGGGCGGTGACGTCATCGAGGTCGAGGTCTCGGCACTCAAGGGTACCAATCTCGACAAGCTGCTCGAGATGATCCTGCTTCAGTCCGAGGTTCTCGAGCTGAAGGCCAATCCGGATCGCACTGCCGAGGGCATCGTCATCGAGGCCCAGCTCGACAAGGGTCGCGGCCCGGTCGCAACGGTGCTGGTTCAGAAGGGCACGCTCAAGGTCGGCGACATCCTCGTGGCCGGCTCCGAGTGGGGCCGCGTTCGCGCCATGCTCGACGAGAACAGCCAGCAGCAGAAGGAAGCCGGCCCGTCCAAGCCGGTCGAGGTCCTCGGCTTCAACGGCACCCCGGCGGCCGGCGACATGGTCGCCGTCGTTGAGAACGAGGCCCGTGCCCGCGAGATCGTCGATTATCGCCAGCGTCTGCTGCGCGAGAAGACCAGCGTGCGCGAACTCGGCGCCCGCGGCTCGCTCGAGCAGATGATGAACCGCCTGCAGGAAACCGGTCACAAGGAGTTCCCGCTCCTGATCAAGGCCGACGTGCAGGGCTCGGCCGAAGCCATCGTCGGAGCGCTCGACGCGCTTGGTACCGACGAGGTCAAGGCCCGCATCATCCATTCGGGTGTTGGCGGCATCACCGAGAGCGACGTGACGCTTGCCACGGCCTCCAATGCCCCGATCATCGGCTTTAACATCCGCGCCAACAAGCAGGCGCGCGATGCGGCCGAGCGTGAGGGCATCGAGATCCGCTACTACAACATCATCTACGATCTCGTGGATGACGTTAAGGCAGCCATGTCCGGCCTTCTGTCGCCGGAGCGTCGCGAGACCTTCCTCGGCAACGCGGAAGTGCGCGAGATCTTCAACATCACCAAGGTCGGCAAGGTCGCCGGCTGCCTCGTCACCGAGGGCACTGTCGAGCGTGGCGCGGAAGTGCGCCTCATCCGCGACGATGTGGTGATCCACGAAGGCAAGCTCGGCACGCTGAAGCGCTTCAAGGACGAGGTGAAGGAAGTTCAGTCCGGCCAGGAATGTGGCATGAACTTCGTCGGCTACCAGGACATGCGTCCCGGCGACGTCATCGAGTGCTACCGGGTCGAAGAGGTGGCCCGCACGCTGTAACCACGGCGGCGCGAAATCTGACAGGCGCCGGCGGGTCTTCTCCCGCCGGTTTTGCCGTTTGGCCGGGGCGTTTCGCGCCGGTCAGGCGGCTCCGCCGCTTCGCCCCGACCTCACGCCTGGATCTTACCCATGTCGAATTCGAACCGGACACCGGCCGGAATGCCTTCGCAGCGCCAGTTGCGCGTCGGCGAGCTTGTGCGCAAGGAAGTCTCCGACATCCTGTCGCGCGGCACGCTTGCGGATCCCGTCCTCGACGGCACCATCATCTCCGTGCCGGAAGTGCGCATGACGCCGGACCTGCGTCTGGCGAGCTGCCTCGTCATGCCGCTTGGTGGCAAGGACGGCGACAAGGTGGTGGAGGCGCTGAACCGCAGCGCTCGTGTCATTCGCCGCGACCTCGCACGCCGGATGACCATGAAGTTCCTTCCCGACCTGCGGTTCGTTCTCGACACCCGTTTCGACGACGACGACCGGATCACCACGCTGCTGAATCGCGACGACGTGCGCCGCGATATCGACGCGGACGAGGCCGGCGACGGTTCCGAGACCGACGACCGGACCTGACATGGCTCGACGCAGGAAAGCGAACCGCAACCGCATCGACGGCTGGCTGGTGCTCGACAAGCCCGTCGGCCTGTCGTCCAACGATGCGCTGACGCGGCTGAAGAAGATCTTTCATCCCGAGAAGGTTGGACACGCGGGCACGCTGGATCCGCTCGCCTCTGGCTGTCTGCCGATTGCCTTCGGCGAGGCGACGAAGACCGTTTCCTTCGCCATGGACGGCCGAAAGGTCTACCGCTTCACCGTGCGCTGGGGCGAGGCGACGGCGACAGACGACACCGAGGGCGACGTGATTGCCACGTCCCCGGTGCGCCCTGACGCAGCCGCCATCCGCGCCGTTCTGCCCGAATTCACCGGAACGATCGCGCAGGTGCCGCCAAAATACTCCGCCATCAAGGTCGACGGCGCGCGCGCCTATGACCTGGCCCGTGGCGGCGAGGAGGTCGAGCTTGCTGCGCGCGAGATCGACGTCCACCGGCTGGATCTCGTCGACTGCCCGGATACCGACCATGCCGTTCTCGAGGCGGAATGCGGCAAGGGGACCTACGTTCGCTCGCTCGCCCGCGACATCGCCGAGCGTCTCGGCAGCCGCGGACACGTGAGCGAATTGCGGCGTCTCCTCGTCGGCCCCTTCGGCGAGGATGACATGATTCCGCTGGAAACTCTGGAGGAGTTGGGGCAATGTGCGCCCGGCGAGGGCCTCGACGAGGACCACGCACGCTTCATCATGCCTGTTCAGACCGCGCTGGACGACATCCCGGCGCTGGCCGTGAGCAGGCAGGATGCCGCCCGTCTCCGACAGGGGCAGGGCGTATTGCTGCGCGGGCGCGATGCCCCCGTGTTTACCGGGCCGGTCTCGGTCACGGCTCAAGGCGAGCTGGTGGCCATTGGCGAGGTGGAACGCGGGGAACTCCTGCCCAGGCGCGTTTTTAATCTCGCGGACCTTTGAGGATCCGTGACGTCTCAGGAAAGGACTGACCGATGTCGATTACCGCGGAACGCAAGGCGGAACTCATCAAGGAATACGGGATCAAGGAAGGCGACACCGGCTCTGCCGACGTGCAGGTCGCTGTCCTGACCGAGCGGATCGTCAACCTCACCGACCACTTCAAGACCCACGGCAAGGACAACCATTCCCGCCGCGGCCTCCTGAAGATGGTGAGCCAGCGCCGTTCGCTCCTGGATTACCTGAAGAAGACCGACGTGGCGCGCTACCAGAACCTGATCCAGCGTCTGGGTCTGCGTCGCTAACGAGTTGAAGGGCGCGGCGTCCGCAAGGGCGTCGCGCCTTCTGTCTTCGGTGCCGGTGCGGCGCGTCTCGAGGGATGCGCGACCGGAGCCGCGAGGAAGGCCGCAGACACGGCCTCTTGGCGGTCATGGGGCAGGATAGCAGGTGGCTTGGCGAGCTTTCCGGGCGTGTCCTGGAATACCTCCGAGCCCCCCGGTGTCTTGCCCGTGGCGCGTCGTTCACAGGCGATGGCTGTCCGAGAAGGCGAGGCTGTTGCCACAAGGGATCGACCCGCCCGAGCCGCGCATGATGTGCGCGGTGTCGGCGAGGTTCCCACAGACCGACCCGCGACAGGCGCCAGCAGCGCGGCGCGGGCGATCTCAAGTTAGGAAGAGACATGTTTGATATTCATCGCGTGGAAGTCGACTGGGGCGGACGCCCGCTGACCCTCGAGACGGGCAAGGTTGCCCGCCAGGCTGACGGCGCAGTACTTGCCACCTACGGCGAGACCAAGGTCCTTGCCACGGTCGTCGCCGCCAAGTCGCCCAAGCCGGGCCAGGACTTCTTTCCGCTGACCGTGAACTACCAGGAGAAGACCTACGCAGCCGGCAAGATCCCCGGTGGCTTCTTCAAGCGCGAGGGGCGCCCGTCCGAGCATGAGACGCTGACATCGCGTCTGATCGACCGCCCGATCCGTCCGCTGTTCGTCGACGGCTTCAAGTGCGACACCCAGGTGATCATCACCGTCCTGTCGCACGATCTGGAGAACGCTCCCGATATCCTGGCTATGGTCGCAGCCTCGGCCGCGCTCACCATTTCGGGCATCCCCTTCATGGGGCCGATCGGTGGCGCGCGCGTCGGCTACATCAACGGCGAGTATGTGCTCAACCCGTTGATCGACGACATGCAGGAGTCCTCGCTGGACCTCATCGTCGCCGGCACCACCGAAGCGGTTCTGATGGTTGAATCGGAAGCCAAGGAGCTTGCCGAGGATGTCATGCTCGGCGGCGTCATGTTCGGCTTCCAGCAGTTCCAGACCGTGATCGGCGCCATCGTCAAGCTGGCCGAGACGGCCGCGCGCGAGCCGCGCGAGCTGAACCTGCCGGATCACTCCGCGCTTGCCGCCCGTGTCAAGGAGCTAGCCAGCGAAGAGCTGACCGCCGCTTATGCGATCCGCGAGAAGACCGAGCGCCGCAATGCCATCGACGCGGTGAAGGCCAAGACCTTCGAGACCATGTCCGCCGAGGCGGGCGAGGCCGGTCTCGAGAAGGTTGTGTTCGGCGACCTCTTCAAGAAGACCGAAGCTGGCATCGTGCGCGGCGCGATCCTCGACAAGGGCGAGCGCATCGACGGGCGCGACCTGAAGACGGTTCGCCCGATCGTGTCGGAAGCGGGCATCCTGCCGCGCGCGCACGGTTCGGCGCTCTTCACCCGCGGCGAGACCCAGGCTCTTGTCGTCGCCACGCTCGGCACCAATGACGACGAGCAGTTCGTCGATGCGCTGGAAGGCACCTACAAGGCGACCTTCATGCTGCATTACAACTTCCCGCCGTACTCCGTCGGCGAGACCGGCCGCATGGGTTCGCCCGGCCGCCGCGAGATCGGACACGGCAAGCTCGCATGGCGCGCCGTGCATCCGCTGCTGCCGCCGCATCACGAGTTCCCCTATACGCTTCGCGTCGTGTCCGAGGTCACCGAGTCGAACGGTTCCTCCTCGATGGCAACCGTCTGCGGCACCTCGCTTGCCTTGATGGACGCCGGTGTTCCGCTCAAGGCTCCGGTGGCGGGCATCGCCATGGGCCTGATCAAGGAAGACGAGCGCTTCGCGGTCCTCTCCGACATTCTCGGTGACGAGGATCACCTCGGCGACATGGACTTCAAGGTGGCCGGCACGGCTGAGGGCGTGACCTCGCTGCAGATGGACATCAAGATCGATGGCATCACCGAGGAGATCATGAAGGTCGCCCTGGCGCAGGCGCGCGACGGCCGCATTCATATCCTGAGCGAGATGGCCAGCGCGCTTTCCGAGGCACGCACCGAGCTTGGCGAATACGCGCCGCGCATCGAGGTGATGAAGATCCCGGTGGACAAGATCCGCGAAGTGATCGGTTCGGGCGGCAAGGTGATCCGCGAGATCGTCGAGAAGACCGGCGCCAAGATCAACATCGAGGACGACGGCACCGTCAAGATCGCTTCGTCGGACGGCAAGGCGATCCAGGCGGCCATCAACTGGATCAACTCCATCGCCGCCGAGCCGGAAGTCGGTGTGGTCTACGAGGGCCGCGTCGTCAAGACGGTGGACTTCGGTGCCTTCGTCAACTTCTTCGGCGCGAAGGACGGGCTGGTCCACATCTCCCAGCTTGCTCCGCAGAAGGTTGCCAAGACCACGGACGTGGTCAAGGAAGGCGACAAGGTCTGGGTCAAGCTCATGGGCTTCGACGAGCGCGGCAAGGTTCGCCTGTCGATGAAGGTTGTCGACCAGGAGACCGGCAAGGAGCTCGAGGCGGACGCCTGATCTAGGCGCCGGCTTTTCCGCGGAAACGCGGCTGAGGAAACAGGAAAGGGCCGGCGCGATGCGCCGGCCCCTTTGTTTTATGCCCTCTGTCCTGTCGATCAGGCTCTTCTAGAGCGGTATCGCCGAGCGCGAGGCGGAAAGCGTGTCGTGGGCGCGCACGAAGGCGCGGAACGCATCGCCCGGCATCGGTCGTCCCAGGTGAAACCCCTGGATCAGCCGGCAGCCGAGGGCGGTCAGGGCCTCGCATTGCCCTTCCGTCTCCGCGCCCTCGGCAATGACGTCGAGCCCGAGGCTTCCCGCGAGCGCGACAATCGCCTCAATGAGCGCCGGCGCGTCGAGGTCGCTTTCCAGGTCGCGGACAAACGAGCGGTCGATCTTGAGCGTGTCGATCGGGAACCGCTTGAGATTGCTCAGCGAGGAATATCCGGTGCCGAAATCGTCAAGAGACAGGCGGACGCCGAGCGCGCGGAGGGCACTCAGCGTTTGCACCGGGTCGCTGCCCGTTTCGTCGAACATCACGCTTTCGGTGATCTCGAGATGCAACTGTTCGGGCGGCATGCCGGTCGTGTTCAACGCGCTGCGGACCAGATCGAGGAAGCGTTCGTCGCGGCACTGGCGGGGCGAGACGTTGACGCTGAGCATCGGCAGGTCGATCCCTTCCGTGCGGCAGGCCTGGTGGAAACGGCAGGCCGTCTCCAGCACGAAGGCGCCGAGCGGCACGATCAGGCCGGTGTTCTCTGCAATGGGAATGAAATCCTTCGGAGGGATCTCGCCCTTGTCCGTGTCCGTCCAGCGCACAAGCGCCTCGCAGCCGGCAACACGTCCGGCGACGACGTCGATGACGGGCTGGTAGTGAAGCTGGAGTTCCTGGCGGTCGATTGCCCGCCGCAGCGCGCTTTCAATCTCCATCGCCTGCGCGGCCTGCTCGTTCATGTGCGCCGAGAAGAACCGCACCGCATTCCCGCCGTCGGCCTTGGCGTGATACATGGCGGTGTCTGCCTGGCGCAGAAGTCCGTCCGCGTCGCGGCCGTCGGCCGGAAACACGGTGATGCCGATGCTGGCGGTGGAGAAGACCTCCGCGCCGCGCCCCACGACAATCGGTCGGGCGAGGGTGTCGAGGATCCGCGAGGCGGTCTCCTCGATGTCCCAAAGGTCCCGCGCGTGGGCCAGGATCACCGCGAACTCGTCGCCGCCGAGGCGCGCAACGGTGTCGTTCTCGGCGAGAGCCGCCGAAATGCGCGTCGCCGCGGCGGTGATCAGCTCGTCGCCGGCGCTGTGGCCGAGCGTGTCATTGATGTTCTTGAAGCGATCCAGATCGAGAAAGAGCAGCGCCACCGACTGCTTCTCCCATTCCGCCCGTGCCAGCGCCTGCACAAGGCGGTCGCGGAAGAGATAGCGGTTGGGCAGGCCCGTCAGCCCGTCGAAGTTCGCCTGACGGACGATCAGTTCCTCCTGCCGCTTGCGCTCGGAAATATCCGCGATGGTCACATAGTAGGCGTCTATCCCGTTCCAGCGCGTTTCGCGAACGTGCATCTCGATCCAGATGATGCGCCTGTCCTTACCCACGGCGCGCGCCTCATAGACGCTTGGCGCGCTGGCCCCCGCGCGTCGCGCCTGATTGTAGGACAGAAGCCGAACCTGCTCGTCGGGCGGGAACAGGTCGGTGAGCCACATGTCGGTGACACTCTGACGTTCGCTCTTGTCGTAGCCGAGGATCTCCAGAAGCGCGTCGTTCAGGTAGAGGATCCGCTCGCCGCCGTAGATGCACACCCCGTGCAGCGACTTGTCGATCAGGGAGCGGAATTGCGCGTTGGTGTCTCGCAGGTCCGTGAAGACATTCTGCAGCGCCTTGCCGAGTTCGTTGAACTCAGCCACACGCCCGGGGCGATAGTTCAGGTCTCGGGAATCCTTGCGGATATGGGCCGCGTAGCCGAGCAGCCGCTCGAGCGCAGGGCTCATGAACCTGTGCAGCGTGTAGGCGGCGAGCAGCGATGCGGCCACCAGATAGAACAGGAAGGGAAGAAAGATCTCCCTGTAGGTCTGCTGCACGTTCCGGAGCGTCTCGTTCGGGCGGCTGGAGACGATATAGGCTTCATCCATCTCTCCGGCCGTGCTCAGGCTGCTGCGCACATAAAGGCGCTGGTTCTCGATAACGTGGTCGGTGGTCGCCAGCGCACTCAGGGCATCCTCAGGCAGCTTCTCGCCGCGTGGCGCGCCGAACTGAGCGATGATGCTGTCGCGATGAATGAGCGTGACCCGCTCCGTGTCGAGGGCATTGGTGATGTCCACCATGAACGGCAGGCTGTCGTTGAAAACATATGCCCCGACGAGATGGCCGAGCACCTGCCCGTCCTCATTGTCGACGACAGGGATGGACGCGGCAGCGAGCAGAACCGTCTCCCCGTCTTGCCGGCCGACATGAAATTCCCACGAGCTGTTGACCATTGCCTCGCGGGCCGCGGCGGGAAGGACCGCGTTCACGTCGAAGATCGAATAGCTTGCGTCCACCCAGCCCGGCTCTCCGGGAAGGTCGACGATCAGCATCTCGAACTGCGCCCCCATGCGCTGCCAGGTGGTGTCCTCAAGCAGCTCCGCGACCGCACGCTTGTCGCGCGCGCGCAGCGCGTTGCGCAAGGCCGGCTCGCCTGCCAGCCGGCGCTGGAAGGTGTCGAGGCGCGACAGCGTCTGCTCGAAGACGAGGTGGACGAGCGCGCTTTCCTTGCGCGCGAACCTTTCGACCTCACGGTCCGCGATCGACAGGCTGCTCACATAGCTGATCGAGAACAGCAATGTCGACGTGACGACAAGTGCGATGGCGAACAGCCCCAGGACGAGACTGTTGAAGCTGATCTCGTGCTTCCGATTTTTCTTCATTGGGAGTAGCGGTATGCTCGTCGCTTCAGTTGCTCGATCCGTTGTCGCGGATCCTTGGATGTGACCAAAGCGAAGGTGCCGGCATAGACCGGCGGCACTTCAGCCCGCCGTCCCGACTGGTCGAGCGCGATTGCCTCGGCGATCGCCACGCCGCTGTCGTCGTCCATGCGCATCGCGGTTGCAGTCAGACGTCCCCGGGCGATCAACTCGAGTTCCTCGCTGCCGCCTCCCCAGCCGTTTGTCGCAACCTTGCCGACGAGACCGAGTTGCTCGATCGCCTCGCTGACACCGAGCGCGATTTCTGTCGAACAGGCATAGATGAAACCGATCCGGTCGTCGCGTCCGAGAAGGCTGAGCGCCGCGGTGCGGGCCTTTTCGCGGTCGAAACCGACGAAATAGGTGGCAGCCAGCGTCTTGTCCGTACGCTTGAGCATCGCCGTGCGAAAGGTCTCCCCGCGAGCGCGGCTGACAAAGCCGGGCTCGCCGTAGAAGATCGCGAAGCGCTCGTGCTCCGGCCGGCTTTCCACATAGTGGTCGATCAGAAGCCGGGCGCCTTCCTCATGGTCGAAGCCGACATAGAGGAATGGCTGTGCCTTGCCCCATTCGCGAACCGGCGTCGTGATGTTCTGCAGGATGACCTTGGGCCTGCTGCGGCTGACGAGGCGTTCGATGAGAGACCTTTGACGGAAGGAGTCGAGCATGAAAATGAGGTAGTCTGGATCGCTCGCGAGCGCGTCGAGAACCATATTGGTCTGCCTGCGCATGTCTCGATCCTGCGGCGCCTTCCGCTCGGCGATGGTGAAGGGGACCTGCAGTTCCCCGAGCCTGGCCCGCAGGGCGGCGATGCTGCGCCGCCAGTGTTCGGAATATTCGGTGCGTGAGGTGACGATGGCGATGTGGACCGGACGTTTTTCGCCGGTGATCGGCACGGCGTTTTTCGACACGCGATCATAGAAGCGCAGGCTGAGTGCGCTTTCTTCAGGATGTTCCGTGAGGAAAGTCTTGAGCGGCATGTTGCCGCTCATTGCGCCGCCGCCGATGTGTTGGGCGGCCGCCGGGTGGTATTGCCCGCCCAACAGGATGCACAGAAGAGCGAGCACGACCGTCGGAGTGCATTTGATTTTCTTGCGCACAACGACAATCCAAGGTTCGACGTGACGTGTTCGATTCTGAAACAGCGAATCGTTCGATGCAAGGATGATATCTATCGGCATAGCCGTTCAGTCGTTAACGGACCCGGACGCCGGCAAGGACTTTGTCCACCTTCCCGTCGAGGATGGACGGCCGACGGGAGCTTCCGGCGCGGGCGTTGCACGCGCCGGTCAACCTGATATACCGCAAACCTGAAAAGCTTGAGGGCGGTAGCAAGGGACGGAAATCGATATGCCGGCAATGCGTCTAGCCGTTGTGGGAGCCGCGGGGCGGATGGGCGGAGCGCTTGTCCGCGCGATCTCGCAGATGGATGGCGTCGAGCTCGCGGGAGCCGTCGAGCGTCCGGGTGCCGAGGCGATCGGCAAGGATGCGGGTGTTCTCGCCGGGCTCCAGCCGAACGGCGTTATTGTGGTCGACGATCCGCTTCGCGTCTTTGCAGATTGTGACGGCGTGCTCGATTTCACCGCCCCTGCCGCCACGCGTGTCTTCGCCGAGCTTGCCGCCCAGGCGCGCATCGTTCACGTCATCGGCACCACCGGCATGAGCGAGGAGGATGTGGACGCCGTTCGGCCTGCCGCCCGCCATGCCCGTATCGTCAAGTCCGGCAACATGAGCCTCGGCGTGAACCTGCTTGCCGCCATGGTGCGCCGCGCGGCCGCGGCCCTCGACGAGGATTTCGACATCGAGGTGCTGGAAATGCACCATCGAAACAAGGTTGACGCTCCTTCGGGAACGGCATTGATGCTGGGCGAGGCGGCTGCCGAAGGCCGGGGCATCGACCTGGCGACCCGCTCCGTGCGCCAGCGTGACGGCATCACCGGCGAGAGGCCTCGCGGCGACATCGGCTTTGCCACCTTGCGCGGCGGCACGGTGATCGGCGACCACAGCGTCCTGTTCTCCGGTCCGCTCGAGACCGTCACCCTCTCCCACCACGCCCAGGATCGGCAGATTTTTGCCCGCGGCGCCATCAAGGCGGCTCTCTGGGCGCGGGGCCGCAAGCCCGGCTTCTACACGATGGACGACGTTCTCGGCCTTTCCGACTGATCGACAGCGGAGGCTTCGCCGCTGGCGCCTGGCGCGCCCGGATCTTCCAACTGGAGACACTGCGACATGGAACATCTTCTGGTTCTCGTCCGTCACGGGCAGAGCGAATGGAACCTGAAAAACCTGTTCACCGGCTGGAAGGATCCGGACCTGACGGAGAAGGGGATCGAGGAGGCGAAGCTGGCCGGTGCCAAGCTGCGCGATCTGAAGCTCGCCTTCGACGTCGCCTACACCTCGGTTCTGACCCGCGCCCAGCATACGCTGGATCTCATCCTGTCCGAACTGGGGCAGGACGGGCTCGAGACCATTCGCGATCAGGCGCTCAACGAACGCGACTACGGCGATCTGACCGGCATGAACAAGGATGAGGCGCGCGAGAAGTTCGGCGAGGAGCAGGTGCACATCTGGCGCCGCTCCTTCGACGTGCCTCCCCCCGGCGGTGAGAGCCTGAAGATGACGGCCGAGCGCGTTCTGCCCTACTACCGGGCGCAGATCCTTCCGCAGGTTCTGTCCGGAAAGCGCGTCATTGTCGCGGCGCACGGCAACTCGCTGCGATCGCTGGTGATGGAACTCGAGGGTCTGTCGCCGGAGGAGATCCTGAAGAGGGAGCTGGCGACCGGTGTCCCGATCGTCTACCGGCTCACCGAGGACGGCCGGATCTCGTCGGTGCAGGACCTCTCCGACTGACGGGACTGCGAGCCCCTCGCGAGCTCGAGGACAGAAACGAAAAAGGCGCCGCGCGGGATCGCGCGGCGCCTTTTTTTGTCCGTCCCATTCCGCGAGGGCGGGGCTTCAGATGCTGAAGCCTCCCTCGGCGGCGATCTGGCGCAGCGCCCGCTCGGGACGCGCGCCGACATGACCGATGACTTCGGCGGCGCACAGGCAGCCGAGTTCCGCCGACATGGACAGGTCGTAGTCGCGCGACTGGGCAACCAGGAAGCCCGCGGCGAAGAGATCGCCGGCGCCGGTCAGATCGACGATCTCGTCGACCTTCTGTGCGGGGACGCGCACGGTCTTCTCACGCGAGATCGCCATCGCGCCCTCGGCGCCGAGTGTCAGCGCGGTCAGCGCGCAGTCCTCGCGCACGGCGGCGATGGCCGTATCGACATCGGCGGTTTCGTAGAGCGCGCGCAGTTCGTGCTCATTGGCGAACAGGAGGTCGATGGTTCCGTCGCGCATCATCGTCAGGAACTCGCTGCGATAGCGGTCGACGCAGAAGCTGTCGGAAAGTGTCAGGCTGACTTTCCGGCCGGCGCCATGGGCGATCTCCGCAGCCTTCAGGAAGGCCCGCTTCGCCGCCGGCGGGTCCCACAGGTAGCCTTCCATGTAGGTGAAGGCGGAGGCCGCCACGACCTGCGGATCGACATCGTTCTCCGAAAGCTCGATGCAGGCACCCAGGTAGGTGTTCATCGTGCGCTCGCCGTCCGGCGTGATCAGGATCATCGAGCGTGCCGTCGGCACGCCGTCGATCAGGGCGGGGGTCTCGAAGTGGACACCGGTGCCACGCATGTCGTGGCGATAGGCGTCGCCGAGATCATCCTTTGCGACCTTGCCGAAATAGGCGGTCTTGCCGCCGAGCGAGGCAACGGCGGCGGCGGTATTGCCCGCGCTGCCGCCGGAGATGCGCGTCGTCTGGCCCATCTTCTCGTAAAGCCGGACGGCCTCTTCGGTGTCGATCAGGCGCATCGAGCCCTTCACGAGGCTTTCCCTGGCGAGGAAGTCTTCCTCCACATGGGCGAAGACATCGCAGATCGCGTTGCCGATGCACAGAGCGTCGAAGGTCTGGCTGGTCATTGGTGTCGAAAATCCTCTTCTCGGCATTGGCGTTTGTCGGATCCGGGCCGGGCGCCGAAGCGGTCTGGCCATGGGCGGGGTTCAGATCCCGGGGGTCGGGCGAAGCGCCCGGTTGGCTTCCGGCTCGCGGATCTTGTCGCGGAAGGCGGCGGCGGGATAGACGCCGAGCAGCTTCAGTTCGGCGCAGAAGAACTCGAGTTCCTCAAGCGCCAGCGCGACGGAGCGGTCGTCGGGATGTCCTTCCACGTCGGCGTAGAACATGGAGGCGAAGAACTGTCCCTCGAGCTGGTAGGATTCGAGCTTCGTCATGTTGACGCTGTTGGTGGCGAAGCCGCCGAGCGCCTTGAAGAGCGCCGCCGGAACGTTGCGCACCCGGAAGATGAAGGTGGTGATCACCGGCTGGCCGTTGTTTCTCGCCTTGACCGGCTCCGGCGACAGGATGAGGAAGCGCGTCGTGTTGTGGGCGGCATCCTCAACGTCCCGGCGCAGGATTTCCAGCCCGTAGGCTTCGGCCGCCATCTCGGGGGCTAGGGCCGCCGCGCTGAGGTCGCCGCGCTCGGCGATCTGGCGTGCGGAGCCGGCGGTGTCGGCGCCGATCACCGGCGACAGGCCGAGTTCGCGAATGATCTTGCGGCACTGGCCGAGCGCCATGATGTGGCTCTGGACGCTCTTGAGCGTCTCGATCCGCGCTCCGGGAAGCGCCATAAGCTGGAAGCGGATGGGGAGGAAATACTCGCCGATGATGTTGAGCGAGGAGCGCGGCAGCAGATGGTGGATGTCGGCGACCCGGCCAGCGACGGAATTCTCCACCGGGATCATTCCAAGATCGGCCTCGCCATTCTCCAGCGCGGTGAAGCAGTCCTCGAATGTCGCGCAGGGCACCGGCTCGCAATCCGGAAAGGCGTCGCGGCATGCCATGTGCGAGTTTGCACCGTATTCGCCCTGGAAAACGATCTTCTTCTGTTTCGACATCGGGTTGGACCAGCTTGTCAGGAGTGTCGGGTGGTGGTGCGGTGACCGAGGACGGCGCGCACGGCGTCGAGGTCGGCAGGCGTGTTGACGTCCATGGGCGTCGAGTCGATCAGGCTGACGTCGATGCGCATGCCCGCCTCCAGCGCACGCAGCTGCTCCAGGCTCTCCCGGCGCTCGAGGGTGGAGGGCGGCAGTGCGACGAAGCGCTCCAGCGCCGCGCGGCGATAGGCATAGAGGCCAATGTGCTGGTAGAGCGGCCCCGGTCCGCTCGGCGCCGTCGCGCGGGTGAAATAGAGCGCCCGCAGGCGGTTCTCGTCGACTGGCGTGCCGATGGTCTTGACCATGCCCGGGTCGGTGCGGCCCGCCTCCGTGCGGATTTCGGTCGCGATCGTGCCGATATCGACGGCTGGGTCCCGCAGCGGCGCGAAGGTGGCGCGGATCGCTTCGGGATCGATCAGGGGAACATCCCCTTGCAGGTTCAGCACCACGTCGAATTCACCGTCCGGGTCGATGCTGCGGACGGCGGCGCAGACGCGATCAGAGCCGCTGGCAAGGTCGGGATCGGTCAGCACGGCCCGCCCGCCCGCCGCTTCCACCGCATCGCGGATGCGCGGGTCATCGCAGGCGACGACGACCGGGCCGATCCCGGCCTCCTCGCCGCGCGCGAGAACATGGGCGATCATCGGTTTCCCGGCAATGTCGGCGAGAGGCTTGTCGGGAAGACGCGACGATGCCATTCGCGCCGGAATGACGACAAGGGCTCGGATCACGAAAGTTCCTTCACGGTGGACGACATCGCAGCAGGCACGGAAAAACCCACCCGCGCCCGCCGCTTGGGGGGCATCGGGGAAGCGGTCTCGGCGGGCGCCGGGAAAGGTGCGAAAAACGTGACTTTCCCGGGAAAATCAGCTGCGATCATTTGTATCATCGATTGCTCTTTTAAAGCTATGGACACGGGCGTCAAAAACTTTGTAGTTTCCGGCGACTTTTTCACCACGCGCTGCGTTGCGCGGGGCCCTCTCGTCATGGGCATGCCTGACAGGGGTCCCTGAACGTGGCCGCGCCGCAATAGACTAGAGTTGGAGCCAGCGGGAATGAACTCTGCCAAGCTAAACACGATCGCCGGCGCGGTCCTCTTCGTCCTTCTCCTGACGATGGGACTCGGCATTCTCTCGGAAATCCTCTTCGAGCGGCATGAGCCGGAGAAGCCGGGCTTCGAGATTGTCGTCGCCGAGGCTGGTGGAGAAGAAGGCGGTGCTCCCGCCGCGGACGAGCCTCAGGTTGAGCCGATCGCGGTTCGCCTGGCCAGCGCCTCCGCCGAGGACGGCGAGAAGCTAACGCGCGCCTGCGCCGCCTGTCACGATTTCTCCAAGGGCGGCCCCAACAAGGTCGGCCCGGAGCTGTGGGGCATTCTCGGTCGCAAGCCGGGTGGCCGCGAGGGCTTCCGCTATTCCAACGCCATGGTCGCCTATGGCGATGAAGTCGGCGAGTGGACCTACGATGAGCTCGATCACTTCCTGACGAAGCCGAAGGATCTCGTTCCCGGCACCGCCATGGGCTATGCCGGCATGCGCAAGCCGGGCGACCGCGCCAACCTGATCGCCTATCTGCGCACGCTCAGCGACAATCCGCAGCCGTTGCCCGAGCCGGAAGCCGCCGCGCCGGCTACCGAGGCTCCCGCTGCCGAGGCTCCTGCAGCTGAAGCCCCCGCTACCGAGGCGCCGGCTGCCGAGGCTCCTGCAGCCGAAGCTCCTGCTACCGAGGCGCCGGCTACCGAAGCCCCCGCTGCCGAGGCTCCTGCTACCGAAGCACCCGCCACGGAAGCCCCTGCCGGCGAGACCCAGACCGCTCCGGCCCAGTAAGGCCAGATCAGTCTCTTGGATATGCAGAACAAAGGCCGGGCATGCCCCGGCCTTTTTTTGAATGCGGCGGCTTTGCCGTTGGTGGGAAGCGGCGAGGAGGACGCTGCGTAAACTTGATTGCAAGCTATTTTGACAAACTATTGTGTGGGGACGCCTGATCGCTGAAACACCGGTTTCTGGTGTTTTGTCTCGGCGTCAGTTTTGGGACGCGCCATCGTGCAATCCGGGTCTGGGCAGGACCCGGCGCATCGAGGTTTGCAGGAGCATGCGCGTCAAGGGAGGGGTAGATGAAGCGTCACTCCGTTATCGGAGTGTCAGGCAGGGGCGCCTGCAAGCATATTCCGCTTGTCGCCGTGCTTCTTGTCGTGGCTGCGATCGGCATTGCCGTCACGGGCTATGTCGCACACTTGCTCGGCGTGACGGAGCGCGAGCGCATGGAGCACGAGACGCTCGCGCGCCTCTCGGAATTGCGCGCGCGCCTTGAGGGTGAACTGAGCGGCACTCTTTACATCGCCCAGGGGCTTGCGAGTTTCGCCGCGATCAATGGCGATCTTTCGCCCGGACAGTTCCGCCGTTTCGCCGAGGAGACGGCTGCGCTCAACAGCAATGTGCGCCGTATGACGCTCGCGCCCGACAATGTCGTGAGCTTCACCTATCCGCTCTACGGAAACCTCGACGTGCTTGGCCGCGACCTGACGTCCGATCCCCTCGACCTCAAGACGGTCGAGGAGGCGTCGCGCCGACGCAAGGCGCTGATCTCCGGGCCCTATTCGCTGGATGGTGGCAGCCGGACGATCATTGCCCGCGCGCCGATCCTTGTCGCCGAGGATGATTCCCTGCTCTGGGTCGATCGCGCCTATCGGGGCGTTGCGACGGTGATGGTCGACTTCGACGGCATCCTGACGTCCGCCGGCATCCGCGCCGAGGACGGGGGTTATCAGGTGGCGATCCGTTCCGTGATCGCGAATGGCGGAGAGACCGGTTTGGCGGGTGGCACGGTGCTTCTGGGCGACGCCGCGCTGTTCGACGCCGACGCGGTACGTCTCGCCGTTGCGTCGCCTGCTGGCGACTGGGAGCTTGCCGCAACACCTGCCGGCGGCTGGCCGACCATGTCGCGCGACCGTGTGCTGGCCCTGATCGCGGGTGGCGGCGCGACTGGCGTGATGGCGCTCCTGGCGGGCCTTGCGATGTTTGCCCAGCAGCGCGCGCGCATCATGGCCCACCAGGATGAGCTGACCGGCCTGCCGAACCGACGCTTCCTGGAGAAAAGGCTGCACCATCTTGCCGCGCGCAGGGAGCGCACGAACGTGGGCTTTTGCGTGTTCTTCGTTGATCTGAACCACTTCAAACCGATCAACGACACCCATGGCCATGCGGTCGGGGATGCGCTGCTGCGCGAGATTGGACGGCGGTTGAGTGTTTTCACGCGCGAGACCGATACGGTCGCGCGCGTTGGCGGCGATGAGTTCGTGGTCGTGGTCCCGGGCAATCTTGCCGAGCTCAAGGCGAAGTCGGTCGCCGAGCGCCTGCGCGACGTCGTCTGCGAGCCGGTGGTTGTCGGTGAGAAGCGCATCACGGTCCGTGCAAGCGTTGGTTTCGCCGGCTATCCGGATGACGCGGGAACCATCTCGGGGATCCTGGAACTCGCCGATCGGCGCATGTATCTCGAAAAGAGCAACGCGGCCTGACCGGGGGCAGGCGGGCCGCGCCAGAGTGTTTCGATCGCGTTGGTTCGATTAAACTTTGGTCATCTTTCGTTTCGGCGCTGTCGGTGCGCGCCTGAAATCCCTACACTCGAACGATAGCAAAGCTCGTGACGCGAGGACCCGCCCCCCGGCCGCCGCGCCGGTCGGGGCAGGCCCACAGGAAGGGGACCCTACCCATCGCCATGCCGCATCCTCTGACATTTCCGTTCGCTCCGCGCCTCGATGCCTTCCTTCGCCGGACCGGGGTCGCCGCCTGCGCGGCGCTTGCCCTCTCGTTGAGCCTGATTGCGTCTTCGGCCAGTGCCGAAGAAGAACCGGCATGGCGGCATGCAGCGGCGCTGACCGGCGAGCCTCGGTATTCCGAGGGCTTCAAGCATTTCGACTATGTCAATCCCGATGCCCCCAAGGGGGGCAGGGTGCGGCTCGCGGCTTCGACGGGCTTTGATTCCCTCAATCCGATCCTGTCGCGCGGCAATCCGGCGCCCGGTCTCGGGTTGATGTATGATTCGCTGCTCGAGCCGTCGCTCGACGAGGCCGACATCAACGCCGACTACGGTATGCTGGCGGAGGCGTTGCGCTATCCCCAGGACTATGCCTGGGCGGAGTACCGCCTGGACCCGCGCGCGCGCTGGCATGATGGCGAGCCGGTGACCACAGACGACGTCATCTGGAGCTTCAACAGGCTCATCGAGGTCAATCCGAGCCAGGGCTTCTATTACAGGCACGTCAAGAGCCTGGAGAAGGTCGGCGAGCGCACCGTACGCTTCACGTTCGACGCTCCGGGCAACCGGGAACTGCCCAAGATCGTCGGCCAGCTCCCGGTGCTGCCGAAGCACTGGTGGGAGGGAACGGACGCCAGCGGCGCGAAGCGCGACATCGCGCGCGGCACGCTGGAGCCGCCGCTCGGCTCCGGCCCCTACCGGATTCGTTCCGTCGATCCCGGGCGCAACATCGTCTACGAGCGCGTCGACGACTATTGGGCCAAGGACCATCCGGTGCGCGTCGGGTCTTATAATTTCGACGTGGTTCGCTACGATATTTTCCTCGATTCCGCCGTCGAGCTGGAGGCCTTCAAGGGTGACCAGTACGACTTCCGGGATGAGCCGAGCGCCAATGTCTGGTCCAAGGCCTATGATTTCCCCGCCGTGCGCGAGGGGCATGTGGTTCTGGAGGAGTTTCCGAGCCGGGCGGTCGGACGCATGCAGGCCTATGTGCCCAACCTGCGCCGCAAGAAATTTCAGGACCCGCGGGTCCGCGAAGCGCTGAACTACGCCTATGATTTCGAGACGACCAATGCCGTCGTCTCCGCGGGGTTGCACAAGCGCATCGGCTCCTATTTCGCCGGCACGGAACTCGCATCTTCAGGGCTGCCGACTGGCAAGGAGCTGGAGATCCTGGAGACGGTGCGCGACGAGGTGCCGCCTGAAGTTTTCACCAAGCCTTATGAAAACCCGGTCGGCGGCAGCCCGCAGAACGTGCGCGAGAACCTGCGCCAGGCGGTGCGGCTCTTCCGCGAGGCGGGTTACAAGCTCGACGGCGGGCGCATGGTCGACGAGAAGACCGGCGAGCAGCTCTCGATCGAGTTCATCTACTATGATCGCTCGGCCGAACGCGGGCTTCTTCCCTACACGAAGAACCTGGAGAACATCGGCGTCAAGACGGTGCTCCGGCTCATCGACGTGCCGCAATACATCAACCGCGTGCAGAATCGCGACTTCGACGTGGCCACGCTGGTCTGGGCGCAATCCCTGTCGCCCGGCAACGAGCAGCGCGACTTCTGGGGCTCGGATGCCGCCGACCGGCCGCAATCGAAGAACTACGCGGGCATCAAGAACCCGGCCGTCGACAAGCTGATCGAGCGCGTCATTTTCGCCAAGGACCGCGAGGAGCTTGTGGCGGCGACCCATGCGCTCGACCGTGTCCTTCTGTGGAACCACTATGTGGTGCCGCAGTTCTATTCCGACGTCGACCGCACGGCCCGCTGGGACAGGTTCGCACATCCTGCGAAATTGCCGGAATTCACGCATGGTTTTCCCTCAATCTGGTGGTGGGATGCCGAAAAGGCCGCACGAATCGGAGACAAGGGATGAAGGGAACGAGCAGCATGAAGGATGGTGCGACGATCGATCGGCGTACGCTGCTTGCAGGCACCGCGGCGCTTTCGGTGGCGCTGATGCTGCCGGGCGGGCGGGCGCGCGCCACTGAACAGGGCAAGGCCGTGCATGGCCTGTCGGTCTTCGGCGATCTGAAATACCCGCCCGGGTTCGAGGCGTTCGACTATGTCGGGCGCGATGCGCCCAAGGGCGGCCGTTTCGTCTTTTCGGCGCCCTCCTGGGGCTTCAACCAGAACCCGCAGACGTTCAACACCTTCAACACCTTCATCCTGAAGGGCGACGCTCCGCCGCGCATGGAGCTGTGCTTCGACACGCTGATGGTGCGCGCGCTCGACGAGCCCGACGCGATGTATGGCCTTGTCGCCGAAAGCGTGGAGATCTCCGACGACGGCAACACCTACGTCTTCAACATCCGCCCCGAAGCGCGGTTTCACGACGACAGTCCGCTGACGGCCGAGGATGTTGCCTTTTCGCTGACGACGCTGAAGGAAATGGGGCACCCCTCGATCCGCCAGGCGCTGTCGGAGATGGTGAGCGCGGGTGCGCTCGACACCGCGCGCGTGGCCGTGCATTTCTCCGGACGGCAGGCGCGCAAGGCGCCGCTGACGGTCGCAGGCATGCCGATCCTCTCCAAGGCCTATTACACACGCTACGATTTCGCGCAGTCGACGCTGACCCCGCCGCTGTCTTCCGGGCCCTACAAGGTCGGGCGGCATGAGGTTGGCCGCTTCGTCGAATACGAAAGGGTCAAGACGTGGTGGGCAGCGGACCTGCCCGTCTCGCGCGGGATGTTCAATTTCGATGTCATCCGGCTGGAGTTCTTCCGCGACCGGCAGGTGGATTTCGAGGCCTTCAAGAAGGGCGTCACCACCTATCGCGAGGAGTTCACCGCCCGCACCTGGGCGACCGAGTACAATTTCCCTGCTGTCGAGGATGGACGGGTGACGCGCGAGGAAATTCCCGACGGCCGGCCAGCCGGCGCACAGGGCTGGTTCCTCAACACCCGTCGGCCGATGTTCCAGGATCCGCGCATCCGCCAGGCGATCGGGTTCGTCTTCGATTTCGAATGGTCGAATCAGGCGCTCTTCTATGGTGCCTACACACGCACTCAGTCGTTTTTCCAGAACTCGCCGATGCTTGCGCAGGGCGAGCCGACGCCGGAGGAGATGGTGTTGCTGGAGCGGTTCCGCTCGCAGATCCCCGCCGCCGCTTTCGGGCCGGCCGTCATGGCGCCCGTGTCCGACGGATCCGGGCAGGACCGCACGATGCTGCGCGAGGCGGACAGGCTGCTGCGCGAGGCGGGCTGCACGCGGGATGGAAGCACGCTTCTGCTTCCCGGCGGCCAGCCCCTCACCTTCGAGATGCTGTCCAACACGACGGCCTTCGAGCGGGTGGCTCTGCCCTTCGTCAAGAACCTTGCACGCCTCGGCATCACCGCGAATTACCGGGTTGTCGATCCCGCGCAGTATCAGTCGCGCATCAACGACTATGATTACGACATGGTCGGCCGTCGCTTCGCCTTGAGTGCGACGCTCGGCGAGGAGATCCGCGATCTGCTGAGCTCAAGCGCGGCGACGACGCCGGGCAGCGGCAACCTCGCGGGCATCTCGGATCCGGTGGTCGACGCTTTGATCGACATCGCCCTCAATGCGCCGACGCGCAACGAAATGGAGATCGCCGCGCGTGCGCTCGACCGGGTGCTGCGCGCCGGCTACTACTGGGTTCCCCAGTGGTACAAGCCCGTTCATACGGTTGCCACATGGGATGCCTTCGACCGGGTGGCCGAGCCGCCGGCATATGATTTCGCCCCCGAGGCGCAGTGGTGGTACGACAGCGCGCGGGCCAAGGCGGCCGGTGTCGAGTGACCCGACCGCTCCTGACCTTCCGTGCAACCGGCGCCCTGCGCCGGAGCGAAACGCTAGACGAGGACAGCCAATAAGATGGGCGCCTATATCCTGCGGCGGCTCCTGCTGATCGTGCCGACGTTGATCGGAATCATGGCGATCAACTTCCTCATCATCCAGTTCGCGCCGGGTGGACCTGTGGAGCGCGTCATCGCCCAGCTACAGGGCACGGACGTGTCCGCCACCTCCCGCATCTCGGGCGGCGGCGGCGACTTCTCCGGCGGCGGCGCGCAGGCGGGTGGCGACACTTCGGTCACGTCCAAGTACCGCGGCGCGCAGGGGCTCGATCCGGAGTTCGTCAAGGATCTGGAGAAGCAGTTCGGCTTCGACAAGCCGCCGCTCGAGCGGTTTCTCGGCATGCTTTGGAACTACGCCCGCTTCGACTTCGGCGAGAGCTATTTCCGCGACATCGGCGTGCTCGACCTCATCCTCGAGAAGATGCCGGTCTCGATCTCGCTCGGGCTCTGGATGACGCTGATCTCCTATACGATCTCCATTCCGCTCGGCATCCGCAAGGCGGTGAAGGACGGCAGCCGCTTCGATGTCTGGACATCGGCGGTGATCGTCGTCGGCTACGCCATCCCGGGGTTCCTTTTCGCCGTTCTGCTGATCGTGCTCTTCGCTGGCGGCTCGTTTCTGGACTGGTTCCCCTTGCGCGGCCTGACGTCCGACAATTGGGAGCAATTGTCCTGGCCGGCGCGGATCCTCGACTATTTCTGGCACCTTGCGCTGCCGCTCACGGCCATGGTGCTGTCCGCTTTCGCCACAGTGACGCTGCTTACCAAGAACTCGTTCCTTGACGAGATTCGCAAACAATACGTCCAGACGGCGCGGGCGAAGGGCCTGAGCGAGCGCCAGGTGCTCTATGGCCACGTCTTCCGCAATGCCATGCTGATCGTTATCGCCGGTTTCCCCGGCGCCTTCATCTCCTCCTTCTTCGCCGGGTCGCTGCTGATCGAGACGATCTTCTCGCTCGACGGGCTCGGCCTGCTTGGTTTCGAGGCGGTGATCAACCGCGATTATGCGGTGGTCTTCGCCACGCTCTACATCTTCTCGCTCATGGGACTGCTGGTGAACCTTATCTCCGACCTGACCTACACCTGGATCGATCCGCGCATCGATTTCGAGAGCAGGGAGGTCTGAGCCGATGGACCGGAACATGTCCGACACGGCGCCGCAGCCCATTGGCGCCGAGCCCGACGCGGCGGCGGCTTCGGTGCGCTTGCCGAAGCGCGGCTGGCTTTCGCCGATCAACCGCCGGCGGCTGTCGAACTTCAAGGCGAACCGGCGCGGCTTCTGGTCGCTCTGGGTGTTCCTGCTGCTCTTTGTCCTGTCACTCCTTGCGGAGTTTCTGGTCAACGACCGGCCGATCCTCGTCTCCTACAACGGCGAGATTCTGGCCCCGGTCTTCGTCGACTATCCGGAGGAGAAGTTCGGCGGCTTCCTTGCCGTCACCGACTACCGCGATCCCTTTATCCAGGACGAGATCAACGCCAACGGCTGGATGCTGTGGCCGCCGGTGCGCTACTCGTACCGGACGGTCAACAACGAGATCCCGGTGCCCGCGCCCGCTCCTCCGTCGTGGATGCTCGACAAGGCCGAGCGCTGCAGCCGCTATCCCATGGGCGCCGACGATCCCAATTGCGTCATGGGCAACTGGAACTGGCTGGGCACCGATGACCAGGGACGTGATGTGGTCGCCCGGCTGGTTTACGGCTTCCGCATCTCTGTGCTCTTCGGCCTGGCGCTGACCATAGCTTCCTCGTTCATCGGCGTTGCCGCCGGCGCGGTGCAGGGCTTCTATGGAGGCTGGGTGGACCTGCTGTTCCAGCGGTTCATCGAGATCTGGACGGCGATCCCGACGCTCTACCTGATCCTCATCGTGTCCTCGGTGCTGATCCCGGGCTTCTGGACGCTCTTCACCATCCTGCTCGCCTTCTCCTGGGTGGCGCTTGTCGGTGTGGTACGCGCCGAATTCCTGCGTGCCCGCAACTTCGAATACGTCACGGCGGCGCGCGCCCTCGGTGTTGGCAATGGCACCATCATGTGGCGCCACCTGCTGCCCAATGCGATGGTGGCGACGCTTACCTTCCTGCCCTTCATCCTCAACGGCTCGATCTCGACGCTCACCGCGCTCGATTTCCTCGGCTTCGGCCTGCCGCCCGGATCTGCATCGCTCGGCGAGATGCTGGCGCAGGGCAAGAACAACCTTCAGGCTCCCTGGCTCGGCATCACCGGTTTCATCGTGATCTCGACCATGCTCAGCCTTCTGATCTTCATCGGCGAGGCCGTGCGCGACGCCTTCGACCCGCGCAAGAGCTTCTCGTGAGGCCCGACATGACGACCGAAAACACCACTGCGACCAAGGCGACCGCGGGCGGAAAGCCGCTGCTGTGCGTACGCGACCTCTCCGTGGCTTTCACGCAGAACGGCGCGACCGTGACCGCTGTCGACCATATCTCCTTCGATATCGAGAAGGGCGAGACCTTGGCGATCGTCGGCGAGAGCGGTTCGGGCAAGTCCGTCTCGGCGCTGTCGACCGTGCGTCTTCTGCCCTATCCGGCCGCGTCGCATCCGTCGGGCGAAATCCTCTTCAAGGGCCGCGACGTGCTCAAGGCCGGAGAGACGGACCTCAGGAAGATCCGCGGCAACGAAATCTCGATGATCTTCCAGGAGCCGATGACTTCGCTCAATCCGCTGCACACGGTGGAAAAGCAGATTGCCGAGGTGCTCAAGGTCCACCGCGGCATGGGCGAGACCAAGGCGCGCGCCCGGGTTCTGGACCTGCTCCACCAGGTCGGTATCCGCGATCCGGAAACCCGTCTCGCCAGCTACCCGCACCAGCTTTCCGGCGGTCAGCGCCAGCGTGTCATGATCGCCATGGCGCTCGCGAACGAACCGGACCTGCTGATCGCCGACGAGCCGACGACGGCGCTGGACGTGACCGTACAGGCGCAGATCCTGGAGCTTTTGAAGGAAATTCAGCGCGACGTCGGCATGGCCATGATGTTCATCACCCACGACCTTGGCATCGTGCGCAAGATCGCCGACAGGGTCTGCGTGATGACAAAGGGCAAGATCGTGGAAAGCGGTCCGGTCGAGCGCATCTTCACCGCGCCCGAGCATCCCTATACGCAGCATCTCCTGGCGGCCGAGCCGAAGGGCCAGCCGCCGGTCACCGACGAGACGCGCCCGGTCGTTGTCGAGGCGAAGGACGTGAAGGTCTGGTTTCCGATCAGGCGCGGGTTGCTCCGGCGCACCGTCGACCACGTCAAGGCCGTCGACGGCATCGATGTGACCGTGCGCGAGGGCCAGACGCTCGGCATCGTCGGGGAATCCGGATCGGGCAAGACGACGCTTGGTCTGGCGCTGTTGCGCATGATTTCCTCCACCGGCCAGATCCGCTTCGGCGCGCAGGACATCAACACCTTGTCATGGAAGGACATGCGTCCACTGCGCCGTGACATGCAGATTGTCTTCCAGGATCCGTTCGGCGCGCTTTCGCCGCGCATGTCGGTTGCCGATATCGTCGGCGAGGGGCTTGCCGTTCACTACGCCGATCTGTCCGCGGAACAGCGCGACGCCCGCGTCGCGGCGGCGCTTGTGGAAGTCGGTCTCGACGCGGACACCCGCTTCCGCTATCCGCACGAGTTCTCCGGCGGCCAGCGCCAGCGCATCTCCATCGCCCGCGCCATGGTGCTGCAGCCGAAGTTCGTCATGCTCGACGAGCCGACCTCGGCGCTCGACATGAGTGTGCAGGCACAGGTGGTCGATCTCCTGCGCGACCTGCAGAAGCGCCACGGCCTGGCTTATCTCTTCATCTCGCACGATCTGAAGGTGGTGCGCGCCCTCGCCAACGAGGTGATCGTCATGCGCGCCGGCAAGGTGGTCGAGGCCGGTCCTTCGGCCGACATCTTCGATGCGCCGAAGACGGACTACACCAAGGCACTGATGGCGGCCGCCTTCCGCCTTGAGGCGGCGGATACGGGCATTGTGAGCGAGTGAGGTCGTAAGGCACGCCCTCACTCGCTGCGGATCTCTCGTGTCGGAGAAAACAGGTCAGGGCATCACTGGATGTCGATGACCTTGCACTTGCCGCCGCCGTGCTTTTTCGCTTCGGAGGTGCAGTATCTCAGGGCTTCCTTCTGGGACACCTGCTTGGAAAGGTGGCCCCAGGCCGCCCCGCACCGCATGCCGTCCGCGCTCAGGGCAAATGCCTTCGGCCTCCGTGCGCCCTTGTACTGGCCGTCGAAGAAGTTCTGGCACTGTTGCCTCTTGATGCTGGCAGGCGCGGCCTGCGCGGCGTCGAAAGAGGCGAGAGCCAGAAGGCTGCAAATCAGGATCCCAATAATTTTCACAATGAATACCCCCCTGAATGGACGTGAAGCACCCACATCGTACCCAAACACGATTGCGGCACAAGCACCGACGGTGTGAACCGTTCACTCCAGCCAGCAGGTTGCCGACTTCCCGGCCTTCTCCTGTTCCAGCCCGAGCGTGCGGCGGGTCTTGAAGCCGATGAGCCCATCCGCGCCACCGACATCATGGCCTTTCCTCTCCAGTTCGAGCTGGAGATCGCGCACCGCGCCGCGTGAGCGCGTCTTTACCGCGCGCCAGCCCTGCACGAAGCTCGCATTGTTGCCATAGCGGTCGGCGAGATGGCCGACGAACAGGGCGTAGACGTCGGATTCGTTGTAGGCCTTGAGCACGTAGAAATTGTCTGTGGCGATGAAGGTCGGGCCGTAGCGCCCGGCCGGCATCAGGAGGAAACCCGGCTGAGACAGCTCGGGCGCGGGGAAGGGCCTGTCCTTCACGCGGGTGACACCCTCCGCCACCCAGGCAGAGATCGGCTGGCCCCGGTCGGGGCCCTCGCGAGAGCAGGAGACGGTGGGCGGCACGACCGCTTCATAGCCCCAGTCGCGCGCCCTCACCCAGCCGTGCCAGGCGAGATAATTCGCGATGGAGGCGAGCGTATCGGGCACCGAGCGCCAGATGTCTCGCTTGCCGTCGCCGTCAAAGTCGACGGCAAGACGCAGGAAGCTGGAGGGCAGGAATTGCGGCTGGCCGAGCGCGCCGCCCCAGGAACTCTTCATCTCGGCGCGAGAAATATGGCCTTCGGCGAGGATCCGCAGGGCAGCGACGGTCTCTTCGGCGAAAAGGTCGCGCCGCTCGCCCATATAGGCGCGCGTGGCGAGCGTGCGCAGCGCGTCCTTGGGGATCCTGGCCGCGCCGTAGCCCGACTCGCGCGCCCAGATCGCGAGCACGATGCGTCCCGGCACGCCGTATTGCGCCTCGATGCGCCGGAGCGTCGCCGCATGCTGGGAGGCCAGCGCCCGCCCCCGGGCTACCAGCGCGTTGAACTGGCTGTCACGGAAATACCCGCCGGGCGCACGGAATTCGGACTGGTAGTTGACTGCCGCCGGCCGCTCGGGCTTGTCGGGGTCGCCAAGGCCCGGGAGCGAGGTGTCGGGGGAAAGTCCGGCAAGCTCGCGCTGGATGACCCCGGCCGGCACGCCGGCCTTGCGCGCCGCCGGCACGATCTTTCGAGAGAGGAACGCGTTGAAGCCGGCGTCCGGGCCCGACTGTGCCTGCGCCGTGGCAGCGGCAAGGCCGAATGCGAGGATCGCGGCAAGGGCGAGCGGGGCAAGGGGGCGCATGGCGTCTCCGGTCTGCGGCACGCGGGCGCGCGCCTTGGCTCGGCCAGTCTAGCCGCGCCGCCGGCGCCGATGAAGGGGGGGAGCGGGCAAACCTGCCGTCAGAAGGTCGTACGCGCCTTCAGGGCCTGGGTGAGAGTGCCCTCGTCGAGATAGTCCAGTTCGCCGCCGACGGGCACGCCATGGGCAAGACGGGTGACCTTGACGTCGAGCCCGCGCAGCCGGTCGGTGATGTAATGCGCGGTGGTCTGACCCTCGACCGTGGCATTCACCGCGAGAACCACCTCACTGACGCCGCCATGGGCAACGCGTTCGATCAGCTTGTCGATGGTAAGATCGTCGGGGCCGACGCCGTCGAGCGGCGACAGCGTGCCGCCCAGCACATGATAGCGACAGTCGAGCGCGCTGGCGCGCTCGAGCGCCCACAGGTCCGCAACGTCCTCGACGACGACGATGGTCGTGCCGTCGCGGCGCGGGTCCGAGCAGATCGTGCAAGGGTCGATGGTGTCGACCGTGCCGCAGGTCGAGCACACGGTGACCCTGTCGGCGGCAACGCCCATCGCCTGGGCCAGCGGCACGAGCAGCTGGTCCTTCTTCTTGATCAGGTGCAGGGCGGCGCGACGCGCCGAGCGGGGACCGAGCCCGGGCAACCTGGCAAGCAACTGGATCAGCTTCTCGACTTCCGGACCGGCGACCGCGCGATTGACCATCTCGGCTGGCTCAGAACGGCAGCTTGAAGCCGGCCGGCAGACCGAGGCCACCCATCAGTTCCTGGGTCTTTTCCTGCATCATCTGGTCGGCCTTGGCCTTGGCGTCCTGATGGGCGGCGAGGATCAGGTCCTCGAGGATCTCGACCTCGTCTTCCTTGGCGAGCGAGGGATCGATTCTCACCGCCTTGAGTTCGCCCTTGCCGTTGAGCGTCACGGTGACCATGCCGGCGCCGGCCTGTCCGTCGACGGTGAGGGCGGCGACCTCTTCCTGCAGTGAGCCCATGCGCTCCTGCATCTGCTTCGCCTGCTTCATCATCTTCATAATGTCCATCGGACGTCTCCTTCGCCGGCCTCCTGGGTGCCGGTTCCTGTTTTCCTGCGGCCAGCGCGCTTGGCCGGTCGATCACATGTCGGGGTCGATGTCGTCCTCGCCGGCGTCCGTGTCAAGGCCGGGACCGAGCGGTTCTTCTTCCATCGCGGTCACGCGCACGTCGACAACCTTGGCGCCGGGAAAGGCGGACAGAAGCGCGGCAACCGCCGGTTCGGCCTTGGCGTCGGAAACCAGCTGGTGACGGTTCGCCTCGCGTTCCTCGTACAGTGTCGGCCGGCCCTGCGTGCGCGACACGCTGACGATCCAGCGCATGCCCGTCCATTCGGAAAGCTTGCGGCCGAGGCGGCCGGCGAGATCGGGATCGGAATCGCCGGCTGGCTGGAACTCGATGCGCCCGGGTTCGAAGCGCACGAGCCGCATGCGTCGCTCGATATCCACCTTGAGCCGGATATCGCGCCGTTCCGCGGCAAGCGCCGCGCAATCCGCCAGAGAGGCGAGCTGCACGGCCGGCGGTGCCTGGGGCACCGCTCGGAGCTCCGGCTGCGGTTGCGGCTGCGCCATCTCCTGAGTGCGCGCGGCCATTGCGCCGCCGGCCTCGCGTCCGCCCACAACCTGGAAGCGGGGCGCGGCGGAAGGCTCGAAGCCCTGCGGCGGCCGGTCGGCGGTCGCGCCGGTCGTCGGCGCTTCCTGCAATGAGGCGGACGGTGATGCGGGGAAGGCGGCCGGGGACGGCGCGGAGCGGCCCTGCGCCGTCACGCCGCCGCCATGGTCGGCGGCGGCTGTGGTCGGGGCCCGAACCCCGGCAGGGGCGTTGCTTTGCGCGCCGTGCGGGGCGGCACCTTCCGGCAGGCTTGCCGCGAGTGCCTGCGTCTGGCCGCCGCGCAGCAGCTTCAGGGCATCTTCCGGGTCGGGAAGGTCCGCCGCATAGGCGATCCTGACAAGCACCATGTCGGCGGCGAGCTGCGGCTTGGGCGCGGCCTGCACCTCGGCGATGCCCTTCAGCAGCATCTGCCATGTGCGCGACAGGAGGCGCAGCGACAGCCGGCTGGCGAGATCTCGCCCGCGCATGCGCTCGCTTTCCGTCACGGACGCCTCGTCGCCGGCAGAAGGCACGATCTTGAGGCGGGTCACGAGATGGGTGAATTCGGCCAGGTCGGAGAGCACCACGACCGGGTCTGCGCCGACGTCGTATTGCGCGCGGAACTCGGCCATGGCCGCGGCCGCGTCGCCCTTCATCAGGTGTTCGAAGAGGTCGATCACCCGCGCCCGGTCGGCAAGGCCGAGCATCGAGCGCACCGCCTCCGCGTCGATGGCGCCGCCCGAACTGCCGGCGCCATGCGCGATCGTCTGGTCGAGCAACGACAGCGAATCACGGGCCGAGCCTTCGCCGGCGCGGGCGACCAGGGCCAGCGCCTCGTCGGCGATGTCGATGCCTTCGGCGTCCGAAATGCGCCGCAGCAGGCCGACAAGCTTGTCCGCATCGATGCGGCGCAGGTCGAAACGCTGGCAGCGCGACAGCACCGTCACCGGCACCTTGCGGATTTCGGTGGTGGCGAAGATGAACTTCACATGCTCCGGCGGCTCCTCGAGCGTCTTCAGAAGTCCGTTGAACGCGGACTTCGAGAGCATGTGCACCTCATCGATGATGTAGACCTTGTAGCGCGCCGACGCAGGCCGGTAGCGCGCCGCGTCGGTGATCTCGCGGATGTCGTCGATGCCGGTGTGCGAGGCGGCGTCCATCTCGATCACGTCGACATGACGCCCGTCCATGATCGCGGCGCAGTGCAGGCCGGGCTTGTCCAGGCGGACCGTTGGCCGGTCGGCCTCTCCTGGGATCTCGTAATTGAGCCCCCGCGCCAGGATGCGTGCCGTCGTCGTCTTGCCGACACCGCGCACGCCGGTCAGCATCCAGGCCTGGGCGATGCGCCCGGTCTCGAAGGCGTTGCGCAGGGTCTGTACCATCGGCTCCTGGCCGACGAGATCGTCGAAGGTCTGCGGCCGGTACTTGCGCGCAAGCACCTGATAGCCGGGATCCCTTGCGGAGCCGGTGGCGGGGGCGGCCGGAGCCGCGTCGGATGTGGTGAGACCGTCGTCCATGGGCGCAAGACTAGCGGCCCGGGCCGCCGATGTTGAGGGGCATTCGCGCGCTGAGGCGAGATTTCCCCGCAAGCGGGGGACAGCCTGCCCGCAACGACACGTTCCCCCGGGCGATGCCAAGGGGATTCGCGAAAATGGGAGTTTCGCGAGAGCGCCGATGAGAAGGGAAAGGGTGGGAGGCTGGCACGGTGACCCGTGCCGCGACTCGTTGGGGCTGCTTCCTTCCGGACCTGACCCGGTTGGCGAGTGGCTCGTCCACCACCAACCTCCCGCGCCCTATATCGGGATTCTCGCGCGCCGATGCAAGGAAAAATCCGCGCCTTCGCTCAAACCGTCCCAGCTGTCCCCGCTGCGCGGGCCCGCAACTCCTTGCGGATGATCTTGCCTGTCGTCGTCATCGGCAGGGTTTCGACGAAGGCGATCTCGCGGGGATACTCATGCGCCGCGAGCCGTGTCTTGACGTGCTCCTGCAAGGCCCTGGCAAGATCGTCGGAGGGTTCGACACCCTCGGCGAGAACCACATAGGCCATGACGATCTCGGTGCGCTGCGGGTCGGGCTTGCCGATGACGCCGGCCATGGCGACCGCGGGGTGTCCGATCAGGCAATCTTCGATCTCGCCGGGGCCGATCCGGTATCCGGCTGACGTGATGACGTCGTCATCGCGCCCGATGAAGCGTAGCCAGCCGTCCGCCTCGCGCACGGCCATGTCGCCGGTCAGCAGGTGGTCGCCGGCGAATTTCGCCTGTGTCGCTGGTTCGTTGTTCCAGTAGCGCAGGAACATCACGGGGTCGCCCTTGCGCACGCCGACGATGCCGGGCGTGCCGTCGGGGACAGGAGTTCCGGAGACGTCGACGATCGCCAGATCGTGGCCTGGGGCCGCCCGCCCCATGATGCCGGGCCTTGCCTGCATCAGCGCGGAGCAGGAGGAGACGATCATGTTGCACTCGGTCTGACCGTAGAACTCGTTGATCGTGACGCCAAAGACCGCCTGCCCCCAGTCGAGCAGTTCCGTTCCCAGCGTCTCGCCACCGCTTGCGATGGTCCGCATGTCGAAGGAGAGCCCATCCGGCGGGGCGCCGTGGGCGCGCATCATCTTCAACGCCGTCGGCGGCAGGAAGGCGTTGCGGATCTTTTCCTCGGCGATCAGCCGGAACGCGCCCTCCGCGGTGAATTTCGCGAACCGGCGCGCCACCACCGTCACCCCGTGGTGAAGGGCCGGCATCAGCACGTCGAGCAAGCCGCCGATCCAGGCCCAGTCGGCCGGCGTCCAGATTCGGTCGCCGGGCTTCGGGAAGAGGTCGTGGCTCATCTCGACGCCGGGCAGATGGCCGAGAAGAACGCGGTGGGCGTGAAGCGCGCCCTTGGGCTGGCCGGTCGTGCCGGACGTGTAGATCAGGATCGCCGGGTCGTCGGCGGCGGTGTCGGCGACGGTGAAATCCGTGCTTTCTCCACCAAGCCTTGCGTGCAGATCGTGGACATCCGCAGCCGGGCCGTCGATCGAGTAGACATGGGCGAGGTCGGGAAGCTCGCCCCTGAGCGCCGCCAGTTTGGCCGCGCCGCCGGCATTGGTCACGACGGCGCGCGCGCCGCTGTCTGCAAGACGAAAGGCAAGCGCCTCCGCGCCGAAGAGCATGAAGAGCGGGATGGCGATGGCCCCGAGCTTCAGCGCCGCGATATGGGCGGCGGCGGTTTCCTTCGCCTGCGGCAGCAGCACGCCGACCCGGTCGCCGGGGCGAACGCCGTCACGTGCGAAGAGGTTGGCGATGCGGTTGGAGAGCGCCTTCAACTCGGCGAAGCTCACCTCCTCGCGGGTGCCGTCCTCCGCGATGCAGACGAGGGCGATGCGTGCCGGGTCGCGTTCCGCCCACTTGTCGCAGATGTCGTGGCCGATGTTGTAGCGCTCGGGCACCTGCCAGCGAAATGCCGCGCACAGCTCGTCATAGCTTTCCGCCGATGGCAGCATCGTGCGTCCTCCCTTGATGTCTCCCGCTTTCCGATTGCAACGGCTCCCCTGCAACGTCAACGCTAAAAGCGCCGAACGCGGTTTGGTGGCGGGGCTGGTGCGACGCGCTGTCGCGGCTATAGTGCGGTCGATCGGCCGATGCCCGGGCCGCGAAACAGGGAGCGATACAGTGGCGAAAACCGGTTTCGATCTCGATCCCCGGCTTGAGGAGGACAGCCTTTCCGTCTGCGACCTGCCGCTGTGCGCGGTCAGGCTGATGCGCGACGCGCGGTTCCCCTGGCTGCTGATGATGCCGCGCCGCGACGGGCTTACGGAAATTGTCGACCTCGATGCCGCCGAGCGCGCCGTCCTCATGGAGGAGATCGCCCTCGTCAGCGAGGCACTCAAGGCGGCGACCGGCTGCGACAAGCTGAATGTCGCCAACCTCGGCAACATGGTCTCCCAGCTGCATGTGCATGTCATTGCCCGCAAGGTGGGCGATGCGGCATGGCCCGGCCCGGTCTGGGGCAACGGCCGGGCGGAGCCCTATTCGCGCGGCAATGCCGAGGCGCTTGCCCGTCTGATTGCGGGCGGTATCGAGACCGTGATCGCCGGCCGGGGCGGCGCGTGACCCGCTCCTGTCCGTCCGCCCCGCTTTCTTGCTTCTTTTGCCCGCGCCCGGCTCCGCGGAGCGTTCCAACGAAAACACGGATCACTGCATGAGCGACCATCCCCTTTTCGAGGCCCATCCCGGCTTCGCCTTCACCGGAAACCCTCTCGAGCGCGAATCGGAGCATCGGGGCGACGCGGTCTGGCTCGCGGCGCACCGTGACAGCGCGGCGGCCCGTTTCGTGATCTTCGCCGAAGGGCGTGTGCTGACCGTCAAGGCCGGCAGCGCGGAAACCGAGTTCCTTCTGGAGCGCGCCACCGCCGATGCGCTGGGCGCGGACGCGGGCGAGATGGTGCTTCTTGGTTTTCGCAACCATGATCGGGCACCCATCTTTGCCGCGCCGCTCGCCCGGAACGTCGAAGATCTCGAGGCAGCGCATCCCGAATTCGTGGCGATAGACCTGCGCACGCTGGCGCGCGAGGGGCGTGTCGCGCCGGGACACCTCGGTCTGCTTGCCCAGGCCAGCAGCCTGCTGCACTGGCACGCGACGCACCGCTTCTGCGCCCGCTGCGGGACAAGGAGCGAGATGACCCAGGGCGGCTATCGCCGCGACTGTCCCTCCTGCGAGGCCCTGCATTTTCCACGCACGGACCCGGTGGCGATCATGCTCGTCACTGATGGCGAGGACTGCCTGATGGGGCGCTCGCCCCGGCTGCCGGAAGGCGTCTACTCGACGCTTGCCGGTTTCATCGAGCCGGGGGAGACCGCCGAGGAGGCGGTGCGCCGCGAGGTCTTCGAGGAGGCAGGTATCCATGTTGGCGAAGTCACCTATATGGCCAGCCAACCCTGGCCGTTTCCGGCCTCGTTGATGATCGGCTGTCACGGCCGGGCCAGGAGCCGGGAGATCGTCATGGACGCGACCGAGCTCGACGACTGCCGGTGGTTCACGCGCGAAGAGGTGCGCCTCATGCTCGCCGACCGGCATCCCGACGGGGTGAAGGTGCCGCCGGCGCTGTCCATCGCCCACTGGCTGATCCGGACCTGGGCGGAAGAGGGGGCCTGAGGCGCCCGCCAGGCCGGGGCGGAGGGGTCCGGCATCGGCGCTTGCGCCGCGCCGCGCCGGTGCCTACCTGAGAGGGAAGAAACGCCGAACCGGACCACGGAGCCCATGATCGCATCCGCGCTGCGCGCACTCACCCAGATCTTCGAACCGCCGCTCAGGGCAATTTTCTGGAAGACGCTCGGCTACACGCTGCTGCTGCTCTTTCTTGTCTGGCTCGGCCTCAACGGCGCGGTTTCCGGCTTCGTCGTCTTGCCCTATCCCTGGCTCGAGACCGCGCTCACGCTGCTGACGGGCATCGGCGCGGTCTTCCTGCTCGGGTTTCTCGTGGCGCCGGTCACGGCGATCATCGCCGGCCTTCTTCAGGACGACATCGCCGAGGTGGTCGAGCGGTCGGACTATCCCGCCGATCCGCCCGGCAGGGCGATGCCGCTCGGCCAGTCCATTCCCCAGGCCATCAAGTTCACAGGCATCGTCATCCTGGGAAACCTGCTGGCGCTGCTGCTCCTGCTGGTGCCGGGCATCAATCTCGTCGCCTTCTTCGTGGTCAATGGCTACCTGCTGGGACGCGAGTTCTTCGAGTTCGCGGCGATGCGGTTTCGTCCACCCGAGGAAGCGCGCGCGTTCCGCAAGGCGCATGGAACAACGGTGTTTCTTGCTGGCTTGCTGATCGCTGGTTTCCTTGCCGTGCCCATTCTCAATCTGCTGACGCCGATCTTCGCGACGGTGATGATGGTGCACCTGCACAAGCGGCTTACCATTACGTCAGGTCTGCGCGTCCGCAACTGATCGACACGCGTCTCCGGTACCTTTCATTCAGCATCGGCCTATAGGATACTTTGACGTGCCGGCGCGATGGCGCTAGAAGGCAGCAGGACAAGGTCCTGATATGCCTGACGTTTACGTAAGCGTTATGGCGAGGGAGACAGGAGACGCGCCATGTCGGATGTCGGGATGAAAAACAGCCGGCCGCTTTCGCCGCACCTACAGATTTACAAGCCAATTCTCACCATGATCATGTCGATCCTGCACCGCATCACCGGATGCGCGCTCTATTTCGGCACGATCCTTGTTGCGTGGTGGCTCGTCGCCGCCGCTGCCGGACCGGACTATTTCGCGTTCGTCAACGCCGTCTACGGGTCGATTCTGGGCCGCCTGGTGCTGTTCGGCTTCACCTGGGCACTGGTTCATCACATGCTCGGCGGTCTTCGCCATTTCGTCTGGGACATGGGGCACGGTTTCGGACGGGAGGCGCGCGAGTGGTTCGCGCGGGCAACGATCATCGGTTCGGTGAGCGTGACGATCCTGCTTTGGATCGTCGGCTACGCTGTGCGTTGAGGGAGCACGATCATGACTGACATGCGCACGCCGCTCGGCAGTGTTCGCGGCCTCGGGTCCGCCCGCGACGGCACCACCCATTTCTGGCGTCAGCGGGTCACCGCTGTGGCCAACGTCTTCCTGATGATCTTCTTCATCATCCTCGTCGTATCCCTGCAGGGCAGCGACCAGGCGGACGTTGTCGCCGCGCTGGGCAATCCGTTCGTCGCCATCGTGCTGCTGCTGACGATCGTCAACTGCGTCTATCACATGAAGCTCGGCATGCAGGTGGTCATCGAGGACTACGTGCATGGAGAGGGCCTCAAGTTCCTGACGCTGATGGCAAACACCTTCTTCTCGGCTTTCATCGGCTTCGCGTCGGTCTTCGCCGTCCTCAAGATCAGCTTCGGAGGCTGAACCGATGGCAGGAAAAGCCTATTCGTTTGTCGACCACAAATATGACGTGGTCGTAGTCGGCGCCGGTGGCGCGGGTCTGCGCGCCGCGCTCGGCATGGCCGAGCAGGGGCTGCGCACGGCCTGCGTGACCAAGGTGTTCCCGACGCGCTCGCACACTGTGGCAGCGCAGGGCGGCATTGCCGCCAGCCTGCAGAACATGACGCCGGACAGCTGGCAGTGGCACATGTACGACACGGTGAAGGGCTCCGACTGGCTCGGCGACACCGACGCCATGGAGTATCTCGCCCGCGAGGCGCCGAAGGCGGTCTACGAGCTGGAGCACTATGGCGTGCCCTTCTCGCGCACCGAGGACGGGCGCATCTACCAGCGTCCCTTCGGCGGCCACATGCAGAACTACGGCGAAGGCCCCCCGGTGCAGCGCACCTGTGCGGCCGCCGACCGCACCGGTCACGCCATCCTGCACACGCTTTACGGCCAGTCGCTGCGTCACAACGCGGAATTCTTCATCGAGTATTTCGCGCTGGACCTGATCATGTCCGATGACGGGGTCTGCCAGGGCGTCATCGCCTGGAACCTCGACGACGGCACCATCCACCGCTTCTCCGCCAAGATGGTGGTGCTGGCGACGGGCGGTTACGGACGCGCCTATTTCTCCGCGACCTCGGCCCATACCTGCACCGGCGACGGCGGCGGCATGGTGGCGCGCGCGGGCCTTCCTCTGCAGGACATGGAATTTGTCCAGTTCCACCCGACCGGCATCTACGGCGCCGGCTGCCTCATCACCGAGGGCGCGCGTGGCGAGGGCGGTTATCTGGTCAACTCCGAGGGCGAGCGCTTCATGGAGCGTTATGCGCCGTCGGCCAAGGACCTTGCCTCGCGCGACGTCGTCTCGCGCTGCATGACCATGGAGATCCGCGAGGGTCGGGGCGTCGGCAAGGACAAGGACCACATCTTCCTGCATCTGGATCACCTCGATCCTGACATCCTGGGAGAGCGTCTGCCGGGCATCTCGGAATCGGCGAAGATCTTCGCCGGCGTCGATGTGACCAAGGAGCCGATCCCGGTCCTGCCGACCGTGCACTACAACATGGGCGGCATCCCGACCAACTACTGGGGCGAGGTCGTTGCGCCGACCAAGGACGATCCGCACCGCATCCAGCCGGGTCTGATGGCCGTTGGCGAGGCAGGCTGCGCCTCGGTCCACGGCGCCAACCGCCTGGGGTCCAACTCGCTGATCGATCTCGTCGTGTTCGGACGTGCGGCGGCGATCAGGGCGGGCGAGGTCATCGACCGCAAGGCGGAGATTCCGACGCCGAACGAGGCCTCTTGCGACAAGATCATGGCCCGCTTCGACCGCCTGCGCCATGCCGACGGCGGCACGCCGACGGCGGCTCTTCGCGAGAAGATGCAGCGCGCGATGCAGGAGGACGCGGCCGTTTTCCGTACCCAGGAAAGCCTGGAGCAAGGCTGCAAGCGCCTGACGGACATCTGGGGCGAGCTTCCCGATCTCAAGGTGACCGACCGGTCGATGGTGTGGAACTCCGACCTGGTCGAGACGCTGGAGCTGGAGAACCTGATGGCCAACGCCATCACCACGGTCTTCGGCGCCGAGGCGCGCAAGGAAAGCCGTGGCGCTCATGCCCGCGAGGACTACAAGGACGGGCCGCTCGGTGGCCGCGACGACGAGAACTGGCGCAAGCACACGCTTGCCTGGGTCGACGATGCCGGCAAGGTGACGCTCGACTACCGTCCCGTGGTGACCGAACCGCTGACCACCTTCGAGGAAGGCGGCATCGACCCGAAGAAGATCGCGCCCAAGGCGCGCGTCTACTGATCGGACGGCGATGATGCAGGTGCGATCCCGTCCACAAGGCAGGCCTTCCGCCACTGCGGCGAAGATGTCCCGCCTCGTGCCGGCCGCGGAAGTCTCCGCGGCCGTGGGGATCGTGCGTGCATTAGCGACGGTCGCGCTCATGCCGGGGAGGGGGGAATGACATCCGTGGCGCTCCCCGACCTGACCTCTCCCTTCGGCACCTACCGTGCGAACGCGGTGTCGCGCTTCTTCTGGAGGCTTGCCGACCGGCACGAGCTTGCCGTCGCGCTGCGGCGCAGGCTCCGGGCGCTCGTCGCCCGCCGGTTCGCCGGGCCTTATGACGCGGAAGCCGAAGGGCTGCGGTTTCGCCTCTATCCGGGGTCGAACTACGATGATCGCAAGATCCTGGCGAAGGGGCGCCTTCCGGAGCGGGCCGAGCACCGTCTGGTCGCGCCCTATCTGTGGGATGGTGCCATCTTCGTCGATGTCGGAGCCAATGTCGGCAGCCATGCGCTCGTCGCCGCCAGTCGCGGCGCGCGGGTCATCGCCATCGAGGCCAATCCGGCGACGGCCGACCGGCTCGCCTTCAACGCCGCCGCGAACGGCCTCGACAACGTCGAGATCGTGCGTGTCGCCGTCGGAGCCGAGGCGGGGCGGCTCGAGCTCTGGTCCGAACCGACCAACTGCGGCTTCGCCACCCTCCTGCCGGAGCTGACCACCGGCGAATGGGCGGGAGACTGGCTGCCGCGCGACGTCGAAGTGCGCCCTCTGGCGGACATTCTGTCGGCGCGCGAGATCGGCCGGGTCGACCTTCTGAAGGTCGACGTGGAAGGCTTCGAGGACCGCGCGCTCATTCCCTATCTCGCGACGACCGGGCCCGAGCTTCGGCCGTCGGCGATCATGATCGAAACCAATTGCCGGGATCATTGGCAAACGGACTGCTTTGCCGTCCTTGCCGATCTCGGTTACCGCGCCGTCGGCGCGACCAGTGACAACACGGTCTTCGAGCGCAGTGCTTGACGACCCCGAGGGAGCCGGCGGCAAGCGGGCCGGTTCCAGAAAGCGGAGCGACGAGAGATGGTACAGCTGACGCTTCCCAAGAATTCCAAGGTGGGAAAGGGCAAGGTCTGGGACAAGCCGGCCGGAGCGACCAACCTCAGGGAATACCGGATCTACCGCTGGAGCCCTGACGACGGCCGCAACCCGCGGATCGACACCTATTTCGTCGACATGGACGATTGCGGGCCGATGGTTCTCGACGGGCTGATCTACATCAAGAACAAGATCGACCCGACACTGACCTTCCGCCGTTCGTGCCGTGAGGGCATCTGCGGTTCCTGCGCCATGAACATCGACGGCACCAACACGCTCGCCTGCACCAAGGGCGAGGATGAGGTCGCCGGCGATGTGGTCAAGATCTACCCGCTGCCGCACATGCCGGTGGTGAAGGATCTCGTGCCGGACCTGACGCGCTTCTACGCCCAGCATCGCTCGATCGAGCCGTGGCTGCAGACGACGACGCCGGCCCCCGAGAAGGAGTGGCTGCAGAGCCACGAGGACCGCGTCAAGCTCGATGGTCTCTACGAGTGCATTCTGTGCGCCTGTTGTTCGACCTCCTGTCCGAGCTACTGGTGGAACGGCGACCGTTATCTCGGCCCGGCCGTGCTTCTGCAGGCCTATCGCTGGCTGATCGATTCGCGCGACGAGGCCACTGGCGAGCGTCTCGACAACCTCGAGGATCCGTTCCGCCTCTACCGCTGCCACACCATCATGAACTGTTCGCAGGCGTGCCCGAAGGGCCTCAATCCGGCCAAGGCCATCGCCGAGATCAAGAAGATGATGGTCGAGCGCCGCGTCTGAACGACGCCTTGCGTGGACGACGGTTTTCGGAAAAGGCGGGCATTTGCCCGCCTTTCTCCGTTTTCGGGTGGCATTCGCTAGATGCGCGGGCGCACGCTTCTGACCAAGGCAGGCAGGCAGGCGGGCGGGGAGCCCGCGCGAGGCAGGAAAGGCACGGCGGGGAGAGGCGATGAACGATACGCGGGCGGCGGGAAACGGCGAGGGCGCTGGCGGCTTTGTTGCGCCGGAGGGCTTCCGGCTGCTGCCTGGCCATTTCGACAGGAGCGCCCAGCAGGCGCTTCTCGACGAGATCCGCGCCGTCGTGGTTGAGGCGCCGCTCTTCACGCCGGTGATGCCGGGAACGGCCCGGCCCTTCTCCGTGCGCATGACCAATTGCGGGCCACTTGGCTGGGTTTCGGATGTCTCGGGCTACCGCTATCAGCCGGCGCATCCCGTCACCGGCAGACCATGGCCGGCACTGCCGGACACGCTGCTGGCGCTCTGGCGCGCGCTTGCCCCGGGCGCCAGGGACCCGCAGGCCTGTCTCGTCAACTTCTACGGTCCCGAAGCGCGCATGGGCCTGCATCAGGACAGGGACGAGGCGGACTTCTCCGCTCCCGTCATCTCGATTTCGCTCGGCGCCACGGCAATGTTCCGCCTCGGCGGGACGACGCGCAAGGCGCGCACCCGATCGCTGCGGCTGGCGTCCGGCGATGTCGTGGTTCTGGGTGGCGCGGCGCGGCTCGCCTATCACGGCATAGACCGCATCCTGGCCGGCAGTTCGACGCTCCTGCGCGACGACGGCCGTCTCAACCTGACCTTGCGCCGGGTGACCGACTGAGGCGTCACATCCCAGGTGCGGGCGGTCTCAGGTGAAGATGGCGATGGCGAGAAGGGCGGCGATCACCCACAGCGCCAGCCTTCCGGAGCGGGTATGGCGGGCTTCCGCCCGGCCGATGGCCTCGGCGGTTTCCCGGTCGAAGCGCAGGCCGTGTTCCGCCATGCGCTCGATCTCACCCGAAAGCCGTTGCGCCCGTTCGGCCATCAGCGGCAGGTCGGCGGCAAGCCGGCCGAGCGCGCCAAGGCCGCCTGCCGCATCCTGCAGCCGCGCGGCCGGTCCGAGGTTGCGCTCGATCCATTGGCGAACGACCGGCTCGGCGGTGCGCCACATGTCGAGATGCGGGTTAAGCGTGCGCGCCACGCCCTCGACCACCACCATGGTCTTCTGCAGCATGATGAGCTGTGTCTGGGTGCGCATGTTGAAGAGCTCGGTGACCTCGAGAAGCTGGGTCAGCAGCCGGGCCATTGAGATTTCGGAAGCGTCGTGTCCGTGGATCGGCTCGCCGATGGCGCGGATCGCCTGCGCGAAGACCTCGACATCCTGATCCGCCGGCACGTAGCCGGCCTCGAAGTGCACCTCCGCCACCCGTCGATAGTCGCGGGTGATGAAGCCGAAGAGAATTTCCGCGAGGAAGCGGCGCTCCGCCCGTCCGAGACGGCCGGTGATGCCGAAGTCGACCGCGACGAGCGTGCCGTCCGGCTCGAGAAACAGGTTGCCCTGGTGCATGTCTGCGTGGAAGAAGCCGTCGCGCACCGCATGGCGCAGGAACGACTGGATCACGGTTGCGCCGATCGCCGGCAGGTCGTGCCCGTCGGCCTCGATGCCGGCAACGTCGGAGAGCTTGCGCCCGGAGATCCACTCCATCGTCAGGACGCATTTGGCCGTGCGCGGCCAGTTGACCTCAGGCACGCGGAAGCCGGGATCGTCGGCGGTGTTCTCGCCCATTTCCGACAGAGCGGCCGCTTCCAGGCGGAAGTCCATTTCCAGCTCGACGGAGCGGGCGAGCGTGTCGACCACCGCCACCGGCCGCAGCCGGCGGGAGGGCGGGTGAAAGCGCTCGATCAGCCGTGCGATCAGATAGTAGCTCTTGAGGTCGCGCCGGAACCGCTCCGCGACGCCCGGGCGTAGCACCTTCACCGCGACCTTGCGCAGTGTGCCGTCGGGATCACGCAGCGTTGCCGGATGGACCTGGGCGATGGAGGCGGCGGCGACAGGCTCGCCGAAGCTCTCGTAGATCTCCTCCACCGGCCGTCCGAGCTGGTCTTCCACCACCTTGCGCGCCTGTTCCATCGGGAACGAGGGTATCTGGTCCTGCAGGGCGGTGAGGTCGATGGCCATTTCACGGCCGACGACATCCGGGCGGGTCGCCATGAACTGGCCGAGCTTGACGTAGGAGGGGCCGAGCCGCGACAGCGCGTCGGAAAGGCGCTTGTCGGCAGCCTTGGTCTTGGCGGCGCGCCGCTCGAACAGTCTGACGAGGCGAACGCCAAGCCTCTGCGCCGGCGGAAGGTCGGGCAGGTCGACGATGCCGAACACGCCCTCGCGCGCCATGACGAAGCCGGCGCGCGCGAGCCGGAAGAGTGAAACGACGGCCATCAGGTCCTCAAATCGCCCAGCCGGAATGAAGCGCCGCGATGCCGCCGGTGTAATTGCGATAGTCGACACGCGAGAAGCCGGCCTCGCGGATCATTTCCGCGAAGCGTTCCTGATTGGGGAACTTGCGGATCGATTCCACCAGATAGCGGTAGGGCTCGCCGTCTCCGGTGACGAAACGGCCGATGGTCGGAATCGCGTTGAAGGAGAAGGCGTCATAGACCCGGTCGAGCCCGGCGACGTCGACCTGGCTGAACTCGAGGCAGAGGAACCGGCCGCCGCGCTTCAGCACCCGGCGCGCCTCGCTCAGCGCCTTGTCGATCCGCGGCACATTGCGAATTCCGAAGGCGATCGTGTAGGCGTCGAAGGATCGGTCGGGAAAGGGCAGGTCCTCGGCATTTCCCTCGATGAAGGTGAGCCGCTCGCCGAGCCCGGCAGCTTCCGCGCGTTCGCGGCCGACGGCCAGCATCGAGCCGTTGATGTCGCACACGACGGCTTCGGTGCGCGCCCCGCTGCGGTTGACGATGCGCGTGGCGATGTCGCCGGTGCCGCCCGCCACATCCAGCACCTTGTAGGCGCGCGCGTCGCTGCGCGGGGGGGCGAGGACAGAAATCATCGCATCCTTCCACACCCGGTGCATGCCGGCTGACATGAGGTCGTTCATCAGGTCATAGCGACGCGCCACCTGATGGAAGACGTCGTTGACGAGAGGCTGCTTGGCGCCTTCCGAAACGTTGCGGAAGCCGAAGCTCGTCGCCATCTCGGGCCCTTGCGTGCGTGCCCGATCCGATCCTGTGCTGCCGGTCATGTCCGTCTCCGTTTCGCTTGCGCGCGCTGGTCGCGTTCGGTTGTTGCCTTACAGCATTTTCGCAGGCAGGTCACGGTCACAGCGCCCGCCTGCACGGGCATGCGGCAATCGGTCGGGGGAGGGGGTGCCATTGACGAAAGACGGTGCGGCTGCAAAGACCGTCTGGGCGGCGCTGCCGCGATTTCACTGACCCTGGAGAAACGCGGAATGCCTGAACTTCCCGAGGTGGAAACGGTCCGGCGCGGCCTTGCGCCGGTCTTCGAGAACGCCGAGATTCTCGGGCTGGACCTCGCCCGCCCGGACTTGCGCTTTCCCTTCCCCGAGCGGTTCGCCGAGCGCGTCGCCGGGCGCCGGGTGCTTTCGCTCGGACGGCGCGCCAAGTACCTGCTTGCCGATCTCGACGATGGCGAGGTGATTGTCGCCCATCTCGGCATGTCGGGCGCCTTTCGCATCGAGACGGACGGCGAGGCCGTGGGAGGCGAGGCGGAAACCGTCGCCGCGCACGCCTTTGTCTATCCGCGCTCGCAAGCCCGGGCCCATGACCATGTCGTCTTCCGCCTGAAGGCCGCCGCCGGCGGTGTGCCGATGCGCATCGTCTACAATGATCCGCGCCGTTTCGGCTTCATGACCATGGTTCGCCGCGAGGCGATCGCCAGCCACCCCTATTTCAGGAACCTCGGAGTCGAACCGGCCGGAAACGCGCTCGACGGAGATCTGCTGGCCCGGCTTTTTGCCGGCAAGGCGGCGCCGCTGAAGGCCGCGCTTCTCGATCAGCGCCTGGTCGCCGGGCTCGGCAACATCTACGTCTGCGAGGCCCTTTACCGTGCCGGCCTGTCGCCGGTGGCGCCGGCCGGCACGATCGCCACGAAGGCGGGGCGGGCGAGTGTGCGCGCCGAAAGGCTGGCGGACGCCATCCGCTCGGTCATCGACGAGGCGATCGCCGCCGGCGGCTCGACCCTGCGCGACCATCGCCAGGCCAATGGCGAGCTTGGCTATTTCCAGCATTCCTTCTCCGTCTATGGCCGCGAGGGAGAACCGTGCCGCACGCCTGGCTGCGGCGCCGCCGTCGCGCGCATCGTCCAGAGCGGGCGCTCGACCTTCCACTGCCCGCGCTGCCAGAAATAGCAGTCGGGCGGCGTGGCAACCCCTGCGGGCTGCCGGTGGCGGGAGGAATGCCCGGTTGCGGGGGGCTGTCGCTTCGGCTACGCCTTGATCCCGGAAGGCGGCGCGGCCGAAACGCGCATTGCCAGTCTCTCGGGGGAGGTCCCATGGGATACGAGAATATTCAGGTCGAGAAGCGTGGTCGGGTTGCCCTGATCACCCTGCATCGTCCCAAAGCACTGAACGCTCTCAACTCGCAGCTCATCGCCGAACTGAACGAAGCGCTGGCGCAGTATGAGAAGGACGACAAGATCGGTTGCGTGGTTCTGACCGGATCGGAGAAGGCCTTTGCGGCCGGTGCCGACATCAAGGAAATGAGCTCGCTCTCCTATATCGAAGCCTACACCAAGGACTTCATCACCTCCTGGGATCAGGTGTCGCGCTTCCGCAAGCCGATCATCGCTGCCGTCGCCGGCTACGCGCTGGGCGGCGGCTGCGAACTTGCGATGATGTGCGATTTCATCCTCGCCGGGGAGAATGCCAAGTTCGGCCAGCCCGAGATCACCCTCGGCGTGATGCCGGGTGCCGGCGGCACCCAGCGCCTCACCCGCTTCGTCGGCAAGTCGAAGGCGATGGAGATGTGCCTGACCGGGCGCATGATGGACGCCGAGGAGGCCGAGCGCTCCGGGCTTGTGAGCCGGGTCGTGCCGGTCGCGGACCTGGTCGACGAGGCGCTGCGGGTGGCGGAAAAGATCGCCGACTTCTCGATGCCGATCACGATGATGACCAAGGAAAGCGTCAATCGCTCCTATGAGACGACGCTCGCCGAGGGCGTGCGTTTCGAGCGCCGCGTGTTCCACTCCATGTTCGCGTCCGAGGATCAAAGCGAGGGCATGACCGCCTTCGTCGAGAAGCGTGCGCCCCAGTTCAAGAACCGCTGAACAGGTCGTCCGTGTCGATCCCCGAAAAACTGCGAGTTTCACGTTGACGGGGCGAGGGGCGGCGATTATAAACCTCATCGACCGGTGGCGGCTCGTTCCGCCGCCGCTTTCGTTTGACTGGGACAGCCGCGGTTGTCGAGATGTCGGCGAGCGGACTGTTCACATAACCGATCAGGAACCACCATGGCCAACACCCCTTCGGCCAAGAAGGCGGCGCGGAAGATCCAGCGTCGCACGGCCATCAACAAGGCCCGCCGCAGCCGGGTGCGCTCGCACCTGCGCAAGGTCGAGGAAGCGATTGCTTCCGGCGATCACTCTGCAGCGGGCGAAGCACTCAAGGTTGCGCAGCCGGAGCTGATGCGCGCTGTTACCAAGGGCGTCTTCCATCGCAACACTGCGTCCCGGAAGATCTCCCGCCTTAACGCGCGGGTGAAGGCGCTGAGTGCCTGACGAGATCCGTTTCAGGATCTGTTGCGAGCTACAGAACCCGGCCTTTTGGTCGGGTTTTTCTTTAGCCGCCGTACTCATGCGCGGCGCCCATCCGACTAATAATTAGGCATGATTCGAGAAATTGCCGCGGTCGGCCTCATGGCACGAAAATCTTATTAAAAACAATAATCTAGCGTCATGTTGGAAGGCTCGAGCGGATTGTCTTCGCCGTTGGCGCTTGTCAAGATTGATGGGTAAAAATTTTTTTTCGTGCACAGCAAATTGGGTATTCACGCCTCTTCCGTCGGCAAAACACGTTGAGTCAAAACGCCTTCCAAACGGCTCCGCCGGGCATTCCCTTGCGGCGGCTTCGGCCTGCGGCGGAGCGGCCTTGCGAAATGGCGAGAGTCCATGTTGCGGGCCGCATGGCCCCTGTGTATGGTCTCTTCATCAGGCGCCCGCCTGACTAAATCGGAAAACAAAAACGACAGGGCCTCTTGTAGAGCGATGGTATATTTGCGCCAAAATATGGTGTTGGACAGATATAGGCGCTTTGTGCCAGGCGGCTTTGTCGCTTCCACTGTTTCTTCCGTCGAGAGACTTTGTACTCTTGAGTAAAGAGTAGCGAAATCCGGCAAATCGCAGGCATGAATAGCTGTCGATGAAGATCGGCGGTGAGGGAAGTTCTTGTCTGTTGCCATGTGATGTCGTGTCGGCGCGGCTTGCGGCCTTTGGCCCCAGGTGAGCTCCGACGCCGCCGGTGGGCGGAGTGGTGAGAGCGCTGTCGATGGCACAAATCGGCGGTTCCAGGGTGGTCGCGCCGACACAGTCCGGCTGTGGGGTGAAGAAGACGGGATTGAGGGGCTTGACGATGGGAGCACAATCGACTTTCTGTGCCGCTCCGGCGCGATGGGGTGGTGGGCGCAAGGCGCTCTGACCCCGACCGCGCCAGCCGCTCACGGCATCGCCGGGAGCGGGTTCTCAAAAATCAATCGAGGGTTCCGCATTCTCGCGAGCCTGCGGTTGCGAGGCGGAAGACGCCGGCGCAATACCGACAGGCCAGCAGATGCCGGAAGACGAAACGGGACGCATTCGCTTGCGCCCCGGAGCAGGGCTTTTGCGTCCCGTCCGCCCGGCGGTCGGGAACGCGACAACGGTCAAAAGGCCGAACAACAAAAGACCGGTCTTACGACCGGATAACAGGACAAAAGCCACGGGCGCTGCGGCGGCGGACGGTTCCGTGGGTTTTTTGGAGGCGATCACGATGAACTTGCAGGAACTGCCGGCACCCGAGACCGCAGGCATCGACCAATGGACCCGCGTCAAGAAGCGGCTGCGCGCCGAACTTGGCGAGGATGTCTTCAGCAGCTGGTTCGCCCGCGTTGATCTCGAGGATCACATCGATGGCACGGTGCGCCTTTCCGTGCCGACCCGGTTCCTCAAGCAGTGGATCCAGTCGCATTACCGCGATCGCCTCATGGGGCTGTGGCAGCGCGAGTGCGAGGATGTGCACCGCATCGAGCTGACCGTTCGCGGTGCCGTGCGCGCCCGTCCGGCAAGCGTTGCGGCGGCCCGCACCGCCGCCGCGCGTCCGGCGTCCGCGCCGGTGAAGATCGTCGACAACACTTTCGCCGCCAAGGGTGAGCCGCGCCAGAGCGCGGCCGGCCAGGCCATGACGCCCTCCGCCGCTCAGGGCATGCGTGAGAGCGAGGACAGCCTGGAGGGCGCCGCGCTCGATCCGAAGTACACCTTCACCTCCTTCGTCGAGGGCGAGTCCAACGCGCTTGCGCTGGCCGCTGCCCGCCAGGTGGCGACCGCCGCAAGCGTCACCTTCAATCCCTTCTACGTTCATGCGTCGGTCGGCCTCGGCAAGACGCATCTGATGCAGGCGATCGCCAGCGCCGCCAAGGCGGCCGGGCGCAAGGTGCTCTATCTGACCGCCGAGCATTTCATGTATCGCTTCGTGGCCGCGCTCAAGGCGCAGTCGGCGCTCGCCTTCAAGGACACGCTGCGCAAGATCGATCTGCTGCTGATCGATGACATGCAGTTCCTGCACGGCAAGCAGGTTCAGCAGGAGTTCTGCCACACGCTCAATGCGCTGATCGACGGCGCGCGTCAGGTGGTGGTCGCCGCCGATCGTCCGCCGGCGGATCTGGAGACGCTCGACGAGCGCATGCGCTCGCGCCTTGCCGGCGGCCTGGTTGTCGCCATCTCCGAGCCGGACTTCGGGCTGCGCCGCGCCATCCTGACCAGCCGCATCGACGTCGCGCGCCGCAATCATCCCGGCTTCGCGGTGCCCGAGACCGTGCTTGACTACGTCGCCCGCAACGTCGGCAATTCCGGCCGCGATCTGGAAGGCGCGCTCAACCGGCTGATGGCGCACAACCAGCTGACCAGCCAGCCCATCACCCAGGAGATGGCAGAGACCACGCTGCGCGATCTGGTGCGCAACACCGAGCCGCGCCGGGTCAAGATCGAGGAGATCCAGCGGGTCGTCTCGAAGCACTACAACGTCTCGAAGGCGGATCTTCTGTCTGCCCGGCGCACCCGCACCATCGTGCGTCCGCGCCAGATCGCGATGTATCTCGCCAAGATGATGACGCCGCGCTCCCTGCCGGAGATCGGCCGCCGCTTCGGCAACCGCGACCACACCACCGTGTTGCACGCGGTGCGCAAGATCGAGGATCTGGCGCGCAACGACGCGGCGCTGGCGCAGGAGCTCGATCTGCTGAAGCGGATGCTCGACAGCTGATCGGCGCATGCCGGCGGGCGAGGCGTGCCTCGCCCCCGCAATCCACCATCCAGGCGGGGCCGGAACGGGTGCGAACCGTGTCCGGCCTCTTGCATTTTGATGTTTCACGGGGCAGTGTCATCGCCCATTTCGCAGTCGCGTAACTTCGCGTGATTTCCGGCTTTCGTGCCCTTTTTCTCGACAATGGACGACGCAATGAAAGTGACTCTTGAGCGGACCGACCTCCTGAAGTCCCTGACCCATGTTCACCGTGTCGTCGAACGCCGCAACACGATCCCGATCCTGTCGAATGTCCTGCTGCGCTGCGAAGGCGGCCAGCTGCTGCTGAAGGCGACGGACCTCGATCTGGAGATTTCCGAGCGCGTCGCCGCGCTCGTCGAGCAGCCCGGCGGCACCACCGTGCCGGCGCACATGATCTACGACATCGTGCGCAAGCTGCCCGAGGGTGCGCAGGTGGCGCTCGAGACATCGTCGGACAACGCCACTCTGGAAATCCGCGCCGGGCGCTCGCGCTTTGCGCTGCAGATGCTGCCCGAGGCGGATTATCCCGACATCACCGCCGGCGAGTTCACCCACGGCTTCACGCTGCCGGCGTCCGACCTGCGCGGCATCATCGACGCCACCCAGTTCGCGATCTCCACCGAGGAAACGCGCTACTATCTCAACGGCATCTATCTGCACGCGGTGGCGGGCGAGGACGGCGACCGGCTGCGCGGCGTCGCCACCGACGGCCACCGTCTGGCCCGTGCCGAGGTGCCGGCTCCCGCGGGTGCCATGGGCATGCCCGGCGTCATCGTGCCGCGCAAGACCGTCGGCGAGATCCAGAAGTTGCTCGAGGCGCCGGACGCCGAGACGCGCGTCGAGATCTCCGACACCAAGATCCGCATCACCACGGGCGATGTCGTCCTGACCTCGAAGCTGATCGACGGCACCTTCCCGGATTACGGCCGGGTCATCCCGCAGAACAACGACAAGGAAATGCTTGTCGACCGGGACGAGTTCAAGGCCGCGGTCGACCGCGTCTCGACGATCTCCTCCGAGCGCGGCCGCGCTGTGAAGCTCGCCATGTCCGAGGGGCGGATGATCCTGACCGTGGTCAACCCGGATTCCGGTTCCGCGACCGAGGAACTGGCGATCGACTATGATGCGGATCCGCTCGAGATCGGCTTCAACTCGCGCTACCTGCTGGAGATCACCGGCCAGCTTCGCGGCGACACGGCCACATTCCGTTTCGCCGATGCCGGCGCGCCGACGCTGATCCAGGACAAGGGGTCGCTGGACACGCTTTACGTTCTGATGCCGATGCGCGTCTGACGTCGCGGCGACAGCGAGATCCCATGCGACGGGCAGGCCCGGCCGGGCGACCGGGCGGGCCGCCACAGGAAGGCGACACCGCGATGAGCGAGCCGGTGCGGGTTGCGCTCCGCAGCCTCAACCTGTCCAATTTCCGCAATTACGAAAGCCTCTCCCTGCGTCTCGGCGCGGGGCTCGTCGCGTTTGTCGGCGCCAATGGCGCTGGCAAGACCAACCTGCTTGAGGCGGTGTCGCTGCTGACCGCCGGTCGCGGCCTGCGACGGGCGCAGCTTGACGACATCATCCGCAAGGGCGGCGAAGGCGGCTTCGCGGTGTCGGCAAGGCTCGAGGGTCCGGCGGGCGAGACGCGCCTTGGCGTCGGCCACGGGCCGCAGGACACCGGCCGGCGCGTGCGCATCGACGGCGAGGACGTGCGCGGCTCCGACCGGCTTCTCGACTATCTGCGGGTGCTCTGGCTGCTGCCGGCGATGGACGGGCTCTTCACCGGGCCGGCGGGCGACCGGCGGCGCTTTCTCGACCGTCTGGTGCTCGCGGTTGATCCGGGTCACGGTCGGCGGGTGGCGGATCTGGAGAAGGTCCTGCGCGCGCGCAACCGACTGCTCGACGAAGGCGGGGCTGCAGGCTTTCTCGATGCGCTGGAGGCACAGCTCGCGCCGCTGGCGATTTCCGTCAGCTATGCCCGGCGTGAGACGGTGTCGCTTCTCGCCGCCCGCATCATCGCCCAGGCGGAACTCGGACTGCCGTTTCCGCAGGCCGGCGTCGTGCTTTCCGGCGCCTTCGAGGAGGAGGCCGAGGGCCTGGCCGCCGGAGACCTGGAGGACCGCTACCGCGAGGCGCTGGCGGCTTCGCGCCACAGGGACCGCGCCGCCGGGCGCACGCTCATGGGGCCGCATCGCTCCGACCTCGTGGTCACCCACCTGGCCAAGGACATGCCGGCGGCCATGGCCTCGACCGGGGAACAGAAGGCGTTGCTGATCGGCCTCATTCTGGCGCATGCGGACGTGACGGCGCGAACCGCCGGCATGACGCCGCTGCTGCTCCTCGACGAGGTGGCCGCCCATCTCGACCCGGACCGCCGCCGGGCGCTGTTCGCCAGGCTGCACGACCTCTCCCTGCAGGTGCTGATGACCGGCACCGATCCGCAGCTTTTCGCCGATCTTCCGGCGGGAAGCATGCTTCTACATGTCGCCAATGCCGGCGTTTCGGAGTATGGTGCCGGCTGATCGTTTCAAGGTTCCTTCCCGCATGGATCTCGCTCCTCTTCTGTTCTTCGCCGGCGCCCTTTTCGTGGCCGCCGTCATTCCCGGTCCGGGCGTCGCCGCCATCGTCGCGCGCGTGCTTGCGCGCGGTCGCGAGGGCGCTGCCGCCTTCTGCTTCGGCATCGTCATTGGCGATCTGGTCTGGCTCGGCTTTGCCGTGGCCGGACTTGCCGTCGTCGCCAAGGCGTTCGGCACGGTTTTCCTGCTGGTGAAATATCTGGGAGCTGCCTATCTCGTCTGGCTTGCCTGGAAGATGTGGCGCGCCCCGGCGGCCGGCATTCGCACCGATGTGCCCGCGGGACCGCGCGAGAGCGACCTGCGCCTCACGCTGGCCGGTCTTGCGCTGACGCTCGGCAACCCCAAGACCATGGTCTTCTATCTGGCGCTGCTGCCCAACATCATCGCGCTCGAGACGGTGACAGTGCTTGGCTATCTCGAGCTTAGCCTGGTCACCTTCTCGGTGCTGGCGGTGGTGCTCGGCGGCTATTGCGTGGCGGCCGAGCGGGCACGCAAACTCTTTGCCAGCCCGCGCGCGGTGCGCCTTTTGAACCGCGGTGCCGGAACCATGATGGCGGGCGCGGCGGTGGCGATCGCCGCGCGCTAAAAAATGCCCGAAAGCCGTGCGACAAGCAAAGCACGGGTTCGCCTTTGGCGCCGCGCGCGAGGCGCGGCGGCGATCCCGCAGGGGCGTGCGGAAACCCGCGGCCAGGACGCTTCGTGACGGTTGGTTGAACGTGCCGTTCAACCCCGTATAACAGTCTGACACCCGAGACCCAGCGAGCATCTGATTCGAATGAGTGACACACCGATGACCGGCGAGCCCAATCCGCAATCGTCCGAGGGCGCCGACGAATACGGCGCCGGCTCGATCAAGGTCCTGAAGGGGCTCGACGCGGTGCGCAAGCGCCCGGGCATGTATATCGGCGACACCGATGACGGCTCGGGCCTCCACCATATGGTCTATGAGGTCGTCGACAATGCCATCGACGAGGCGCTGGCCGGTCACGCCGACCGTGTGACCGTGACGCTGAACGCCGATGGCTCGGTGACCGTGACCGACAACGGGCGCGGCATTCCAACCGACCTGCATCCGGAAGAGGGCGTCTCGGCGGCCGAGGTCATCATGACCCAGCTTCATGCCGGCGGTAAGTTCGACCAGAACTCCTACAAGGTGTCGGGCGGCCTGCACGGCGTTGGCGTGTCCGTCGTCAACGCGCTGTCGACCTGGCTCGACCTGCGGATTTGGCGCAACGGGTTCGAGCATAAGATGCGGTTTTACGACGGCGACGCAGCGGCGCCGCTCGCCGTCGTCGGCCCGAGCGAGGGGCGCAAGGGCACCGAAGTGACCTTCCTGCCGTCGCCGGCGACCTTCACCAGGATCGAGTTCGACTTCGGCACGCTCGAGCATCGGCTGCGCGAACTCGCCTTCCTCAATTCCGGCGTGCGGATTCTGCTGACCGACCGTCGTGGCGTCGAGGAGAATGCCGTCGAGCTCTTCTATGAGGGCGGTCTGGAAGCCTTCGTGCGCTATCTCGACCGGGCCAAGCATCCGCTGATCGAGGCGCCGGTGACGATGAGCGTCGAGCGCGACGGGATCACCGTCGAGGCGGCGATGTGGTGGAACGACAGCTATCACGAGCAGGTTCTGTGCTTCACCAACAACATCCCGCAGCGCGATGGCGGCACCCATCTGGCCGGCTTCCGTGGCGCGCTGACGCGACAGGTGACGAGCTATGCCGAACAGTCGGGCCTGCTCAAGAAGGAAAAGGTCTCGCTGACCGGCGATGACTGCCGCGAGGGGCTTACCTGCGTGCTGTCGGTCAAGGTGCCGGATCCGAAGTTCTCGTCGCAGACCAAGGACAAGCTCGTGTCCTCCGAGGTTCGCCCGGTGGTCGAGAGCGCGATCAGCCAGGCGCTGTCGGAGTGGCTGGAGGAAAATCCGGCCCCTGCGCGTATCCTCGTTTCCAAGGTGGTGGAAGCCGCGAGCGCCCGCGAGGCCGCCCGCAAGGCGCGTGAGCTGACCCGTCGCAAGGGCGCGCTCGACGTCGCCTCGCTGCCGGGCAAGCTTGCCGACTGCCAGGAGCGCGATCCGTCCAAGGCCGAACTTTTCCTGGTCGAGGGCGATTCGGCTGGCGGATCCGCCAAGCAGGGACGCAGCCGTGAGAATCAGGCGATCCTGCCGCTGCGCGGCAAGATCCTCAACGTCGAGCGGGCCCGCTTCGACAAGATGCTCTCCTCCAACGAGATCGGCACGCTGATCACGGCGCTTGGCACTGGCATCGGCAAGGAGGAGTTTAACCTCGCGAAGCTGCGCTACCACAAGATCATCATCATGACGGACGCCGACGTCGACGGCGCCCACATCCGCACGCTGCTGCTGACCTTCTTCTTCCGCCAGATGCCGGATCTGATCGAGCAGGGCTATATCTATATCGCCCAGCCGCCGCTCTATAAGGTGAAGCGCGGCAACTCCGAGCAGTACCTGAAGGATCAGGAGGCGCTGGAGCGCTACCTGATCGACGGCGGACTTGAAGAAAGCGCGCTGACGCTGGCAAACGGCGAAGTGCGCACCGGAGCCGATCTGCACGACGTGGTCGAGCGCGCCCGCCAGGTGGCCTATGTGCTCGACGGCCTGCACGCGCGCTACGACCGTGACGTGGTGGAGCAGGCGGCGATTGCCGGCGCGCTCAACGACGAGGTGCTGCGCGACCGCGAAAAGGCCAATGACGCCGCGGCTTATATCGCCCGGCGTCTCGACATTCTCGCCGATGATTTCGAGCGTGGCTGGGTCGGCAAGGTGCTGGAAAACGGCGACCTCGAATTCGAGCGCACCGTGCGCGGCGTCAAGGAGGTCTCGACCATCGACGCGGCGCTTCTGGGCTCCTCCGATGCCCGCAAGCTCGATGCCCGCACGACCCACCTGCAGGAGGTCTACGGCAAGGCCTCGACCTTGTCGCGCAAGGGCAACGAGATTGCCATCCGCGGCCCCAGGGCCTTGCTCCATGCTGTCTTCGCACAAGGGCGCAAGGGCATTTCCATGCAGCGCTACAAGGGCTTGGGCGAAATGAACGCCGAGCAGCTGTGGGAGACGACGCTCGATCCGAACGTTCGCTCGCTGCTGCAGGTGAAGATCCGCGAGGCCGATGCGGCCGATGACATCTTCACCAAGCTGATGGGCGACGATGTCGATCCGCGACGGACCTTCATCCAGGAAAATGCGCTCGCGGTGGCGAATCTCGACGTTTGATCGACCGAATGGCGGTCTTGCGCCGGAAATGGGGATTCTCCCTTTGACAACCACGGTCGTTCCCCCTATTAGGAGCGACCACGACATTCCTCGAAAACAAGCTGCAAGTAACGATGCCGACAATCAATCAGTTGGTTCGCCAGAACCGCAAGCCGTCCGTTAACAAGTCCAAGACGCCGTCGCTGGGTGGAAACCCCCAGAAGCGCGCAGTCTGCACGCGCGTCTACACGACGACCCCGCGTAAGCCGAACTCGGCTCTTCGTAAGGTCGCCCGTGTGCGCATGACCAACGGAAACGAAGTTACCGCCTACATCCCGGGCGAGGGTCACAACCTGCAGGAGCACTCTGTGGTGCTCGTGCGCGGCGGCGGCCCGAACGATCTTCCGGGCGTGCGCTACCGCGTGATCCGCGGCGTGCTCGACACCCAGGGCGTCAAGGATCGTAAGAAGCGTCGTTCGCTTTACGGCTCCAAGCGTCCGAAGTAAGCAGCGCCCGGGGCTGGCGCGCGGGGTCACTCCGCGCCGCCGCCCGATGCGCCGCAGCTTCGCATTCGTCGTGTGCGCGAGAACAATGCCCCTGGCCGTCGGCCGGGGGCATTTTTTGTGCGTTTTTGCGCGCCGGCATGGCTGCGAACGGCTTTTCGCGCTTCTTTTCTTGCAGAATTACGCAAAAGAAAACCGCCGGCACTAGGTGCGGCGGTTCTCGGAGCGTCTGAATCGTTCTTCGCCGATTGACGAAGGAGAAGGGTGTCAGGCGGCGATGCGCTTCTGGGCGCGGAAGGCGACCTGGCCACTCTCACGGCTGCGACGACGGTCTTCCGGGGAGATGTAGACGAGCGCGTGGTGCTCGTCGCAATAGGAGACGCCGGGAGCAACGCGGGAGCGGCACGGGAAGGTGTAGTCGCCACCTGTTCCCTCGGCCCACTTGCACTGTCCGGAGCGCGGCAAGCGAAGTTCGGTCATTGTCATACCTCTTGGAATGAGCGGGACGACCTTCCGAACGGCCTGTCGCTCTGAGAGCGCCAATGCATGGAGGGGGGCGAACCGCAAAAAAAGCCGGGCAGTGGATCTCGCCCGGCCGTCAAACACAGGTTTTATATAAGTGTCACATGGCCGCGAACCAAGCGCGAATCAGGCATGGGAGCCATGCTCATTTTGCAGTGCGGCATGTTGGTAAACGCAAGGCTTGCCGCCACCCGCACAACGGGTGAAGCGACGCGCCAGAGAGAGGTGACCGGCCTCAGCGTTCGCGTTCCTCGCGCAGGTTGGTGACGACGCGGCGGTTCTGGGCCTTGCATTCTTCCTCCGGGCAGGCGCGCACCTTGCGATCGGTGCCATAGCCCTTGGCCCAGAGCCTGTTTGCGGAAACCCCCTTGGAGACGAGATAGGCCATTGCCGCATCGGCCCGGCGGGTCGAGAGCGCGGTGTTGGCCGCGGCGCTGCCCGGATCGTCGGCGAAGCCCTGGATCTTGGCGAACCAGGAGCGGTTGGCCATGAGCCAGGCAGCCTGCTTGTCGAGGGTCATGCGCGCGGTCTCGTCGAGCTCGGCCGAGCCGGACTTGAAATAGCTGCGTCGACCGACATTGAGGATGAAGTCCTCCTCGCTGCCGGGCGAAAGATTGGCGAAACCGGCCACCGGCGCATTGGTGACATTGGGCGTCGCCGCCGTCTCCACGGTGTTGCAACCGGCGAGCAGCAGGGGAAGGGCGAACGTTGCGGCGATTGCGGCAAGCGTCCGGCGCGGCGTGGCTGGGATCACGGTCGAAGCTCCTTTGAGCGCATGTGCGAGGGCCGCTCGCCTGGCTTGTCGTTCAGCCATTCTGCGGCTTTGCGCCGAGGTGCTCGAGCACGGAAACCCGTGTTCCGACCGGGCAGCGCTGGTAGAGATCGACGATGTCTTCCGGGAACATGCGGATGCAGCCGGAGGAAACATCGGAGCCGATGCTCCAGGGTTCGAGCGTCCCGTGCAGCCGGTAGCCGGTGTCCCCGCCATCGTCGTTGTAGAGATACATGGCGCGGGGGCCGAGCGGGTTGTTGGCGGCTCCCCCTTCGACCAGACGGGGCAGGTCCGGCTGGCGCTTCAGCATGTCGGGTGGCGGCACCCAGCGCGGCCACAGCGCCTTGCGCTTGATCTGGGCGCGGCCGTACCACTTGAAGCCCTCGCGGCCGACGCCGACGCCGTAGCGCAGCGCGGTGTCGTTCTCCCAGATCCAGTAGAGGTAATGGTTGCGGGTATCGATGACGACGGTGCCGGGCGATTCATGCGACAGGTATTTCACCATCTGTCGGCGCCACTGGGGCTTGATCACGTCGAAATTGGTTGCCCGATAGGCAAAGCCGTTGTCGCTCAGCGAGCCGACGAACCATTTCGAGGCGGCGATTGCCGGCACGGGAAAACTGGCAAGCGCCGCAAGCGCCGCGCCGCCGGTCAGAATGCCTCGTCGCGTAAACGGGGTGGTCATGCCGTCTCTCCTCCTCCCGGCAAGGTCACCTCAGGTCGGCTGCCGAACGCCCAAGAGGATCCGTAGCCGCCGCACATGTCGGAAGCATTACGATGCAAATGCGGGAAAAGGTCAATCCTGCGCAGCAGCGGCGTCCACCGGCTCGGCGCCCGCCGCACGCAGCGCCTCGCGGGTGTCAAGGTCGAGGCGCGCGGCCTCGCCGACCTCCACCTCTACGACCATGCCGGCGTTCTCGCCGATGACGTGACGCGCGCCGATATCTCCCTCGAGGCGGGCAAGGGCGCTGAAGAAGGCCCGGTCCCAGAGCACCGGATTGCCGCGTCTGCCGCCAGCGGTGGCGACGACGACGGCGCGTCCCGCCTCCGGCCGATAGGCGGCGATCAGCCGGTCGAGCGTATGCGCGTCGATCCGCGGCATGTCGGCAAGCAGGACCATTGCGGCATCTGCGTCGGCAGGCAGCGCCTGGACCCCGGTGCGGATCGAGCCGGCCATTCCCTCCGCATGGTCGGGATTGTGAACGATGTCGACGTCGAGGCCGGCCAGCGCGTCGCGGATGTCCGCGTGCATGTGGCCGGTGACGACGATCAGCCGCGACAGGCTGCTTGCCAGTGCGTGCTCGGCGGCGATGCGCACGAGCGGGCGCCCGTCGATGCGCGCCAGCAGCTTGTTGACGCCCTCGGCCCGCCGCGACCTGCCCGCGGCAAGCAGGATGCCGGCGACCTTGCGCGGCTGCGGCACGGCCCTTGCCGTCTCCTCGCGCGGCTGGGGACGCGAGCCGATCTCCATCAGCAGCCCGCCGACACCCATCGACATGACGTCTTCCGGTGTGACCGGACAATCGGCCATCAGGCGGTCGAGCACCCAGTCGAAACCGTTCTCACTCGGGCTGCGGGCGCAACCCGGAGCGCCAATCACCGGCACCTTGCCGATCTCGCCGAGGAGCAGGAGGTTGCCCGGGTCGACGGGCATGCCGAAGTGGACGAGACGCCCGCCGGCCGCGCGAATCGCGGCCGGGATGACGTCGTCCCTGTCGACGATTGCCGAGGCGCCGAAAACCAGGATGAGGTCCGCCCCGCAGTGCGACAGCGCGCCGAGTGCCTCGGCAACGGCTCCGGTTTCATGCGCGACCCGGCGCTCGCTCGTCAGCGTCGAGCCCGACACGGCCAGGCGCGCCTCGGTGATGCGCCGCGTCTTGTCCATGACCGAGGGTTTGAGATGGGCAAGCACGGTCGCCACCATCGCGACCTTGCGCGGGCGGAAGGGAGCGACGCGCACGGCCCGCGCGGCCGCTGCCTCCACGGCGCGAACGGAGGTCTCGCCAACGGCGAAGGGAATGACCTTGGCGGTCGCCACCATGCGTCCGCGCGCCACGCGGGACCAGGCCGGCAGCGTCGCCAGGGTCAGCGCCGGGTCCACCCGGTTGACCGCGTCGACGGCCGCCTTGTCCACCACCAGGACGCCATCTGCGGCGGCCTGGAAATTGACCCGCCCGGTGAAAGGCGGCTCCAGCGTCAGGCCGCCGCCGTCGGCGGCGCGCGCCAGCCGTTCCGCCGCCCGGTCCTCGTGGCAGTCGTCGATCTCCAGGCGGGCAACGACGATCTCCTCGATGCCGGCCGCCAGCAGCCGCGCGATGTCATCTCCCGACAGCCGGCGCCCCTTCTTCAGGGCGCCATCGGCAAGGCGGATCGTGTGGGCGAGCAGGCAGTCCTCGCTCTCCCGGGTGGCGCGGGGTCCGAACTTCAAGGCCGGCGCTCCCCTCCCTTGCGCAGCGCGGCGATGACATTGGCAAGCACCGCGACTGCAATCTCGGCCGGCGATGCGGCACCGATATCGGCGCCGATGGGCGCGTCGATGCGCGCGAACGCGGCGTCCGTGACACCGGCCTCCAGCAGCCGCGTTCGGCGGGCGCCATGGGTCTTGCGGCTGCCGAGCGCGCCGACATAGAAGCAGTTCGCCTCCAGCGCGGCCTTCAGCGGGACGTCGTCGATCTTCGGGTCGTGGGTGAGGGCGGCAACGGCGGTGTAGGGATCGAGCGCCACATCGGCCAGAACATCCTCGGGCCATTCGGCAAGCAGACGCCCTCCGGCGAAGCGCTCGGGCGTGGCGAAGGCGGTGCGCGGATCGATGACCGTCACGTCGAAGCCGGCGATGCCGGCCATCGGCAGCAGCGCCTGGGCGATATGAACCGCGCCGATGAGCACGAGGCGTGGCGGCGGGACGCTGACCGTGAGGAATGCCCGGCTGCCGTCGGCGCCTTCGACGATGCCGGACTTGCCGGAGAGAAGCCGCGCCGAAATCTCCGTGCCAAAGGGATCGCTGGCCAGGTTGTCGATCAGGTCGTCGGCTTGCGTGACGATGCGCTGGCGACCGGCCGCGCCGGCCTCCAGCGGCGTGACAAGCACGACGGCGCGCCGGCCGCTGCGCGCCGCGTTGAAGCGCGAGAGAAGCTCGAGATCCATGCCTTAGCCCCTTCCGTCGTCGGCGGTGCCGGTGAGCGGCTCGACATAGACGCGGATGCGCCCGCCGCAGGACAGGCCGACGCGCCATGCGGTCTCGTCGGCGACACCGAACTCGAGCATGGCCGGAGTGCCGGTGGCGATGACGTCTTCGGCCTCCGCGACGACCGCGCCCTCGACGCAACCGCCGGAGACGGAGCCCTCGAAATCACCCTGGGCGTCGATGACGAGATGCGCCCCGACCGGGCGCGGGGCCGAGCCCCAGGTCTCGATCACGGTGGCCAGCGCGACGTTGCGGCCCTCGCGCGCCCAGGCCTCGGCAAGTGTCAGCGGATCGGCTGCGGCGGCATCGTTCTGCATGGTGCGGATCTCCGTTTCCCGCCCGAACTATAGGCCCCAAGTGGGGCGTCTGCACAGGCCCGGCAAGGACGGGAGCGGCGATGGCCAGGCAAGGGCCTGACAAGGGTGCTCAAAAGCAAGGGGCGGGCCCGTTGCCGGACCCGCCCCTCTTGAGGTCTCGCGGTGCCTGATTTACTCGGCAGCGGCAGCCAGCGTCGGGGCGGCGGCCAGCACCGTGCCGTCCACATGGCTCTCGAACTTGGCGAAGTTCGACACGAACATCTCCACCAGCTTGGCGGCCTGTCGGTCGTAGGCGTCCTTGTCCGCCCAGGTGGAGCGCGGATCGAGGATCATCGGATCGACGCCAGGCACGGCGACCGGCACGGCGAAGCCGAAGTTCGCGTCGGTGCGGCACTCTGCGTCACGCAGCGAGCCGTCGAGCGCGGCGCCAAGCAGCGCGCGGGTGGCGCGGATCGGCATGCGGTGGCCGGTGCCATAGGCGCCGCCCGTCCAGCCGGTGTTGACCAGCCAGCAGTCGACCTCATGCTCTGCGATCAGCGCGCGCAGCAGGTTGCCGTATTCGGAGGGGTGGCGCGGCATGAACGGTGCGCCGAAGCAGGTCGAGAATGTCGCCTGCGGCTCGGTCACGCCCTTCTCGGTGCCGGCAACCTTCGCGGTGTAGCCGGACAGGAAGTGATACATGGCCTGCGCCGGGGTGAGCTTGGCGATCGGCGGCAGCACGCCGAAGGCATCCGCCGTCAGCATGATGATGTTCTGCGGGCACGGCGCGCGGCCGGTCTCGCTGGCGTTCGAGATGAAGTCGATCGGGTAGGCGCAGCGCGTGTTCTCGGTCTTGGAGCCATCGTCGAAGTCGACCGCGCGGGTCGCGGGATCCATGACGACGTTCTCCAGCACGGTGCCGAAGCGCTGGGTGGTGGAGAAGATCTCCGGCTCGGCCTCGGCGGACAGCTTGATCGTCTTGGCGTAGCAGCCGCCCTCGAAGTTGAACACGCCCTCCGGTCCCCAGCCGTGCTCGTCGTCGCCGATGAGCGTGCGCGAGGGGTCGGCCGAAAGGGTGGTCTTGCCGGTGCCCGAGAGGCCAAAGAAGACCGCCGTGTCGCCATCGTCACCGACATTGGCCGAGCAGTGCATCGGCATGACGTTCTTCGCCGGCAGCAGGAAGTTCAGGAACGAGAAGACCGACTTCTTCATCTCGCCCGCATAGGAGGTGCCGCCGATCAGCACGATCTTGTTGGTGAAGTCGCAGGCGATGACGGTCTCGGTGCGGCAGCCGTGACGCTCGGGGTCGGCCTTGAAGCTCGGCAGGTCGATGATCGTCATCTCGGGCGAGAAGCCGGCGAGCTCGCTCGCCTGAGGGCGGATCAGCAGGTTGCGGATGAAGAGCGAGTGCCAGGCGTATTCGGTGAAGACGCGCACGCTCAGACGGTGGGCCGGGTCGGCGCCGCCGTAGAGATCCTGCGCGTAGAGCGACATGCCCTTGGCGTGGGCGATCATGTCCGCATGCAGCGTCGCAAAGGCTTCGGGCGTCATCGCGGCGGAATTGTCCCACCACACGCTGTCGCGGGTGGTGTCGTCGCACACGACGAACTTGTCCTTGGGCGAACGGCCCGTGTGCACGCCGGTTTCGACGACGAGCGCGCCGCCGGCGGCAAGCTCGCCCTCGCCCCGGCTCAGGGCATGCTCATAGAGCGCAGGTGCCGTGAGATTGTGATGAAGCTCGCCGAGCCCCGTCAGCCCGCCCGTGTCAACGGGAGCCGACTGCTGCCCTACGCCCTTGTCCGCCATGTTTCCTGGATCCCTGTTCGCTTCGCCGATGATGCGTTTGCATGTTCTTCCGGACGCGAGGTCGTCCGGTTTCTGCCGGACGCGAGATCGCCCGGAGTGCGTTGACCCCTCCGCACGGCATGGCCGTTCCGGATGTGGCAAGACAACGCTGTCCATCTTCGTTTTGAGCAAGGCGAACCTAGTGGATGGGATTTCTTTCAACAAGCGAAACGAAGCTGTCGAAGGGTGCCTTAAATCGATTTAGTGCCGGATTATCCTTGCAGGTATTATTTTACTTGGAAAACTAATCGGATCGGGAAGCCGGCTTGCGTGGAATATTCATTTCATCTGCGGCCGGCGGGGAGGCCTCGCAGCGGGCGCGGACGGCGGCTGAAAAGAGGAAGCCGCCGGACGCAAGGGACGGCGATCTCGGCCGTGAGATGTTCCTTCGGCACTTGTCAGCCCTTGTGCTCGCCATAATTTATGCGCAATTGCAACGCCAAGCCTGATACACCGCTTACTGACAGATGAATGGGGGCCCGGCCGGGACCATGCCGACGATCGCGCTAGTTGATGACGACCGCAATATTCTGACTTCCGTTTCGATCGCGCTGGAAAGCGAGGGCTATCGCGTCTTTACCTATACGGACGGATCTTCCGCACTCGACAGGCTGATCACGGATCCGCCCGACCTTGCGATCTTCGACATCAAGATGCCGCGCATGGACGGCATGGAGCTGCTGCGGCGGCTGCGCCAGAAGTCCGACCTGCCGGTGATCTTCCTGACGTCGAAGGACGACGAGATCGACGAGCTGTTCGGCCTCAAGATGGGCGCCGACGACTTCATCCGCAAACCCTTCTCCCAGCGTCTGCTGGTCGAGCGGGTCAAGGCGGTGCTGCGGCGGGTCCAGCCGCGCGACGCGGCCGCGGTGAAGCCGGAAAGCGACAAGCTTCTCGAGCGTGGCGACCTGGTCATGGACCAGGAGCGCCATACCTCCATGTGGAAAGGGCAGCCGGTCACCCTCACGGTCACCGAGTTCCTGATCCTCTATGCGCTCGCGCAGCGCCCGGGCGTCGTCAAGAGCCGCAACGCGCTGATGGACGCCGCCTATGACGACCAGGTCTATGTCGACGACCGCACCATCGACAGCCACATCAAGCGGCTGCGCAAGAAGTTCAAGATCGTCGACGACAGTTTCGACATGATCGAGACCCTCTACGGCGTCGGCTACCGGTTCCGCGAAGGCTGAACCGCGCCGTCCGGCGGGCCTCGCCGGCAGGTCTCGCCCGCGCGCCGCGCGCGGGCATGATGCGAGTGTGCCAGAGAAGAGCGCGAATGACGGCCGATTCTGAGACAGATGCGGGCGGCGACGGTCGGGCGCGGGCGACGACGGCGCCTGCCTCCGGCGAACGCCCGGCCGCGCTCAGGACGCTCGGCAGCCGCCGCGTCCGCCGCCGCCTCCTCGGCCGCATCGGCGGGCTGCTCGGTCCCTATCTGACCTCCTCGCTGACCCGGCGCATCCTCGTGCTCAATCTTGCCGGCCTGTGCGCCATGGTCGGCGGCATCCTCTATCTCAACCAGTTCCGCGCCGGCCTGATCGACGCGCGCGTGCAGAGCCTGCTCACCCAGGGCGAGATCATCGCCGGGGCCATCGCGGCCTCCGCGACCGTCGAGACCGACGGGCTGATGGTCGATCCCGAGCAGTTGCTCCAGCTTCAGGCGGGCGAAAGCATCTCGCCGACGGACTCCGGCCGGCTGACCGACTTCCCGATCAACCCGGAGCGCGTCGCGCCGGTCCTGCGGCGGTTGATCTCGCCGACGCGCACACGCGCGCGGATCTACGATCCCGAGGGCATCCTGATCCTCGATTCGCGCCATCTCTACGCACGCGGCCAGATCCTGCGCTTCGACCTGCCGCCGCCGACGGCGGAGGAGCCGGGCATCTGGGACCGCTTCTGGGCCGACGTGAAGCTGTGGTTCCGGCGTGGCGACCTGCCGCTCTACGAGGAGATCGGCGCGGGCAACGGCCGCGCCTATCCCGAGGTCGAGGCGGCGCTCGCCGGGTCGCCGGCCAGTGTCGTGCGCGTCTCGCCGCGCGGCGAGCTCATCGTTTCGGTCGCCGTGCCGGTTCAGCGCTTCCGCGCCGTGCTCGGCTCGCTGCTGCTGTCTACCCAGGGCGGTGATATCGACGCCATCGTGCGCGCCGAGCGCGTCGCCATCGTCCGCGTCTTCCTGGTGGCGGCGACCGTGACCATGGTGCTCTCGATCCTGCTCGCCGGCACCATTGCCGGCCCGGTGCGCCGTCTCGCCGCCGCGGCCGAACGGGTGCGCCGGGGCATCAAATCGCGCGAGGAGATCCCGCAGTTTTCCGAGCGCCGCGACGAGATCGGCCATCTGGCGCGGGCCCTGCGCGACATGACCAATGCGCTCTACAACCGCATGGACGCGATCGAATCCTTCGCCGCCGACGTGGCGCACGAGCTGAAAAACCCGCTCACCTCGCTGCGCAGCGCGGTGGAAACCCTGCCGCTTGCCCGCAAGCCGGAGGCACAGGCCCGGCTGATGGAGGTGATCCAGCACGACGTGCGCCGGCTCGACCGGCTGATCACCGACATTTCCGACGCCTCGCGGCTCGACGCCGAGCTGGCGCGGGCCGACGCCGGCCCGGTCGACGTGGCGACGCTGCTGCGCACCGTCAGCGATTTCGCCAATGAGCGCGCCGATGCTTCGGCGGCCCGCGTCGAGGTGGTGATCAAGCCCTCGCGCCGCGATCATCCCTACCGGGTGCTCGGCCACGACAGCCGTCTGGCGCAGGTCGTCAACAATCTGGTCGACAACGCCCGCTCCTTCTCGCCGGAGGGCGGCAAGGTGGTGATCTCGGCGGCGCGCACGGCCGATGCGGTGATCATCACGGTCGATGATCAGGGGCCGGGCATCCGCGAGGACCTGCGCGACCGCATCTTCGAGCGCTTCTATACCGACCGGCCGGAGGCGGAGGGCTTCGGCAACAATTCCGGCCTCGGCCTGTCGATCTCACGCCAGATCGTCGAGGCCCACCGCGGCACGATCTCGGTCGAGAACCGGGAGGAGACCGACCCGGACACGGGAGAGGCGAGGGTGCTGGGCGCCCGCTTCACGGTGACGCTGCCGGCGGAGAGGAAGTCGTGAGCAAGCCGGGCGCTCCGCCCGTCAGCGTGCACGGCACCTGCGTCCTCATCGGCGCCTCGGGCGTGCTGCTGCGCGGCGCCTCGGGGGCGGGCAAGTCCCGGATTGCCGACCTGCTGGTCAGCGCGGCACGCGGGCGCGGGCGCTTCGCCGCTCATGTGGCCGACGACAGGGTGGTGCTCCGCACCGGTGCGGGCCGGCTTCTGGCGGCCGCGCCGGAAGCGCTCGCCGGCCTTTGGGAACGGCGTGGCGAGGGCATCGTGCCCATTGTCGCGGAGCGTGCCGCGGTGCTGCGGCTCGTCGTCGACCTGCTGCCCGCGCAGGACATCGAGCGCCTTCCGCCGCCGGACGACCTTTCGGCGGAAATTCTCGGCATTCGCCTCGCGCGGCTGGTGTTTCCGGCATCGGATCCAGCTGGCGTCGCCCTGACAATTCTGTCAAGGCTTTGATCGGCAAGCGCTTTGCGGTGCACTTTGGCGCCATCTGGCGAAAAACCATGCAGAACGCGCCGATTTTCCTTGCACTGCAATGCAGGCTTGCGGACATTGGGCGCCCGGCCAGCGAATGGTCCGGTCGGTTCGGTTTTGCGTAAACAAATGCAGAGCCGCTCGTCCGGTCGCCGGGGGGCAGCGCGGCCGGCGTGAAAACAAACCCGGCGTGAAAATAAACAATGACGGACAGGGCATGATCGGACTCGTACTCGTCACTCACGGGCGCCTGGCGGAAGAGTTCAAGTCGGCACTGGAGCATGTCGTGGGACCGCAAGAGCAGATCGCGACGATCTGCATCGGCCCGGACGACGACATGGAGCAGCGCCGCCAGGACATTCTCGCCGCTGTCGAGGAGGTCAACGACGGCCAGGGCGTTGTGCTTCTCACCGACATGTTCGGCGGCACCCCGTCCAACCTCGCGATCTCGGTGATGGACGGGACCCAGATCGAGGTCATCGCGGGCGTGAACCTGCCGATGCTGATCAAGCTCGCCAGCGTGCGTGCCGACAGCGCGGTCGCTGCCGCCGTGGAGGAAGCTCGCAAGGCCGGTCAGAAGTACATTTCCGTCGCGAGCCAGGTTCTGTCCGGTCACGGCTGAACGAGACAGGAAGATGCCCCAAGCCGCAACCGAAACACCCGACCGCGAACTCGTCATCGTCAACCGACGGGGCTTGCACGCGCGTGCTTCCGCCAAGCTCGTCAAGCTGGTCGAAACCTTCGATGCCCAGGTGACCGTCACCAGGGACGGGCAGTCCGTCGGCGGCACCTCGATCATGGGTCTGATGATGCTTGCCGCCAGTCCGGGCTGCTGCATTCGTGTCAGCGCCTCCGGCCGCGAGGCCGATGCGGCGCTTGCCGCGATCGCCGAACTGGTCGAAGGCGGCTTCGGCGAGACCGACTGACCACGCGCCCCACGCCTTGGCTCCTTCTTCGATATCCTGGTGATGCCCTGGGGCTTGCGATGCTGGCCCTTGAACAGCGCTTTGAGAGACTGCTAGGGTCGCGCCGGGCACCGTCCCGAATGTCATTGCGCGCCGAGCCGCGCATTATCCGGGCTGCGGACGAGCCGGATCACTGTATCCCGCCGCCGATGGTCCGGCCCATTATCGGGCCCTTGCATGACTTCAACAGACCTTGCGACCGCACTCACATCCACCCGGTTCGGGCGGATTGCGGCGACCCTTCCCGTGTCCGACATGGCCCGCGCGCTGGCCTTCTACGAGCACGGCCTCGGCTTCGAGCGTGTTTTCCAGAATGGCGACCCGGTCGGCTTCGTCATTCTGAAACGCGATGATGCCGAAGTGCACCTGACGCTCCAGCCCGGGCACAAGCCGCCGGCCTTTGCCGTCGCGCACATGATGGTCGGGGATGTCGATGCCCTGCACGCCCTGGTGCGCTCCTTCGGCCTGCGCATCCTGAAGGGATTGAGAACCCACGACTACGGCCTGCGGGCCTTCGTCTTCGCGGATCCCGACGGGAATCGGATCGACGTGGCCGGACCGGTTCGGGACAGTTCGGCAAGTAGGACATAAAGAAATCTTTATATCCTTATTGCTTTGTATCGCATCCCGGCTTATAAGCCTGTCGGGGTTCCGGCGCCGGCCGGACCATGTTTCGTTCTGGCCGGTGTCAGGCGCAGCCGTCCGCCCTGGAGCTGGATGATGCGCCGCAAGATTGCCGCCTGCGGGTCGGGGGATCCGTGGCGGGGGCGAATGGCCCAGCGAACCACGACGTTCAACGAAAAGCGAGCGAACGACACCGATGAGCACCGCAACCGATTACTACGTCAAGGATATCTCTCTCGCCGACTACGGTCGCAAGGAGATCGATATCGCCGAGACCGAGATGCCCGGCCTGATGGCCTGCCGCGAAGAGTTTGGCGAGAAGAAGCCGCTCAAGGGCGCGCGCATTGCCGGCTCGCTGCACATGACCATCCAGACGGCCGTGCTGATCGAGACGCTCGTCGCGCTCGGCGCCGAGGTGCGCTGGGCGTCCTGCAACATCTTCTCGACGCAGGACCATGCGGCATCCGCGATCGCGGCCGCCGGCATTCCGGTGTTCGCCGAGAAGGGTGAGACCCTTGAGGAATACTGGGACTATGCCGACCGCATCTTCCAGTTCAAGGAAGGCACGGCGAACCTGATCCTCGACGACGGTGGTGACGCCACCATGTACATCCTGCTTGGCGCGCGCGCCGAGGCGGGCGAGGACGTTCTTTCCAATCCGGGCTCCGAGGAGGAGAAGGTTCTCTTCGCCCAGATCCGCAAGCGCCTTGCCGCGAGCCCTGGCTGGTTCACCCGCCAGCGCGACGACATCAAGGGCGTCTCCGAGGAGACGACGACGGGCGTCAACCGTCTGTACCAGCTCAAGGCCAAGGGCCTGCTGCCGTTCCCGGCGATCAACGTCAACGACAGCGTCACCAAGTCGAAGTTCGACAACAAGTACGGCTGCAAGGAAAGCCTGGTCGACGGCATCCGTCGCGGCACCGACGTGATGATGGCCGGCAAGGTCGCCGTCGTGTGCGGCTACGGCGATGTGGGCAAGGGCTCCGCAGCCAGCCTCAGCGGCGCCGGTGCGCGCGTGCGCGTCACCGAAGTCGACCCGATCTGCGCCCTGCAGGCCGCCATGGACGGCTTCGAGGTCGTGACGCTCGAGACGGCCGCTCCGACCGCCGACATCGTCATCACCACGACCGGCAACAAGGACGTCGTGACGCTCGAGCACATGCGCCTTCTCAAGGACATGGCGATCGTCGGCAACATCGGCCACTTCGACAATGAGATCCAGGTCGAGGCGCTGAAGAACTACAAGTGGACCAACGTCAAGCCGCAGGTCGACATGGTCGAGTTCCCTGACGGCAAGCGCATGATCCTTCTCTCCGAGGGGCGTCTGCTCAACCTCGGCAATGCCACCGGTCACCCGAGCTTCGTCATGTCGGCGAGCTTCACCAACCAGGTGCTTGCCCAGATCGAGCTGTGGACGCGCACGGAGAAGTACGAGAAGGACGTCTACGTGCTGCCGAAGCACCTCGACGAGCGCGTTGCGCGTCTCCATCTCGCCAAGCTCGGCGTCGAGCTCTCCGAGCTCAGCAAGGAGCAGGCCGACTACATCGGTGTCCCGGTCTCCGGGCCGTTCAAGCCGGAACACTACCGCTACTGATCGCGCTGACGCGCCGTTTCCGGCGCGTTTCGCCCGATAGCTGACCTGTTGACGGGGGCTGTGGATGACACGGCCCCCGTTTACTTTTCGGTAACGCACTCTTCTTCGCGATTCGGCTTTGCGCTATGGTCTTTGCGAATCGGTCGGTTCGTGAGGCAGAACTGATCCGGTGGGCCGTTTCGGCCAAAATGCGGCGGTAAAGGATCGAGCGAATGCCGGGGGACGGCTTGCAACACGCGTGTGGTAATCGCGCGTGGCGGAACGGGAGTCTGAAATCGCTTTTGCGGTCCGGTTCCGCATTGGCGGCTCTGGTGTCCGTGTCCGCGAGCGCCTCCGCTCATGAGAGCAGCGCGCTCGGGACGGCCTTTTCCCTTTCGCCCGTCGATGCCGAGAAAGTCGTATGGATCGCCGCCATCGGCGGTGCCGTCGCCTTTGCCGTTACCGCCACCGTCGCACTGATGCGCCGCAACCGTGCTTCGGCAGCCGCACTTGCACAAGCGCGCGAGACCGGCGCCCGGCTTGCCGCGCGCGTCGACCGGCTGGAGAGCCTCATCGCCTCCGACGATCAGCGCATCGTCGTCTGGCATGACGACGCCGAGCCGATGGTTGCCGGCGTGCTCGACGAGAATTCCGGCGTTCCCCGCTCCGCCTCGCGTCTGCTCGCCTTCGGCACCTGGCTCGACTCCAAGCCCGCCGCCATGCTCGACCATGCGGTGGCGCGGCTGCGCAAGGAAGGCGAGCCCTTCCATCTCGTGGTGACGACGAGCGCCGGCGGACTGGTCGAGGTGCGCGGCCGCGTTGCCGCCAGCGCGCCGATGTTGCGCCTGCGCGACCTGACCGGCGAGCGCAAGACCCACGCCTTGCTTGCCAGCCGGCACGACGCCCAGACGCGCGAACTGGCGATGATGCGGGCCATGCTGGACGGCTTTGCCGGGCCGGCGTGGCTGCGCGACGACGATGGCGCGCTGGTCTGGGTCAACGCCGCCTATGCGCGAGCGGTTGAAGTCGCCGATCCCGAGACCGCGATTGAAACGGGCACCGAGTTCCTCGACGAGAAGGGGCGCGGCATCATCGAGAAGGGACGCGGCGGAGACGGCTTTGCGCGGGCGCGCATGCCCATCGTCGCCGCCGGCGCGCGGCGGATCTTCGATGTCACCCATCTGGTCGCCGACAATGCCGCCGGCGGCATCGCCGTCGATGTCAGCGAACTGGAGAACGTGCGCCAGGAGCTTGGCCGCACCATCGATTTCCACGCCCGCACCCTCGACCAGCTCGCCACCGCCGTTGCCATTTATGGCGCCGACCGCAGGCTGCAGTTCTACAATGCCGCCTTCCGGGCGCTGTGGGACCTCGATTCAAACTTCCTCGAGCAGATGCCGACCGATGGAGCGCTTCTCGATGCGCTGCGCGCGGCGCGCAAGCTGCCCGAGCAGGCGGACTATCGCGGCTGGCGCAACAAGCTGCTGGAGAGCTACACCTCGCTCGAACCGCGCGAGTTCTGGTGGCATCTGCCGGACGGGCGCACGCTGCGCGTCATCGCCAACCCGCACCCGCAGGGCGGTGTCACCTACATCTACGAGAATGTCACCGAGCGGCTCGACCTGGAGAGCCGCTACAATTCGCTGATCCGTGTTCAGGGCGAAACGCTCGACAATCTGTCCGAGGCGGTCGCCGTGTTCGGCTCCGACGGACGCCTGCGTTTGTGGAACCCGGCTTTCGAGCGGATCTGGAGCCTCGCCGACGAGCGGCTCGGCGACAGCCCGCATATCACCCGCATCGTCGACCAGCCGATGCTGGAGCCAGACGAGGCGGAGACCTGGAAGCGCCTTGTCACGGCGGTGACGAGCCTTGCCGACAACCGCGAGCCGGTGTTCGGCCGGATGGATCGCGAGAATGGCGAGGCGATTGACTACGCCACGGTGCCGCTGCCCGATGGCGGCACGCTGGTGACCTTCGTCAATGTGACGGACTCGGTGAATATCGAGCGCGCGCTGCTGGACAAGAACGAGGCTCTGGAACAGGCCGACCAGCTCAAGAACGCCTTCATCCAGCATGTTTCGTATGAGTTGCGTTCGCCGCTGACCAACATCATCGGCTTCGCCCAGCTCCTGTCCGATCCGAAGTTCGGGCCGCTGACGACGAAGCAGAGCGAATATGTCGACTACATCCTGTCGTCGTCCTCGGCGCTGCTGGCCATCATCAACGACATTCTCGACCTCGCCACGATCGATGCCGGCATCATGGAGCTTGACGTTTCCTCGGTCGACGTTGCCCGCACCGTGCAGGCGGCGGTCGAGGGGCTCAAGGACCGGCTGGCCGACAGCGGCATCTCGCTCAACCTCGACATCGCGCCGAATGTCGGCGTGATCGAGGCCGACGAAAGACGCCTGCGCCAGGTGCTGTTCAATCTGCTCTCCAACGCATTGCGCTTCTCCGATGTCGGCGGGGCCATCGATGTCGCCTGCACGCGCGAGAACGGGACGCTGGAGTTCATGGTCCGCGATCATGGCTGCGGCATTCCCGAAGACATGCTCGACCAGGTCTTTGCCAGGTTCGTCGGCCGCGACGCCGGATCGCGGCGGCGCGGAGCCGGGCTCGGACTGTCCATCGTCAAGAGCTTCGTCGAGCTGCATGGCGGCGCGGTCGACATCGAGTCGGAAGAGGGGGTCGGCACGCGTGTCGTCTGCCGATTTCCCGTCTCCCCCGAAGCCATCCAGCACGCCGCCGAATAGCTGAGCGACATGCAGCAGCCGCCGCGTCCCTCCCAGGCGTCCGGGCCGAGCGTGAACGGCGCCGGCGAGATTTCCCTCACCTGTTGCGACGAGGCGGCGACCTGTCGTCTCGCCGAGGACCTGGCGATGGTGCTCGCGCCCGGCGATTGCCTCTGCCTCGTCGGCGATCTGGGCGCCGGCAAGTCGACCCTCGCCCGCGCCCTGCTGCGCGCGCTGGCCGATGACGACGCGCTCGAGGTGCCGAGCCCGACCTTCACGCTGGTGCAGGGCTATGCCCTGCGCCGCTTTCCCGTTGCCCATCTTGATCTCTACCGCCTGGAAGATCCGCAAGAGGCCGACGAGCTTGGGCTCGACGACATGCTGGAGACGGGTGCGGCACTGGTTGAATGGCCGGAGCGTGCGCCCGATCACATTCCCGCCAGCCGGCTGGTGGTAAGGATAGCTCCGGCCGGGGAGGGCGACGACGCCCGCCAGGTGCAGTTGTCCTGGGAAAGCGGGACCTGGGGCGGGCGCATCGTGCGGACCCTGGCCATCCGCGCGCTTCTCGCCAAGGCTGGGTTCGGCCTGGCGCGCCGGCGCTACTTCCAGGGCGATGCCTCGCCGCGCCGCTACGAGGTGATCACGCAAGAGGGACGCAGCGCGATCCTGATGAACGCCGATCCGGCGGCCCGACCGTCTTCGCCGCCGTTGCGCGACGGCCTCAGCTACGCCGAGATCGTGCATCTGCCGGACACCATCGACGCGGTGGCGGCGGTCTGCGAGGCGCTGCGCGCGCGCGGCCTTGCCGCCCCGGCGCTGCTTGCCGCCGATCTCGACGCCGGTCTGGTGCTGCAGGAGGATCTCGGGCGCGACGGCGTGCTCGTCGACGGCCGCCCCGACCCGCAGCGCTATGCGGCGGCGATGGATGTGCTGGCAGACCTGCATGCCGCCCCGCCGCAAGAGGTGCTGCCGCTGCCCGCCGGCATCGGTGGTGGCGAGAGCTACCGGCTCCCGCATTTCGACATGGATGCCTTCCTGACGGAGGCGGATCTCTATCCCGACTGGTATCTGCCGGCCGCCGGCGTCGAGGTGACGCAGGCGCTGCGCGCGGAGTTCCATGCCCTGTGGAGGCCGCTGCTTGCGGCCGCGCAGGCCCGTCCGCAGACCTGGGTCCTGCGCGACTATCATTCGCCGAACCTGATCTGGCGCGGCGACAGGCAGGGAACCGACCGGATCGGCATCGTCGACACCCAGGACACGGTGATCGGCCCGGATGCCTATGACGTCGCCTCGCTGGCGATGGACGCGCGCGTCACCGTGCCAAGAGATCTGGAGGCCGCGTTGGTCGCACGCTACGTCGCACGGCGGCAGGCATGCGACGCGGGCTTCGACGCGGCCGGCTTCCGGCATGACTACGCGGTCATGGCCGCGCAGCGGGCGACAAAGATCCTCGGCGTCTTCGTGCGCCTCGACCGGCGGGACGGCAAGCCGCAGTATCTCGCTCACCTGCCGCGCGTGCGCGACTATCTCGCCCGTGCGCTCGACGACCCCGCGCTTGCGCCGCTGCGCCGCTGGTTCGCGGGTGTAGACGAGGAAATGGCCGCCCTGCTCGCGCCGGGCCGGAACTGACGACACAACGAAAGGGAGGCAGACTTGGCCAGCCATCCGACCCGGGCGATCGTGCTTTCCGCCGGGCTTGGCACGCGCATGCGTCCGCTCACCGACACGCGCCCCAAGCCGCTGATCGAGGTCGCCGGGCGCTCGTTGCTCGACAGGGCTCGCGACAAGCTCGCCGTCGCCGATGTCGACGTCTGTGTTGTCAACGTGCACTACCTTGCCGACCAGGTGGAGGCGCATGTGGCCGGCTGGCAGGGTACGCCAAGACCGGAGATCTCCGACGAACGCGCCGAGCTTCTGGAAACCGGTGGCGGAATCTTAAGGGCCTTGCCGCTTCTGGGCGAAGCGCCGTTCTTCCTGCTCAACTCCGACAGCACCTGGATCGAGGGCGAGACGCCGGCGCTCGACAGTCTTCGCGCGCTTTGGGACGATGGCGAGATGGATGCGCTCCTGCTGCTCGCCGAACGCAGCCGGGCGGTCGGCTTTGATGGAGCCGGCGACTTCTTCCGCGACGAGGTGGGGCGGCTTGTCCGGCGCGGCGCGCGCGCCGAGGCGCCCTTCGCCTATGCAGGCGCGGCGATCCTGCATCCGCGCCTCTTCACGGATGCGCCGCAGGGGGCCTTTTCGCTCAACCGGCTCTTCGACGTGGCGATTGCCGCCGGCAGGCTCTACGGTGTGCCGATGGCCGGCACCTGGCTTCATGTGGGCACGCCGCAGGCGGTCGTCGACGCGGAACGCGCCATCGCCGATACGGCGCGCTGACGGCTCCGCCGCCTGCCCGCTCCGCCGCCTGCCCGCTCCGCCGCCCCGCGGTCGTTCCGCGTGCTTGCCCGCGCCTCCCCGTTTCCTGCCGGATCCCATGCCATGACCGTCTCGCCGAATGTCTTCACGCTGCCGCCCTCGACGCCCTTTCTGCCGGCGCTGGTCGATGCGCTGCTGGAAGGCCGACTGATCGAGGGGTTCGTGCCGCACGAGGACCCGCTGGCGCTTGCCGGCGTCACGCTCTACGTGCCGACCCGCCGCGCCGCGCGCAGCCTGCCCGCGCTGCTGCAGAAGCGCCTTGGTGGCAGGGCGGCATTGCTGCCGGTGATCCGCCCGCTTGGCGACGTGGAGGAAGATGCCCTTCTCCTGGGTTCCGGCCCGGCCGTCGACGGCCTGCCGCCGGCTTTGCCGGAAATGGAGCGGCGCATGGCGATGACCCGCCTGGTCGACGCTTGGGAAGGCGCCTTGCGCCGCGACGTGCTGGGGCTGCCGCCCGGCGCGGTTCTGCGCGCGCCTGCCTCCGCCGCCGATGCCGCCTGGCTTGCCGGCGACCTGATCGCGCTGATGGACGAGGTCGAGACGGAGGAGATCTCCTGGGCCGGGCTGGGGCGGCTCGTGCCGGAAGATTTTGCCCGCTATTGGCAGATCACGCTGGATTTCCTCAAGATCGCCATGGAGCACTGGCCGGCTTATCTCGAAGGGCGCGGCGCGATGGACCCGAAGGCGCGCCGCTCGGCGTTGATCCGTCGCGAGGCTGCCCGCCTGCGCGCCGATCCGCCGAAGGGGCCGGTCATTGTCGCCGGCACGACCGGCTCCATCCCGGCGACGGCCGATCTGCTCGCCGCCGTCGCCGCTCTCCCGCAAGGGGCCATCGTGCTGCCGGGCTTCGACCAGGGGCTCGACCAGCGCGCGCGCAACGCCATTCTCGCGGCGGGCGGCGAGACCGGAACGCCAAGCCACCCGCAGCATGGCATGCTGCGGCTGCTGGCCGCCCTTGGGTGCGCGCCGGAGGATGTGCGTGAGCTGGTTACCGGTGGTGATCCCGCTCTTGCCTTGCGCGACAGGCTTGTCGGCGAGGCGCTGCGCCCGGCCGAGACGACGGATGAATGGCCGCTGGTCGCCATCCGGTATCCGCAGGCCGACCGCCTGGCGGCTTTTGCCGATGTGGGACTGCTTGCCGCGCGCAACGAGGCGGACGAGGCGCTGTGCGTCGCTGTCGCGCTGCGCCGCGCGGTGGAGCAGGAAAAGACCGCTGCCCTTGTCACCCCCGACCGGACTCTGGCCCGCCGCGTTGCCGTGGAACTGGCGCGATGGGGCATCCAGGCTGACGACAGCGCCGGTCGCCCGCTCGACCAGACCGCGCCAGGCGTGCTGGCCCGTCTCGCCGCCGATCTGGCCCTTGGCGGACTGGAGCCGGTGGCGCTGCTGGCGCTGCTGAAGCACCCGCTCGCCCGCCTCGGTTTGCCGGCAAAGGAAATTCGCGCGGCTGCCCGGGCGCTGGAGCGCGCGGTGCTTCGCGGGCCGCGCGCCCGCGCCGGCAGCGAGGGTCTGCTGCGTGCCGTCGCGGCGGCGCGCGACATCGCGGTTTCCGAGGAAGCCGGGCCGATGCCGCGCTGGAAGGAGATCCACGCCGATGACTGGGAAGCGGTGCTCGGCCTCGTCGCCCGCCTCGGCGAGGCGCTGAAGCCGCTGGAGGAACTGGGTGAGGCGGAGGGCGCGATCGAGGTCACCGCGCTGGTCGCGGCCCATGAGGCGGTTCTCGTCGCGCTCGCCCGCGACGAGACCGGCGAGGCCCCCGAACTCTATGCCGGCGAGGCGGGGGAGGGGCTTGCCGCCGCCTTCGCCGAAATGTTCGCCGCCGATCCGGCGGGGCTGTGCGTGCCGGCCCGGGACTGGCCGGCGGTGTTCCAGGCACTCGTCTCCGGCATCAACATCCGCCGCCGGTTGCCCGGCGATCCGCGCATCGCCATCCTCGGTCCGATGGAGGCGCGTCTCCAGGCTTACGACGTGATGGTTCTCGGTGGGCTCAACGAGGGCACCTGGCCGCAATCGACGCGCAACGACCCCTGGCTCAGCCGGCCGATGAAGGGTGGGCTCGGTCTTGATCCTCCCGAACGCCGCATCGGCGGTGCTGCCCATGATTTCACCCAGGGGCTGGGCGCACGCGAGGTGATCCTGTCGCGCGCCGAGCGCGCCGATGGTGCCCCGACCGTGCCCTCGCGCTGGCTGTTGCGCCTGACCACGCTGCTCGGCAAGGACGTGACACAGGCGATGATGGCGCGCGGCGACGCGCTCAAGGCGCTGACGGCCATGCTCGACGTCACCGGTCCGCCGAAGCCCGCGGAACGGCCCGAGCCGAAGCCGCCCGTCGCGGCCCGCCCGCCGCGCATTTCCGTCACCGAAGTGGAGACGCTGATCCGCGACCCCTATGCGGTCTATGCGCGCCGGGTGCTCGGTCTTGATCCGGTCGACCCCATCGGCGGCGATCCGGGAGCGGCGGAAAAGGGCACGATCATCCACGATTGCCTGGCCGAGTTCCTTGCCGGCTGGACGGGCCCCTTCGACGAGGCGGCCCATGATCATCTCGTCGAGATCGGCCGCCGCCGCTTTGCTCCGCTCGAGGCCTTTCCGGCGATCCGCGCCGTATGGTGGTTGCGCTTCGTGCGGATTGCCGACGCCTTCGTGCGGTTCGAGGCGGAACGCGCGAAGCAGGTGGACGAGCGTTATCTCGAGATCGCCGGCGCGCTGGAGATCGATCTGGCGCCGGGACGGCGGATCACCCTGAGCGGCCGTGCCGACCGCATCGACCGGATGCAGGATGGCACGCTGTCCATTGTCGACTACAAGACCGGCCGGATGCCGAGCATCGGCCAGGTTGCCGCGCTGCTTGCCCCGCAGTTGCCGCTGGAGGCGGCGATGGCGAAGGAGGGCGGTTTCGCCGAGGTCGGCTCCGGACTGCCGGTTTCCGAGCTTCTCTACCTGCGTCTTTCCGGCGGTCGCGATCCGATCGAGGAGGGGGCGCGCGGGCCGGCGAAGGGCGTGACGCTGGAGGACTTCGCCGATGAGGCGCTGGCACGCACGCGCGCGCTTCTCGCTGTCTACGAGAACCCCGAGCGCGGCTATCTCTCTCGCGCAAGGGTTATGACGGAGGGAGATATGAACGGGCGCTACGACCATCTGGCGCGGGTACGCGAATGGGCGCTCGGCGGGGAGGACGAGGCATGAGCCATATCGAGGTTCCCCAGGCCACCCGTGAGCGTCAGGCGCTTGCCGCCGACCCCAGGCGGTCCGCCTGGGTGAGCGCCAATGCCGGCTCGGGCAAGACCTTCGTCCTGTCGCGGCGGGTGATCCGCCTGCTGCTGGCCGGCACGGCACCCTCGCGCATCCTCTGCCTGACCTTCACCAAGGCCGCCGCCGCCGAGATGGCGACCCGCGTCTTTGACACGCTTGGCGCCTGGACCGCGCTCGATGATGCCGCGCTTGCCGACGAGATTGCCGAGATCGAGGGGGAGACGCCGGATGCAGCGCGCCTCGCGCGCGCCCGCCACCTCTTCGCCACCGCGCTGGAGACCCCGGGCGGGCTGAAGATTCAGACCATCCATGCCTTCTGCGAGGCGTTGCTCCACCAGTTTCCCCTCGAGGCGAATGTCGCCGGCCATTTCAGCGTGCTTGACGACCGGCAGGCGGCGGAACTGCTCGCGACGGCGCGGGCGAAGGTGATGGGCGCGGCGGAGCGCGATCCGCAAAGCCCCTTCGGCCGGGCGCTCGGCTTCCTGATTTCAGAGATGGCCGACAAGTCGGTGGAGGAGGTGCTCGCCGAGCTCGTCTCGCGGCGCAACGACCTGCGCGCGTGGCTTGTCGAGGCGGGGTCGCTGCAGGAGGGCCTGCGCGAGCTGCGGCGTGGCTTCGGCCTTGACCCCGACGAGACGCTCGCCGATGTCGAGTGGCGCATGCGCGGCGAGACGGTGTTCGACGCGACCCGCGCCGCGCACTATGCCGATCTGCTTGCCACGGGTGGGGCGAATGACGTCGCCCGGGCGCAGAAGCTGCGCGCCGGCATCGTCGCGGAGGATTTTTCGAGCTGGCGGGCGACCTGGCTTGCCGCCTTCTTCACGGCCAAGCTGACGCCGACCAAGAGCCTTGCCGGCAAGGCGGTGGCCAGCGCCAACCCCGAGCTTGCCGAGGATCTTGCGGCGGAACAGGCCCGCCTCGAGCGGTTGCTGGAACGCTGGCGCGCCGCCTATGCACTGGCTGGAACGGAGGCCGCATTGCGCCTCGCCGACGCCATGCTCGATGCCTATGAGGGCGAGAAGACGCGGCGCGGCCTGATGGACTTCGAGGACCTGATCATCCGCACGGCCAATCTCCTGGCCCGTTCCGACGCGGCGTTGTGGGTGCAGTACAAGCTCGACCAGGGGCTCGATCATATCCTCGTCGACGAGGCGCAGGACACCAGCCCGCAGCAGTGGCAGGTTGTCAGGGCGCTGGCGGAGGAATTCTTCGCCGGCGAAACATCCAACCCGCGCCTGCGCACGCTCTTCGCGGTTGGCGACGAAAAACAGTCGATCTACTCCTTCCAGGGCGCGGTTCCGGCCTATTTCGCCGAGATGCGACGCCATTTCGCGCGCCGCGCCGAGGAGGCGGAGCGAAACTTCTCGCGTCTGGAGCTGACGCTCTCCTTTCGCTCCCGTCCCGACGTGCTCTCCGCCGTCGACCTGGTCTTCGCCGAGCCCGCCGCGCACAAGGGGTTGTCGCAGGACGAGGGGGCCCCCGTGCACGAGGCGATCCGGCGCAACGAGCCCGGCATGGTCGAGATCTGGAGCCCGGAGCAGACAGAGACGCTTGCCGAGCCGGACGACTGGACTGCCCCGCTTGACCGGTTGTCGGCGGCAAGCCCCGTCTCCCGGCTGGCTTCCCGGCTTGCCGAGACCATTGATGCGTGGTGGAAGAGGCGCGAGGCGGATCCCGGCGACGTGCTGGTTCTGGTGCGCAAGCGCGGGCCCTTCGTCGACGCGCTGACCCGGGCGCTGAAGCAGGCGGGCGTGCCTGTCGCCGGCAGCGACAGGTTGCTTCTCAACGAGCATATCGCCGTCGCCGATCTGGTGGCGCTCGGCCGCTTCCTGTTGCTGCCCGAGGACGATCTGTCGCTGGCGGCGGTGCTGCGCGGTCCGCTCTTCGGCATCTCGGAAGAGCAGCTCTTCGCCATCGCCCGTCCCGACCCGGCGACCCGGCGGTCCGGTACGCTGTGGCAATCGATATTGCGCCGCTCGCAGGACGATCCCTTCTGGGGCGCGATCCGCGAGCGTATCGAAGACTGGCGCGCGCGCGCCGACTTCATGCCGCCCTTCGAGTTCTATGCCAGGCTGCTCGGCGCCGATGGTGGGCGACGCGCCTTTCGCGCCCGGCTGGGAAACGAGGTCGACGACATCCTCGACGAGTTCCTGGCGCTGACGCTCGGTTTCGAGCAGACGGGAACGCCTGGGCTCGAGGGGTTCCTGGCGTGGTTCGCTGCCGCACCGACCCAGGTGAAGCGCGAGCTCAATGCAGCCCGCGGCGTGGTGCGCATCATGACCGTGCATGGCGCAAAGGGGCTCGAGGCGCCGCTGGTGGTGCTGGTGGACGGCGGCGGCGCGCCCGCGCCGTCCCAGCACGACAAGCCCTTCGTCAGCTATCCGCGCGGCGAAACGCGCGCTCCAGCACTCGTCTGGCTGCCGGCTGCCAAGGACCGCACCGACTGGCATGCGCAGGCCGTCGACGGATTGCGCGAGGCCGCGGAGGAGGAATATCGCCGGCTTCTGTATGTGGCGATGACACGGGCCAAGGACCGGCTCGTCGTCTGCGGCTGGGCGCCGGCGCGCGGTCAGGCGGAAGGCTGCTGGCACGCGCTGGTTTCCGCCGGGCTCGGTCCGACGGCGCGCGACGGCGAGACCGCGACGGGCGCGCCCTGTCGCATCTGGCAGGCGCAGGGGCGGGTGACCCCGCCGCCGCTGCTTGGCCGGGAGGCCGGTTCCACGGCCGAAGACGCGGGGAGCGGCGGCGGGATCACGCCCGACTGGCTGTCACGGCCCGTCGCGGCGGTGCCGCGCCCGCGCCGGCTCAACCCTTCGACCGCTTTTGAGGAAATGGAGACCAAGGACGCGCCCCAGGCAATCGCCGCCGTGTCCCGTCTCGAGGCGGCACGCGCTTCGGCCGGATGGGGCGTGTCCGCGGGAGGAGGCGTTCCGGCGTCGCTGGCGCTCGAGCGGGGGCGTCACCTGCACCGGCTGCTGCAGATGCTGCCGGATCTTCCAGCCGCCGCGCGCCGCGCCGCCGCCCTGCGCTACCTCGCGGCCTATCTGCCGGAGGACCTCGCGGATGCGGCGGCCACGCTGGCGCAAGAGGCGCTCGGTGTTCTCGAGGCTCCGGAATTCGCCGCCGTCTTCGACCCGACGGCACGGGCGGAGGTGCCGATTGTCGGTCGTATCGCCGCACCCGACGGCACCGAGGTTGAGGTTTCCGGCCAGATCGACCGGCTCAGCGTCACGCCTGAAGAGGTGCTTCTCGTCGACTTCAAGACCGACAGGCTGGTGCCGGCCTCGCAGGATGCCGTCGGCGAGAGCTACGTCACGCAGCTTGCGGTCTATTCCGCTCTGCTTGGCGGGCTCTATCCCGGGCGCGTCGTGCGCGCCGCGCTTCTCTTTACCGCAGGCCCGAAGCTGGTCGAACTGCCCGCGGCGCGCCTGGAGGCCGCGCTGGCCGCCCTTTCCCCTGCCTGAGAGGGAACGCTTGCTTGACGCCGGCAGGCGGCCTTCCTACTTTCTGCACAACACAAGGGCGCGCGCGCATCACGGGATGCGCGGCGGCCTTCCCACTTGGAAAGGGCAACACATGGCCACCACTATCGTCACGGATGAATCCTTCGAGCTGGACGTTCTCAAGGCCTCCGGCACGGTCGTCGTCGATTTCTGGGCAGAGTGGTGCGGTCCCTGCAAGATGATCGCCCCGGCTCTTGAGGAGATTTCCGAGGAGATGGGCGAAAGCGTCAAGATCGCCAAGCTCAACATCGACGAGAACCAGAACATGGCGGTGAAGTACGGTGTCCGCTCGATCCCGACCCTGATCCTGTTCAAGGACGGCGAGCCGGTGTCGACGCAGATCGGCGCCGCTCCGAAGAACAAGCTGGCCGACTGGATCCGGACCTCGTCCTGATACCATCGCCCGTTTCGCCGGCCGGAGCCGTCCGGCCGGGCAGAGGATAGCGCATGTTTCGTCTCGTCGATTTCGGCGGGGCGAAACACGCGCGCTTCCGGTTCGGGGGGCAGACCCCCGCAGCCAATTCCGTTTCACATGATGTTCGAGAGTTCTGACCACGATGAGTGACACGCGCAACACCGAGACCGGCATGACCGACGAGACCGCCGCCGCGGCGGCGACCGAGGCCGAGGTGACGACCGAAGGTGCGGAGGATCCGACCGAGACGCTGCGCGCGGAAAACGCCGAGCTGAAGGACCGGATGCTGCGCACCATGGCGGAGATGGAGAACCTCCGTCGCCGCACGGAAAAGGAAATCGGTGACAGCCGCACCTATGCGGTTTCCGGTTTCGCCCGCGACATGCTCGGCGTCAGCGACAATCTGCGTCGCGCGCTGGATGCGGTGTCCGATGAGGTGCGCTCCGCCGCCGACGAGGCCATGCGCGCCCTGATCGAGGGCGTCGAGATGACCGAGCGCGACTTTCTCAACCAGCTCGAGAAGCACGGCGTGAAGAAGATCGATCCGGCCGGCGAGAAGTTCGATCCGAACTTCCATCAGGCGATGTTCGAGGTGCCGAACCCGGACGTCCCCAACAACACGGTCGTTCAGGTGATGCAGGCCGGCTACAAGATCGGCGAGCGGGTGCTGCGTCCGGCCATGGTCGGCGTTTCCAAGGGCGGCCCGAAGGACAAGAAGCCGGATGCGGCGCAGGGCACCCCCGGAGCGACGGTCGACAGGACCGCCTGAGGACCCACGCATACGGCGGGAGGCCTCGGCGAGGCCTCGCCGGACAGCTCCCGGGACAGATGATGGCAAGGGCCGGCTAGCGCATGTGCGCGCCGGCCCTTTTTCGGTTGAACCGTCTCAGACCCGGGGAACGGCGATGGCGACAATGCTCCAGTTTCTGGACTTCCTCGGCGTGGCGGTCTTTGCCGTCACCGGCGCCATCGTGGCATCGCGGCTGAAGCTTGACCCGCTGGCCTTCGTCTTCTTCGCCGTCTTTACCGGTGTTGGCGGCGGCACCTTGCGCGATCTGCTGCTCGGGGCACCCGTCTTCTGGGTGGAAAACCAGATCTATGTGATTGTCTGCATCGCGATCGGTGCTGCCATGTGGGGTCTCGCGTCTCTCTTCGAGCGTCTGAGCAAGCCCCTGCGATGGGCCGATGCACTGGGGCTTGCGGCCTATTCGGTCATGGGCGCAGCCAAGGCGCTGAGCCTTGGACATTCCTCCGTCGTGGCGGTTCTGATGGGCGTGGCGACGGCAACCTTCGGCGGCATCGTGCGCGACGTGATCGCCGGGCTCCCTTCTGCTTTTCTCAAGCAGGAAATCTACATCACCGCCGCCTTCGCCGGAGCGATGGCCTATGTCGCGCTGACGCTTGCCGGCGTCCCGGCCTGGCCTGCGGCCTTTGGTGGCGGCGCGGCGGCGCTTCTCCTGCGCGGCGGCGCGATCCACTTCGGCTGGTCGCTTCCGACCTACAATCCGCCGGAAGATCACGCGCCCTGAAGGCAGTGGCTCCCTGGCCGCCCCATGTGGGGCGTCAGGGTCGGGCGTCATGGTCGGGCGTCAGGCCGCGTTGCGCGAGCCCGGTGCCGGCAGGGACGCCGAGCTCGAAGCTTCAGGCTGACTGGCGATCTTGAGACGATCAGCCTCTTCGTGCCAGCGGTTGGCCTCGCGGCGCTTGACGCGTGCCTCCTTGCGCCACTTGCCCTGGCGGGCCCAGGACGCCACACCGCCGATGAAAACCCCGAAGGCGACGCCGGCGAACAGGAACCAGAACAGCGGCGCGGTGATGCTGATGGCGGGATCGGCATTGGCGAAGGGATCGAGCGACAACGTGACCACGTGCCGGTTCGCCACGGCAAGTGCGACGAGCACGATCGCAATCGGCACGAGCACGAGATTTTTCAAAAAGCGGGTCACGGTGTTCTCTCCGATTTTGGTCCTGGCTGGCGCCGGAACCGGCAGCGCACAGAGTGTGCGACTGCGGACGTTGGACGGGCGCATGGCATCGCGGCTCTGGCTTGAGACGCCGCAGTAGGCGACGGCTTCACCGAGCGTCGGTGGCAACCGTACCCTGCCTTCTCCCGCAAGGTCGTGGCGTTTCCGGGGCAAGGCCCGGAAGCGGGGTCCGCTGACGCCCTTGGCTGGCGCTCAGCAGGCTCCCCGGCGGCTCAGTCGTCTTCGCCGTGGTCCTCGCCGTCGTTCAGGCGTTCGCGCATCTCCTTGCCGGTCTTGAAGAACGGCACGAATTTTTCCTCGACCTCGACCTTTTGTCCGGTGCGCGGATTGCGTCCGGTTCGGGCCGGGCGGTTCTTGACGGAGAAAGCTCCGAAGCCCCGCAGCTCGACGCGATTGCCGTGACGCAGGGCATTGGTGACCTCGTCAAGAATGGCATTGACGATGTTCTCGACATCGCGCTGATAGAGATGCGGATTTTGCTCGGCAATCCGCTGCACCAATTCTGACTTGATCATTCGCGCCCCCCTGACCCACCGTCTGCGTCCGCCGCGCCCTGAGCGTGCCAAACCGATACGAGACCGTCAAGCGCGACGCCCTCCGCAAAAAGTTCACCAGCCCTGCCCAACGTCCCTGAAATTTCGCTTGCGATGCCGGATCCGAAGGCATGCGCCATGCGCGAGAAGAACGGAAGACCGCTGCCGGTCTCGCCGCCTACCTTCCAGGTCACCACCGGCAGATCCTTCGGCAGGTCGTGGGTTTCGGCAAGCCAGGCTGCTGCTTCCTTCTCGCCGCCGATGGCGTCGACGAGGCCGGAGGACATGGCGCGTTCGCCGGAATAGATGCCGCCCTGGGCGACGGCGCGCACCGCGTCCTCGCTCATCTTGCGGCGCTCGGCGACGCGGGAGACGAACCACGCATAGCTGTCGTCGATGACCGCCTGCAGGTTCTGGCGCACGGCTTCCGGCGTCTTGTCGAAGAAGTTCGGCTCGGCCTTCAGTGGGCCCGACCGCACCACGTTCATTTCCACGCCGACGGTGTCGAGCAGGCCCTTGATGTTGCCGTACTGGATGTAGACGCCGATCGACCCTGCAAGCGAGGTGGAGCGCGCGTAGATGCGGTCGGCGGCGATGGCCGCCATGTAGGCGGCCGATGCGCCAAGCGTGCCGATGGTCGCGACCACGGGCTTTTCTTCCGCGAGCCTGCGCAGGCCGAGGTAGAGCGCCTCGCCACCGACGGTCGATCCTCCGGGCGAGTTGATGTCCAGGATCACGGCCTTGACGCGCGGGCTCTTGGCGATGTCCTCGAGAAGCTTGAGCCGCGCCCGGTCGTCGATGATGACGCCGCTGATCTCGACGCGGGCGATATGGTCCGAGCGCCGGCCGGCGGGGTCGAGAAGGCCGCCCCAGTGGATTGCCCCGGCCAGGGCTACGGCGAGGACGACGAAGGCGGCAACGCGCCAGAATACGACTTTCCGGCGTAGCCGCCGTCGGTCGATGATGGCATCTGCATCAAGGGCCATTCGTCTCAACCTTTCCAATGCTCTGTACGGCTTGCCCTATGGCTACATGGGTGAAGGGGTCTTGAAAAGCCCGATCTTTTTCCGTGCGCCCTGGCGGAGTGCCCCAGCGGGATGTTTCAGGGGTCCAAACGAAAAGACCCCGGCCGTTGGCCGGGGTCCTGTTGGCGACCGTCAGGAGACGGTCGCCGGTCTTTTCGACTTGGCTCAGTCGTCCGTGTCGCGGGCCTTGAGGGCCGCGGCAAGGATGTCGCCGAGCGACGCGCCGGAGTCCGAAGAACCGTACTGCGCCACTGCTTCCTTCTCCTCGGCGATTTCCAGCGCCTTGATGGAGGCCGAAACGCGGCGGGTCTTCTTGTCGAACTGCGTGATGCGGGCGTCGAACTTCTCGCCAACGGCGAAACGCTCGGGACGCTGGTCCGCACGGTCGCGCGCCAGATCGGCGCGACGGACGAAGGTGGTCAGGTCGCTGTCGGCGATCTTCGCCTCCAGACCGCCGTCCTTCACCTCGACGACCTCACAGGTGACGATGGCGCCCTTGCGGATCTCACCGGCCGCAGCAGTGTCGAACGGATCGCCGCCGAGCTGCTTGATGCCGAGCGAAATACGCTCCTTCTCCATGTCGACGTCGAGCACGACAGCGCGAACAACGTCGCCCTTCTTGTACTCTTCGATGACCTGCTCGCCCGGACGGTTCCAGTCGAGGTCGGAGAGGTGGACCATGCCGTCGACGTCGCCCTCGAGACCGATGAACAGACCGAACTCGGTCTTGTTCTTGACCTCGCCCTCGACCTCGGTGCCGGACGGGAACTTCTCGGCGAAGGCCTCCCACGGGTTCTGCAGGGTCTGCTTGAGACCGAGCGAGATGCGGCGCTTGACCGGATCGACTTCCAGGATCATCACGTCGACCTCCTGGGAGGTGGACACGATCTTGCCCGGATGGACGTTCTTCTTGGTCCAGGACATCTCGGAGACGTGGATCAGGCCTTCGATGCCCGGCTCCAGCTCGACGAACGCACCGTAGTCGGTGATGTTCGTGACGCGGCCCGTGAACTTGGCGTTGACCGGGTACTTGGCCTCGATGCCATCCCACGGATCCGCCTCGAGCTGCTTCATGCCGAGCGAGATGCGGTGCGTCTCCTGGTTGACGCGGATGATCTGCACCTTGACGGTCTGGCCGATCGAGAGAACCTCGCTCGGATGGTTGATGCGGCGCCACGCGATGTCGGTGACGTGCAGCAGACCATCGATGCCGCCGAGGTCGACGAACGCACCGTAATCGGTGATGTTCTTGACCACGCCTTCCATGACCTGGCCTTCCTCGAGGCTCTGGACCAGCTCCGAGCGCTGCTCGGCACGGGTTTCCTCGAGGACGACGCGGCGCGACACGACGATGTTGCCGCGGCGCTTGTCCATCTTCAGGATCTGGAACGGCTGCGGCGTGTGCATCAGCGGAGCGACGTCGCGCACCGGACGGATGTCGACCTGCGAGCGCGGCAGGAACGCCACGGCGCCGTCGAGATCGACGGTGAAGCCGCCCTTGACCTGGTTGAAGATCTGGCCGGTGACCTTCTCGTTCGCCTCGAAGGCGACCTCGAGACGGATCCAGCTCTCTTCGCGACGAGCCTTGTCGCGCGACAGGACGGCTTCACCGAGCGCATTCTCGACGCGCTCCAGATAAACCTCGACCGTGTCGCCGACGGACACGCCGGCATCGTCGCCGTCGCGTCCCTTGATGCCAAATTCCTTGAGCGCGATGCGGCCTTCGACCTTGAGGCCGACGTCGATCACCGCGAGATCCTTCTCGATGGCGATCACCTTGCCGGTGACAACGGAGCCCTCATAGAGCTCCTGCTCCTGGAAGCTCTCCTCCAGAAGGGCAGCAAATTCATCGCGAGTGGGGTTCAAACTGTTCATCGAAACTCCTGGCAGCCTTTATCGGCTCGTCGCCGGCTGGTTGGTGTTGCTCTCCACGATCCGTTCGTCCGGCAATCTCCCACCCGAAGGGGACATTGCGACCGTCGTGTCTTTCGTGCCCTGAAGGGAGCGAAGGACCGGACGGGCCGGCGAAGCGGAAGAAACGAACCGCGCGTTGTCGATCAAGTGCGTGGGCCCGCTAGACCTGGCGCCACCCTGCCCGGTCGCCGGCGAATTGCCGCTGCGGGAAGTCGATGCCAGCAAGTAAGCATCCGCGTCCGACGCAAGCGGGGAAACAGGCCCGCGTACGCGCAAGCGCGCGATCAGCTTACGGAAAAAGCGCCGAAATCGTGTCCGCTACCTTGCGCACACGCTATCGACGATATCCACAGCCGCCTTGAACGCCGTTTCTATATCCATTTCCGAGGTGTCGAGCAAGTGCGCATCGTCAGCTTGTTTCAGCGGTGCGACGGTGCGGCCCGCGTCGCGCGCGTCGCGGCGCTCCAGGTCCGCGAGCACTTCGGCGAAATCGGCCTCCTTGCCCTTCGACAGCATTTCCTCGGTGCGGCGGCGCGCGCGCACCTCGGCCGAGGCCGTGGCATAGAGTTTGACGTCGGCATCGGGGCACACGACGGTGCCAATGTCGCGTCCGTCGAGCACCGCGCCCGGCGGCTCGTCGGCGAAGCTGCGCTGTAGCCGCACGAGCTCCTCGCGAAGCGCCGGAAGCACCGCAATCCGCGACGCCGCCTCGCCGATCTCATGCGCGGCGAGCACGTCCCGGTCGAGCTTCGACAGGTCGAGATTGCGCGCCGTCGCGACCGCGATGGCCTCGTCGCCAAGCGGCAGGCCGCGCGCCAGCAACGCCGCGGCGACGGCGCGAAAGGTAAGGCCGGTGTCGAGGTGGTGCAGCCCGTAGTGCTGCGCCAGCCGGCGCGCGAGCGTACCCTTGCCGGAGGCCGCCGGACCGTCGATTGCAATGATCATGCGGCGCGCTCCCCGGCCTGGGAAATCTCGCCGCCGAGGGTGGCGAACAGGTCGCAGAAGCTCGGGAAGCTGGTCGCGATGACAGCGCCGTCGTCGACGCTCACCGGCCGGTCGGCGGCAAGGCCGAGCACCAGGAAGCTCATGGCGATGCGGTGGTCGAGATGCGTCTCCACGGTGCCGCCGCCGGTCGTGCCGGTGCGGCCCGTGACCGATAGCGAGGACTCGCGCTCCGTGCACTCGATGCCGTTGGCGCGCAGGCCGGCCGCGACGGCGGCAAGCCGATCGGACTCCTTGACGCGCAGTTCCTCCAGCCCCTCCATCACGGTGGTGCCCTCGGCGAAGGCGGCCGCGACGGCGAGAACCGGATATTCGTCGATCATCGAGGGCGCGCGCTCCGGCGGGACGACGACGCCCTTCAGCCGGGAATGGCGGGCGCGAACGTCGCCCAGCCGCTCGCCACCGGTCTCGCGGATATTCTCGATGACGAGATCGGCGCCCATCTCCTGCAGTGTCGTCAACAGGCCGGTGCGGTTCTCGTTGAGCAGCACGTTCTCGACGGTGACATCCGACCCCTCGACGATCAGCGCCGCGACGAGGGGGAACGCGGCCGACGACGGATCCGCCGGGATGACCACGTCCTGGGGCTTCAGCTCCGGCTGACCGACAAGCGAGATGATGCGTCCGCCCGCCTCGTCGATCTCCACGGAAATGTCGGCGCCGAAACCGGCCAGCATCCGCTCGGTGTGGTCGCGGGTGGCGATGGGTTCGACGACGACAGTGCGGCCCGGCGCGTTCAGCCCGGCAAGCAGCACCGCCGACTTGACCTGCGCCGAAGGCACGGGCACCCGGTAGTGGATCGGGGCGGCGGTCTGGGGACCGCGCACCGACAATGGCAGGCGGTCACCGGAACGGGCCACCACCTGCGCGCCCATCTGGCGCAGCGGGTCGAGCACACGTCCCATCGGCCGCTTCGACAGCGACGCATCGCCGACGAAGGTCGCGGCGATGGGGTGCGATCCGGCGAGGCCGAGCGCCAGGCGCACTCCGGTTCCCGCATTGCCGTAGTCGATCACCGTCTCCGGCTCGAGCAGGCTGCCGAGGCCGACGCCGTCGACCCACCAGCTTCCGTCGTCCTGGCGCGCGACGCTGGCGCCAAAGGCGCGCATCGCCCCGGCTGTGTTCAGCACGTCCTCGGATTCGAGCAGGCCGGAGACCCGCGTGCGGCCAATGGCGAGCGCGCCGAACATCAGCGCGCGGTGGGAAATCGACTTGTCGCCGGGCACCGTGACCCGGCCCTTGAGCGCAGTGCCCGCGCGGGCCGTGAAAGGTGTCGCGGAAGACGAATGGGACATGTTCAGTTCCGAAGCGTGAGAGCCCAGTGTTGCATCGCCCGTCGTATCATGCTGGAAACGATCCGTCACCGTGAAGCCGCAAGGGCGCGCCGGCCGGCGCGTGCGCCGGTTTTCGGCGCTCGCGGGGGGCGAGGAATGCGACATGTGCCGGTGGTGGTGATACGTTTGCAGAGACGGGCCGTATTTGGCTTTGACAGAAGCTCGGTCAGCCTATATGCGAACGCCCGATTATGAGAAACCCGGATAGTCGAAACAAGGGTCGAAACCGTGGCGAAACCCGAACTTGGCACTAAGCGGCTGTGCGGCGGTTGTGGTGCCAAATACTACGATCTGAACCGCGATCCGATCACCTGCCCGAAGTGTGGTGCGGTGTTTGTCGTCGCTCAGGCAACGCGCATCCAGAAGGCCGCCAAGGCGGCCGCTGTCGTGCCGGATGACGATGAGGACGATGAGGTCGAGGACAGCGGCGCTGAAGTCGTGAGCCTCGAGGAAGCGGACGCGGAGAACGGCGCCGATGCGCCCGGGATCGACGACGACGATGTCGACGACGATCTGGCGGACGATGACAGCACCGATGACGTGTTCATCGACGACGAAGACGAGGACGAGGAAAACGTTCCCGGCATCGTCGTGGAGCGCGACGACGAGGACACCGACCGCTGAGGCGGTGTCCTGCTTCCCGGAAAGAGAGTTGTCCACAGAGCGGGCGGCGGCTTTTCGGGGAGTTTGAGTGAGGCGGATTATTCCGCTTGACTTGAGGGGCGGAAGACGTATTTTCCGCCCGCATCGGCCGGGGCAATCCCAATGCCCCGCCGAACGAACCGAAGCTCGAAACCACAAGGTGGAGGCTTCGTTCAAGTCTGGAAGACGGGGCCGTAGCTCAGTTGGGAGAGCGCTTGAATGGCATTCAAGAGGTCAGGGGTTCGATTCCCCTCGGCTCCACCAGTCTTCCTTCCGGAACTGCATTTCCCTGAAAACAGCTTTGCCGGATAAAGGCCTCGCGCGGTGCACGAGGGCCCCGACCGTGTGATCGGGCACCGAAAGCCCGCGTCTCTCGGCGTGGCCGCCCGAGCGGGCCTTGCGGGTCAGCGTTCTGCCTTGCGTCTTCTCCCCCGCGCATTCGTTCCTGCTGCTTCGCGCAAGAGGCCTTGGCCTTCAGCCGGCTGCGTCGGCCGTCCTGGTGAAGAGCGACAGATTCGCATCTCCCCATGACTTCAACGCCAGCAGCACCGGGCTCAGCCCGTGCCCCCGTTCTGTGAGGCTGTACTCCACCTTCGGCGGCACCTGCGGATAGATCTCCCGGTGCAGCAACCCGTCTTCCTCAAGCTCGCGCAACTGGTTTGTCAGCATGCGCTGGGTGACGCCTGGAATGCGTCGGCGCAGCTCGTTGAAGCGCAGCGTGCCCTCGTTGAGCAGGTGCCACAGAATCACGCATTTCCATTTTCCGTCGATCAGGCTGACGGCCGCTTCCACCGAGCAGCCGGGGCTGCAGTCGAAGCGTGAATGGCGAGCCTTGGCCATTTTACGGTATCCTTTTCGACACTAGAGGCGATGCTTGTGCGTATTATCCTTTTCGATACGTAGTGTACATGAGGTCCGAGGCAAACACTCACGTTGGAGCCAAGGACATGAAAGCTGTCGGCTACAGAACTCCCGGCGCGATCGAGCGGACGGATTCTCTTCTCGATCTCGAACTGCCGCGACCGGAGGCGAGCGGGCATGACCTGCTGGTCGAGGTTCGGGCGGTGTCGGTCAATCCCGTCGACTACAAGATCCGTCGCGGCGCGATACCGCCCGAAGGGGAGGCGCGCATTCTTGGCTGGGATGCGGTCGGCACCGTCGTTGCTGTCGGGGACAAGGCCCAGGGCTTTGCGCCCGGCGATCGGGTCTACTACGCGGGTGCGTTGAACCGGCCCGGCACAAACAGCGAGTATCATCTGGTCGATGCCCGCCTTGCCGCCGTTGCCCCGCGCAAGCTGAGTGATGGCGAGGCCGCCGCCCTGCCGCTGACCTCGATCACCGCCTGGGAGATGCTGTTCGAGCGGCTCGACGTGGCCAGGCCGGTTCCGGGCGCGGCCAATGCCGTGCTGATCGTCGGTGGCGCCGGCGGGGTCGGCTCCATCGCCATCCAGCTTCTGCGGGCACGCACCGACCTGACGGTGATCGCGACGGCCTCGCGGCCCGAAACCCGCGACTGGTGCCTGTCGCTTGGCGCGCATCACGTCATCGACCACGGCAAGCCGCTGGCCGCGCAGGTCGAGGCGCTCCAACTGGGCGCGCCGGGGATTGTTTTCTCCACCACCGAGACTTGCCGCCATCTCGATGAGATCGTCGCGCTGATCGCGCCGCAGGGTCGTTTCGGGCTGATCGACGATCCAGAGAACCTGACGGTCAACGGGTTCAAGGGAAAGTCCGTCTCAATCCACTGGGAGTTCATGTTCACGCGCTCCCTTCACGCCACGCCCGACATGGATCGTCAGGGCGCGTTGCTGGCGGATGTGGCCGCGCTGGTCGACGCCGGGGCGATTCGCAGCACGCTGAGCGAAACGATGGGCCCGATCAGCGCCACCAACCTGAAGCGGGCACATGCGTTGCTCGAAAGCGGCAAGGCGCGGGGAAAGATTGTGCTCGAGGGGTTCTGAGCCCGGTCGACACCGGGAAGGCGCAGGGCGCACCGGTCAGCGCAGCGGACCTCTTGGGCTGATTTGAATCGATTCGCCCCGCGGCCTACCGCACGACGCGGAACGAGGGTATCGAGGTGCCGGGACCCCGTTTGAATTCAAGGGAGAGGAAACATGAAAGCAGGCTGGTATTCGCGAAACGGCTCGGCCGCCGAGGTGCTGGAAGTCGGGACGCTTCCCGACCCCGCGCCCGGACCCGGCGAAGTCCGCGTCCGGCTCAAGACATCCGGTGTCAATCCGTCGGACGTGAAGTCCCGCGCCGGCCGGCCGCTCACCGCGGCCCGCGTCACGCCCCACAGCGACGGCGCGGGCGTCATCGATGCGGTGGGCGAGGGGGTTGCTCCCGCGCGCGTCGGCGAGCGTGTGTGGATCTGGAACGGCGCCTGGAAGCGACCGGCCGGCACGGCGGCGCAGTTTATCGTGCTGCCGCAGGCGCAGGCGGTCCTGCTGCCGGAGGCAACCACCTTCGAGGAGGGCGCCTGTCTGGGTATTCCCGCCCTGACCGCGCTTCATGCGGTGACCGGCGGCGGATCCATCCTGGGTGCGACCGTGCTGGTGCAGGGCGGCGCCGGGGCGGTTGGCGCCTATGCCATCCAGTTCGCCCGCCTCTATGGGGCGGGGACGGTGATCGCCACGGCAAGCTCCGAGGAAAAGGCCGGCATCTGCCGCGATCTCGGCGCTGATGTTGTCATCGACTACCGCAAGGAGGATGTCGCCGCACGGGTCGCGGAGATCACCGGCGGTCGCGGCGCGGATCTTGTCGTCGAGGTGGATGCGGCGGCGAATGTTGGCACGCTTGCTCAGATCATTGCCCAGGATGGCAGCTATGCCGTCTATGGCTCGGGATCCCCGCAGGTCGCGTTTGACTTCATGCCGATGATCACCAAGGGCGTGACGGTGCGCTTCTTCATTGTCTACGAACTTGCTGGCCCCTTGCGCGAGAGGCTCGTGTCGGCCCTCAACGCCCATCTCGCGGCAGGCCACCTGCGCCATGCCGTTGCCCGGACCTATGCGCTCGACGAGATCGTCGCGGCGCATGAGGCGGTCGAAAGCGGCAAGGTGATCGGCAACGTGGTTCTGTCCATCGGCTGAGGCGCGTGTCGGCCGGAGGGCATCGCCTGGCCGGCGGTCCACTGTTTCAATGAAAAAGCCGGACGCTCGCGCGTCCGGCTTTTGTTTTGGTTGCGATGTTTGCGGTCGACCCGCGCGAGCCTGTCTCAGGCGGCGCGCACGGTCGTCAGGAACTCGCTCATGGCACGCTGCATCGTGCCGGAGCGGTCGAGCAGCTGGTGGATCGCTTCCTGCATCTCCGTGCTGAGCTCGCCCGTCTTGGTGGCCTGATCGCTGACATCGGTGATCGAGCTGCTGACGCTGCGCGTTCCCTGAGCGGCTTCGGCGACATTGCGGGCGATCTCCGTGGTTGCGGCGTTCTGCTGCTCCGTCGCCGCCGCCATGGCGGAGGTGCGCTGGTGGATGGCGTTCACCATCTCCGCGACGGATCCGGTCGCCAGGATCGATTCGTCGGCCGCATCTCGCATCTCGGAAATCTGCAGATCGATTTCCTCGGTCGCCTTCGCGGTCTGCTCGGCAAGCGCCTTCACCTCCGAGGCGACAACCGCGAAGCCCCGGCCGGCATCGCCGGCGCGCGCGGCCTCGATGGTCGCGTTGAGCGCCAGCAGGTTGGTCTGTTCGGCGATGGCGGTGATCAGCTTGGTCACGTCGCCAATCTTGCCGACGACGGCCTGAAGCCTGGCAACCGCCTGGTTGGAGCGCTGCACCTCGCCCGAGGCGTCGGTCACGGCCTGGGCGGAAGCGTGAACCTGCGTGTTGATTTCGGCGATGGAGGCGGAAAGCTCCTCCGTCGCGCTCGCCACGGTGTTGACGTTCTCCGTCGCCTGCTGCGAGGCGGAGGCCACCGACAGGGACCGATGGGTCGTGCCGTTGGCGATGTCGGAGAGGGAACCGGCCGAAAGGTTGAGCTGGTCGAGGCCGGTCGCCATCTCGCGGCTGATCGCGAGAACCGTCTCCTCGAAGCGGGCGGCGACTTCCGCCATTTCGGCGTGCCGGGCCTGCTCGCCGGCGATCCGCTGGCGCTCGCTCTCCGCCTCCAGTTCGCGGGTCCGGTTCAGGTTGTCGCGGAACACGTCGAGGGCCGAGCCGAGCTGGCCGATCTCGTCGGCGCGCTTGCCGAAGTCGACGCTCTCGCTGGTGTCGCCGGCCGCGAGCTGGCGCACCACATGCGACAGGCGGGCCAGCGGGCGTGAGATCATCGCGTAGTTGAGATAGCCAAGCAGCACCGCGAAAAGGGTGATGATGATGCAGCTGCCGAGCGCGATAACCTGTGCCGAGGACAGGGCCCCGCGCTCCACGTCAAGCAATGCGCTTTCCAGCTTCTTGAGCTCTTCGATCAGCTTCTCGTTCTCGTCGAATGTCTGCCGCAGCAGCGTCTCGCCGGTGTTGGTCAGCTCCATGGCGCGCGCCAGGTCGACTGTTTCGGGGGTACGCATCAGCTGGAACTGACGGTCAACGAAATTCGTTCGCCATGCCTCCCAGGCCTCGGTGAGGCGGGTCTCCGTGCCGGCGAGCTCGGGTGCTTCGCGCAGCAGGCTCTGGCCCAGCTTGTCGATGTCCGAGCCGATGGCGGTGGTGGCGGTCTCCACCTTCTGTACGAAATCGCGGTCGCCGGTCAGCAGGAACGTCTTGACCCAGAGCGCCTGTTCGAGGATCGCGCCGCGCAGTTCCGTCGCCTGCTTGCCAACGGCGACCAGGCGCTCGGCCTGCTCGACGGCGGAGGAAACCGTAAGGGTGCGTTGGAAGGTTGCCGCGCCGGCAAGGGCGCCAATGAGGGCAAGAAGCGCGAAGGCGATGGCGCCCTTGGCGGAAACAGAGAGTCTGGAGAGCATGACTGGAACCTTTTGGGCGTTAGCTGGCCGGCTGCGAACGCCGCATGAGCTCGGTGAGGTTGAATTCGACAGTCGCCGAGCCGATGGCCGTGTCGCCGCTTTCGTCCGCAAGCGTCATGTTGACCTGGACGGCCCAGATCTTGCGATCCTCGTCCCATTCCGGATCGTCGATGAAGACAGCATTCGCGCCCACGGGGAAGGTCTTCTGGAACTTGGCTTCGTCACCCTGCCAGTAATCGCCGGTGATCGAGCTCTGCCCGACATTGAGGCCGTTGCGATCCATCACGAAAAGCTCGGTGTAAAGGCCGAGGTTCTGTGCCTGGACGCGCAGCAGATAGATCGAGAGCGGTGCCGACAGGGTCGCCGAAATCAGCGGCTTGTCGTCGCTCTTGCGCTCCTCGACCCATTGCGCGTCAAGCGCATCGATGGTTGCCTGATCGATGTTGCCGCGCCGTTCGTTCTGGGCTGTTACCGACAGACGGACGATCGGATTGGCGAGCCACTCGCGCGTCTTTGCGATGACGTCCGGTGTGATCAGGCTGGCGGCGTCCGGAGCCTGGGGCTCGGCACGCGCTGGCGATGCCAGGGCAATGAGTGCAGCGATCATGCAGTGCGTAAGGAGTTTCATCGAAACGTTCCATCCCTTGTTTTACCGAGGATTTTAACGTTGGGGCGTTAATCAGAGATTTATGCTCGATAATTGTAAAATTCCCTTGAGTCTTATGGCTTTAAGAAAGAATTCGAGATTTTTGCGGTAGCTCTTTGCAATGCAGCAAAGAGGTTTTTGCTGTGGGGCAGCGGGACGCGGGCGGATCTTGCGGGCGTGCCGGGAAAGCCGGGGCGATCTTTCCCGGTCGACAAGACCCTTGCCTCGCATCGAGGTGGGCGCACCGGGCTTTTTGCCGCCGCGGAGGGGACTGCAAAGGCTCTCGCTTTCTTGAATCGTGGCGCCTGTATGGCCATATAAGACAACAACAGGGGCGCTCTGCCCCATCCGGACGCCGCCAGCGGGTCCGGAAACCTGAAGTGTCCCGGACGCAGGTCGCGGCCGTGGCGCTTCGAGAAGGCCGCTTTTGAAAAGGGCTTAGGTACATGACGCGCATGTCTGCGTTTTCGAGCCCCTTGCTTCTCGGGTTCGAGGATCTGGAACGAATGCTCGACCGGGTCAGCAAGGGATCCAACGACGGTTATCCTCCCTACAACATCGAGCGTCTTCCCAGGACGGAGGCGCGGGGCGAGGTCATCCGCATCACACTTGCCGTCGCCGGCTTCACGCGTGAGCAGCTCGACGTCAGCGTCGAGGAAAGCCAGCTCGTGATCCGGGGCCGTCAGGAAGATGACAAGACCCGCCAGTTCCTGCACCGCGGCATCGCCGCACGGCAGTTCCAGCGCGCCTTCGTGCTGGCCGAGGGGATCGAGATCCTGGGCGCCGAACTGAAGGACGGGCTGTTGTCGATCGACCTCGCCCGCCCCGCGCCCGAGCGCACCGTCCGCCGCATCGAGATCGACGCGCGCGACTGACGGGAGCGGCGGGACGCATGTCCCGACTCTTTGATCCGGCGGCCCGGACAGTGACTGATACACGGTGGCGCGACCTGATCGCCCGCCGGAAAGGAGCGATGCTATGACCTGCGAGAATCGTGAACTGGACATGGAGCCGGGTGAGTTCCAGGCTCTTGGCACCGGCGAGATCGCCTACGTGAAGCGGATGACGTCCGAGGATGTTTCGGCGCTCTTTCCCGAGGCGCCGAAGATGGAGCCGGGGCTGCGCCTCTGGGTGCTTCTGAACGCCGACGGCACGCCGATCATGCTGACCGACAGCCGCGATGCGGCGATCGCCAATGCACATGAACATGAGCTTCTGACGGTCGCCCTGCACTGATCCCGGGCATTCGCCAGAACATGAAACGACGAAGGACCGCGCCGTGATGGCGCGGGCCTTTCGTTTTTGCGGTTCCGGCTTTGCGCCGGGGCCGACCGTTTCAGGCCGCGTTGGAAGCGGTGGTCTGGGTCAGGATCGTGTACAGCGCATCCGCGTCGCTGGTTGCGCGCAGCTTCGCCACAGTGCCCGGATCACGCAGGCGCCTGGCAATGCGGGCTAGCGCCTTCAGGTGGTCCGCGCCGGCGCCCTCGGGCGCCAGGAGAACGAAGACGAGATCGACGGGCTGATCGTCGAGCGCGTCGAAGTCGATCGGCCGGTCAAGCCGTGCGAACAGGCCGACAAGCTTGTCGAGCTGCACCAGCTTGCCATGCGGGATCGCGATGCCGTTGCCGACGCCGGTGGAACCCAGGCGCTCGCGCTGCAACAGCGTGTCGAAGATGTCGCGCTCCGGCAGACCGGTAACGGCGGCGGCTTTCGTCGCCAGTTCCTGAAGGGCCTGCTTCTTGCTGTTTGCTTTCAGGCTCGGAACGATCGCTTTCGATGTGAGGAGATCGTTGAGGTCCATGAGGCGACTCGTGGCAGTTGAAGGGATTGGTCGGAAACGGCCGCGCCCGCACTGGGCGCGGCGTCGACCGTGATTGATTATTTTGCGGCGTTTTCCGGGTCGATCCACCCGTAGTTGCCGTCCGCACGCCGATAGACGACGTTCACATTGCCGTTTCCGGCGTTGTGGAACACCACCACCGGCGCCTCGGTGAGGTCGAGATGCATCACGGCCATGCCGACCGTCATGGTCTTCACCTTCGCCGAGGTCTCGGCCACGACAAGTGGCGTGAAGTCGGCCGCAACCTCCTCCTCTTCCTCGACGGAGGCCAATACGTAGGTCGCCGCGTTCATCGCCTCACGACCGTTTGCGGCGTGCAGGTGATGGTCCTTGAGCTTGCGCTTGTAGCGCCGCAGGCGCTTCTCGATCCGCTCCGCGGCGGCATCGAAGCTCTGGCGCGGGTCCTGGCTGTCGGCGGAAACCTGAAGGTCGATACCCGTGTCGAGATGCAGATTGCACTCGGAGCGATAGCCCGAGCCTTCCCGACCGATCGTCACATGGCCCGTGAAGCCGCCATCGAAGTACTTCGATACGCCTTCTGCAAGGCGCTCCTCGATGTGCGTGCGCAGCGCGTCACCAACGTCGACATTCTTCCCCGATACCCGCAGAGACATGGGAACCTCTTCTTTTTCTGGACCGAACCCGACGCCAGCGACCTGATCCCGAAGGAGCCCCGTCAACAACGCCGAGCCTTCTCTTCTCGAGTGGTAACAAGCCAGCTACACCGATTCGCGTGCAGCCGTCCCGTACCGGGTCAACCCTATCAGCACGGCACGGCGCATGCGAGCGCCGCGTCGTGCGCGGATCGACCGCTTCTCGCGGCCTGTCCGTGCCAGCCCTGCGTCCGATTGTCTCCAGAGGCAATGCCTGTTCGCTCCGGCGCGAATTCCGGCTGCGATCCTGGTCGGTTCGGGCTGCTTCCGCGCGGCAGGCGGACGTCCCGTCCGCTCTCTGCCGCGGCCGGTGCTATAAGCGTCCGCCGGGGGGAAGTCAAATGAACTCCCGCATGGGGATTTCCGGGAGGTCTCGAAACCCGTCCCGCGCCTCGCGCCGGAGCCCGGGGCGGCACCTTGCGTTCGCACCTCAGCCGCCGCGCGCCCGCTTCTCGCGCCGGCGCTGCACCGACGAACCGATCCTCATGGATTCCCGATACTTGGCCACGGTGCGCCGGGCGATATCGACGCCATCGTCCTTGAGGATCTTCACGATCGTATCGTCGGAGAGGATGTTGTCGGGTGCCTCCGCGTCGATGAGCGTGCGGATGCGGTGGCGCACCGCTTCGGCCGAATGCGCGTCGCCGCCGCCGCTCGAGGCGATGGCGGCGGAGAAGAAATACTTGAGCTCGAAGATGCCCCTGGGCGTCGCCATGTACTTGTTCGACGTGACGCGGCTCACGGTCGACTCGTGCATCGAGATCGCCTCGGCGATGGTGCGCAGGTTCAGCGGTCGAAGATGCTGCACGCCATAGGCCAGAAAGGCATCCTGCTGGCGCACGATCTCGCTCGCCACCTTCATGATCGTGCGGGCCCGCTGGTCGAGACTCTTGGCGAGCCAGTTGGCCGTCTGCAGGCAGTCGGTCAGGAAGGCCTTTTCCTTCTCGCCGCGCGCCTGCGTGCTGATTTCGGCATAATAGGTCTGGTTGACCAGCACCTTGGGCAGCGTCTCGCTGTTCAGTTCCACGCTCCAGCCGCCATCGCGCGCGGGCCGCACGATCACGTCCGGAACCACGGGCTGCACCAGCGTTTCGCCGAAGGAACTGCCGGGCTTGGGATCTAGCGCGCGCAATTCGCCGATCATCTCGGCCAGGTCCTCGTCATCGACCCCGCACAGCGCCTTCAGGCCGGCCAGGTCATGACGGGCCAGCAACTCGATATTCTCGATCAGGCAGGCCATGGCCGGGTCGTAGCGGTTCTTCTCGATGAGCTGGAGCCGGAGGCATTCGGGAAGTGATGTGGCGAAGACGCCGGTCGGCTCGAATGTCTGGAGCACCTTCAGCACCGCCTCGAGGCGGTGCCGCTCCAGTCCCATCCGGTCGGCCATCTCGTCGAGGTCGAACCTGAGGTAGCCGGCCTCGTCGAGGTTGTCGATCATCGCCCGCGCGACGATGCGCTCCACCGGGTCGGTGAAGGCGAGCACCATCTGTGCGGCCAGGTGGTCCTGCAGGCTGACGCCGGAGGCGACGAAGGCCTCGAGATTGTAGCCGTCGCCGCTGCCGCCCGCGCCGCTGCCGCCGCCGAGGCCCATCTGCCAGGCGTCGCGCTGCGTCGGCTCGCCGCCGGCGTCGGCCGAAACCCGTGTGCCCGGATCGTCGGGGTAGATATTGCCAAGATCGGTGTCGAGCTTGTCGGCGATCTCGCGGGAGGTGTCGGAAAGCTCCGAACGCAGCCATTCGCCGTCGTTCTCGCCGGAGGCCGCCTCGCGCGCGCCGTCATCCGCGCCCGGGTCGTCGCGCTCCGCGCCGCCGCCGTCTCCCTCGGAGCGTTCCAGAAGCGGATTGCGCTCCATCTCCGCCTCGACGTAGCTCGTCAGATCGAGGCTCGACATCTGCAGGAGCTTGATCGCCTGCATCAACTGCGGCGTCATGATCAGGGTCTGGCCCTGACGGATCTCCAGCTTCGGTGATAGGGCCATGAAGGCTCCCGGTTTCCTCCCGTTCGGCAGCGGCGCGACGCGGGCAAGGCTGCCCGTCGCGCGCCATCATGCCGCACATGCAATCTCGGGCGGACGCAACAAAATTGGTCCGCTTCTTGCTTTGTATCCTAACGCGGGGGTCGCTTCAAAGCGTAAACTGTTCGCCCAGATAGAGCCGGCGCACGTCCGGATTGGCGACGATCTCGTAGGGAGAGCCCTCGGTCAGGACCTCGCCGGCGGCAATGATATAGGCCCGGTCGATGAGGCCGAGCGTCTCGCGCACGTTGTGGTCGGTGATGAGGACACCGATGCCGCGCTGTGTCAGGTGGCGCACGAGCTGCTGGATGTCGCCGACGGCGATGGGGTCGATACCGGCGAAGGGTTCGTCGAGAAGCATGAAGGTCGGCCGACTGGCGAGCGCGCGCGCGATTTCAACGCGCCGCCGCTCGCCACCCGAAAGCGCGATGGCCGGCGACTTGCGCAGATGCGTGACGCCGAATTCCTCGAGCAGGTTCTCCAAATCCTCCGTCCGGCGCTTGCGGTCGGGCTCGACCACCTCGAGCACGGCGCGGATGTTGTCCTCTACGGACAGGCCGCGGAAGATCGAGGCTTCCTGGGGCAGGTAGCCGATGCCGAGCCTGGCACGCCGGTACATCGGCAGGCGCGTGATGTCGAACCCGTCGAGGCGGATCGCACCGTGGTCGGGCTGGATCAGGCCGGTGATCATGTAGAAGCAGGTCGTCTTGCCAGCGCCGTTGGGGCCGAGCAGGCCGACCGCCTCGCCCCGTTGCACCATCAGGCTGACATGGCGCACCACCTGGCGGCGCTTGTAGCTCTTGCCGATGCCGTCGACGACCAGAAGGCCGTCCTCCGCGACGGGATCGATGTGGTGATCCTGGCCGTGGTCGGCGGGGGCGCGCGCGCCAGAAGAAAAGAACGAGATGAGCTTCAAGGGGGCATCCAGTCGGAGAATGTCCTGGTCCGGCAATCCGGCGCCCGCTTGCGTGACGCGGGCACCAGTTCGGCAAGGAATAGGGGCTCGCTCCCGGTGTGTCGAGGCCGAAGCGTCGACCTACTGGGACTTCGGCATGCTGTTGGGCTGGATCAGAACCTTGACGCGACCGCTCCTCGGCGCCTCGAGATCCGCCTGCCCGGTCTTGAGGTTCACCGTCAGCTTGTTGCCGACGATGACGTTCGGCCCCTGCGAGAGAACCACCTGCTTGCCGGTCATGACCATGCGCTGGGCCTTCATGTCGAAGCTCGCCTGGTCGCCGGTCGCCGTCTGGTCCTGCGAGGAGATGTAGACGCGGCCGCTCGCCTCGAGGCTGGAGATCTTCTGGTTGACGCCGCCGGTCGCCGTGCCGTCGTAGCGCACCAGCAGCCTCTGGGTCTTGAGCACGGCGTTGCCCTGGGTGACGACGACGTCGCCACTGAACACCGCGCTCTGGTTCTTGTCCTGGACCTGCAGCTCCTTCGCCTCGATCTGGATCGGCTCGCGGTCGTTGGAGCCGAACCCGGCGAAGGCGTCGGAAAAGGTCTGCGCGCCGGCCGGCAGCGTCGCGGCGGCAAGCACGGCAAAGGCAAGGGCGCTCTTTCGCACGCGCCGGAAAAGGCGCGTGGATCGTGGCCCGGCCGCGGCCGTTCTGTCCGTCATGGCCAGTCTGTCCATCATGGGATGCGCTCCGCTGTTCATTGGGACTGCCCCGTTTTGGACGGGTCGATGGTCATCCGGATCCCGTCGGTGAAGGTGAGTGTACTGCCATCCTGGTCGAAACGCATCCGCGAGGCGGTCAGTGAGCCGAAAGACGACATCAGCGTTGTCGGGTCGGGGGTTCTGATCTCGCCGGTCTTGAGGTTGACGTCAAGCGAGCCGAAGCGTGCGGAATAGCCCTCGCTGGTGGTGACGTCGATACCGCCTGCAAGGGCGAGCGTTTCCTCGGCGCTGTTGTAGGTGCCGCGCACCGAGGTGAGGGCGAGGCTTTGCTCGGCCGAGAGTTTCAGCTCGGCCTTGATGTCCTCGAGGTCGATGATGCGCGGGTCGCTGATGCGCTGGATGGCGCGGCGCGCCGTCACCCGGTAGGAGCGATCACCGTCGTGGCCGGAAAGCTCGGGGCTGTCCATCACAAGCCCGTCGGCGGTCAGCGTGATCGCGCCGAAGCCGAGGCCGCTGAGATAGCTGCTGACGGCCATCATGCCGGCGACGGCCAGGAACAGCAGCAGGCCGAGGCCGGGCACAATGACCCGCAGCCGGCGCACCCGCCGGGAGTGGCGGCGCGCCGCCTCCCGGGCCTGCGCCCTGCCTGTGCCCGCGCGGGGACCCGAGGGTCCCGCGTGCGCGGCTTGAGTGACGACCTGCTGTTCCAAGGTCCCGTCCGTCATGATCCTGTTCGCGCCGCCAAGGCGCGTCGGTCGGCGCCGTCGCGCCGAAACTTGAGCCCAATATAGGGTGCCGGTCAGCTGTGCGCGAAGATATCCGTGTCGTCCCATCCGGCCAGGTCGAGCCGGGCCCGGGTCGGCAGGAACTCAAAGCAGGCGTCGGCAATTTCAGTGCGTCCCTCGCGGGCAAGACGGCCCTCGAGCTTTTCCTTCAGCGCGTGCAGGTGCAGCACGTCCGAGGCGGCATAGGCGAGCTGCGCTTCGGAGAGCTCCTGCGCCGCCCAGTCGGAACTCTGCTGATGTTTGGAGATCTCCACCGAGAGCATCTCGCGCAACAGGTCCTTGAGCCCGTGCCGGTCGGTATAGGTGCGCACCAGCTTGGAGGCGATCTTGGTGCACCAGACCGGACGGCAGTCGATGCCGAGCGCGTTGGCGAGCACCGCGACGTCGAAGCGGGCGAAATGGAAGATCACCGTCTTGCCCTGGTCGCCGAGCAGGCGCGCCAGATTGGGAGCGGCCGTCTGGCCGGCGGCAATCTGCACGACATCGGCGTTGCCGTCGCCAGCGGAAATCTGCACGACGCAGAGCCGGTCGCGGTGCGGCTTCAGGCCCAGCGTTTCGGTGTCGACAGCCACCGCGTCTGCGCTGGCATAGGCCGCCATCTCGGGCGCGGAAAGATCGGGCAGGTCACCGCGGTGCAGGCGAATGGTCATCAAACGTCCCCTTGTCACAACTGCGGGCCTTGATATCGGCCTTTGCCGGCCGCGTCCATCTTGCGCGCAATGCAATGCGGCCGGCCTCCGCGCGGTCGGGCGATTCCGGCAGACTAGCGTCGCGGTTCTGAACCGTGGATGAATCGGCGGGGAAGTCTGGCGGGCCCGAACTCTAAACCGAAGCCCGGAAACGAAAAAAGGCCCGGCGAACCGGACCTTTTTCGGATGCTTCAGACCTTGGTAGTCTGTCCGAAGCGAATTTTGGTGCCCAGGAGAGGACTCGAACCTCCACGCCCTTTCGAGCGCTAGCACCTGAAGCTAGTGCGTCTACCAATTCCGCCACCTGGGCTGTGAGGGGGGCTTGTAAGGAACAGTTCGAAGCTTGTCAACGGCCCTTTCGCAGCCATTTTACCTTCATGCACAACTGCCCTTCACAGAACCGGGCACAAGGGCTAAGAGACCCGGATAAGGCGTCGCGCGGGCGCGCGGGGCGGGCACACAGGCCCGAGACCAAACCTCCTGCCCGTTCGCACCCGAGGGACCGTGCGGTTGGACGGGCGGGCGCGAGGCGACGCAGGGCACGAGATCACGGCGAAAGCCGGCGAGGGAGCGACGGCAATGGCAAGCGCATCCGGTACAGCAAACGGCGCTAGCGCCCTGAATGGCAAGCTGGTGACGGTTTTTGGCGGCTCCGGCTTCATCGGCCGGCACGTGGTGCGCGCGCTGGCGCGGCGCGGCTACCGCATCCGCGTGGCGGTGCGCCGACCGGACCTGGCCGAATTCCTCCAGCCGCTCGGCGCCGTCGGCCAGATCATGCCGGTGCAGGCGAACCTGCGCCACCGCTGGTCGGTCGACCGGGCGGTCGAGGGGTCGGATGCGGTGGTCAATCTGGTCGGGATCCTGGCCGAGAGCGGCCAGCAGACCTTCGACGCGGTCCAGACGTTCGGCGCACGGGCGGTCGCCGAGGCGACCCGCGCCGCCGGCATCGAAAATCTGGTGCAGATTTCCGCCATCGGCGCCGATGCCGATAGCGCATCGATCTATGCACGCACCAAGGCACGGGGCGAGGCGGCGGTTCGCGAGACGGTTCCCGGAGCGGTCATCGTCCGCCCGTCCATCGTTTTCGGTCCCGAGGACGACTTCTTCAACCGCTTCGCCGCCATGGCGCGCCTGTCTCCGGCCCTGCCGCTGATCGGTGGCGGCGAGACCAGGTTCCAGCCTGTCTTCGTCGGCGACGTGGCCGAGGTGATCGCCCGCGCGGTCGACGGCGACATCGCCCGCGGCACGACCTATGAGCTCGGCGGACCAGAGGTCGCGAGCTTCCGCCAGTGCCTGGAACTGATGCTGACCGTCGTGCGCCGCAAGCGCCTGCTGGTGCCGCTGCCCTTCGGTCTCGCCCGCTTCAAGGCCCGCATCCTGCAGATGCTGCCCGGCTCGCTGCTGACCGTCGACCAGGTCGAACTGCTCAAGTCCGACAACGTCGTGTCGCAGGCCGCAATCGCGGAGGGGCACACGCTCGAGGGGCTTGGCATCAAGGGCAGCAGCATGGCCGCGATCCTGCCGACCTATCTGGAGCGTTTCCGCGAGCGCGGCCAGTATGACGCCAACCGGCCGCTCGCCGAAGGCTGATCGCCGGGTTTCGACGCATTGCAATCGGAAGGGGGCGGCGGGTCGTGGACCTTGCCGCCCCCTTTGCGTTGGCGATGCGCCTGCGGGAGACCTCTCCTTACCGCCAGAGCCCGAAGGACGTCCCCAGCGAAACGATTCGCCGCCTGTTGCGCTCGTCGAGGCCATGCGCGGGAATGTAGCCTTGTGCACTGCGCGACAGGCCGATATCGCGCAGCCCCGCCTCGTCGAGGTCCTCGAGTGCCCGCCTGTTGGCTCTGGCGCGCCGGGTGCTGTTCCAACTCTCCGCGATGCGGGCCAGAAGCCGCCACAGAATCGATCGGTGGCGAGGGGTGAGCGTCTGGTAAAGTCTGATCTCCGTCATGGCGGTGTCTCCTGCATGGGTCGCGTCCTTTTCCTGTGGACGGCGACGATGGCGCGGAGCATCGCACCCCATACCTGACAGCAGCGCGTCAGGTATGTTCCGCTCTCATGACGGAATGCGAAGCGCCGACGCCGGGCCGGTGCATGACGGGAGAGGGGCACCGCGGTCCGGCGCCCCGGGAGTGTGCATGAACGCGATCGAACGGGCGCTGGGCATCCTGTTGCTGCTGAGTGGGGGACAGCGCAGCGCCGGCGAGCTCGCCGAGCGGTTCGAGGTGTCGGTGCGCACCATCTACCGCGACATCGACCGCCTGATGGCGCTCGGCATTCCGGTGGAGGCGGAGCGTGGGGTGGAGGGCGGCTACCGGCTCGCGCGCGACTATCTGCAGCCGCCGGTGGCGCTCACCCGGGGCGAGACCGCAGCGCTGCTGGTCGCGCTGGCGCTTGCCCGCGGGCTCAAGGCGACGCCGCTTCTGGCCGATCTCGACACCGCCCAGGCCAAGCTTCTGGCCTCCCTGCCGAAAGCGGCGCGGGAGGTCTTCGAGCAGGGCGGGCGCATCGTCGGCATCGAGAAGCCATCGGCCGATATCTTCCACGCCGAACCGGACCGGATCGATTCGGTCCGGATGCAGTCTGCCGTCGATGTTTTCATGCAGGGCATTCTGTCGGGCCGCCGTGTGCGCCTGCGCCACGAGAATCCCTACCGCAGCCGTGTCGCCGACTTCGATGTGGAGCCGCACGGCATCCTCTTCGACAGGGACCGCTGGTATCTCTACGGCCACGATGTGGATCTCGGCTCGGAGCGTCTGATGCGCGCTGACAGGATGCTGGAGGCAGAGGTCAGTGGCATGGGCTTCCGACCGCGCGCGGGCCTGTCGGTCGCGACCCAGATGGGCCGGGAGTGGCTGTCGCGGGCCATGCGGCGCTGGGAGGCCGACGGCGCGGTCAGCGTCTTCAAGGTGCAGGAGGCGCAGGCGCGCCTGCTGGCCCGCGACTGGTACTACCGCCATGCCGCCTTCGAGGCTTCGGGCGACGGATGCGTCAGCGTCCGTATCCCGAGCGTCGATCCGGTCATCATCCTGCCGCTTGCCCGCTGGCTTGGCCCCGGCGCCGAGCTGGTGGCACCGCCGGAGTTGCGCCGGCGTTGTGCGCGGGACCTGGAGGACATGCTCCGCGCCTACGGCCCGGACGGGTCTTCAGCCGAGGATGTATAGGCCGGCAAAGCCCGCCAGGCCGACGGCAATGCGCCACCAGGCAAAGGGGGCGAAGCCGTGCCGGCTGACGAAGTCGAGCAGGCCGCGCACCACGAACACAGCGGTGACGAAGGCGGCGACGAAGCCGACGGCGATGATCGTCACATCGTCCAGGGACAGCACGTTGCGGTTCTTGAAAAGGTCATAGGCAAAGGCGCCCGCCATGGTCGGCATGGCGAGGAAGAACGAGAACTCGGCAGCCGAGCGCTTGTCGGTGCCCAGCAGAAGCGCCCCTGCGATGGTCGCGCCGGAGCGCGACACACCCGGCACCATCGCCAGCGTCTGGCAGAAGCCGATCGCCAGGCAGAGCCACAGCGGATAGTCCATGGCATCGTGATACTTCGGCTTCAGCGGCATGCGGTCGATGGCAAGCAGGATGATGCCGCCGACCAGCAGCATGGTGCAGATCAGCGCCGGTGATTCGAACAGCACCGATTTGATGAAGCCATGCAGCAGAACACCGAAGACGGCGGCCGGCAGGAACGCCAGCAGGATGCCGAAAACGAATCGGCGGGCGTTGGCGTCGCTCGGCAGCGCCATGGCGATCGAGATCAGCCGCTGGGCGTAGACGGTGAGGATCGCGAGGATCGCGCCGAGCTGGATCAGAACCTCGAAGGTCTTGCCGTTGCTCTCGAATCCGATGAAATGTCCAAGCAGCAGGATGTGTCCGGTGGACGAGACCGGAATGAATTCCGTCAGTCCCTCGACCAGACCGAGAATGAGGGCGCCAACGAGTGTATCCGAGGTCATTGCGGGTGTTCTCCCAGCTGGGCTTTGCAAGCGACCGGCGGGAGGTCAGTGCGCTCTGGCCGGTGGGGAAGTCGATGCGTGCGTTGTATCAGAAGCGAACGCGGCGTATACGGGCCTCTTGGGAGGGGGCTCCGCGCATCGTTTGATTAACCGTGACCGGTTACGATCCAGTTATGTTGACCCTTTATCGCCACCCCTTCTCTCCGTCCTCCCGATTCGTGCAGCTCGTGCTCGCCGAATACGGGGCCAAGGTGGAGTTCGTCACCGAGCGTCCCTGGGAGCGCCGGCGCGCTTTCCTGATGCTCAATCCGGCAGGCACCGTTCCGGTGTTGCAGGAGAACGACGGCCCGCCGGTCTGCGGCGCGCTGGCGATCATGGAGTATCTGGACGAGACGCGCGGCTATGCCGTTGGCGACCGCAGGCTGATGCCCGACCATCCGGACGCGCGCGCCGAGACGCGCCGTCTGGTCGACTGGGCCCTCAACAAGCTCGATGCTGAGGTCGTCGGCCCCTTCGTGCGCGAGCGCATCTACAAGCAGGAAATGGCGGCCTCCGTCGGAGGCGGCTCGCCTGATTCGGCGGTGTTGCGCGTGGCCCGGGCCAATATCGGGCACCACATGCGCTATTTCGGCTATCTTGCCGCCTCGCGGAACTGGCTCGGCGGCGAGCGACTGACCTTCGCCGATTTCGCCGTGGCGGCCGAATTGTCCTGCGCCGACTACCTGGGTGAAGTGCCATGGGCGGAAGAGGAAAACGTGAAGGCGTGGTACGCGCGCATCAAGTCGCGTCCGAGCTTCCGTCCGCTGCTGGCGGACAAGATCCTCGGAATGCCGGCGGCGGCGAGCTATGCCGACCTGGACTTCTGAACGAGGACGACCGTCCCGCGCCGCACCTGAGCGGCAGCCAGGCTTCGCGACTGAAGGAACGGCTGAACGAGAAGGCGCGGGAACTCGGGTTTTCCGATTGCCGCGTCGTTGACGCCAGGGATGCGATCCCGCTCGCGCCTGCCCGTCTGTCGACCTTCCTTGCCGACGGCCACCACGCCACAATGAACTGGATGGAAGAGACCGCCGAGCGTCGCTCCGCCCCGCAGGCCCTGTGGGAGGGCGCGCGGCGTGTGATCTCGCTGGCGCTCACCTACGCGCCGCAGGACGATCCGCTCGCCACGCTGTCCAGCCCGGACCGGGCGACGATCTCCGTCTATGCGCGCAACCGCGACTATCACGAGCTGGTCAAGGGACGGCTCAAGGAACTCGCGCAGCAACTGCTCGCAGGTGCGCGCCGGATGGGCGTCGACGGCCAGGTGAAGGTTTTCGTCGATACGGCTCCGGTCATGGAAAAGCCGCTGGCGGAGGCGGCCGGGCTCGGCTGGCAGGGCAAGCATACCAATCTGGTCTCGCGGCGGTTGGGCTCGTGGTTCTTCCTCGCGGAGATCTTCACCGACCTGCCGCTTCCCGTCGATGTGCCGGAGCAGGATCATTGCGGCTCATGCCGCGCCTGCCTGACGGCCTGCCCGACGGATGCCTTCCCCGCACCGTATCGGCTCGACGCGAACCGCTGCATCTCCTACCTGACCATCGAGCACAAGGAGCCGATTCCGACGAGGTTCCGCGCGGCGATGGGCAACCGCATCTACGGCTGCGACGATTGCCTGGCGGCATGCCCCTGGAACAAGTTCGCGCAGATCGCCGCCGAAGCCAGGCTTGTCGCCCGCGAGGACCTCAGGGCGCCGTCCCTCGACACGCTGCTGCGGCTCGACGATGCGGGGTTTCGCGCGCTCTTCTCCGGCTCGCCGATCAAGCGGATCGGCCGCGACAGGTTTCTGCGCAACGTGCTGATCGCCGCGGGCAATTCCGGCATGGCGGACCTGGCGGACCCGGTCGCCGCCCGTCTCGACGACGAGAGCCCGCTGGTGCGCGGAATGGCTGTCTGGGCGCTTGACCGCATGGGCCATGCCGACAGGCTTGCCGAGCACGCGAAGCACGGTCTCGCAGCCGAGACGGATGCCGGTGTTCTGGAGGAATGGCAGGCGGCAGGCTTCAGGCGGTAATCGCCGAGAAGGCCGTCACGACCCCCTCATAGACCTTGCGCTTGAAGGGGATGATCAGTTCGGGCAGTTCCGCTGCCCGCGTCCAGCGCCAGTCGCAGAATTCCGCCTTGTGGCCGTCCGGTGGCGAGAGAACGTTGATCTCGCTTTCATCACCCTCGAAACGCAGCGCGAACCACTTCTGCTTCTGGCCGCGATACTTCGCGGTACGTGGGTTGCGCCTGACCTCGGGGGGATAGTCGTAGTGGAGCCAACCCGGCGCCTCGGCCATGAGGCTGACGCTGCGCACCGAGGTTTCCTCGTAGAGCTCGCGCAGCGCGGCCGCCTGCGGATCCTCGCCCGCATCGATCCCGCCTTGCGGCAACTGCCAGCAATAATTGGCTGCGACGCCCCCGGAGGGGGCCCTCTTGCCGATCCAGACGAGACCCTGCGGATTGATCAGCATGATGCCGACACAGGGACGGTAGGGGAGGGTGGATGTGTCGGGCATGGGAGGCTCCGTTTCGCGGTCGGTCGTCGCGTTCCCCAGCCTGTTTGCGGGCAAAGCGAAACCTGCCGGCTATTGCTGCCCGCTTCGGTCGATGGAGGCGCTGATGGGGATGAGCTGGAGGCCGCGTTGCTCGAGGTCCTTGGACCAGCGGGCGAGTTCGTTGATCGTGACCGGCAGTGCGGAGGCGATGCCCACGGCAACCCCTTGCGCGCGCGCCGTGCCTTCGAGCTGGAGCAGGCGGGCGGAGATGTCCTCGGGCCGGGGCACGTCGTCGATGACGATGTCGGCGTGGGAGAAGGGCGTGCGCAGGCCGTTCGCTGTCGCGGCGGCGAGACTGCGCGAGGACGAGCCGTCGTCGAGATACATGAGGCCGCGTCGGGTGACCTCGCCGAGAAGCCGTTGCAGCGGCTCTTCGGTCGCTGTGAAGCGCGCGCCCATGTAGTTGGTCACGCCGACGTAGTTGGTGACGCGTGACAGCAGCCAGGACAGGCGTGCCTTCATCTGGTCGGCGGTCTCCCCGACGAGCAGCGTGTAGGGGCCCGGGTCGTTGTCCGGATAGTCGAAGGGCTCCATCGGCAGCTGCAGCAGTAGCTCGTGCCCGTCCCTGCGGGCCTTCTGCATCCAGCGATCGAGGCTGGCCCCATAGGGGGCAAAGGCGAAGGTCATGTCGGCGGGCAGCTTCTCGATGGCCGACTGGGTGCCGGTCTGTGACAGGCCCATGCCACCGACGATGATGGCGATCTTCGGCACCGAACTGAAGGATTGGCTCGCCGGGCGCGCATAGACGTCGAGCGGACGCAGCCCCTGTTCGGAAACAATTGGGAGAAGTCCGTCGGGACCTGTTTCGGTGACACGGGCATCCGCCCGGATCGAGAGCGCCGCTGACGTATCTCCAGCCACCTCGGCCGAGGCGGCGGCTTCGGCGCCTGCCGCGCCCTTCGGTTCGAAGCGCGGGCCGAGGGTCTTTTCGAGCCGCGCCTCGCGGGCGGCGTCCGGATCGGCGGTGCCGTCTGCCAGGGCGGGACGGATCTCGACGACGCCAAAGTCACGCGCTGTCAGTCCGTCGATGGAACGTTCCAGGGGGACATTGGCGGTAGGCTCGCCGCCAAAGGGATCATCGACCACGCCGACCCACACGACAGCGGTCGTCAACAGGACGGTGATCAGGCCGGCGCCGATAAGCCCGAGCGGCAGATTGAGATATCTGCGTTTGCCAAGCCCCAGCGGAGCAGACAGATCGTTCCCAGCCATCCGTCCCGGTCTCGTGCCGTCGCCGTGTCCTGTCCGCAAGCATCCGCGCCGGCGGCATCACACGGGCCATGTCGTCGGGCAGGTCGGGAGACTTGCGCCGTCCCTGTCTCCGGGGAGCGGGCTGGCGATGCCCGTTTCCTCGGCCTGCCTGCGTTTGCGCCGACGCTCCTGAAACCGGCACCGCCGGAAGGCTTTGCGCCGCCGGCGGTGTCGTCAATTCGGGAGCGTCCCGCGCGTGTCAAACGTCTAGAGCAAAACGTGAGTCGTCCCAATCGGATTGTGACGGACCCACGTTCGCGCCAGTCGTGGTTCGATCAGTTCGGTACTTCGGCCTTCTGGTCGCCAACGGCCGGGAAGGCGCTGTTGACCTGCACGCCATTGAGAAGGTCGAGTGCGAGCTTGAGCTGCGCGTCATCCTTTGGGTCCGGCGGCACATAGGCCTGGCTGCCCGAGCCTTCTTCGCCGTCACCCTGCAGGTGGCCCTTGAGGCCGGCTTCGCCCTTGGTCTCGACCGCCTCGCCCTTGAGCTCGTCCGGAAGCTTCTGCAGAAGCTCGATGTCCGGGGTGATGCCCTTGGCCTGGATCGAAACGCCCGACGGCGTGTAGTACCGTGCCGTCGTCAGCCGGATCGCGCCGTTGGCGCCGAGCGGAACGATGGTCTGCACCGATCCCTTGCCGAAGGAGCGCGTGCCGAGAAGGGTCGCCCGCTTGTGGTCCTGGAGGGCGCCTGCGACGATTTCCGAAGCCGAGGCCGAGCCGCCGTTGATCAGCACGATCACGGGCAGGCCTTCCGCCAGATCGCCCGAGCGGGCATTGTAGCGCTGCGTCTCGGCAGTGTTGCGGCCACGGGTCGAGACGATCTCGCCGCGCTCGAGGAACGCGTCCGATACGGCGATTGCCTGGTCGAGCAGGCCGCCCGGATTGTTGCGCAGATCGAGAACGACGCCCTTGAGCTTGTCCGGGCCGATCTCTTTCGACAGCTCGTCCATCGCGTCCTTGAGGCCGTCGAAGGTCTGTTCGTTGAACTGCGTGACACGGATGTAGGCAACATCGCCCTCGGCGCGCTGGCGCACCGAGCGGATGCGAATGATGTCACGGGTGATCGAGAGCTTGAGCGGCTTGGCCTGGCCTTCGCGCCGCACGGTCAGCTCGATGTCGGTGTTGACCGGCCCGCGCATCTTCTCGACCGCGTCGGACAGCGTCATGCCCTGGATCTGCTCACCGTCGATATGGGTGATCAGGTCGCCGGCCAGAACGCCGGCCTTGTACGCGGGCGTGTCGTCGATCGGCGTCACCACCTTGACGAGGCCGTCTTCCATGGTGACCTCGATGCCGAGACCACCGAATTCGCCACGCGTCTGCACCTGCATGTCGCGGAAGTGCTTCGGCGACAGGTAACTCGAATGCGGGTCGAGCGAACTCAGCATGCCATTGATCGCCGACTCGACCAGCGCCGCATCGTCGGGCACCTCGACATAGTCGGAGCGGACCCGCTCGAACACATCGCCGAACAGGTTGAGTTGGCGGTAGGTGTCCGAGGCGGCGGCATTGGCAACGCCGCTCATCTGCACGGGCATCTGCGACAGGGCGGTCACGGTCGCACCACCGATGAGAGCACCGACCACCAACAGGGAAGCTTTCCGAATCATCCGCGAACCTTTTCCTCTTCGGGTCGAGCCCACCACGCGGTGGGATCGATCGAAACGCCGTCTTTTCTAAACTCTACATAAAGCACCGGCTGAAGCGCCGATAGATCAAGCGTTGCCGCGCTGGCTACGCGCGTCTCTCCCATGACGGCAACGGGTTCGCCGGCGAGGACGAACTGTCCCTGCTCGACACTGGTCCGCTCCATTCCCGCCAGGAGAACATGATATCCATCGCCTACATTCAGGATCAAGACCTGCCCGTAGGATCTGAAGGGTCCTGCATAGACCACCCAGCCGTCCGAAGGGGCAACGACCTGAGCTCCCGTGCGGGTCGCGATCGACCTGCCCTGGGTCATGCCGCCGAACCCGTCGTCGACGCCGTAGTCGCGCAGCACCGCGCCGGTCACCGGCAGCGAGAGCGTGCCCTTCGTCTGGGCAAAGGGCACCGCCGGAGCCAGACGCCCGGGGTCGCCGATCGCGCCGCGAAGGCCGCCTGCCGCGCTTGCCTGCTTCGCCGCTTCCGCCGCCTTGCGGGCGCTTTCGATGTCGCTTTCCAGCGATGCGATGAGTTCCTTGAGCGTACCGGCCTCGCCGGCGAGCCTCTCCGAACGGGCCTGCTCCTCGGCAAGCCTGGCCTCGCTCTGCTCGCGCTCCCGCCGCTTCGAGGAGACCAGCATCTCGACACGGGCACGCTCCTCGGCGAGGCGCTTGCCATCGGCGACGAGGCGGTCCCTTTCGGCTGCGCTCGACACCTTCAGCTGGCGCAGCGACGCCAGATCGGATGCCAGCGCCTGGGCCTCGAGATTGAGCTCGGGCATGACGGAATTCAGCACCAGAGCGCCACGCACCGCCGACAGTGCGTCTTCCGGCCGGACCGCGAGTGCGGGCGGCGGATGCCGACCGATCCGCTGAAGGGCGGACAGGACCTCGGCCAGTACATCCTGACGTTCGACCAGCGAGGCGCGCACCTTGTCCTCATTCTCTCCGAGGCGGCGCAGACGGTCTTCCGTCGCCGCCAGTTGCTCTTCAAGCCGTGTTACCCGCTGCGCGGTGCGCAGGAGGTCGGCGTTGAGTGCTTGCCGGTCGCGCTCGATGGAGCGGATTTCCCGGGCAAGCGCGGATTGCCTGTCGCCCGAAAGCGTCAGATCCTTCGTCAGCGCCGCCAGCTCGGCTTCCCGTTTCGCCTTGCGTTCGGCAAGCGGCAGATCCGGATCGGCGACCGTGATGTCCCCGGTAACGGATGCGCCGGCATCGGCGCTTTTTTCTTCTGCGCCGGCCGTCTCGATGTCGGCGGCCCCTGGCGCTGTTTCCTGGGCGGTCGCGAGCCTCGTCGAAGGCCCCGTCGCGGTCACGATGGCCGCGATGGCCCCGGCGCTCACGAGCCGCAAGCACATCCGCAGGGGACCTGATTGGTTCTCGCGCATTCACCACTCCGCCTGCGCCAGTTGCGCAAGCCATGGCCCGGGCGTCGCATCGGGCCGGTGCCGGTCCTCCGCCGCGGGCGATAAAACAGTGATGAGCTTGCCCCAGCTTGGTTAACGAAGCGTCAACCCTAACGAAAGGTAAACCGTTTAATCCTGCCTGCAAGGCAAGGCGTAGACGAGAAATGGGGCGGAATACGGGCAGTATTGCAAGGGCTGCGGCCGGTACTTGCTGTCGGCCGGCTCAGCCACCGCGATGATAGGGATGACCGGAGAGGATGGTGGCCGCGCGGTAGATCTGCTCCGCGATGAGGCCGCGCACGATCTGGTGAGGCCAGGTCATCGGCCCGAGCGCCAGCACCAGACGCGCTGCGTCGACCAGCGCGGAACCATGTCCGTCGGGCCCGCCGATCACAAAAGCGAGATCGGCCGTGCCCGCGTCGCGCAGGTCGGCGACCCGGGATGCGAAATCCTCGCTCGACATGGTTTTGCCGGTCTCGTCGAGCGCGACGATCACCGCGCCTGCCGGCAGCGCGGCAAGAAGCGCGCGCGCTTCCTCCGCCTTGCGGTCGGCGGCGCGCTGGGCACGCGATTCCGGCAGCTCGATCATCTCAAGCGGGCCGAGCGACACGCCGCGCCCGCCCTTGGTGACGCGCTCGCTGTAGCGGGAGAAAAACTCGCGCTCCGGCCCGGCTTTCAGTCGGCCGATGCAGGCGATGTGAAGACGCATCAAGGCTCCGTCGGGATTGGTTTGCGCGCCCGCGCCAAAGGAGAAGGCGACGGCACGCGGGCCGCTGCACCCGCGGTGCGCTTCCTCGTCCAGGAGGTCGCCCGGCCGTTTGGCCCGCCGACTCCGTTCGCCGGTCGCGTTCGACCGGCGAGCCGCCTGTTCCGGTTGTTTGCCGCGCCTGCTTCGGGCGCGTCAGCCCGCGTAGTGCACCGGTGCCGTCATGTCCGCCGACCACATCTTCTCGATGTTGTAGAAGGCGCGCACTTCCGGGCGGAAGACGTGAACGATCACGTCTCCGGCGTCGATCAGCACCCAGTCACACTGGGGTGCGCCCTCGACCTGGGCGGTGCCGTGGCCGGCCTCCTTGAGGTCGCGGGCAAGGTGATCGGAGATCGCGCCCACATGACGGTGGGAGCGGCCCGAGGCCACGATGACCTGATCGGCCATCGAGGACTTGCCCGTGATGTCGATGGTGACGATCTCTTCCGCCTTGGAATCCTCCAAGGAGGCGAGGACGGTTTCGAGCAGGCTTGCACGCTGATGCGTGCCGGCTGCTGCGGGGTGAGGTGTGGCGCTGGTCGCCCCCTCGCTCTCAAAGGTCATGTTCAGACGTATAGCCTTTCGTGCCGTTCGTCGGCTCCATCCATCGGCGGCCTGCTCGAGGCTGTCGCGGCACGGATCCGGTACACCGGTTCGCGCGCATGCGCGACTCTGCCGGTGTCAGTGTATAGAGTGACGTTGCTTTGCAGCGTTTTCAAGACTTGGCGGTTTTCTCTTGTCCGAGAGCCTTTCCGTTGCGTTTCCGGGCCTGCCGGATCTGTGTTGACGAAGCGGCATCCCGGGGGCCGTGGAGGAACACCCAGGCCGGCGGGGCGACCTGTGCGAGAAGGCTGGCGTCGCGCTCGGGCATGCGACAAGCGGCAAAGCTCTGGGCCATCGGCGACCAGAGCGGTGCAAGCGTTGCTCCGGGGCGGTCGATGACGGCGACGGGCACTTCCCCAAGAATTCCGCGCCAGTCCTGCCAGCGGTGGAAGCCGGAGAGATTGTCCGCGCCCATGATCCAGACGAAGGAGAGGCGCGGGCGCATCTGCTTCAGCCGGGCGATGGTGCGCGCGCTGTAGCTCGAGCCAAGACCTGCTTCCAGCGCGGTGACCTTCATGCGCGGATGCTTCGCCAGGGTCTTGACGTCGGCGATGCGCGCCTCGAGAGAAGCGAGTTCGCCGTGGTCTTTCAGCGGGTTGCCCGGCGTCACCAGCCACCAGACCTGATCCAGGCCCAGCCGCTTCAGCGCGATCTCGGCAACCAGACGGTGGCCCGAGTGCGCCGGGTTGAAGGAGCCGCCGAACAGCCCGATAGCGTTGCCCGGTTCCGCGTGCGGGATGCGCAGGGCCTGCGCCCCGTCCCGAAGGGCAGCCGTCATCCCGGCACCGGCATGCGCGCGGTTTCCATTCAGGCCCGCACCTGTCCGGTGCCGCGCACCCGGTACTTGAAACTGGTGAGCTGTTCCACGCCGACCGGTCCGCGCGCGTGCATCCGGCCCGTGGCGATGCCGATTTCCGCCCCCATGCCAAACTCGCCGCCATCGGCGAACTGGGTCGAGGCGTTGTGCGTGAGGATCGCCGAATCGACCTGTGCGAAGAACTGTTCCGCCGCCGCCTGATCGCTCGTGACGATGCCATCGGTGTGGTGGGATCCATAGGTCTCGATATGGTCGATGGCGGCGTCAAGGTCGTCGACGATTCGCACCGAAACGATTGCGTCGAGGTATTCCGTCCGCCAATCCTCCTCGCTTGCCGGCACTGCGCCGGGGAAGCGGGCGCAGACTTCCGCGTCGCCACGGATCTCGCAGCCGGCCTCGGCAAGCGCGGCACAGATCGGCACGAGATGGGTGTCGGCGACGGCCTGCTCGACCAGCAGCGTCTCCATTGAGCCGCAGATGCCGGTGCGCCGCATCTTGGCGTTGCGGGCGATTGAAACCGCCATGTCGAGATCCGCCGCCGCGTCGATGACCAGATGGCAGAGGCCCTCGAGATGGGCGAAGACCGGCACGCGCGCTTCGCTCTGGACGCGGGCGACGAGGCTCTTGCCGCCGCGCGGGACGATCACGTCGAGCGCGCCGTCGAGCCCCTTGAGCATCTCCCCGACGGCGGCGCGGTCGGCGAGCGGAACGATCTGGATGGCGTCTTCCGGCAGTCCGGCCGCCGCAAGGCCGCGCACGAGCGCCGCGTGGATGGCGAGGTTCGAACGGATGGTGTCCGAGCCGCCGCGCAGGATGACCGCGTTGCCGGCCTTGAGGCAGAGCGCGCCGGCATCTGCTGTCACGTTCGGCCGGCTTTCGTAGATGACGCCGATGACACCGAGCGGCGTGCGCACGCGCTCGATCCGCAGGCCGTTCGGCCGTTCCCAGGATGCTGTCACCTCACCGACCGGATCGGCAAGCGCTTCGATTGCCTCGAGCCCGGCGGCAATGGCCTCGACGCGCTCGTCCGTCAGCGTGCCACGGTCGAGGTAGGCCTCGGTCTGGCCGTTCGCCGTCATCGCGCCGATATCCTCGGCGTTGGCCGAAAGGATTTCGGCGCGCGCGGCGCGTACTTCCGCCGCCATTGCCTTGAGAGCTGCGTTTTTCTGCGCGGCCGGAAGGGTCGCGAGCCGGCGTGCCGCCTTGCGCGCGCGTTTGCCCATGTCGTGCATCAGCGTGGCAATGTCTGTCGCTGCCTGTTGCGTTGCCCGATCAAGCATGGCTGCTGTCCCCTTCCGTCTCGTCGCCGGCTGTATTGTCATGCGTGTCGTTTGCCGGCAAGTTTCCGAGCGTGCGATCGCTTAGCACGAGATCGTCGCGATGTACCATTTCCGCGCGCCCCGCATGTCCCAGGATGGCCTCGATCTCGCGGCTGTTGCGGCCGACCAGAAGCCTGGCCTCAGGATGATCGTAGGCGACAAGGCCGCGGCCGATGTCGCGGCCGTCGGGATCGACGATCCTGACCGCATCGCCGCGCGAGAACTCGCCGTCGACGCCGCGCACGCCGGCGGGAAGCAGGCTCTTGCCGGAAATCACCGCCTGGATCGCGCCGGCGTCGAGCTGGAGCGCGCCGCGCGGCTCCAGGTGCCCGCCGATCCACGCCTTGCGCGCGTTTGCCGGTGTCGAGCGGGCAGCGAACCAGGTCGCGCGTCCGCCGTCCTCGATGGCGCGCAACGGATTGAGCGCCTTGCCGCTGGCAATCGCCATTTCGGTTCCCGCCGAGGTCGCGATCTTGGCCGCGTCGATCTTCGTGCGCATGCCGCCGCGCGACAGTTCCGATCCCGCCGCCCCGGCCATCGCCTCGATCTCGGCGGTGACGGCCGCGACCTCGGGCAGGAAAACCGCCAGCGGGTCGTTCGCCGGTGGCGCCGTGTAGAGACCGTCGACATCGGACAGCAGCACAAGACAGTCGGCGCTGGCCATTGTCGCAACGCGCGCGGCCAGTCGGTCATTGTCGCCGTAGCGGATCTCCGACGTCGCCACCGTGTCGTTCTCGTTGACGATCGGCACTGCGCTCAGCTTCAGCAGCGTGTCCAGCGTCTCGCGTGCGTTGAGGTAACGCCGGCGCTCCTCCGTGTCGCCGAGGGTCAGGAGCACCTGGCCGGCGATAAGCCCGCGCGCGCCGAGCGCTTCGGCATAGGCGCGCGCCAATGCGATCTGCCCGACCGAGGCGGCCGCCTGTGCCTGCTCGAGCTTGAGCGCCCCGCGCGGCAGCGACAGCACGCCCCGCCCCAGCGCGATGGCGCCGGACGAGACGACGATGATCTCGGCACCGGCGCGCGACAGCATGGCGAGATCGTCGGCCAGCGCATCGAGCCAGGCACGCTTCAGCTTGCCGTTTTCGACGAGCAGCGCCGAGCCGATCTTGACGACGATGCGCCTGTAGCGGGAAAGCCGGCCGGCGGCCGCGCGGGAGGAGGGGACGGACATGGACGTTTCACTTCGAAATGGCGCCCGTGGCCAGGCGCGAGAGACTTGGGAACTCCGGTGGCGCGGCCGTTATGGCCGCCATTGATCGGCTGGCACCGATGGCACGGAATTCGCCTCGTCCTCGCGGTCCTTGTCGATCGCGCGCTGGATCATGCGCAGGGTCCGGTCGATGTTCTCGCCGCTCGCGGAGGAAATCAGGATCGGCTTCTGGCCGCAGGCCGCCTCTAGCGCCGCAGCCTTCTCCTCGCGTGTTTCGGGGTCGAGCGCATCGACCTTCGAGAGCGCCACGACCTCGGGCTTTTCGTCCAGGCCGTTGCCATAGGCGGCGAGCTCGCCGCGCACCACGCGGTAGGCCTCGGCCGGGTCGTCCTGGGTGCCGTCGACCAGATGCAGCAGCGTGCGGGTGCGCTCCACATGGCCGAGGAACCGGTCGCCGAGACCGACGCCGTCATGGGCACCCTCGATCAGGCCGGGAATGTCGGCGATGACGAAGCCGCGTCCGTCGATCTCGCAAACGCCGAGGTTGGGATGAAGCGTGGTGAAGGGGTAGTCCGCGATCTTCGGCCGGGCGGCGGAGACAGCCGCCAGGAAGGTCGACTTGCCTGCATTCGGCATGCCGACGAGCCCCGCGTCGGCGATCAGCTTCAGCCGCAGCCAGATCCACTTCTCCTCGCCCTCCAGGCCCGGATTGGCATGGCGCGGAGCCTGGTTGGTCGAGGACTTGAAATGGGCATTGCCGAAACCGCCGTTGCCGCCCTTGAGCAGCAACAGGCGCTCGCCCACGCGGGTCATGTCGGCAAGGACCGTGTCATTGTCCTCCTCGAGGATCTCGGTTCCCACCGGTACCCTCAACAACACGTCGTCGCCCTTGGCGCCGGTGCGGTTGCGGCCCATGCCATGCATTCCGGTCTTGGCCTTGAAATGCTGGTGGTAGCGGAAGTCGATCAGCGTATTGAGCCCGTCGACGCATTCGACGAAGACGTCGCCCCCGCGTCCGCCGTCGCCGCCGTCGGGGCCGCCGAACTCGATGTACTTCTCGCGGCGGAACGAGACCGCTCCCGCCCCGCCGTCGCCGGACCGGACGTAGATCTTCGCCTGGTCGAGGAATTTCATGTGTTGTTCCGTTCGCGTCTTTCGCCGTCGGCGATCAAAGAGGGGGAGGCCGTCGCGGTCAAGCCGCGCCGGCCCGGCGGCGCCCGTCCGGGGCCACCTTCGATATCGTGTCTCGTGCCGCGCGCCCGTGAAGACGCCGGAAGGCAAAGGCAATAGCCGATCACCGGGCTTTCGTCCAATGCCGCCGGTGTGTCCGGCCTCAGGCGGCCGCCGCCGGCCGCGCGAAGGTGTTCCGGTCGCAGCGCATCACCAGGCTTTCCTTCTCGTGCCCGAGCGGCCTGGACCAGCTCGTCATGTGTCCGGCCTGGCGGAAGCCGAGCCTGGCGAGAAGCCGCTGCGAGCGCGGATTGTCCGTGAACACCCGCGCCGCAAGGGCTTGCACGCCACCGGCCTCGAACGCCCATTCGCAGGCCGCCGCGACCGCTTCCGTGCCGTAGCCAAAGCCCTGGAAGGGACGTCCGATCCAGTAGCCGATGCTGGGACCGGCCGGTGTGTCCGGCAAGAGCTTCTCCGCCGAGATCGCGACCACGCCGATCATCACGCCGCCGAGCGTGATCGCGAAATCCGCTTTCCCGCCAACTGGATCGGCAAGAGTTGCCTGCGCGAGATAGGCTTCGCTCGCACCGTCCTCATAGGGCCATGAGGGGGAGGTAAGCCAGCGAACCACCTCGAAATCGCGGCCGCACAGGGCCTCGACCGCCGCTGCGTCCGCAAGCGCGAGCGGGCGCAGGACGAGACGTCGGGTCGTCAGCGCCAGCGCCGCCGCCCCGGGCTCCGTCAGGCGTGTTCCAGACATGTGTCTCTCCCCCACTGCTTGAGGGCACGCCAGGTGCTGCGTTCCAGCAGGAAGCGGTCGACGGGAACCGGTCCGCCGGCGCCTCTCGACACCATCATGCCCTGGTCGGCATACTGGAAGCCGCACTTGACGAGGACGCGCCGTGAGGCGGGGTTCGTCACCCGCGCCGCGCCCGCCAGCCGTTCCGCCGGTGTCTTTGCGAAGACGAAATCGACGACCGCATGGGCGGCTTCGGTGGCGTAGCCCTGACCCCAGAACGGCTCGCCGATCCAATAGCCCAGATGCATCGGGCCGTCGTCGTCGAGGGGCCCGAAGCCGGCCGTGCCAATGAACCGGCCGGTCGACTTCAGGCGGATTGCGAAGCGGGCTCCCAGAGCCGAGCTGTGGGCCGCGTTGGCCACGAAATTGCGGCCGTCGGCAAGCGTGAAGGGGTGGGGGAGGCTCTTGACCATCGTTGCGATACGACGGTTGTTGGCGAGAAAGACGATGTCTGCGATGTCGTCCGGGCGCGGCATATCGAGCCGCAGCCGGTCGGTTTCCTGCGGCAACACTGCCGCCTCCAGACTCTCGTCGTCTAAGCTATCCTCAAGATCCGCAACCATGGTGTTCTCCGGCGATCGGCATGAAAAAAAAGGGGGAGATGGCGACCCATCTCCCCCTCGATCTCTCGCGATCGTGCCGGTTCTTGATCAAACCGCCGGGTCGATGGGACGCCGGCGGGTTACAAGAAACACGTCGGCGTTACTCTGCTGCGTCTACGAGTGGCGTGACGGAAATATACGTTCGCTTGTTGGCTTTCGCCTGGAACGTCACGGCGCCCTCGATGACTGCAAAGATCGTATGATCCTTGCCCATGCCGACGCCCGTGCCCGGATGCCACTTCGTGCCGCGCTGGCGCGCGATAATGTTGCCCGGAATGACGCTCTCGCCACCGAACTTCTTGATACCGAGGCGGCGGCCGGCGGAATCGCGGCCGTTACGGGACGAGCCACCTGCTTTTTTATGTGCCATGACGAAACTCCTCGTCGAATGTCTCTGTGCGTGTCGAAGGAAAGACGCGCCGTTTCCGGTACGCGCCGCAGCCGATTACTTGGCTGCGAGTTCCTTCGCCTGCTCGACCCAGTTGTCGCGATCGATACGGCCCTTGAACGAAAGGGCGTCGTCGACGCGGGCGATGTCCTCGGCCGTGAAGGCCTCGATCTGGGCATAGGTCGTGATGCCGAGAGCGTTGAGCTTCTTCTCGAGCACCGGACCGACGCCGGAAATCTTCTTCAGGTCGTCCGCCGCGCCCTGGGGAGCGGTGAACAGCACCGGCAGATCAGCCTCGGCGGTCTCGGCCTTGGCGGCTTCGGCCTTCGGAGCGGCCTTCTTCTTCGCGGCCGGCTTGGCGCCACCGGTCAGAATGTCGGTGATCTTCACCAGCGTCACGCTCTGACGATGGCCGTTGCGGCGGCGCGAATTCTGGCGGCGACGCTTCTTGAAGATGATGATCTTGCGCGTGCGGGCCTGGTCGACGACCTCGCCCACGACGCTCGCGCCCTCGACGAGGGGAACGCCGATCATGGTGTCGGTCTCGCCGCCAACCATGAGCACTTCGTCAAAGGTCACCGTCTCGCCCGGCTCGCCGGCAAGCTTCTCGATCTTCAGCACGTCATCCTGGGCAACGCGGTACTGCTTGCCGCCCGTCTTGATCACTGCGAACATGTCTCGCACGTCCTTCTTTTCGTTTTCTGGTTTCAGTCGGCATCTGCATGCTCCGGTCCCGCTTTCGGGAGATCGGAAGGCATGAGGCCGGCCGGCCCGCAACTCGTACCCTGTGGCGCCCCTGGCCGGTCGGGAAGACCCGTTCCGGGAGGGGACTTTGGGAAGGTCCACAAGACCGCCGGCGTGTCCGGCCGGGCACCCTCATAAGGGAAAGCCGGCGCGGCCTGCGCTTGCGGTCGAACGTGGACCCTACCGTCCATCGCCCGCGCGCTGTCTCCTGACGGAGACGTCGGTTGCGGTGGGCTGGAGGGCGGCGAAAAGCCTCGGGCGACGACATGAGGGTTTACACCCCCTTTTGCGAAGCAGCGCGACTATACGGATCCATCTTTCAAAGTCAATTGCGCGCGCGCTGAAATCTGCCCTTTCGCGCCGGGCTCCGCATCGCCGGGAAAGGGCGCACTCCCGCGCTTTAACGCCCTGTCCGGTCTGGGAAAAACGGATGTTGCGGCGAATGCTCCGGACGATCCCGCAGCGCCTTGGCGACAAAGCTCTGGAAAATTATCGACCTCCCCCTTGTGCCCTGCTCCGGTCTTCGTTATGTAGCCTTCCACTCGAGACCACGACATCTCGTCTATGCGGAGAGGTGCCGGAGTGGTTGAACGGGGCGGTCTCGAAAACCGTTGAGCGCGCAAGCGTTCCGAGGGTTCGAATCCCTCTCTCTCCGCCATTTTCCCTTTTTTTGACAGATGTCAGGCCCGGCGCGCGTCAAGCGCGCGGGCGATGCCGCGTGGCTGTCCCGAGCAATTTCCCGATTCAGTCTTGCGGAAAATACCCAAGATCTGCCGACAGCTTCGCGGTGAACGCGGTGAGCTGCGGGATCGCGCTGCCCTCGGGGCGCAGGTCGATGGTCGGGCTTGGGCCGATCAGCGTCACGCCGAGCTGCAGCGTGCCGGTGTGGTCGAACACCGGGGCGGCCACGGCGCTGACGCCGGGGATCGGGATGTCGACCGTCGTCTCGAAGCCCTGCGCGCGGATCGTCTCGAGCCTGGCGCGGAACCAGGGCTCGTCGATGCGATAATGCGCGCTCTGGGACCGGTCGAGCGCGGCGAATTCCGCCCGGATCATCTCGTCGGTGCGCGCCGCGGGCAGGAAGGCGGCAAAAAGCCGGCCCGTCGCCGTCAGGCTGAGCTGAAAGATGTTGCCGGGGCGTACGTAGGAATGGATCAGCTTCGGGCTGTCGCGCACATAGACGATTGTGGTTCCGTGCGCCCCCCAGACCGAGATCGCGACCATGAGCTCCGTTGCCTCGGACAGTTCGCCGATGCGGCGGATGGTTTCCGGATAGGCGTCCTGCCCGCGCAACCGGGCAAGGCCCAGCTCCAGCGCGAAGGGACCGAGCGTATAAAGAGCGCCCTCGATCTGCTCGACCATGTCGGTGTTGCGCAAGCTGACCAGATAGGGATGAAGCTGCGAGGGGGCGATGCCGGTGGCGTCGCTGAGCTCGCGCAGCTTCATCGGCCGCACGTTGCGGGCGAATGCGCGCAGAATGGCTCCGGCCGTTTCCACGGTCTGGACGCCGCGCTGGGGCTTGGCAGGTTTTTGTGCGCTCATTCGTTCGTCCGTTCTGCGCCCGTGCGCGTGCCCGTTTCGGGTCAGATACCTAGCGACTGGGTCGGGGGCGCGCAATCTCGCCTTTCAGGTCAAGCGAGATGGCAAGTCCCAGCGTCGCCAGGAGCACGCTTGCCCATTGCAGCGGCCCGGGCCAGACGCCCGCGAAGGGGATCGCCATGAGCACCGCCGTCGGCGGCACCAGCGCCGAGAACAGTGCCGCGCGCCCCGCGCCGAGCCGCAAGACGGTTGCCGCCTGGATCATGAACGCGAGCGCTCCGCCGATGACCCCCTGGAAGACGGCCTGCGCCATCCATTGGCCCGCCGGCAGGTCGGGCACGCCGCCCTGAATCAGCCACACCGGGCCGTAGGCGATCAGCGACACCGTTGCGATGCCGGCGGTCGTGCGAACCGGATCGAGACGCCAGCGGCCCATGGCGAAGACGTAGCACCCCCAGAGTGTGCCGGAGGCGATGAAACACAGGTCGCCGACGAGGACCGAAAGCCCTTCGGTCTTTGGCGGAGGCGCATCGAGCGCGATGGCGACGAGCCCGGCCAGCAAGATGGCGATGCCGAGAAGGCGGTTGCCGCTCGGCCATTTGCGGCCGGTCAGATGCACCAGGGCATTGGCTGTCAGCATCGAGAAAGCGGGACTGATCACGACCGCGTGGCTGAGCGGGGCATGCTGGAAGCCGGCGTTCAGCAACAGCGAGAAACCGGGGCCGACGAGCGCGGCAAGCACGAGAACCTTGCCAAGCGGAGGCTGCTGCGCGCCGCGTGCGAACACCAGCACCGGCAGGAGCAGCAGGGCTGCGACGCCGAAACGCAGAACTGTCAGGTCTGACGGCCGGAACCCGGCCGCCTGGCCGAGTTCCGATCCGACGTTGAAGACCCCCCAGGCAAGGGAGGCGGCGCAGCCGAGCGCGACGCCTCCCGCCAGTCCGTTCCTGTCAGTCATTCGCTCCGGCCATGTGGTGCGCGGCGATCCAGCCGAACGTGAGCGCGGGGCCGAGCGTGATGCCGCCGCCGGGATAGTTGCCGCCCATGATCGAGGCCGCATCGTTGCCGGCCGAATAGAGACCCGGGATCGGCCGGCCGGCCTCATCCAGAACCTGTGCGTTCTCGTTGGCCTTGAGGCCAGCGAAGGTGCCAAGGTCGCCGACATAAAGGCGAACGGCGTAATAGGGGCCGTTCTCGAGCGGTGCCAGGCACGGATTCGGCCCGTGGTCGGGATCGCCCAGCGAGCGGTTGTAGCTCGTCGTGCCCTTGCCGTACTCGGTGTCCTCGCCGCGCTTGGCGTCCGGGTTGAAGCGGGCGACGGTGCGTTCCAGTTCAGCCGGGTCGGCGCCGATCTGGCGGGCGAGATCGGCGAGCGTCTTGCCCTCGATCAGGTAGCCGTCACGGATGTGCCTGGCGAAGGGGACCGGAGATGGCTTGGCAAAGCCGAGGCCGTACTTGCGGAAGGCGCGGTGGTCGGTGACGAACCAGGCGGCGATTTCCGCCTCCTCGCCGCCTTCCTCCCGGCAACGCTTCACCATCGCCTGACAGAAGTCGTGGTAGCTGTTGGCCTCGTTGACGAAACGGCGGCCGGACCGGGTGATGGCGATGACGCCCGGCTTCGAGCGGTCGACGAAATGCGGGAAGGTGCCGAGCGTGCCGTCGCCGCGCGGCGGCCGCGAGATCGGCACCCAGGCGGCGGAATGGGGCAGGGAGGTGTCGACGGAAGCGCCGACGCTCTCGCCGAGCCGCAGTCCGTCGCCGGTGTTGCCCGGAGGCGCCGGCGAGACATGCTCATAGCCCGAGGGCGAATGCGGCATCAGCTCCTTGCGGCGCACCGGATCCTGCGGGAAGCCGCCGGCCGCCAGCACCACGCCCTTCGACGCATAGACCTCGACAGGGCCATCCGGCTTGTCGATGCGTGCTCCGATCACCCGGCCTTTGTCGTCGCGCAGGAGCTGGCGCACGGGGGCGGAGGTCCAGATCGGCACGCCCTTGTCGAAGGCCGATTTCGCCAGCCGTGCCACAAGCGCATTGCCATTCATCAGCCGCATCGGCCGTCCGTGGAAGGCCATGTCGCGCAGGAACTTCAGGAACAGCTTGGCGACATAGAAGGCGGAGACCGGCGAGCGCGTCACATTGAAGAAATGCAGCAGCTCCTTGCCGGAGCCGATCATCATGCCGAGGAAGGTGATTTCCTGCAGCGGCGGGCGCAGACGGCGGATTTCGGGTCCCAGCTCCCGGCCGTCGAAGGGGCGCGCGACGATCGAGCGGCCGCCGTCCATGCCGCCGGGCGCGGTCGGGTGATAGTCGGCGAAGAACGGGCCGAGGTCGAACTGCAGCGATGTCTCGCTCTCGAAGAAATCGACCGCCTTGGGGCCGGAATCCAGGAACGCGGCCACGCGCGCGGCGTCGAAATGCGCACCGGTCTCGTGCTTCAGGTAGGTCAGCGCCTTCTCCGCGCTGTCGTCGACGCCCGCACGCCGGGCCGGCGCATTGCAGGGGATCCACATCCAGCCGCCGGAGCGGGCGGTGGTGCCGCCAAAGACCGGCTCCTTCTCCGCCACGATGACGTTCAGCCGGCGATGCGCGGCGGAAACCGCCGTCGCGAGGCCGCCAGCGCCGGAGCCGACGACCAGCACGTCAGTGTCGATACGCTTCATTTCAGTCTCCCTTCAGGCGGCCAGATAGCCGCCGTCGACCGGCAGCAGCGCTCCGGTCACGTAGCTCGATGCATCGGATGCGAGGAAAAGAACCGGTCCCACCAGTTCCTCCGGCTTGCCGGGCCGTTTCATCGGTGTGTGCGCCATGAAACGGTTGATCGCTTCCGGGTTCTGTCGCGTCACCACGGTCATCGGCGTCTCGATGACGCCGGGCGCGATCGCGTTGACGCGGATGCCGTCGGCGGCAAGGTCGTGGGCCAGGGCCTTGGTCATCTGCAGCACGGCGCCCTTGGAGGCCGCATAGGCGGTCTGGCCGGGGCCGGCCGAGACGGACATGATCGAGGCGATGTTGACGATCCGGCCGCGCGTGGCGCGCAACTGGGGCAGAAAGGCGCGGATCATCTGGATCGTGCCAGTCGCATTGACCGACATGATCGCCTGCCAGTCGGCGGGAAAACTCTCCGCGTCGGGCGGCGTGCGGCGGATGATGCCGGCATTGTTGACAAGGATCGCGGCGCCACCGAGCTCGGCCTCGACCCTGCCTGCGGCCGCAGCGCAACCCGCCTCGTCAGAAATATCTAGTTCGATGGCAATTGCGGTGCCGCCGGCGGCTGTGATCTCGGCGACCACTTCGGCCAGCGCTTCGACCTTGATATCGCAGCAGGCGACTCGCGCTCCGGCGGCGGCGAGCCCCAGGGCAATCGCTTTGCCGTTGCCCTGGGCAGCGCCGGTAACTACCGCTGTTTGTTGGGAAATTCCCTTCATCTTTCCTCCCTTCCCGTTTCCGGGGAGTGCATTCCTGTTCGGCTTGCTCGGCCGCCAACATGGATAAAGAATTTGTATCTTGCAAATGAATTTGAATATATCTAACACTGGAAATCGTCGGGGGGACGGTGCACCCTCCGCAAAATGCCGGAGGGCGACACGCCCCGGCCCATGCCCCGCGGGAGGCGGGAGCGGATAGGGAGGATATCAATGAAGCTGACCCTCACAGCGGCCCTGCTGGCCGCCACGACCTGCCTCGCGCTGCCGGCCACGGCGTCTGCGGAAAGCTATGATCTTCAGAGCGTCTTCGGCCTGAACACGCCGTCGATCGGTCCGAGCCCGCAGCTCTGGGCCGACCGTGTCGAGCGTGCCACCGATGGTGCGGTGAAGATCAAGGTGCATGGCGCCGGCGACTTCGTGCCGCCTTTCGAGGTGTTCGGCGCGGTGTCCTCGGGCGCTTTGCCGATGGGCTTCGACTGGATCGGTTACTGGGCGCAGCAGATTCCCGTCGCGAACCTGGTGGGCTCCATGCCCTTCGGCCCGAGCCCCGACGTGGCGCTCGGCTGGATGTTCGAGGGCGGTGGTCTGGAGATTATCCAGAAGGCCTATGACCCCTTCAACGTGAAGGTGCTGCCCTGCCATCTCGTCGGCGCCGAGGCCGGTGGCTGGTTCAACAAGGAGATCAACTCGGTTGACGATCTCAAGGGCCTGAACATGCGCATCGCCGGTCTCGGCGGTCTGACCATGGCCAAGCTCGGCGCCAACACGCAGCTCGTTCCCGCGGGTGAGATCTTCCTGTCGCTCGAGACCGGCCGCATCGACGCGGCGGAGTTCTCCGCGCCGCAGCTCGACATCGGCCTCGGCTTCCAGCGGGTGACAAAATACTACTACTTCCCGGGCTGGCATCAGCCGTCGAGCTGGGACAGCATCATCATCAACAAGGATGTCTGGAACGGCTTCGACGAGCGGACCCAGAAGATCATGGCTGATGCCTGCCAGGCCAACATCGCCTACAATCTGGGCAACCAGATCGATGCACAGGCCGCCGCGATCGCCGAGATCCGCAAGGCCGGCGTCGAGGTGAAGCGCTTCCCCGACGAGGTGCTCCTCGCTCTGCGTGATGCCTCCAAGGAAGTCATGGCCGAGCAGGCCGCCGCGGATCCGATCTTCGCCGAGGCGCTGCAGTCGCTGAACGCGTATATGGACTCCGTCGGTGAGTGGAGCTCGCTGCAGGCCCTGCCGCCGCGCTGACCACGAGAAAGGGGCTGGCCGGTTCTCCGGCCGGCCCCTTTTGCCAACAGGACGCGCCCGCCCGTTCCAGCAGGATCGGGCGGGCCGCTGTCGGGAGAAGGAGTTCGGGCGATGCTGGCGCAAAGCGCCTGTCGCTGCGAAAAGAAACTCCGCTCCGCCGTGCGCTTTTCGCCCCTCTCGCCAAAGGACGCCCCATGCCACGCCTTTGTTCGTGCCTGATAGACCTGCTCTGCCTTCCCGGGCGCTGGGTCAGCTGGCTGACCCTGCCGCTCATTCTGGCGATCACCGTCTCGGTCATCTCGGCGGCGGCCGGCGTGACGGTCCTGGCCGACTGGGACGGCACGCTTCCGATCCTGGGCAAGGCGCTCACGGTGAACACGCTGACCGACGTCCAGTGGTACATCTTCGCGCTCCTGGTGCTGTTCGGCGGCGTCTGGGCGCTGCGCGACGATGCACATGTCTCGGTCGACTTCCTGTCCCTGATGATGAGCCGGAAGCAGCGGCTCTGGGTGCGCGTCTTCGGCGATCTCGGCTTCCTGCTGCCCTTTAGCCTGATCATCTGCTGGTACGGCTATGGCTTCACGCAGACGGCGTTTCGCACCGGCGAGGGCTCGACCCAGGGCGGGCTCGACGCGCGCTGGATCATCAAGGCGGCCCTTCCCGTGTGCTTCGGCATGCTCGCCGTCTTCGGTGTCGTCAGGGGCATCGGCACGCTGATCTGGCTCGCGCGCGGCGGCCACGACGGCGCCGGCGACAACGACGCCACGACGAAAGGAGCCTGAGATGGGAGACTATGGCTGGCCCCTCCTCATGCTCGCGGGCCTCATCCTGGGGATCTTCTCCGGCTATCCGGTGGCCTTCGTCCTTGCCGGCATCGGCGTTCTCTTCGCCGTCCTGGCCGACGTGCCCATGCTGTTCCTGTCGATGGGCGTGCAGCGGATCTATTCGGGTACGCTGACCAACTGGCTTCTGGTCGCGATCCCGCTCTTCGTCTTCATGGGGCTGATGCTGGAACGCTCCGGCATCGCAGAGCGGCTGATGCGCTCGCTCGCCGCGCTGTTTCGCGGCATGCCCGGCGGCTACGCCTTCGCCGTGGCGATCATCGGCGTCATCATGGCCGCCTCCACCGGCATCATCGGCGCGTCGGTTGTGCTCATGGGCATGATGGCGATGCCGGCGATGCGCGAGGCGAACTACGACATGCGGCTCGCCTCCGGGCTGATCGCCTCTTCCGGCACGCTCGGGATCCTGCTGCCGCCGTCGATCATGCTAATCATCCTCGGCGACCAGATGCGTCTGTCGGTCGGTGACCTGTTCATGGGGGCGATCTATCCCGGGCTTCTGCTTTCGGGGCTCTACTTCCTCTATCTGCTTTCCATCGCCATCTTCGCGCCGCACCGCATGCCGCCGCCGGCGCGCCGGGAGGCGGGGCCCATCGGCCAGGCGCTGTGGAGCCTCGTGCGCGACCTGCTCGCGCCGATGCTGCTGATCCTCTCCGTTCTCGGCACGATCATCACCGGCATCGCCACGCCGACGGAATCCGCCGCCATCGGCGCCGCCGGCGCCCTGCTGCTTGCCTTCGTCTCAGGCGGCCTCAATTTCAGGGCCCTGCGCGATTCGCTGCACGACACCTGCAAGACCACGGCGATGATCGTCTTCGTGATGATTGGCGCGTCGATCTTCTCCGTCGTCTTCCGCCGGCTCGGCGGCGATGGCATGATCATCGACTTCTTCGACATCCACGAGAGCAATCCCTATTTCGTGCTCTTCATCGTGATGGCGCTGATCTTCGTGCTCGGCTTTTTCCTCGACTGGGTCGAGATCACCCTCGTGGTGGTGCCGATTGTCGCGCCGGTGGTTGCCGCGCTTGATTTCGGCCTGCCGTCGGACCAGGTGATGATCTGGTTCGCCATCGCGCTGGCGGTGAACCTGCAGACCTCGTTCCTGACGCCGCCCTTCGGCTATGCGCTGTTCTATCTGCGCGGGGTGGCGCCCGACCTGCCGATCTCGACGATCTACCGGGGCGTCACGCCCTTCGTCATCATCCAGATCATCGCGTTGTTGCTGGTGATCTTCTTCCCCGCCATCGTGCTCTCGCTGCCGATGAGCATGCGCTAGAGGCGGAACGACCCTCTCCGGGGCCCGGGCCAAACGCGGCCCGTGCCCCGGGAACCGAACAAAGGAGCAATCATGTCAAAGGCATTCGCATCGCAGGGCGATCTTTCCGAAAAGAAGACGACCTTCACCGAAATCGGCGAGGGGCTCTATGCCTTCACCGCCGAGGGCGATCCGAATTCGGGCGTCATCATCGGCGACGACAGCGTCATGATCGTCGAGGCGCAGGCGACGCCGCGGCTTGCGCGCAAGGTCATCGAGGCGGTTCGCACCGTTACCGACAAGCCGATCAGCCATCTGGTGCTGACCCACTATCACGCCGTGCGCGTGCTCGGCGCCTCCGCCTATGGCGCCAACGAGATCATCATGTCCGACGCCGCCCGTGCCCAGGTGGTCGAGCGCGGCCAGGAGGACTGGGACAGCGAGTTCGGCCGGTTCCCGCGTCTGTTCCAGGGCCATGAGGAAATCCCGGGCCTGACCTGGCCGACCACCACCTTCAGCGACCGCATGACGGTCTGGCTCGGCAAGCGCCGCGTCGACATCATGCACCTCGGCCGCGCCCACACTGCCGGCGATGCGGTGATCTGGGTTCCCGATCAGGAGGTGATGTTCACCGGTGACATCGTCGAGTATCACTCCGCCTGCTATTGCGGCGACGGCCATTTCGCCGACTGGGGCTACACGCTGGACGCCATTCTCGATTTCGACCCGGCCTCGATCGCGCCGGGACGCGGCGACGCGCTGGTCGGCCGCGAGATGGTCGCAAAGGCGGTTGCCAACACCCGTGATTTCGTCGAGAGCACCTATAACGCCGTTGCGCGGATCGCCGCGCGCGGCGGCACGCTCGAGGAGGCGACGGCCGCTGTTCGCGCTGCCTGCGACCCCAAGTTCGGCGACTATGCGATCTATGAGCACTGCCTGCCGTTCAACATCGGCCGCGCCTGGGACGAGGCGCGCGGCGTCGAGACGCCGCGCATCTGGACCGCCGAGCGCGACCAGATGATGTGGAACATGGTCCAGAGCTGACACGGCTGTCACGCCTGGTTTCAGCGCCCTCGCCGGTTGCCGCCGGCGGGGGCGTTTTCACGTCCGGCGCCTGTCATGGCCGGTGTGTGTCAGGGGAGGGGCCGAGCGGATGGTCGCCGGCCAGCAGCTCTTCCATGAAGATACTGAAGAGCTGCGAGCGGCCATCGACGCCGGCCTTGGCGTAGATACGGGTGCACTGGGCGCGCACCGTGCCTGTCGCCGTGCCCCGCAGGCTGGCGATGGTCTCGTTGTCGACGCCCTTGAGCACCATCAGCGCCACGTCGCGTTCCGAGGGGGTCAACGCCCAGCGTTCGAAGAAGCCGTCCATCAGCTCCGCCATCTCGCCGCGGGCCGCCCTCAGGCCGGTCGCCATCGTGTCCATCCGCGCGAGCAGGCGTCTCAGTTCGAGCATCAGGAAAATCACGCCGCCGGAAAGCGCCAGTGCCGCGATGGCCTCGAGGAGCATTTGAATGTGGTCGAGGTGATCCCCGTCGTTCAGGTCGATCATCACGTCGGCCATGAAGAACAGGGCGCACAGGCTCTGCAGCAGGATGAGAGCGGCAAGCGTCATCGCCCGCCGCTCTCGCGTGAATACCGGAAGCCAAGATCCGTTCATTCAACATTCGCTCCGTCGGGCACGCGCTTGCGTCCGTCGACCATCGCCCGCACCAGGGGTACCTTCGAGAGCCAGGTGTCGAAAGCGACGCCGCCCACATGCAGCGCCACGGAGATCACCAGCCAGTTGAAGGCGGTCTCGTGAACCTCCTTCACCCAGTCGATCCCGAAGAACCGCACCGTACCCATCATGTATCCGGTCACCGCCAGCGCGGCGACGGTCGCCCAGATGTTGTAGACCATCAAGGCTCCGAGCGGATTGTGCGACAGATGCACGGTCCTGTCGCCCCGTCGCAGCGCGGCGAGATGGCGCAATGCCCGCGCCGGGCTCGGCGGGAACGAGGTGAAGCGCGCTGGACGCGGGCCGATCAGGCCCCAAAGAAGCCTGACCGCGAGAAGACCCGCGGCCGTATAGCCGACCCACATGTGCAGGCTTTCCTCCGGGTCCGTGAACACGCCGTTGAGGAGGATGCACAGCGCGAGGCTCCAGTGAATGAGCCGGACCAGCGGATCCCAGACGGCGAACTCGCGGGACTGTCCGTCGCGGGCGCCGAAGCGCCCGCCGATCCGTTCGTCGATGGCGTTCATGGCCGGCTCACTTGATCTTGAGCTTGGCGACCTTGCCGGTCGTCGCGTCGACATAGACCTCGCCCATCTTGCCGTCCTTGACGAAATAGACCTCGATCCGGCCGTCTTCCATCTCCGACTTGCGGACCTCGTAGCCCATCTCCGTGAGGCTGGCCTTCACCGCGTCCATCGTGGTGCCGAGGGTGCTGTCCTTCGTCAGGTCGGCGGCCAGCGCCGGGGTGGCAAGGGCGGCGGTGGTGGCGAGAACGATGAGAAGCTTGCGCATGTGACATGTCCTTGGGTTGCCGGACCCGGGGTCTTCGCGCATCTGGCGAGGCCGGGCGGCGCATTGCATTGGCCGGTCCGCTATCGGGCCGGTGCCGCCGATCTGGGTTGGAACGGGGTCCCCGCGCCATTGGCAGCGGGCGTAGATGCCAGCGCGTAAGCGCGCGCTTACGCGGCCCTCCCACCTGTCGGGGAACACATCCGTCGCCTGGCGCGTTGGGCTCTTGACCCCCGACGCAAGGCTACACACGCAGGAGGTTCCCATGAGCACCGGACCCGCCACGCCGCGCCGCGCCATCCTCTGGCGGATGGTGATGCCCGAGCATCTCTGCCCCTTCGGCCTCAAGTCGAAATGGCTGCTGGAGCGCAAGGGATACACGGTCGAGGACCACCATCTGACGACCCGCGCCGAGACGGATGCCTTCATGCGTGAGGAGGGGGTGGAGACGACGCCTCAGACCTTCATCGGCAACGAACGTATCGGCGGCTATGACGCGCTGCGCGCGTATTTCGGCCACCGCGTGCCGAAGGAGGGCGACACCTCCTACCGGCCGGTGGTCGCGATCTTTGCGATTGCCGCGCTGATGTCTCTTGCCGTCGCCTGGCTGGTGGAAGGCTCGCCCCTGGTCGTGGGCTCGCTCGAGCGGTTCATCGCCATCGCGATGGTGCTTCTCGGCCTGCAGAAGCTTCAGGACGTGGAGGGCTTCTCGACCATGTTCCTGAACTACGACCTGCTGGCGCGCCGTTTCGTGCCCTATGGTTATCTCTACCCCTACGCCGAAACGGCGGCCGGCCTGCTGATGCTGGCGGGTTTGCTGCCCTGGCTTTCGGTGCCCGTGGCGCTGTTCGTCGGCACGGTGGGGGCGGTGTCCGTCTTCAAGGCGGTCTACGTCGAGCAGCGCGAGCTGAAGTGCGCCTGCGTCGGCGGCGGCTCCACCGTTCCACTCGGCTTCGTCTCGCTGACCGAGAACCTGATGATGATCGCCATGGCGCTGTGGATCGGCCTGCGCGCCATCGCCTGACCCGAAAAGGCCAGCTCGCTCCCTCCCCGCCGGTCGCTCCCGTCCACCTCGCGCCGCGCCTCTGGCGTGCGGTCGTCTCTCAGATCCTTGTTCCCCGAGGCGAGGGAAACGACCGGGAAACCCGACAAAAGTCCTGCCGAAATCGCCGGGATAAGACGATTTCCGTAGGGACTGAAAGGGGTTGCACAGCGCATAAGAAAAACGAAATTGCGGCTTCCATCAGGGGTCGCGGATGATCGTCGCTACCTTGGCCGGGGAGGGCCAGGGCCCAGGGTGGACACCAATCACCGATCGCGACACGGAACCGTTTGCCCAATGGCTGGCAGCGGGCGGGGCGCGGGCGCGTGTCCTGTCCGCCCGCGGCAAGACCAGATGGGAGGAAGACGTGGCGGGAGCACCGAAGGCTTCGGGGTCCGGTATCGGCGTCTTGCGCATGCCGCGCAAGATCAGTCAGGAAGCGGTCGTCATCACGATTTCCGTCGTGCTGTTCGTCCTCTTCTCGGTCTTTCTGAACGATTTCAACACAAAGGCGAACCTGGCCACGTTGCTGAAGAACGTGTCGATCCTCGGCACGCTCGCCGTCGGCATGGGCTTTATCGTCGTTGGACGCGGCATCGACCTGACCATGGTCGCGGTCATGGTGGTTGGCGTTGCCTTCAGCATATGGCTGTCGAGCAAGGGGCTCGATTTCACCGTGGCGCTCCTCGTCGGTGCCGGCGTTGTCGCGCTGATCGGGCTTTTCACCGGCATCATGGTGGCGGTCGCCGAGATCCCGCCGATCTTCGCCACCCTGGCCATCGCCTCGACGGTCTACGGCTCGGGCCGGATCCTGTTCAGCTCGGACGTGCTTTATGCGCCGGCCGATGCCAAGTGGCTGAGTTTCGTCGGCGCGGGAAGCGTGTTCGGCATTCCGGTCGCGGTGTTCGTCTTCGCGCTCGTCGCCTTCATCATGAGCGTCTTCCTGAAATACACGCGCTTTGGCCGCTTCGTCTACGCGACCGGCGACAACCCGGACGCGGCGCGCACCTCGGGTCTGCCGACCCGGCCGGTGATCATCACCCAGTATGTGATCGCCGCGCTCATCGCCTTCGTCGCCGGCATCCTCCTCACGGGGCTGGTCACCGGCATCAACACGCGGCTCTACAACTCGACGATGATCTACGACGTGCTTCTCGTCGTGGTGCTCGGCGGCATCGGCCTGGCGGGAGGGCAGGGCGGCGTGCGCAACGTGATCGTCGGCACGGTCCTGGTCGGCATCCTGATCAACGGCATGACGATCATGAACATCAGCTACACCAGCCAGAGCCTGATCAAGAGCGTGATCCTGCTGCTCGCTCTGGTCATCGACGCGCTCATCAATCCGCGCGACGAGCAGACTTCGCAAAGCGGAGACATCTGAGGCCGCGGGACATCAATGACATCTCAGGGAGGAAAGAGAATGGGCGTTGCAAAGAAGATGGTTTGGGGGGCGCTGGCGGCGCTGACCCTTTTCGCTCAGCCGCAGATGTCGCAGGCGCGCGACATGGAGCAGATCGGTCGGGCGGCCTATCTGGAGGCGATGAAAGGCAAGAAGGTGATCTTCGTGCCGATCTCGCAGGGTTTCGACCTCAACCAGGCCTGGGTCGCGGTGTGGCAGCGCCACGCGGAGCGCTACGGCTTCACGCTTGAGGTCCGCGATCCCAACATGGACACCAGCGCCGGCATCCGCGCGCTTCAGGGCGCCATCGCCGAGCGTCCCGACCTGCTGATCGTGCAGAACCCGGATGTGCAGACCTACGCCCGCATGCTGAAGCAGGCCCAGGCCTCCGGCATCAAGGTCATCCAGGTCAACATGCAGTCGGCGACCCAGACCGACAGCTATGTCGGCAACGACTGGATCGAGATGGGCCTCCTCGAGGCGCGCGAACTCGCCAGGGTCTGTACCGGTCCCGATGCGCCCTCCGGCAAGATCGTCTGGCTCGCCGGCGTGCAGACCGGCGCCGCCAACATCTTCATGCGAGCCGGCCTTGATCAGGTGCTGGCCGAAAACCCCGGCCTCGAGCTCGTCTCCGACCAGCCGGCCGACTACGACAGCGAGAAGGCCCGCCAGATCACCGAGACGGTTCTGCAGCAGCACCCCGATCTCTGCGGCATCATGGGCATCTGGGACAACGCCGAGGTCGGTGCCGGCGCGGCCGTTCTTGCCGCCGGCAAGCAGGATCAGGTGACCATCGTCACCAATGGCGCCGGCAGCTCCACGGGCTGCGACAGCATCCACAAGGGCCTGCTCGACGTGATCTACAACTTCAACGCCCCGATCCAGGGCGAGATCGCCGCGCAGCAGATTTCCGAGCTTCTCCAGCACCCCGAGCGCGAGGCCGGATCCGAGAAGACCGTCTTCTTCGGTCCCGTGACCCGTGTCGATACGTCCAACGCCTCCGGCCGCAACTGCTGGAAGCTCGAAGACCTCAAGTAAGTGACGGAAAAGCGCGGCATGTCCCTGTCTGAAAGCATCGTTCGCTGGCGCTACCGGCTTCTCCCCGACCATGTTGTCGGGGAGGTGCTCAGCAAGAAGTGGATCGACAGCATCATCCCCTTCATGGCGCTGGTGATACTGGTTTCCATCTTCGGCAGCATCGTGCCGCGCTTCTTCCATCTCACCACGATGGCGGATCTGAGCGGTCAGGTCGCCGAACTCGGCCTGATCGTGCTGGGCCTCACCATCGTGATGATCTCGGGCGGCATCGACCTTTCCGTCGGCTCGACCTTCGCCATCGCGGTTCTTACCGCGCTCTACGGCATGAATGTCGGCCAGTGGGGGTTCGGCGCGGGGCTTGCGGCAACGCTCAGCGTCGGCGCGGTCTGCGGCATCATCAACGGGTTCCTGGTCGGCATCCTCAGGATGCGGGCCTTCCTGACGACGCTGGTGACACTGATCATCTTCCGTGCGGTTTTCGAGATCATTTTTCCGGAGATCTCCACCGACATCGTCATGAGCTACCCTGATTCCCCGCTCTACGATCTTCTCGGCATCGGCCGGGTGTGGGGCATTCCGGTGTCCTTCCTCGTCTTCGCGGTGATCGCCCTGGCGCTGCATGTCGTGTTGTCGCGCGGGCGATACGGTTGGCGGCTGCTGGCGGTGGGCGGCGCCCGCCGCTCGGCCTACAACGCCGGCGTCAATGTGCGCTTCACCGTCTTCAGCGCCTATCTTGTCTGCTCGATGTTCGTGGCGCTGGCGGCCTTCTTCTTTTCCGCGCGCATTGGCAGCGCCGCCTCCGACATCGGGTCGGGTCTTGAGCTTCAGGCTCTTACGGCGACGGTGCTCGGCGGCATTTCGCTTGGCGGCGGTCGCGGCTCGGTCGCCAAGGCGTTGATGGGCACGGTCTTCGTGCTGATCCTGTCGAACGGCCTGCTGACGCTTGCCGTGCCCGGACCGGTCAACGATCTCGTGCTCGGGCTGGTGCTGGTCGCCGCCGTGTTCCTCGACGTGCGCTGGGTGAAGAACCGCCACAAGATCCTGCGCAGCGTCTACATCTCTCCGACCTACAACAAGATGCCGCCCGCGGTCTCCACCGCGCCAGGGTCGCCGATGGCGCCCAACGACAGGCTGCGCGGCGTCGGGGTGATCGGCCTGGGCGTTCTCGACGGTGCCGAGGACGTGATCTTCGATCGCGACGACAATCTCTATACCGGCAGCCGCCAGGGCGACATCCTGCGCTGGTTCCCGCCCGACTACACCCGCCACGAGGTCTTCGCCCATATCGGCGGCGCGCCGATGGGCATGGTCTTCGACGAGGCCGGCAACATGGCCGTCTGCGTCGGCGGCATGGGCCTCTACCAGATCACGCCGGACGGCAAGGCAAGCCTGCTGACGGCGGAAACCAACCGCAGCCTGACCTCGGTCGCCGACGACAGCTCGATGAAGCTTGCCGACGATTGCGACATCCTTCCCGACGGGCGGATTGTCTTTTCCGAGGCGACGATCCGCTTCGAGATGCACGACTGGTACGCCGACGCGCTGGAAAGCCGTGGCAATGGCCGGCTCATCTGCTTCGATCCGAAGACGCGCTCGACCCGCACGCTGATCAACGGTCTCGTCTTCCCCAACGGGGTGTGCACCTCCTACGACGGGGAATCCGTTCTCTTTGCCGAGAGCTGGGCCTGCCGCATCAATCGCTACTATTACGCAGGGCCGAAGAAGGGCCGGCTGGAGCGGGTGATCGAGGGCTTGCCGGGCTATCCCGACAACATCAACCGCGCCTCCGACGGCACCTACTGGCTGGCGCTGATGGGCATGCGCACGCCCGCGCTCGACCTGTCGCTGGAGATGCCCGGCTTCCGTCGGCGCATGGCGCGGCGCGTGTCGGAGGATGCCTGGCTGATGCCCAATCTCAACACCGGCTGCGTGCTGCGCTTTAACGAGAAGGGCGAGATCCTCGAGAGCTTCTGGGACCAGGGGGGGCAGAAGCACCCGATGATCACCTCGATGCGCGAGCACAAGGGCGTGCTCTATCTCTGCGGCATCTTCAACAACCGCATGGGCACCCTGCCGCTTCCCGACGCCGATCCGCACTGGTGCGGTGTCGACAGCTACTGGAGGAAACCGGCATGACGTTCCTCGGCGGGTTTCTCGACCGCTTTCTCGGGCGCGGCGACTGGTCGATCACGCTGCCCGTGCTCGACGGTCCGCTGTTGCCCAACCAGGCGCTGGAGGAGGCGGAGACTTTCGCCGAGCTCGAGGCGGCGGACAATCTCGTCGCCACTGAAAAGGGCCTGGTGGCGAGTTCCGGACAGAGGCTTCTGCGGTTCTCCCGCGATGGCGGCGCACCGGAGCTTGTGGCGGAGTTCGACCGCCCGGTCTCCGCGCTCGCCGGGGCCAAGGGCATGCTCGCCGTCGGTCTCGACGGCGAGGGCGTGGTGATCTGCGGCGGACCACATGACGGGCGGGTGTTTCCCGGCGACGGCGCCGGGGCGTTCGGCGCGGTGACCGCGCTGGCCTTCTTCGACGCCAACACGCTGCTGATGACCAGCGGTTCCCGGCAGGTCGGCGCTGGCGAATGGCGGCGCGACCTGCTGCAGAAGGGGGCGAGCGGAAGCCTCTGGAAGCTGGACCTGCGCAGCGGTCAGGCGACGTGCCTGGCCGAGGATCTCGCCTGGCCCGCAGGCATCGCCACCACCGGCTCGAGCCGAGTCTATCTTACCGAGGCCTGGCGCCATCGGGTGGTCGCCTTCGACATCTCGAACGGAAAGACGGAGCCCGTGCTGGAGCATCTGCCGGCCTATCCGGCACGCATCGCGCCCGCCTATGACGCCGGCTACTGGCTTTCCTTCTATTCCGTGCGCAACCAGCTCGTGGAATTCATCCTGCGCGAGGACACGTTCCGCAACCGGATGCTGACCGAGGTGCCCGAGCCGTTCTGGATGGCCCCCTCGCTTGCCTCCGGGCAGCATTTCCGCGAGCCGATGCAGGGCAGCCAGCTCAAGCAGATGGGCGTCTTGAAACCCTATGCGACGACGCGGTCCTACGGCCTGGTGGTCGCCTGCAACGCGCGCATGCAACCCTATGCCAGCTACCATTCGCGTGCCGACGGCACGGCCCACGGCGTCGTTTCGGCCTGCGAGCTTGGCGACGATCTGGTCGTCGCCTCGCGTGGAGGCGGACGCATCCTGCGGCTTCCGGCGATCGCCGGCGGGCGCTGAGGCGCTGGGAACAACACAACATCAGGGCAGGCGGCGGCACCTTCGCCAGATGCTCCGGGAGGCGACATGAGCGACATCGTCCAGTTGCGCGACGCGACCAAGACCTTCGGCGGCAATCCGGCCTTTCGGAATGTCGATATCGGCCTGCGCAAGGGCGAGATCCACGCGATCCTCGGGGAGAATGGCGCCGGCAAGTCGACCGTGACCAAGGTGATGGCGGGCGTGCACAAGCTCACCTCCGGCCAGTTGCTGCTCGATGGCAAGCCGGTGGAATTCTCCTCGCCCTCCGATGCTCTTGCCGCCGGCATCGTCATGGTGTTCCAGGAGACCAACCTGGTGCCGGCGATGACGGTCGCGCAGAACATTTATCTGGGCGAGGAAAAGGTCTTCAACCGCCTGCGTGGCCTCTACATCGAGGCGCGACAGTTTCTCGTCGGAATGGGCTTTCAGGTCGACCCGACCGCCCAGGTCTCGACGCTCGGGGCAGCCCACAAGCAGATGGTGGAAATCGCCCGCGCGGTGCACCACAAGGCCCGCGTCATCATCTTCGACGAACCGACGGCGACGCTGACGCCGGAGGAGAAGCGCCACTTCTTCAACCTCATCGAGCGGCTCGTCGCCAAGGGCGTGACCATCGTCTTCATCTCCCACGCGCTGGAGGAGGCGCTGGAGGTCTCCGACCGCATCACCGTCATGCGTGACGGCGAGATCGTGGCGAGCGGGGAGGCGAAGGAGTTCACCCGCGCCTCGATCGTTCAGGCCATGGTCGGTCGCAGCCTGACGGAGACGCTGCACGGCGCGGCGCCGCGCGCTGCCCGGCCCTATGGCGAGAAGGTGCTCTCGGTCGAGAACCTGTCCTATGCCGGGCTTGTGCGCAACTCGTCCTTCTCGGTCTTCGCCGGACAGGTCACCGGCATGTTCGGCCTCGTCGGCGCCGGGCGCACGGAGATGGCCAAGGTCGTCTCCGGCGTGATCAAGCGCAATCTCTTCTACGGTGGCGAGGTCCGCCTCCACGGCCGTTCGGTGCGCTACCGCGTGCCGCGCCAGGCGATGCTCGACGGCATTGTCTATGTCACCGAGGACCGCAAGCACGACGGCTTCTTCGAGACCATGACAGTGGGTGAGAACCTGCACGTGGGCGAACTGTCCAACGGCGCGAACCCGCTCAGCGTCGTCTCCATGTCGCAGGCCCGCAAGCTGGCCAAGGAATGGGGCGAGAAGCTGCATCTGAAGTCGATCAGCGACAAGGCCCGCATGATCGAACTGTCCGGCGGCAACCAGCAGAAGATCGTCATCGCCAAGGCGCTGATCCAGCAGCCGAAGCTGATCATCTTCGACGAGCCGACGCGCGGCGTCGATGTCGGCGCCATCGTCGAGATCCACCAGCTCATCAGCGATCTTGCCGACCAGGGCATGGCCGTCGTCGTCATCTCCTCCTATTTGCCCGAGATCCTTGCGGTGGCCGACCGCATCCTCGTCGCCAAGCGCGGGCGCATTGTCGAGGAGATGATGGTGTCGGACGCGACGGAAGAACGGGTGATGTTCGCCGCCGTCCACTGACGGGCCCGGAAATAGGGAGGGTTCCGGCCGGGATTTCCGTAGCCGGGTATCGGGATTTCTGGCAGGGCGCCCTTGCATTTCAAGACCGCAGAAGGCCTAATCGCGGCTCCCTGCGGCGCGATCCTGCCGACCGATATGAGCAATGTAAACCTCAAGCTTCTTCAGACCTTTCTGCTTGCCGCCGAGCATGGCAGCTTTCGCCGCGCGGCGGAGGAGAGCCATCGCTCCGCCTCGGCCGTGAGCATGCAGATCCGCGACCTGGAAGAGCAGGTCGGCATCAGCCTGTTTATCCGCACCCCGCGCCGTGCCAACCTGACGCCGGAAGGGCGGATCCTGTTTGAACAGGTGCGCCGGGCCATGCAGGACGTTCAGTCCGGCCTGGACAGGCTGGCCGAGATCGCCGCGCAGCGCCAGGGCCGGGTGCGCATCGCCTGCGCGCCGACGCTTGCCAGCACCCGCCTTCCCGACATCCTGGCGACCTTCAAGCTGCGGTATCCGCGCAGTTTCGTGGAAGTGAAGGAAACGCCTCCCACCGCCGCGCTGGTGCTGCTCCAGCAGCAGGAGGTGGAATTCTACATTGGGCCGGAGGTGCCGCATCTGGCGGAATTCCAGTTCGAATCGATCATCGACGATCCACTGGTCGCCTGCGTGCCGGGCGAGCACCGCACCGAGGCGCGCGCCTTCGCCCTGTCCGACCTCGGAGCCGGCGCCGCGCCGCTGATCCTGCTCAACGACAAGACCGCCGTGCGCGGGCTGATCGATCGGCTCACCGCCGAGGAGGGGATCGTGCTGACGCCGCAATACGAGGTGGAGAACGCCCAGACGGCGATCGCGCTGGCCGAGGCGGGGCTTGGCGTCAGCATCGTGCCGAGCATCGCCATCGGCATGCGCCATGACGATGCGCTGTCGGTGGTGCCGCTGTCGCATCCGCAAGCCCACCGTGCCGTCGGCATCATCACCGCGCGTGGCTATGTGCAGCACGGGTTTTCCGAACAGCTGATGGATCTCATTCGCACCAACCTGCGCGAGATGGCCTGAGGTTTCCTCCCGGCCATCGAATGCCGACAGGCCTGCTTGCAGGAAACCTCAAGACCCGTTCAGATAATCCGTCTGTCCTTTCGCCCGCTCATCTTCGAATGTGCGGCCAGTTTTGGAGGAACATGACATGCGACTTGAGGGCAAGACTGCCATCGTCACCGGCGGAGGGTCGGGGTTCGGTGAGGGGATCGTTCTGAAATTCGTGGCCGAGGGCGCGCGCGTCGTCCTGGTCGACCGGGACGGGGATGCGGCCAAGCGCGTCGCCGAGAGCGCGCCGGCGTCGATCGCCCCGCTCGTCGCCGACGTATCGTCGGCCGAGGGCTTCGCCCAGGCGCGTGATATCGCGCTGTCGCGCTTCGGTGGTCTCGACATTCTGGTCAACAACGCCGGCGTCGGTCACACGCCCAAGCCGCTGGAAGAGATCGACGAGGCGACCTTTGATCGCATCGCCAACGTCAACATGCGCTCGATCTATCATGGCGCGCGCGCCGTCGTGCCGCACTTCAAGGCACAGAAGAAGGGCGCGATCCTGAACGTCGCCTCCACCGGCGGCGTCTCGCCGCGCCCCAACCTGACCTGGTACAACGCTTCCAAGGGCTGGGTGATCACCGCGACCCGCGCCATGGCGGTGGAGCTTGCCCCCTTCGGCATTCGCGTCAACGCGATCAACCCGGTCGCCGGCGATACGCCGCTGCTCAAGACCTTCATGGGCGAGGACACGCCGGAGGTGCGCGCCAAGTTCCTGTCGACCATCCCCATCGGCCGGTTTTCGACGCCGGAGGACATGGGCAACGCGGCCGCGTTCCTGTGCTCCGACGAGGCGGGCATGGTCACGGGCATCGCCATGGAAGTGGATGGCGGCCGCTGCATCTGAGTGCCGCCTCGCGCGGTGGCGGCCGCTCCGCATGGGGTGAGGTTGCCAGGAGCTGCAACAGCGGATCCGGTCGTGACGACGGCGGGCAAGGGGCACCCCTTCCCGCCGTTTTCGTTTCGCCGCCGCCTGCCTGTGTTGCGGGAGCGGCCGTATCAGCCGCGTTCGGCGACTTCCCGCTCCAGCCGGGCGCGGAACACATCGGGCATCGCCCAGTTCGGCTGATGGCCGAGCAACATCTGCAGGAAGCCGACCGAGAAGCTGGCGTTCTTCGCCGCGTTCTCGCGGAAGGACCACCAGTGGCGCAGGTCGTCGATCGCCGCCGAGGGCTCCGGCGCGTGGCGGAACTCCTGGCGCGCGGCGGCGGCGTGCACGGACAGGCAGAAGAGCGTCGACACATAGCCCTCCGGCCAGAAGGCGGCGGCGCTGTCCGGCGCGGCCTTCGTCGGCGCGGCCAGGGCGCGGATCGGCATGTCGGCGGTCAGCTCGCGCAGCATGATGCCGGCGGCGAAATCGAAATAGTCTTCCCGTGCCGACTTGTCGGAGGGCTTTTGCCGCTCGACGGTGCGCAGCCAGCGCACGAAGATGCCGGCGAGCTTCGCCTCGTCGATCTCGAACCGGCAGCCGATGTCGGCACCGAAGGCCTCGACATGCCGGCGGAAGGCAGTGGTGAACCAGCGCAGACGGCGGACCGCGATCCGGAGCGGCTCGTTTGTCTGCGGAAACGCTTCCGGATGGCGCGGCAGCTCAGACATGAGAGGCGAACTCCAGGTAGAGGGCGGCGATGCGCGCGGCGTCGCCCGCCCGCGCGGCCGTCTCCACGTCGCCGGCCAGCGCCACCGCTAGGTCGGTGGCCGCGGACAGCGCCGCCTCGTTTTCCTCCTCGCCGGCGCCCGATTGCAGCCAGAGCATCACGGAGAAGAGGGCCACCGGCTCCAGAGCGGAGGCGGCAACGCGCGTTTCGCGCCCACCCGGCAGGCCGCGGATGGCGCGCGCCTCGATCATGGCAAGGGTCAGCGCCGCGGCCATGCGTGCTTCGGCCGCCGCCTTGTCGTCGGTCCCCGGCGTCTCCTCGATGGCCGCATGGGCGGTGTCGCGGGCAAGCATCTGCGCGTGGGCGGCGGCAAAGGCGCTGCGGGCGGCCGCCTCGCTGACGAAGGCGTCCTTGGCGCCGAGCCGCAGCAGAACGTCGCGCAGCGCCGGATAGGCGGCGGCGGAGAACAGTTCGCCGTGATCACCGCGCGCGGCGATCTCGGCAAGCGACGACGAGGCGGGATGGACGCCGCCGAGCACGGCCTTGGCCAGTTCCGAGGCGATGCGATCGGCACCCTTGGCGAGCGTCTCCACGTCGCGCAGCATGCTGCCGGCCAGATGCGCGGCCGGTTGCGGCAGCATGTCGATGGTCAGCGTCTCGCGCAGCGTCGCGCCGCCGCGCCGCAGCACATGGCGGAGCCCGCGCAAGGCCTCGCGAAGCGGCATCGGATCGGGTGTTCTCGGCGAAGGGCTGGTCAAGGCTGTGGTCCCGTTTCTGGTGACCGAACTTAGCCTATGTCGCGCCCGCGACCAAGCTGTCGGTGGGCTGTCGCGGAGCGGTCCTGCCGATGAAATCGAGGGTCGTGGGATAGTCGACCACGCCGGCCTGGCTGCCGAGCCCGGTGGCGTTCTGCGCCGAGCTTGCCTGGGCGATCCGCACCGCCTCCTGCGGGCTCAGGCCCTTGATCAGGCCGGTGGCGAAACCGCCGTTGAAACAGTCGCCGCAGCCGCAGGTGCACTTCACCTCGATGCCGAAGGCCGGCGTATGGAACTCCAGCCCCTCGCGGTCGCGGTAGAAGGCGCCTTCCGCGCCAAGCGTCAGGATGACGCATCCCGCGCCGCGCTCGAGCAGGAAGTCCGCGAGCGCGCGGTTGTCGGAAAGGCCCGATAGCGCCTGGGCTTCCTCCTCGGAGGGCAGGAAATAGTCCGTGTACGGCAGCAGTCGCTCGACCTTGGGCAGATCGTCGGGTGTCGAGGCGAAGACGTCGAGCGTGGTGATCACGCCGCGCCGCCTGGCCTCCGCCATGATCTCCTCGGTGCGGCCGCTGTCGTCCATCCGGTTCATCAGTCCGACGCCGCCGACATGCAGGATGCGCGTGTCGAGCAGATCGTCCATCTGGTCGTCGCGGATCAGGAAACCGTCGGTCGCGCCACGCTTGTGCAGAGCCGGGCGCGCGCCGTCTGGACGGGTCGTGACAATCGACGAGGAGGTGGTGAAGCCGGGGCAGCGCGCCATCATGCTGGTGTCGACGCCGAAGCGGTCGAGCTTCATCAGCACCCAGTCGCCCATGTCGTCCTCGCCAACGCCGCCGACAGCCCGGGACCTGAGCCCGTGCTTGGCGGCGACGATGACGGCGGAACCGGCCGCGCCGGAGACCGCAAGCGTCAGCTCGTCGACGAAGATTGTGCCGCCGCCCGGCGGGATCTGGGTCACCGGACGACAAAGCGCGTCGAAGGTGATGAACCCCATGGACGTGAAGTCGAAGCGCGGGCTCATGCGACCTCCCTGATCCGGTTGCCCGTTTCGTCGAAGTAATACAGCCGATCCGCGTCGAAGCCGATGCCGATCGGCGTGTCGATGTCGGCGCGGAAGTCGCGTGCCGCCTTCACTTCCATCTGGCGTTCGCCGAAGGCCACTGTCAGATAGGTGACGTCGCCGGTCGGCTCGACGCCGTAGACCGTGCCCGTAAGTTCGTCGCCGCTGACGCGGCAGTCCTCCGGGCGGACGCCGAGCGTGATCGCTCCGGAAAGATGCGCGGGGCAGGGGGCGGAGACGCCAGGGGCGGTGAAGCGCCCGGCCGCGGCCGTGCCCTCGATCAGGTTCATCGGCGGCGAGCCGATGAAGCCGGCGACGAAGGTGTTGGCGGGATCGGTATAGATCTCGTCCGGCGTGCCCACCTGCTGGATCGCGCCGCCGTTCATGATGACGATGCGGTCGGCGAGTGTCATCGCCTCGATCTGGTCGTGGGTCACATAGACCGTCGTCACCTTGAGCTGGCGCTGCATGTGCTTGATCTGAACCCGCATCGAGGCGCGCAGCTTGGCGTCGAGATTGGACAGCGGCTCGTCCATCAGGAACACCTGTGGCTGGCGGACGACGGCACGGGCAAGGGCCGCGCGCTGTCGCTGGCCGCCGGAAAGCGCGCCCGGCTTGCGGTCGAGGTAGTCGCCGAGCTCGACCATGTCGGCCGCCTGGCGGATCAGCGCGTCGTGCTTGTCGCGGGCGATCTTCCGCATCCGCAGGGGAAAGCGGATGTTCTCGTAGATCGACATGTTCGGATAGAGCGCATAGCCCTGGAACACCATCGCCACGTCCCGATCGCGGGCGTCGATCTCGTTGACCACCTCGTCGCCGATGATGATCTGCCCTTCCGTCGGCTCCTCCAGTCCGGCGATCATGCGCATGGTGGTGGTCTTGCCGCAGCCCGAGGGGCCGAGCAGGACGAGGAATTCCTCGTCGGCGATGTCGAGCGACATGTGCTTGACGCCGGTGAAGGCGCCGTAGCGCTTGACGATGTTCTCAAGTCGGATGGAAGCCATGTCTCAGCCCTTGACCGCGCCCATCGTCAATCCGCGCGAGAGGTGCTTCTGGATCAGGATCACGAGGATCAGGATCGGCACGAAGGCGAGGAAGGAGACGAGGGCGATTGCATTGTAGATCACGCCGTCGGAGCCGCCGGTGAAGTTCGCCAGCGCCACGGACATGGTGTAGGCTTCGGACGTCGAGGCGATGAGCAGCGTGAACAGGAATTCGTTGATGGCGAAGATCGCCGCGATCACGGCGGCGGTGATGATGCCGGGCAGGCAGGCCGGCACGATGATCTCGCGCAGGATCGTGAGATCGCCGGCCCCGTCGGTGCGCGCGGCATCCTCGAGCTCCTTGGGGATGTCGAGCATGTAGCTGCGGATGATCCAGGTCACGAGGCTGAGGTTGATCGCCGCATAGACCAGCATCAGCGCCCACACGGTGTTGAGCAGCCCCAGCTCGCGGAACAGGAAGAAGATCGGCACGGCGACGATGGCGGGAGCCATCATGCGCGTCGACAGGATGTAGAAGCCGATGTCGTCGCGTCCCTTGAACTCGTAGCGCGACAGTGCGTAGGCGGCCGGGATCGCCAGCACCAGGTCGATGACCACGGAACCAGCCACCGCGACGACCGAATTGCGCAGGTATTGCGCGATCGGCCAGTCGCTCATCAGCAGCCGCCAGGCGTCGAGCGAGAAGGTCGGCCAGTAGATCGGCTCCGGCACCACGATCTCCGTGCGCGGGCGAAAGCCGATGGTGAGGAACCACAGGATCGGGGCGAGGCACAGCAGCGCCCAGCCTCCCAGCACCAGATAGCGCAGCAGCCGGCTCTCTCCGCGCTTCCTTCGCAGGTTTGCCATGGTCAGGCCCTCCCCGAGTGGAACGCGCGCTTGACGACGGTCTGCGCGATCAGGATCGTCAGCGCCAGCATCAGCACGGAGGCGGCCGAGGCATAGCCGAAATTGAACATGCGGAAGCCCTGCCGGTAGATGAAGAAGCTCATCGTCTCCGTGGTTCCGCCGGGCGAGCCCTGCGTCATGATGTAGACATTTGTGAACATGGTGGTGATGTCGATGCCGCGCAGCGTCACCGCGACGACGATGATGGGGCGCATCATCGGCAGCGAGATGTTCCAGAAGATGGCGGGCCAGCTTGCGCCGTCGAGGCGCGCGGCCTCCTCGATCTCCTGGTCCTGTCCCTGCAGGGCGGCGACGAAGATGATGAAGAGGAACGGCGTCCATTGCCACACGTCGGCGACGATCAGCGTCAGCCGCGCGAGCGGCACGGAGCCCAGCCAGTCGACGTTGCGATCAACGACGCCAAGGCCCATCAGCAGGTCCGAGATGACCCGCCCGTCGTTGAACGCAAGCTTCCAGATGTAGGCGACGGCCGAGGGCATGAACAGCATCGGCATCAGGAAGATGATGCGCCAGCCGCGGATCAGCGGGTCGCGGTAGGCGAAATAGGCGAGCGCCATGGCGATCACCGTCTGCGCCGTCAGCGAGATGCCGCCGATGATGGCGGTGTTGCCGAGCGCGGCCCAGAACTCGCGGTCCTGGATGATGCGCTCGTAGTTGCCCAGACCCGTGAAGGTCCAGTTGACGAAGCGCACGACATAGAGGCTCTGGTAGATCGCGAAGATGCCGGGATAGAGCGTGATCGCCAGGAGATAGACGACTGCCGGGCCGACCAGCAGATAGGGGAACGCGCGCCGCAGCCAGGGCGAACGGCGGCGCACGGGCCGGGGAGCGCGGTCGGGGGCGGTCTGGACCGCCCCCCCGCTCCGGCTTTCTGATGCCAGTTGTGTCATCGGATCAGAACGGCAGGGCCTTGCCGGCACCGACATACATGCCCGGCGCGACATCGGCATAGGAAACGGGACCGTTGCCGCCCGAGAAGCCGTTCTTTTCCATGATGGACTTCCATGCCGACTGGCCGTTCTCCAGCGCTTCCTTGGCCGAGATCTGGCCGGTGACGGCGCGGTTGATCTCGTTGCCGAGCACCTGTTCCATCTCGAACATGCCGGGCAGGCGCGGAGCGCACCAGGCGTGGTCGAGACTGTCGGCCCACACCTTCGCCGGCTGGCTGACCGCGCGCAGGCGCTCGTTCGCCAGCACCGACTTGTAGCCCGGACCGACGCCGTTGGCATTGGCCTCGTTCATGGCCATGATCGAGGAGGTGGTCAGGAAGGCGAGCATCAGGAACGCGCCTTCCGGGTTCTGCGAGGTCGCCGCGACGCAGGAGGTCGAGCCGGCGATGTTCGGCGGGGCGAAGACGCCGCCCTCGATGCGCGGCTCGTAGATCGTGACGAAGTCGCCGACGATCTTCGACTGGTCCGGGCGCATCGCCTGGGTGCCGCTGTCCTGCCAGGAGACGCTGGAGGCGAGCTGCCCGCCGAGCCAGGCGGCGCGATTCTCGCCCCAGCCGGCGCCGGCCGTGCCCTCGATGGCGTTCTTCTGGAGCGCCATGATGATGTCCATCGCCTTCATGCCGGCGTCGCTGGTCAGCATCGGGTTCCAGTTTTCATCGAAGAGCTGCAGGCCGGCCTGGGCGGCGATGTGCTCCCACGTGTAGGTGGCCCAGAAGCCGCGCGCCAGCATCAGTCCGACGCCGGCGACGCCGCCGCCGAGCTTGTTGGCCTCGGCGGAGATGCGGATCAGCTCGTCATAGGTCGGAACCGAGTTGGCCCGGTCGATCTCTCCGCCCAGGATCGGCTCCATGATCGACTTGCGCAGATGCACCATCTGGATGTCGCAGTCGAAGGGAATGCCGACGAGCTGGCCGCCGAAGTAGCCGTAGTTCAGCCGGTAGGTGTCATAGAAGTCGTCGAGCGGCAGGTTCCACTTGGCGGCATAGTCGTCGAGCGGCGCCAGGAAGCCCGGCGCGGCGAAGTCGCCGAGCCAGGGCGAGAAGAACTGCAGCGCGTCGAAGGAGGCGTTGCCGGAAATGAACTCGGCGACGGCCTTGTCGTAGAAGCTGTCGTCGGGGATCGGGACGAGCTCGACCTTGATGCCGGAGAGCTGCTCGAAGGGCTTCAGGCCCTCCGCCGCCGACTCCTGGTCCGCCGCGCCGATGGCGAAGCGCACCGTCTTGCCGGCCTGCTCGGTGCGGACCTTCTCCCAGTCGACCGTGCGGATCCAGTCCTTGGCCGGATCCCACAGCGGCTCGTTGGTCATGTCGTAGAGCTTGCGGTAGTCCTCGCGCACGTAGCCTTCGACCGAGATCCCGTCGAGAACGGACTGGATGTCGGGAAGCCCGGACTGGGCGAAGGCGGGCAGCTTGAGCCCCATGGTCGCGCCCGAGGCAAGCCCCAAGGCCGCGCCGGAGCGCAGGAACGAGCGACGGGAAACCCCCGTCTTCAGCATTGTCATTTCGTGCATCCTCCCAAGTGTCAGTAAAGCAGGTGCCCTGCTGCCCGACAAGCCGCTGCGGGGCGCGTCTTCCTCATGTCGCGCCCGGCCCGTCCGGGACCAGATGTGAACTTTCGTTACACAAAATGATAATGTGTGCATGACAAATCCGTGTCAACAGGATTTGAATTGGTAGATATGCTGCGTTGCAGCGTGAACTTTTGATTGACAGAAAAACAGATGTGCATACCTTTTCGTCACGGACTGGAGGAGAAAAAGCATGCCCACGAATGTCGCCCTGACGGGTCTCGCCCGCGATCTGGCCACCCGCGCGGAAGCTGGAAAGCCGATCCGCATCGGGCTTGTCGGCGCTGGCGAAATGGGGACGGACATCGTCAGCCGCGTCGCCCACATGCAGGGAATTGCCATCGGCGCGATCAGCGAGCCGAAGCCCGGCGCGGCCGCCAAGGCGGTGGAGATCGCCTACGGCGACAAGCAGCGTTCCGTTGCGGCGACGACGCCTGATGCCGCCAACAAGGCGATGGAACAGGGCCGCGTCGCCGTTACCGAGGACGTCAACGTGCTGCTCGAATCGGGGTTGATCGACGTGGTCGTCGACGCCACCGGCATTCCCGCTGTCGGCGCCGAGATCGGCCTGGCGGCGATGGAGCGCGGCAAGCATCTCGTCATGATGAACGTCGAGGCCGACGTCACCATCGGTGCCTATCTGCGCGCCGAGGCCGAGCGGCTTGGCGTCGTCTATTCGCTCGGCGCCGGTGACGAGCCGTCGAGCTGCATGGAGCTGATCGAGTTCGTGTCGGCCATGGGTCACCGCATCGTCAGTGCCGGCAAGGGCAAGAACAACCCGCTCAACATCGACGCGACGCCGGATGCCTACGAGGAAGAGGCGGTGCGGCGGCATATGAACCCGCGCATGCTGGTCGAGTTCGTCGACGGCTCCAAGACCATGGTCGAGATGGCCGCCATCGCCAACGCCACCGGACTGGTGCCCGACAAGCCGGGCATGCACGGCCCCGCCTGCTCGCGCGAGGACCTCAACAAGGTGCTGGTTCCCGAAAGCGCCGGCGGCCTGCTGTCGTCGGCCGAGGGGCGTGTCGACTACACCATCGGCAAGGGCGTCGCGCCGGGTGTCTTCGTCGTCGCCGAGATGGACCATCCGCGCATCTGGGAGCGCATGGAAGACCTGAAGATGGGCAAGGGGCCCTATTTCACCTTCTTCCGTCCCTACCACCTGACCTCGCTGGAGGTGCCGCTCACCTGCGCGCGCGTCGTGCTCTACGGCAAGGCGGACATGGTGCCGATGGCCCGGCCCGTCGCCGAGGTCTGCGCCGTCGCCAAGCGCGATCTTCAGCCGGGCGAGACGCTCGACCAGATCGGCGAGTACTGCTACCGCGCCTGGATCATGACCGTCGAAGAGGCGCGCGCCGCCTCGGCCACGCCCTGCGGCCTGCTTGCCGGGGCGAAGGTCACGGCGCCGATCCGCAAGGGCGAACTCATCACCTCCGCCAACGCGGCCGTCCCCGCCGACAGCCGCATCGCCGCGCTGCGCGCGCGCCAGGACGCGATGCTGGGACTTTGAGATGACAGCGACAGAAAAGACCGGCGAGGCTGACAACCGGCCCTTCGCCATTCGTTCCTACGCACCCGAGAAGCTGCGCGAGGCGCTGCGGCGCATGTACCTGATCCGCCGCTTCGAGGAAGGGGCGGAGGAGAGCTACATGCGTGGGCTGATCCACGGCACCATGCACCTGTCGATCGGGCAGGAGGCAAGCGCCATGGCCACCTGCATCGAGCTCGGCGATGCCGACAAGATCACCTCCACCCATCGCGGCCACGGCCATTGCATTGCCAAGGGCGCGGATGTGGGGCGCATGTTCGCGGAGTTCTTCGGCAAGGAGACGGGCTATTGCCACGGGCGCGGCGGATCCATGCACATCGCCGATGTGGCGACGGGCAACCTCGGCGCGAACGGCATCGTCGGTGGCGGCCTGCCCATCGCCGTCGGATCGGCACTGTCGTCCAAGCGCCTTGGCCGGCCGGACGTGACCATCTGTTTCTTCGGCGATGGGGCCAACAACGAGGGAGCCTTCCACGAGGCGCTCAACATGGCCTCGATCTGGAAACTGCCGGTCGTGTTCGTCTGCGAGAACAACAAATACGGAATGTCGACCTCGGTGGAGCGCTCGACGGCGGTCGCGCGGATCTCCGAGCGGGCAAGCGCCTATTCGATGCCCGGCGTTACCGTCGACGGCAATGATTTCTCGGCGGTCGCCGAGGCGGTCCACCAGGCGGTCGCCCGGGCGCGGGCGGGCGAGGGGCCGAGCCTCGTGGAAAACCTCACCTATCGCTGGCGCGGGCATTCCAAGTCCGACCGCAATCGCTACCGGACGAAGGAGGAGATCGAGGAGTGGATGGCCGGCGATCCGATTCAGCGTTTCCAGAAGGAACTGATCGCCCACGGCATTCTCGACGAGGCGGGCGCGGGCGAAATCGCGGAAAGCGCGGAACGGACGGTTCGCGAGGGCATCGAGTTCGCCAAGGCGAGTGCTGCGCCCGATCCGGCCGATCTTGCCGCCCATGTCTATGCCGACAGCCATGCCGGGGTCTGAGATGAACAAGACTGTGCAGGCGGACGAGGTCCGCACGCTTTCCTATGCCGAGGCTATCCGCGAGGCGATGGCGCTGGCGCTCGAGAGCGATCCGGCGGTGGTGCTGATGGGCGAGGACATTGGCGTCTATGGCGGCGCCTTCCAGGTGACGCTGGATCTGGTCGAGCGTTTCGGTCCGGAACGGGTGATGGATACGCCGATCTCCGAACTTGGCGGCGCGGGTGTCGCCGTCGGCGCGGCGCTTACCGGCCTGAAGCCGATCTTCGAGTTCCAGTTTTCCGACTTCGCCGCGCTCGCCATGGAGCAGATCGTCAACCAGGCGGCGAAGCTGCGCTACATGCTGGGTGGCGAGGCCGCCGTGCCGGTCGTCTTCCGCATGCCTTCCGGCTCGGGCACGGGGGCCGCGGCCCAGCACAGCCAGAGCCTGGAAGCCTGGTTCGGCCATGTTCCGGGCCTGAAGGTGATTCAGCCCTCGACGCCGGAGGACGCCAAGGGACTGCTGCTTGCCGCCCTGGCCGATCCGGACCCGGTGGTGATCTTCGAGCACAAGCTGCTCTACAAGATGAAGGGTCACGTGCCAGCCGGCCACTACACGACGCCCATCGGCAAGGCAGCGGTGCGCCGCGAGGGCTCCGATGTCACCATCGTCGCCGCCTCGATCATGGTGCACCGGGCGCTGGAGGCGGCCGAAAGGCTCGCCGCGGACGGAATTGATTCGGAAATCGTCGATCTGCGATCCATTCGCCCGGTGGACCGCGAGACCATCCTCGCCTCGGTGCGCAAGACCGGCAAGCTGGTGCTGGTGCACGAAGGCGTGAAAAGCTACGGCATCGGCGCGGAAATCAGCGCCATGGTCGCCGAAAGCGATGCCTTCGACTTCCTCGACGCGCCGATCCTGCGCCTGGGCGGGGCCGAAACGCCGATCCCCTACAACCCGGACCTGGAACGCGCCGCCGTGCCCCAGACCGACACGATCGAAGCCGCCGTGCGCCGGCTCGTGCGCCGCGAGGTCTGACGATGCCCGTCGAAGTCATCATGCCCAAGGTGGACATGGACATGACCCATGGCACCGTTTCCGTGTGGCACGTCGGCGAGGGCGAGACCGTGGCCAAGGGCGCGGCGCTGTTCGATATCGAAACCGACAAGGCGGCCATGGAGGTGGAGGCGCCCGCCGCCGGTCGTCTCCACCACATTGTGGCGCGCGAGGGCGATCGGGTCGCCGTTGGCGCGCCTGTCGCCTGGCTCTACGCCGAAGGGGAAACCGTCGGCGATCCGCCTGCCGCAACACCTGACGCCGCGCCCCGTGCGGCGTCATCCGACGCCGAACCCTCCCACCCCGGGGCGGCGGTGGACGCGCGCGAGGCCGCTTCGGCCGCTGGCGCTCCAGCGGCCGCGGGGATGTCGGGCGGTGGCCCGGAGGATCGCCGGTCTCTCCCTGCCGGCGATTTTCCGGCCGCCCGTCCGGACGGCGGCATTTTGAACAGTGACCTGCGGCTTCGCGCCACGCCGGCGGCACGGGCGGCTGCCCGCGCCTGCGGGCTCGAGCTCGCCGATGTGCCGGGAACCGGCCCGCGCGGACGCATCCAGAAGGACGATGTCGCCGCTCTCGCGCGCCAGCCGTCATCGGCGGGGATCGCCGGGGCCGGGGGAGCCACCGCCTTTGCCGCGGAGCCGGGGCCGCTTGCTGTGACCCGGCGTGGCAATGGCGCCGGTCTGCCGCTGGTGCTGCTGCACGGCTTTGCCGCCGACAGCCAGTCCTGGGCACCGCTCGCCAGCGCGCTGGGGGCGGAGCGCACGATCGTGCGCATTGACCTTCCCGGCCACGGTCGTTCACCGAAGCGGCGGATTTCCGGGTTTCCCGGACTTGCGCGGATGATCGTCGAAGCCTTCGACGACGCCGTTCGCGACCTTGGACCGGTGCATCTCGTCGGCCATTCTCTGGGCGGGGCGCTCGCCCTTGCCCTTGCCGACATTCGTCCGCGCAAGGTCGCGAGCCTGTCGCTGATATCGCCCGCCGGCCTTGGCCCGGAGATCGACGCGGCGACGCTGTTCGGCGTTGCCAGGGCGAGCCGCGAGGAAAGCCTGGGTCCCTGGTTGCGCCGGCTGACGGCCGAGCCCGAGGCGACAAGCGACGCCTACATCCGCGCCGCCATGGCCTCCCGGCGCGATCCGGCGCTTCGGGCGTGCCAGCTCGCCATGGCGGAAAGCCTTTTTCCCGACGGGGTTCAGGCCTTTGACCTGCGCCCTGCGCTTTCGCGGCTGGATCTGCCCGCGCAGATCCTCTGGGGGCGGCGGGATCACATCCTTCCCTTCAGGCAGGCGCTTGCCGTTCCCGGGGATTTCGGTATTCATCTGCTTGGCGGTGCGGGCCATGTTCCGCAGATAGAATGCCCTGATCGCGTCGCGCGGATCCTGACACGGCTCTTCGCCGGGGTCGCGGCCTCCGCCTGATCGGATCCGGCCGGGAAGGAGCCTTGCACATGCAGCCAGCGTCAAATGCCATCGGCGCTCAGAGCGAGGCCGATCGCCTGCGCGCGCGCGCCGTCTGGCTCTACCATGTCGAGGGCTGCACCCAGAACGAGATCGCCCGCCAACTCGGCATCAACCGGGTGATGGTGGTGCGGCTGCTTGCCGATGCCCGCCGTCGCAACGAGGTGCGGGTGACGATCTCCGCGCCGCTCGCCGAACTGGTCGAACTCGAGCGTGGCGTCGAGACCCGTTACGGCATCGCGCGGGTGATCGTCGCGCCCTTCGCCGATCCGGACGGCGATCCGGTGAAGGTGATCGCGGCGGCGGCGGGAACCTTCATCTCGTCGGAGATGAAGCCTGGCATGACGGTCGGCGTCGGCTGGGGACGCACCCTCTACAACACGCTGCCCTTCATCGTCGGCCAGACGCTCGACAACTTCCGCGTGGTGTCGCTTCTCGGCGGCATCGCGGCGGCCCGGCGCTTCAACCCGGCCGAATTCGCCTGGCAATTTGCCGAGCTTTTTCAAGGGGAAGGCTTCCTGATACCGGCACCCGCCGTGGTCGATAGCCCGGAGACAAAACACGCCCTGCTGGAGCGTTGCGGCCTGGCCGCGATCTTCGAGATGGCCGATAAGCTCGACATGGCACTGATCTCCGTCGGTGGCATCTCGACGCTGACGACAAGCTACCGGACCGGATATCTGTCGGAGGCCGACCGCCGCTCGCTGGTCGATGCCGGGGCGGTGGGCGACGTTCTCTACAATTTCATCGGCGAGGGCGGCGAGACGGTCGACCACGAGGTCAACCAGCGGGCGATTTCGGTCAGCCTGTCGCGCCTGCGCCGGACGCCGGAGCGGGTCCTGATCTCCGGCGGCAAGGAAAAGCTGGTGGCATTGCGCGCCTCGATCCGCACGCTGGAGCCGACCGTGCTCATCACCGACGAACAGTCGGCGCGCTGGCTCATCGGCTAGAGCCTTCTGAAATCCCAAGTCTTTTCGTGCTTTCAACCGCCCATGGCGGCGCGCGTCGCGAAGGCGACGATGGCGATGGCGAGCACGCCGAGGGCGAGGACAAGCGGCAGCGGCAGCCGCGCCGCGCCGGTTCCGCCGTGTCGGCTCGGATCGGCGCTTCCGGCAAGGATCGCGGCGCCGATCAGCAGCAGGGCGAGCACCGTGCCGAGCTGCTCGAGCAGGCTCAACAGCGGCGGCATGGCAACCGGCGAGACCGGGAATATCCCGGCGAGATCGGCGACATAGACCGCGAGGAAGCCGAGGCCGCACAGCCCGGCGAGCCCTGGTGCGCGGATCCTTCCGGCAATCTGAAGACCCGCGATCACGAAGCTGCCGATCCCCAGAACCGTCAGGAAGATGTTGAAGGCGCCAAGCACTAGCGGGGAATAGGCGGAAAAGTCGCGCGTCTCGACGGGGCCTCCCGGCACCATCAACGTCAGGTTCGCGGCGGAAAGCGCGAGCAGCAACGTCACCGCGAGGCGGCGCGCATACGGGGACAGTGTCATGGGCTCCTCAGCGCTGCGAAATCGCGACCATGGTGCCGACGCCGATGAAGGCGCCGCCCGTGACGCGGTTGAAGACACGCCCCCAGCGCTCGAGAAAGGGCGCGAGCCGGCCGGCGGCGCCGGCGAGGACAAGTTCATAGGCGAACTCGATGACGGCATAGGTGCCGGCGAAAATGGCGAACTGCACGAGCAGCGACACGCCCGGCTGCATGAACTGGGGCAGGAAGGTGGAAAAGAAGATCAGCGCCTTGGGGTTCGACAGCGCCACGAGCATTCCCTGCGAGAAGGTGCGGGCCCGGCTGATCTGTCGGCTGGCACGGGGATTGCCGGTCTCCTCCTCGAGCCGCGCGGCGAAGGCGGGCGAACGCCAGAGCTTGACGCCGAGCCACACCAGATAGGCCGCGCCAATCCATTTCACCAGTGAAAACAACACCTCCGAGGTGAGCATCAGTGCGCCGAGGCCGGCCAGCGAGGCGCCGATCAGCAGAGTCACGCCGGTGATCGAGCCGAGCGCGGTGAACACCGTGCGGGAGAAACCGTAGCGGACCCCGTGGTTGAGGCACAGCAGCCCGTTGGGGCCCGGCGTTATGGAGAGGGCGCAGGAGGCGAGAAGATAGACAAGCCAAAGGTCGAGGCTCATGACGCAGGCCTTTCTTGATAAAGCGCCTCCGCCATCCGGCCGGGCGCGGCGCACATCGCGTACAATCTATGCAATCTCGCGGCATTTCGTGCAATCGGGCGACGTGATTTTCGAAAATCTGTCTCGCGATTGCGATGAAAAAAAAGGGCCGCCGGATGATGTCTTCCGGAGGCCCTCCTCATGTCGTTGTCCGGCTTGTCCCCGGGCGGATCACTCCGCCGGTTTGCCGGAGGCGTTCGCCGTCGTCTCGGCCGTGTCATGTGTCGCGTCGCCACGGCCGACGAGGCGCATGACGAAGACGAAGAACACGGGCACGAAGAACACGGCGAGCACCGTGCCGGAGATCATGCCGCCCATGACGCCGGTGCCGATGGCGTTCTGGCTGCCGGCGCTGGCGCCGGAGGCGATGGCGAGCGGCACCACGCCAAGCGTGAAGGCGAGCGACGTCATGATGATCGGACGGAAGCGCAGGTGCGCCGCCTCGATCGTCGCCTCCATCATCGTCTTGCCTTCGGCCATCAGGTCCTTGGCGAACTCGATGATCAGGATCGCGTTCTTGGCCGAGAGGCCGACGATGGCGATCAGGCCGACGGTGAAATAGACGTCGTTCGGCATTCCGCGCAGCGTGACGGCCGTGACCGAGCCGATGACGCCGAGCGGCACCACCAGCATGACGGACACGGGGATCGCCCAGCTTTCGTAGAGCGCGGCCAGCAGCAGGAAGACGAAGAGCACGCTGAGGCCGATCAGATACGGCGCCTGCGAGCCCGACTGGATCTCCTGCAGCGACTGGCCCGTCCATTCGTAGCCGAAGCCCTGCGGCAGCGCCGAGGCGAGCCGCTCCATCTCGGTGATGGCGTCGCCCGACGAATAGCCGGGAGCCGCCTCGCCGGAGATGCGGATGGAGGGATAGCCATTGTAGCCGACGATCTGAGCCGGCCCCTTCGTCCACTCCGCCGTGGCGAAGGAGGACAGCGGCACCATTCCGCCGTTCTGGTTTCTGACGGACAGCTGCAGCAGGTCCTTTGTCTGCATGCGCTTCTCCTGCTCGGCCTGGATGGTGACGCGCTGCATGCGGCCCGAGTTGGGGAAGTCGTTGACGTAGGACGAACCGAGATTGGCCGAGATCGTCGCGTTGACGTCGGAGAAGGCGATGCCGAGGGCGTTGGCCTTCTCGCGGTCGATGTGGAGGTTGACCTGCGCCGCGTCGGGCAGGCCGTCGACGCGCAGGTTGGTGATGATCGGGCTGGCGGAGGCCGCCGCCATCAACTGCTCGCGCGCCTGGGCCAGCGCCTCGGTGCCCCGTCCGCCGCGGTCCTGCAGGCGGAAGGTGAAGCCGTTCGAGGTGCCCAGGCCCTGAATCGCCGGCGGCGAGAGCGCGAAGGAGATCGCGTCCTTGATCTGGAAGAGCTGGCCGTTGCCCCGGCCGGCGATGGCGCCGGCGGAATCCTCGGGCCCGCGTTCCGACCAGTCCTTCAGCGTGACGAAGGCAAGGCCCGCATTCTGGCCCGTTCCCGAGAAGGAGAAGCCGAGGATGCCGACGATGCGGGTCACCGCGCTTTCCTTGCCGAAGATGCTCTCGACCGTCTGCATCACCTCCAGCGTCCGGTTGGCGCTGGCTTCCGGCGGAGCCTGGACGTTGACGAGCAGGAAGCCCTGATCCTCGACCGGCAGGAACGAGGAGGGAAGGCGCATGAACGCCCAGCCCAGGCCGACGAGCAGGGCCAGGTAGATCACCATCATCCGGCCGGCGCGCTTCGTCATGAAGCCGACGATCCCGCCATAGCCGCGGGTCGTCTTGTTGAAGCCCCGGTTGAACAGGCCGAAGAAGCCGCGCTTCTCGTGGTGTTCGGCGGGAACCGGCTTGAGGATGCTGGCACAAAGCGCCGGTGTGAAGGTCAGCGCCAGGAAGCCCGAGAACAGGATGGAGACCACCATGGTCAGGCTGAACTGCTGGTAGATCACGCCGACGGCGCCGGGGAAGAAGGCCATCGGCACGAACACCGCCGTCAGCACCAGCGTGATGCCGATGATCGCGCCGGTGATCTGGGTCATCGCCTTGCGGGTCGCCTCGCGTGGCGACAGGCCTTCCTCGGCCATGATGCGTTCGACGTTCTCGACAACGACGATGGCGTCATCGACGAGAATGCCGATCGCCAGCACCATCGCGAACATGGTCAGCACGTTGATCGAGAAACCGGACGCCAGCATCACCGCGCAGGTTCCGAGCAGGGCGACGGGCACCACGAGGGTCGGAATGACCGTGTAGCGGAAGCTCTGCAGGAACAGGAACATCACCACGAAGACGAGGGCAACGGCCTCGATCAGCGTGTGAATCACCTTCTCGATCGATGCCTCGACGAAGGGCGTCGTGTCATAGGGAATGTCGTAGGTGATGTTCTCGGGGAAGAAGCGCGAAAGCTCCTCCATCTTCCCGCGGATCGCCTCGGAGGTCGCCATGGCGTTGCCGGTCGGCGAAAGCTGGATGCCGATCGCCGCGCTCGGCTTGCCGTTGAGGCGGGTCGAGAAGTTGTAGCTCTCGCCGCCGATCTCGATGCGCGCCACGTCCGACAGACGCACGGTCGAGCCGTCCGGGTTGGCGCGCAGCACCACGTCGCCGAAGGCCTCGATGGAGCTGAGCTGGCCCTTGACCTGCACGGTGGCGGAGATCTGCTGCGTGATCGGGTTTGGCTGGGCGCCGATGCGTCCTGCTGCGACCTGGGCATTCTGGGCCTGGATGGCGGCGATGACATCGTTGGACGTCAGGTTGAGGCCGAGCATCTTGTCGGGATCCATCCAGACGCGCATGGCGCGCTGGGTGGCGAACAGTTCGGCCTTGCCGACGCCGTCGACGCGGCGCAACTCGCCAATGACGTTTCGGCTGACGTAGTCGCCGAGGCCGATGACGTCGAGCGATTCATCGGCGGACGTGAGCGCGATCACCATGAGGAAGCCGGCGCCGGCCTCCTCGACGTCGATGCCCTGCTGGGTGACGGCCTGCGGCAGGCGCGACTCGACGCGGCGGATCGCGTTCTGCACGTCGACGGCCGCCTGGGAGACGACGGTGCCGGGGCGGAATGTCGCCGTGATCGAGATGCGGCCGGAGGATTCCGACGTGGATTCGAAATAGATCAGGCCTTCGACGCCGTTGATCTCTTCCTCGATCGGCCGTGTCACGCTGAGGTACACGTCCTCGGGCGAGGCGCCGGGATAGTTGGTCGAGATCTGGATCTGCGGCGGAGCCACGCTTGGATATTGTGAGATCGGCAGGAAGGGGATCGCGATCACACCGCCAAGCGTGATGAAGATCGCGATCACCCAGGCAAAGACCGGCCGGTCGATGAAAAAGGACGGCATGTCAATCCAACCTTGCAAGCTCCGTGCGCGGATCGCGGAGAGACGCGCCGGACGCCGCGCGGGCGGCGGGGATACGAGGCGCGGGCGCCATTCGGCGCCCGGCGGGCGAAGCGGGCGGGGGAGGCCGCGACCGCTGGAGAGGCAACGGCCGCCGAGGGGCGGCGGCCGTCTTGTTCGTGTTACTTGACCGCCACGGTGGCCGGATCGATGGGCTTCCACGGCGTGGCGGACACGGGAGCGCCCGGACGCAGCTTCTGGAAGCCCTCGACAACAACCTTGTCGCCGGCCTTGAGACCCTTGGAGATGATCCAGCGGGTGCCGACGACGCGGCCGGCCTCGATGGAACGCAGCTCGGCCTTGTTGTCGCTCGTGACCACATAGATCTGCGCCTGGCCGCCGGCGTTGCGCTGCACCGCCTGCTGCGGCACGGCGAGAGCCTCCGTTGCCACGCCCTGCTCGATCTGCACGCGCACATACATGCCCGGCAACAGGTCGACCTTCGGGTTGGGGAACTCGCCGCGCAGCGTGATCTGGCCGGTTGTGGCATCCACCGCCGCTTCCGAGAACAGCAGCTTGCCTTCGTGTTCGTAGGGCGTGCCGTCGTCATAGAGCAGGTGCACCGTCAGCTCGCTCGCGGCGTTGCCGTTCGGCGTGTTGCTGGCGAACAGACGGCGCAACTGGCGCAACTGGTTGGCCGACTGGGTGAAATCGGCATAGACCGGGTCGAGCTGCTGGATGGTGGCCAGAATCTCCGAGCCGCCGGAGCCGACAAGCGCGCCCTCGGTCAGCAGCGCACGGCCGATGCGCCCGGAGATCGGGGCGCGGACCTCGGTGTAGTGCAGGTTCAGCTCGGCCGCGGCGAGCCCCGCCTGGGCCTGGGCGACATCGGCATCGGCCTGGGCCAGGGTCGCGACCGCGCTCTCGAGCGCGGAGGCGCTGGCGACATTGCGCTCGCGCAGCTCCTTCTGCCGGTCCGCCTGCTGGCGGGCCTGGAGCTGGGTGGCCTCGGCGCGCTGCAGCGTCGCCTTGGAGCTTGCCACCTGCACCTTGAACGGCTCCGGATCGATGCGGTAGAGCACGTCGCCTTCCTTCACCATGCCGCCCTGCTCGAAGACGCGTTCGACCAGAATGCCGGAGACGCGGGGGCGCACCTCGGCAATGCGGGTCGCGGCGATGCGGCCGGGAAGCTCGTTGGTGATCGGGATGGTCTCGGGCTGGACCTCGACAATGCTGACGCCGACAGGCGGCATCGCCGGCGCGCCGCCCTGGTCCTTTGTCTGGCTCTCGTCGTTGCAGCCGGCCAGGAGCGCGGCCGCCGCCAGAATGACGATCAAATTCTTTCTCATTCAGTCGACCTCTTGGACATACGAGGGGCGTCCGGTCGCTGTTCGACCAGCCAGCCAATTTCCGAAAGCAGGGTTGCGCGCTCCTCCGGCGCCCAGCTGTGCAGTCCCAGCCATTCCATCGAACGCAGCCCCTCCAGGGCCAGGAACGCCAGCATGGCTCCGCGCGGGTTCTGCGACGTGGAACGAATGTCGCAGAGCACGTCGCTGTAGGCCTGCCTGATTGGCTCGCACAGCTCCTCTTCCTGTGCAAGCGCGGCCAGCAGGCCGAAAGTCATGGCGCGGTCCTGGTTCGAGACCGGATCCGCGGCCAGGGCAATGCGCCCGTGAACGACGGCGTTGGGAGCGCCGCCAAGGCTCTCGGCGACCCGTCGCGCGTCGCCTTCCTTTTCCGCCACCTTGCGCTCGATGAGGGCACGGATCAGGGCGGACTTGTTGCCGAAGTCGTAGAGCACGCTTGCCTTGCTGATGCCAGCCTCGGTGGCGACCGCCTCGAGCGTCAGACGCGTGGCGCCGTCGCGTGTGACAACACGCGCCACCGCATCCAGCAGGGCCTCGCGGCAGATCGTGCGTTTGCGGCCCATGCCGTCTCCGGATAATTTCCAACCGGACGGTTATATATATGTGCTTCGCGGCGAAGAAAAGGTGTTTCTGACGAGTTATCGAAATCGTCAGACCGCCATTCGCCCGGCTGTTCGCCTGCCGCGACAGCCATCGGCGCGCTTGGCGCATACCGTTGCGGCAGATCCGCGTTGCAGCTTGAGGTGGAAAGCGTCGACACGGAGCATTGACCGCTTGTCGGCCTGCCTCTTAAACTCGGCGCGGCCCATTTTTTCTTCGTCAATCGTGGATATCTCATGCCCCTTTCTTCTTTCGTTGCGGTTGCCTGCGCGCGCCGTTTTTTCCGCGCGGGCCTTGTCGGCGCGGCTCTCCTGTCGGCGGCTCTGGTTTCCGGCTCCGCCGCGCTGGCGCAGTCGGCCGACGCACCCGCTGCTGGCGGCGACAAGACGCCGGCCAATTGGGTGGTGCAATGCAGCGAGCCCAAGGACGACACCCCCAAGCACTGCCGCGCGCTGCAGAACATCGTCATGAAGGACAGCGGCCAGCGGCTTCTGACCATCGTCGTCGAGCCGCGCGAGGGCGCGCCGAACCATGCCCTGGTGCTGGCGCTGCCGCATGGCGTGTTCCTGCCGGCGGGCGCGGTGATCAAGGTTGACGAGAACAAGGAAGTGCCGCTCGTTATCCAGACCAGCGACGCCAACGGCGCTTATGCCGGCATGGCCATTTCCGACGAGCTGCTGGCGCAGATGAAGAAGGGCGAGCGGCTGGTGATCGGCTTCAAGACCGCCCAGCAAAAGGATCTCGCCATTCCGGTGACGCTGATCGGCTTCACTGCCGCCTACGGCCAGCTCAAGGGCTGAGCCGCCGCAGCACGGGCTTTGCGTCGCTTCCAGAAAAATGGGGCCGGCCGGGACGTGATGTCCTCGGCCGGCCCCTTTGCGTTTCACGCCGCGTCCTCCGGTTCGAGCACGAGATGCGGCACGCCGTCAGAGGTCCGGCTCGGCGAGCGCCCGTCCGCGCCGACCAGTGCGTTCACCTGTCGCCGCAGCGCCGAGAAACTGTCGAAGCGGACGACGTCGACGGGCGTGTCGAAGCGCACGGTGACCCGGTGGCGGCCGGAGCCGGCGCGCGCGATCGCGGTGATCTCGCCGCGAAAGGCCTGTCCGAGATAGCGCCCGCGCACCCGCTGGCCGAGGCGGAAGGGCTCCGCCGGCCCGCCCTCCCCGGCGTCGGAAAGCCGGGCGTGCAGCGTGTTCCAGTCCCGGGCGCCGTGCTGCTGCGCCACCAGTTCCAGCGCCTCGGCATGGCCGATCTCGGTGCCGCGGCGCGCGAGTTCCCTGCGCAGCGCCTTTGCCTGTGCCTTCGCCTCGGCACGTGTCGGAACGCTCATGCCGCCCTCCCTTGCGTGGCAAGCCCGAACCCGCCGGTCGCGGGCGTCCTGCGCCAGGCGTCGACGAGGATCGCCGCGGCAACGAGTCCGACCGCCGCGTCGGCGAGCGGGAAAGCGTACCAGATCGAGGCGCTGCCCCGGAAGGTGGCGAGCGCGGTGATCAGGACGGGCACGAGCAGGAACGGCTTCACCAGCGTGAGCGCCGCAGCCCGCAGCGGCTGGCCGACGCCCTGGAAGTAGAAGGCCAGCACCAGCACCGGCCCGGTGAGGACGTAGAGCCCGGCCATGGGCCGCAGGATCGCGCCCGTGAGCCCGATGACCTGTCGGTCGCCGACGAAAAAGCCTCCGACCGCGTCGGCGTTGCCGAGACAGAGCGCCTCAAGGCCCAGGCAATAGGCGAGGGCGATGGCCAGCGCCAGCCGCAGGACCTGGTCGCAGCGCCGGTGCTGCCGCGCACCGGCGTTGGCCCCGACGATGCTCTGGGTGGAAAGCGCCAGCGCCATCAGCGGCAGGAAGGCGAAGCCGAACAGGCGGGTGACGATGCCATAGGCGGCGATGACGGCGGCAGTGTCGTCGCCCGCGCTTGCCCGCACGGCGGCGATCGCTGTTGCCGAAACAAGGGCGATGCCGACGAAGCCGAGGCTGACGGGGGCTCCAAGCGCCAGGATCCGGCTCCAGCCCCCGTGCCAGCGATTGCGCCACAGCGCCGCGAGCCGTACCGGATGTGATCCGCGCAGGCGCAGGCCGACCAGAAGGGCGAGACCGAGCGCCTGGGCCAGCACCGTGCCGGCGGCCGCGCCGGCGACGCCGAGCCCGAGGCCGATGACGAGCAGCGCGTTCAGCGCGATGTTGGCGAGCGTGACGATGACCGAAAGCGCCGCCACCAACCCGGCCCGCCCCTCGTTGCGCCAGGTGTCGGCATGCACGGCGAGCAGGAACTGGACGGGGGTGCCGAGGATCGTGATCGCCAGATAGATCCGGGCCATGTCCGCCACCGGGGGGGCTTCCGGCGCCGTCACCGCGACGAGGCGCGGCCCGACGGTGAAAAACGCCGCGATCAGCGCCAGAGACACACAAAGCGAGAGCCCATGGGTGCGGGCGAAAAGCGCCTCGGCCTCGGTGCGCCCGCCGGCGCCCAGGTGGCGGGCGAGAAGGCTCGACATGCCGCCGCTGACAAGCGTCGACAGCGCGATCGCGAGCATGATGACGGGAAAGGCGAGGCTGACGGCGGCCATGGCGTCGGCGCCGACGAAACGGCCGAGAAAGACCGCATCGGCGATGCTCAGCAGGCCGTTCATGGCCATGACGACGGTCATTGGCAGCGCGGTGGCGATGAAGACCCGGCCGGGAGAACCGGTCAGAAAGGGGCTGTCCGGGGATGGCGTCGCGGGGCGGGCGACGCTTGGAGAGGGCCCTTTCGGGCGAGCACAGGTATCCCGAGAATGTCCGGCAGACATCTCTCACTCCTCATGGAGCGTCTCGACAGGGATGGGGGCCTGCATTGCCCACCGACGAAACGCTTCGAGGGTGAGGATCGTCTTGCGATGTCCGGCTTCACCGTGACTTTCGTCCGCAGGCGGCAGGTGCCGGAGACCTTAAGCCTGGCAGTTAGTCCACCCGGACGGGCCTTGTCAATGCGCAAGGCCCCGACCGTTGGCCTTCGGGCGGGGCGGTCGGGGCGGACGGTCGGCGTGGACGGTCGGCGCGCGGGAGACCGTCTTGCGCGGTCTGGTGTGCTCAGGCGGCCGCGGCGGACAGGCGCAACAGCGCCGGCCAGTTGCGCATCGACAGCAGGTGGCAGTAGATCACCGGCAGCGCGCCGGCGCGGCGCAGGTCGAGGAAGGCCTCGTCGCTGAGCGCGTTCAGCCGTTCTTCCTCGACGACACGGAAGTCGTTGACCGTCAGGACCTCGCCCGAGGGCAGGGTGAAGCGGCCTTCGTTCTGCACCAGCAGATCGTGCTCGGCGATCTTCGCCAGCATGGCCTCGCTCTCGCGCGCCTCGCGCTGGAAAGCCATGCAGAACTCGAGTGCCTTGCGCGCGATCTCGGCTGCCTCGCCGTTCTCGAACAGCGGCGTCTCCGCCTTGTTGCTCACCTTGTCGCTGGCCATGTCGAGGCAGAGCGTGAACTCGCTGCCATCGTCATTGCGCGCCAGGATGAAGGGATAGCGGCGCACATAGGAGGGAATGTAGGTGTCCGCCGCCCAGGCCCCGTCCGCATCGACGAAGAGATTGCGGTCGCGGCGCAGGCCGAGGACGGCGATCGCGGCGGGCGGATTGGTGCCGGCGGCGAAGACCACCGGATAGTGCAGCGACAGCGGGGCGAACTCGACCGCGTTGACCGGCACGGCATGGATGCCGGCGGCGAAACGGTAGTCGGGGGCAAGCGAGACGCCAAGCTTCGCGTGGGTCTCCGAGCGCAGCGCCTCCGGGCGTTTGTAGAACAGCGGCAGGCTCGCGGTCCCCGTCGTTGCGGCGCCATTGGGGGCTGCCGGCGTTCCCGACGTGGTTTCTGCGTCTGTCATCTCAGATGTCCTTATCCGGGCGCTGCCGCGCGAATGGTCTGGTCGAAAATAGGATCGGGTGGAGTTCTAGCGTTCCTGATCGGCGTTGCCTAGGGGGGCGTACCGCGCAAGGCGCGAGGCGGATCCGCGCTTCCACCTCGGGTCGAAGCGCACTAGGATCGCCGCAGATCGAATGGGGACGCGGCGAGCATGGGCGACACAGGGCAGGACAGGACGGAACCGGTTGCCGCCGGGTCTCATCGCGGGCGTGTGTTTCGCGGCGAGACCGTTGTCGTCGATGGCGGCGAGTTCCGCGATTGCGCCTTCGAGAACTGCCGCCTTGTCTATCGCGGCGGTGCGATTCCGGTGATTTCCGGCTGTCGGTTTCATGACTGTGGATGGTCCTTCGCGGAGGCCGCGGCCAATACGCTGGCGATGCTCGCGGGCCTCAACCAGGGCGGCTTTACCGACCTGATCGGCGCCACGCTGGAGGGCATCCGCAGCGGTGCGGCCCTGTCTTCGGCGGCCGAGGCGCCGGTGAAGGGCGCAAGCGCCGGTCGGCGCGAACGGGTCATCGATCTTGGCTTCGGCGTCTTCCCGGTGCCGCGCATCGTGCGCAGGGGGCCGCAAGGGGCAAAGAACTGAAGCGCGGCAATGCGCGTCATACCTAAGGGGGGATGCATGGCGGATCTGGAGCAACTGGCGGGCCTGACGGCCGAGCACTTCGAGGCGCGGATGGACCGCAAGGCGCGGATTTCCGCCAATGGCGAGACGATGGACCTGGCCATCGCCACGGTCACGCGGCTCAACCATGGCACCCGCGACGGTGGCGCTTTCTCCGTGCTGTTCGACGGACCGCCCACGCCGATGGTCGACCAGGGGCTGCATGAAGTCGAGATCGAGGGCGATGCGGCGCTGGCGCTGTTTCTGGTTCCCGTCTACCAGGACGAGACGGGAACCCGCTACGAGGCGGTCTTCACCTGATCCGCCTTCGCGCGCGTCCGAGAACGGTGCATGCGCAGGATCAGCCGTTGGCGGCGGACGCCGCCACAGTGCCCGGCCGCCAGCGCAGCAGATGATAGATGCCCTTGTCCTCGACGAGGATGAAGCCGAGCCGCCGGTAGAGGCCCATGGCGCGGTTGTTGTGCTCCACGTGAATGCCCACGGCACGTCCTTCCCTCTCCGCCATCGCGAGAACATCCGCCAGAAGCGCCGCGCCGAGGCCGTTGCCGCGCGCCAGCGGAAGCAGTGCGATGTCGATGATGCGGATTTCCGAGGGCCAGCGCTCCAGATAGAGCCGGCCGATCGCCTCTCCCTCCCGCTCGATGATGAACCACGCGGCGTCGGGGTAGTTCTGCATGTAGTGGGTGTGCTGGGCGTGGAACTGCATGTCGAGGAAGGCGGCTTTTTCCGCCTCGCTCCAGGGCACGGGAGCGAGTTCCTCGGCGCGCGTCGACGCATATAGCCGGCTCAGGAACGCGAGATCCGCGCTACTGACGCCGTCGGCCGTGAAGGCGCGAAGGGCGAGACCCGCCCCGTGCGCCGACGGAAACTCCGCCGGCGTGAGGGGCGCGCCCACCGATGCTGCATCCGCGTTTGTCATCTCAGCTTTCGGGCGGGGTGAGATCGTGCACGATGCCGTAGGTGAGGATGCCGGAGGGAGCGATCTGGCTCCAGCCGGCCCCCCAAGTCGTGGAGTTCCGCGCGGCCTGGCTGATCACCGACACCGAGTTGTTCTGGGAGGCGCCCAGGAAATAGCTCAGCCGCCCGTCGGAATTGTAGTCCATCGCCGCCTGTCCGAAGCCGGACGCCGTCGCGATCTTCTCCCAGCCGTTCCAGCGCTGGCCCGCCACATGGGTCTGGAGGTTTGCCCATACGCCGCCGTCCTGCGCATCGGCGACCAGCATGATGAGGCCGTCACCGTCGAACCCGCTGGTCACATTGATCAGCGTGGCGCTGGTCAGGCCGGGCTTCGTCCATTCCAACCAGCCTTCCTCGTCGGGAACGGCCTGGCGCAACTGCGAGACCTCGTTGTCCGAGGACACCATGAAGATGTTGACCGCGTCCGTGTCGTCAAGAATGCCGCAGGGCAGCGATTTGGCCGTGCCGCTGGCGGCGTCGTCGACGCGCTGCCAGCCCGTCCAGTCGCCGAGGTCGAGCGCCTGCAGGGCCGTCTGCGCGTTCACGTAGACCGGGGTTTCGTCCGGGTTCCGACCGATGGCGATCAGCATGATGCGCCCGCTGGCGTCGTTGACGAGGCTGATGCGAGCCACGTCGCCGGCCGGCAGCCCGACCCAGGAGCTCCAGAGCGTTGCGGGCGGGACAAGAACCTCGACCGTGACCTCGATCGGCGTGTCCGTGCCCGGAGGCGTGACCGTTTCCGTCCGTGTCTCGGTGGTCATCGGGTTCTGGTAGCACCACCACACGATTCCGCTGTCGGCGTCGACGCCGTAAACCTCGACGCGTCCGGACGGGCCGCGGCCCAGGACAAGCTGCTGGAAACCGGCGAGGCCGTCGGGCATCCCCAGGTCGTGCGGCGCGTTCCAGCGCTGGCCGCCGCCTGGCGCCTGCTGGACGGCTTCGTCGATGTAGTGAACGGACGCAGGCGAGCCGGTGGTCTGGGCGACCATGGCAACGCGCCCGTCCAGCGTCGATCCGGTGCCGAGCACGATATAGGCGTACCCCGTGTCAACCGGTGTCAGCGTCCCGGTCCACGGGCCGTTGGGCGTGGCCTGCGCCGTCCAGACCAGCTGGTTGTTGTCGGCACTGATGCCGACCATCATCAGACGGGACAGTTCCGCGAAGGGGGTCTCGCCGACCTCGATGTCGATCAGGTCCCCATGCTCGCCGGGGATTTGCCGTGTCTGGCTCATGCGTGTTCTCCCTGTCTGCCGGCCGGGGCCGGTCGTCGCCTGTGGCCTGAAAGGGCACGCGGGATACTGAACCGCCCCGCGTGCCGGTCTCTCAACTGCGCGACGGATAGAGGCCCTGAAGCGCGATGATGAAATTCATCGCCAGATAGGGCTGCATGTTGTTGTGGGTTTGCGAACCGCCGGTGGCGGTGATCGTCTGGTACGCCATGTTCGTGTTCGCCGATCCGGTGGCGTAGGCCAGGCTTCTGGCCCGGCCGAACGTGACGGTGGACGACGGCTGGGCTTCGTCCGAAATCGCTGTGCTGGCGAAAAGCGAGTGCGAGTGGTTGGGCAACTCCGCCTCGGTCAGGGTCACCGTCTCGGTGCCGCCGCGCTCGCCGAGCCGGCGGGACGACAGGCCGGGGCCCCGCCCCGAGTGCATCGGCGCACGCCCTTCCATGTTGGGAAGTGCCGTCGTGGTGCGCCCGTCCCCGCCATAGGTGGTGCCGATAAGGGAGAACAGCGCCGTGTTCTGCGCAATCGGCAGAAGCTGACCGTTGCAGAAGGCCCAGCCGCGCGGGGCGAAATTGCCCGCGAAGATGCGGATTTCCGCGATGAAGGGTTCAGACATGACGGGCCTCCCTCAGTGCCGGCTCGGAAACACGCCGAAAAGCGCGATGATGAAATTCACGCAAAGATAGGGCTGTATGTTCGGGTGCGAGCGGCTGCCGCCCACATGGCTGAGCGCGTTCGGGGCCATGTTCGTGATCGGCGTTTCCGTCGTGAAGATCGGCGCGATCTGCTCGGAGAGCACCCGGCCCATCGGTGTATCGTCGGTGCCGGGGGTCTGCATCGCCCTGAAGTCATGGCCATGGCTCGGCATCTGGTTCACCGTCAGCGTCACCGTCTCCGCGCCGCTCTTGGAGCCGATGCGTCGCTCGGACAGTCCCGGGCCCTGGCCCTGGTGGAGGGGGATGCGCCCGCGCATGTCGGGCAGGCCGAAGGTGGTGCGGCCGTCGCCGCCGTAGATGGTGCCGAGCAGGCTGAAAAGGGCATCGTTCTGCGAAACGGCCAGCAGTTGGCCATCACAAAAGGCCCAGCCACGCGGGGCGAAGTTGCCCGCGAACATGCGGATCTCGCCGACATAGGGCTCTGACATGAATTGGGTCCTCCCGGAAAACGGTTTGGGCGGAATGCGCCTGGCGCTGTTTCAGTTGCGCGAGGGGAAAAGTCCCTGGATCGCGATGCAGAACGAAACCGTCAGATAGGGCTGCATGTTCTGGTGCGCCTGACTGCCGCCCACATGGATGACCGTGTTGCCGCGCAGGCTGGTGAGGTTCGCGCCGGGGTCCGTGTAGCCATCGGGAAGGTCGGCGAGATAGGCATTTTGCGGAATGGGCGTTGTGCCGGGACCCGAGATCGCGTCGGCCGTATGGGTGTGCTGCGGCATCTCGTTGACGCTGAGCGTATGGGTTTCCTCGCCCGACTTCTGCCCCTCGTTGTGAAAGGCGCCGCCATCGGATCGCCCGACGTGGATCGGCGTGCGTCCGCGCAGGTCGGGAAGCGCGAAGGTTGTACGGCCATCGCCGCCGTAGGTGGTGCCGAGCAGGGAATAAAGCGACTGGTTCTGGTTGATCGGCAGGATCTGGCCGTCGCAGAAAGCCCAGCCGCGTGGCGGGAAATTAAAACCCATCATGCGGACTTCCGCGAGAAATGGTTCTGCCATGGCGCATACCTCCCGTTCTGTGCCAGTAGGGGTATATTGTAAAAAATATCAATTACCGGTTGTGCTTGAAGGCGGATTCCGCCCCTGGCACCTTGCAGGTCTCCTGTTCACTCATGCGGCGTTGCCGCCTGCCCTCATGGGCAGGCGGCAACGATGTTGTAGCTGCCGTTGCTGCCGCCGAATGAAGGCGCGGTGAGCGTGTTGGTGCCGTTGAGCACGCCTGCGATCGCCGGGCCCGTGGAACTGCCCACTGGCGTTCCCACGAGGTTGAATGTGTGGCCGGTGTCCGACGTGACGTAAATGCCGCCGGTATGGGCCCCCTTGGGATCCGTGACGGTGTTGCCGGTGATCTCCGCGCACATCGAGCCGGTGTTGAGGTTGCCGGCGTCCATCTCGATGCCGGCAACTGGGAAAGACGCTCCGGACGTGTAGGTGATCTGGTTGCCCGTGATCACCGCCTTGATGTTCTGCGTTCCACCACCGGGCTGGAAGAACCTGATGCCCGAGTCGTTGTAGTCACGGATGATGTTGTTGCTGACCACATAGCTGGCCGTGCCGCCGCCATCGGACAGGAACTGCATGGCATAACCGCCAAAACCACTGCTGCCGCCAGCACCGGACCCGATCGCACCGGCCGTGCCGATGGTGTTGTTCCGGACCTGCGAGGTCAGCGTTCCGCTGAAGGTGGAGGTGGTTTGGATCTTGACCGGGCTGATGCCTGAGCCGGCGCTGTAGATCACGCTCATGTCATTGTCGAGAATGTCGAGGGCAATCGTGCCTGACCCGGAGAACCCGGCATTGACGCCGGCCCCGCCGCTGGTCGGGTTGCTGCCATGACGCTGGAAGGTGTTTCCGACACCCGTGCCGCCGATGTCGAGATCGAGGTTGGCGGTCGAGGAAACGACGATCTGGATGTGATCGCCAAGGGCACCAGCGAATATGTTGTTGGTGATGGTGCCGTTGATTGTGCCGGCGTTCGCCTCGATGAGCAGCGCGTCATTGCCGAAGCCGGCGGTGGAATCATCGCCCGCGAAGATCGTGGCGCCCGAAATCGTCAGCGTGAGCGTGCCGGCGCTTCCGGTGTTGTCGATATCGATGGCGTTCTCGAAGCCGCCACGATAGGTGCCGCCGGAGATGATGACCGTTCCGCTGGCAGCGCTCAGGTAGACGCCGCCCTCGTTGGCGCCGTTGCCGTGATTGCCGATGAGGTCGACATTGGTGAGCTGAACGCCGGCGGTCGTCTGGCCGCGTACCGCGAAATTCGTGCTGGTATTGACCTGCATGTTGGCGAAGCGCACGTCGCCGGTGTTTTGCATCCAGATGCCGGTGTCGGTGCTGTTGACAAGCGTGCCGCCCGAGCCATCGGTGGAGCCGCTGCCCGTGACCGAGAAGATGCCCGTCGTTCCGGTGTTGACAAGCGAAACCGCGCGATCCGCGCCATTCGTCGAGACCGACTGCAGCGTGACACCGCTGGCCCCGATGGTGGTGCTGCTCAGATCGACACCCCGGCCGCCGCCTGTGGAACTGACCGTGTTGCCGGTTCCCTGAACGGTGACCGTCCCGCTGTTGCTGGCAACGAAGCCCGCGCCGCTCGTCGTGTCGATGTCGAGCCCGCCGCCGGTAAAGTTGACGGTCATCCCACTGTTGTTGGTCAGACTGACGGCGGTGTTCGCACCGGTGTTGAGCGTCTTCGTGCCGCCCGAGAAATTGATCGTGCCGTTATTGTTCGCCGTGACCTGGATACCGCCTGCCGCGCCGGTCGCGCTCAGATTGCCCGAGAAGGTTACGGTTCCGGCGCTGCGCCCGGAAATCTCGATTAGATCATTCGCAGTGGTCTTGGTGATGTCTGCGGCAATCGTCACATTGGCAGAACCACCGTTGATATCCACGGCGATGCCGGCCGGATCATTGGTCGCGCCGATGGAGCCGCCGTTGATCGTCACGGCACTGTGGGTGTTTGCGATTTCCACGCCATCGTCGCCCGTCCCGTCGATGTCGACCGTGTCGAACGTCACGGCGCCATTTGCGCCGCTGAGAAGGATGCCGGCACCCGCCGCGCCGTCGATCGTCGCGGACGTGAAGTTGAACGTCGACGTGGAAAAGCCGGAAATCACGATGCCGTTGCCGGCGGCCGACGTGTTGACCACGCTCACCGCGCCCCCGTTGAAGGCGCCGCCATCGACATCGAACAGCCTGACGGCGTCGCCCGAGACCGTGCCCGAAGCCGCGAGCGTGTCGAAGGACACGCCGGTGCCGCCGATGGTGACGTCGTTCATCCGCAGGATCTGGCCCGTCGCCGTGTTGATCTCCTGCGTGCCGGTGCTTGCGACATTCAACGTCAGCGCGCCGCCGCTCGTGGCGTTGGCATCGAAGCCGGTGCCCGCACTCGTGTCGATGTCGAGCGCCCCGGTGAAATTCACCGTTGCCGTGTCGCTTGCACCGAGGTCGAGATCGACACCGCCGCCGGTGGATCCGGCGTTGTTGATGGTCGTCGCTCCGAAATTGAACGTGCCCGTCGAATTGGTGATGCGCAGGCCTGCGCCGGACGACCCGGTAACCGAGAGTGTGCCGATGTTGAGCGCCTGGCTTGCCGCGCCGCCCGACGCGTTGCCCGCGTCGATGAACACGCCCGATCCGAGCCCTCCGGCCCCATTCGCACTCGTCGAACGCACCGAGGAGAAGCTCAGGTTCATCGTCAGCGGGTCGAGGAACAGCGCCGTGCCGTTCGTCGTGTCGACCGTGCCCGAGCCGCCGCCCGTCATGGTGAAGTCGGTGTTCAGCCCGTTCGTCTTGGTGTCGACCTGGAGACCGGTGCCGTTGTTGTTGTAGATGTTGAGCGTGGCGAAATCGATCGCGCCCGTGGTGTCGATGAAAGCGACGCCGGTGCCCGCGACGCGCGTGGTCGTGCCCTGGCCCACGTTCAGCGTGCCGGCGGAGACCGTCGCTCCAGCGCCGTCGCTGTCGAAGTCCACCTTCTCGAAGCGGATGCCTCCGCCGACGCCGGACGTGCCGTTGCCGGTGACGACGTTGTTGGCGAAGCCGCGCACCTGGACCGAGTTCGAGGTCGGCGACAGGTTCTGACCGGTGATCGAGACGGTCGGCTGGTTCGCCGTCACTGTCTCGAAGGTGGTGCCGGACAGCGCCAGCCGCACGGAATTGGGCGTGACCGTGCCGGCCGTGTCACTGACGACGAAGGCCTGGCCGGTCGTGCGGATGACGTTGGTTCCCGACAGGTTCACGGTCAGGATGCCGGTGCCGGTATGGGTCACGTTGATGCCGCGACCGGCAATGTCGCCGGTGTCGCCGGCAGCGCCGCCCATGGTGATGTTGGACAGCGAGATGGTGTTGTCGACCGCGCCGGCATGGGCGATGCGGATACCGGCCTGGGTGATGTCATCGCCCGTACCCGTCGCCGTGTCGCCGAGGGTCAGGTTCGACAGCGAGACATTGCCCCCCTGGATAAGGACGCCGTCGCCGCCGGTGTTGTTGATCCGATTGGTGCCGTTGAGCGTCACGGAGCCGGAGGCGTTCGTGTCGTTCACATAGATACCGGAGCCGAAGCTGCCCGTTCCGGTGCGGGTGATGTCGAGGCTGGTGAGTGTGATCGCGGCATCGCTGGACGTGACCGACACGCCCGAGGCGCTGGTCGAGGTTGCCCCGGCGCTGATGAGCGAGGTCACGGAGGCGTTGCCGATGTTGATCGTGCCGCTCGCCGCCGAGACGTAGATGCCTGCGGAGCCGATGGACGTATTGGCGCCGAGCCGGACGCCGGTGCCCGACGTGTCGGTGCCCAGGTTGATCGTCGCGGAGCTGCTTTGGAGATAGATGCCGTAGTTGGCGGCATTGTCGACGCTGACGGAACCGACGGTCAGCGTGCCCGTGCCGCTGACGCTTTGCAGCCGGACGCCATTGCCGGTGCTGCCGCTGTTGGCCAGGCTGTCGAAGGTGAAGCCAGCGGCGCCGATCACGACCGTGTTGAGGTCCAGGCCACCGGCCGTGCCGCCATCCGCGATCGTGTTGGTGCCGGTGGCCGTCGTTGTCAGCGTGCCGCCGCCGGATCCGTCAAGGCGCATGCCGCCGGTGATGGCTGCGTCGGACAACTCCACCGAGGACGTGCCGGCGGAGGTTGCAAGGTCCACCGCATAGGCGCCGCCGCCGCCGCCCGAGATCTGGCTCGAGCGGATGCGTGCCGTGGCATTGGCCGAATAGGAGGCCGAGACGCCGTCACCCGAGCCCGTGTTGCGGATCGTGGTGTTCTGGATTGTCGCGGTCCCCGCGAGCGCCACGGTGCCGCCAGCGGCGTTGGAGGTCAGGATCGCGCGGACGCTGTCGATGTCGGCATTGCCGGACGCCGTCACCTGGGTGTTGGAGCTGATGCCCGTGAGCTTCAGGCTGGCCGGAGCTCCGCCGCCGCTGAGGCCGAGCGTCGCAAGGTCCACCGTCTCGCCGTTGACCATGGACACCAGCGCCTGGCCGTCGGCAAGCGTGAAGGTTCCGTCGTCCTGCGCGACCACATCGATCACGTCGCGAATGGTGTCGGCGTTGTTGTCGACGAGGATGATCGCATTGGCGCCCGAGGCTTCCGCGCCGGCGATGGTGCCCGGCGTCAGGAAGGTGCCGTTGCCAGCGCCCGTGCTGCCGTTGCTGCCGACCACATAGTAGGTCGGTCCGGAAAGGTTAGAGGTGTTGGTGGTTCCGAGCACCGTCCCGAAGGCCACGTCCTCCAGATCGTATTCGCCGGTGGCACCCATGCCCGTCGTCACCAGCGCGAAGCCGGTCGTGTCGATGGTGCTTTCCGTACCCGGGTTCGTGGCGTCGCCGTCGCCGTACTGGAAACGCACGCCATTGGCGATATTGGCGTTGGTGAAGTCGATGCCGGTCTGGACATTGAGGATCGCGCTCGAGCCGGTCGTGACCACGTTCTTCGTGTTGTCATAGCCGGTGAGATTGATGCCCTTGGACCCGGCCGTTCCATTGCCGGTGATGTCGAGGGTGGCGAAGGTGATCTGACCGTCGAAGGTTCCGCCGGACAGATTGAGGCCGGTGCCGGCGCCGACATTCACCACATCCACGTTGCCGAACGTCATGTTGCCGTTGGCATTGGTCGCGCGGACCGCGTTGCCCGAACCGCCGGCCATGTCGATGGTCGTGTCGCCGGCCGTGAGCGTGCCGGAGTTGCCGTTGAGCAGGAAGCCGTCGCCGCCGGCAAGCGTCAGGTTGACCGTGCCGAGATCGACATTCGCGCTCACATTGGTCATGGAGATCGCGGAACTGGTCGTGCCGCTGATCGTCGTGGTGCCGGTGACGGTGAAGGCACCGCCGCTGACACCGTTCATGCCGATGGACAGAGGTGTGCCGGCGCTGGTGTTGCTGAACGAGGTCAGGGTGATGCCGCCGGCGGCAATGTCCGACCCGGCGAGGCTGAGGCCCTGGGCGTTCGTGACGGCCAGGCTGCCGGTCGTGATGCCGAGCGAACCGCCGTTCTGCATCAGGATGCCGAAGCCGCCATCGGTGTTGATGTCGAGGTCGGCGAAGCTGAACGTGCCGTTCTGCCCGTTGTTGCCGACCGAGACGCCGGAACCGCCAATCGCTGTCGTGGTGCCGAGGTCGACCGCGCCGGTGAAGGAAACGGAATAGGCGCCGGTCGCGCCGGCGGCCGCGATGCCGCTGGCTCCGTTGCCGTTGGCCGTCACCGTGCCGGCGTGGGTCAGGCTGCCGCCGGCGATGTTCAGCAGGGTGACGGCGCCACCCGACGTGATGTCGATCGAGCTTGCGGCATCGAAGCTGTAGGCGGCGTCGCCGCCCTCGATGTAGAGCGCGTTGCCGCTGGTCCCGGAAATGTCGACATTCGTGCCGGTGAACGTGCCGCCGGCGTTGAGGAAATAAAGCCCGGTGCCCCCTGTCACGGACGCAATCGACACGTTGTTCAGACTGTTCGCGCCGGAGCTGGCGCCGAAGAAGATCGACCTTCCCGTCGCACCCGTCGACGTGATGTTGGAAAGCGAGGAGCCGGACGCGTTTCCAAGCGAGATGTCATTGGCATTGCCCGAGAACGACGCATTGGACACCTGGGTGCCCGTCGAGGTGGTGATGCTGATGCCGGTGCCGGTGAAATTACGAATGATCGAGCGGTCGACGGTCAGGCCGGTGGAGGACGCGCCCGAGATGCCGGTGCCGGTCGTTCCTCCGCCATCGAGGATCACGCCGGCAATGCGATTTCCGGCCGAGCCGAGCCCCACAAGCGGGTCGGTGCCCGTGGAGGACACGACCGCACCGCCGTTGTTGGTCGGGTCGGCGATGGTGAGGCCGGCGGCCGAGAGCAGGATCGTCGGTGGAACCGTGAGGCTGACGGTGACGGACTGGCTGCCGCCGGCGCCGTCGCCGAAGCTGAGCAACTGCATCTGGTTCAGCAGGTTCAGCGTGTCGTTGCCGTTGGTTCCCGCGACATTGATGGCCGAGCCGTTGTTGATCAGCACGATGATGTCGCCGGCGCCCGCGGCCGCCTCGGCCGCCGCCAGTGTCATCGGGTTGGAGGCATCGCTGCCCGAGCCGTCGCCACCACCGGTCGCGCCGTCGGAATCCACGAAGTAGATGTCACCCGTGCCAAAACCGAGGCCCGGGCTGCTGGTGAAGTTCACATCCCGGAAATCGTAGCTTCCGACCGTGGGGGCGGACGAGGCGTCGATGGCGGTATTGGCCGAAATCGTCGAGCCTTGATCCGTGCCGTTCTCGCCATCGCCGAAGGTGAAGATCGCATTGGTCGAGCTATCGAGCCAGACGCCGGTTTTGACGCCGGCGATGCTGCTGGACTCGCCGGAGGCCGAACTGTCGCCGAGGCGCACCGTGCCGCCGCCTGTCGTGCCGCGCAGATCGACGCCGATGGTGTTTGCGGACCCGTTGCCGGTCACGTCGAAGTCGTTGGCGGTGACGGCGGCGTTCAGTGTCGCGCCGGTCAGCTCGATGCCGGTCGTCTCGTCCGAATTGAGCGCGATGTCGAGATCGTTGAAGGAGATCGTTCCGCCGATCGTGCCGGAAATGTCGATGCCGGCGCTGTGCGCCTCGCGCGGGTTGATAAGCGGTGTGCCCGTCGGGATCACCGCGGCGTGAGGATTGACGACCGAGACGCGGTTGAAGCTGATTGCGCCGCTGGTGCCGGTGATGCGGATCGCGTCTTCCACCGTGTCGGTGATCGTAACGGTTCCCGTGGAGGTGAAGGTGCCGCTGTTGTTCTCGAGACTGATGCCGACCGTGGAGCCGCCGGTCGTATACACATCGGCCCCGCCGGTACTCCCGCTTGCGGTTCCGATCGTGATGTCGCCGAACGAGAAGTTCGCTGTCGTATCCGTGATCGCAATGCCGTTGCGAAGCACGTTGCGGTAGTAATCGGCGCCAAAAATAGTCGAACGCTCCGTCGCCAGGATGGAGGTTGCGCCGGTTACCGTGAAACTGCCGCCGAACCTGCTTGCCGACAGTCCGTTGCCGTTGTTCTGCGTCAGGGTCAGACTGGACAGCGTGATATCGCCGGTGCCGCCACTGCCGGCGACAGTGCTGCTGGAGCCAAGCGCAACCGTGGCTGCGGTGATCGCGCCACTGCCGATGCCGAGGGACAGGCCCGACTGGTCGCCCGAAATCTGGAGGCCGCTGGTGAAGGCGTAAGCGGTGTAGTTGGAGAAATCGATGCGCCCGGCAGTGTTGGAGGTGCCGCTCGTGCCCAAAAAGAACAGGCCGCTGCTGGCCGACACGCTGGCCGTGCCGATTGTCAATGTGCCGCCATTGACGGTTTGCAGGCCGGCGGTGCTCGTGTCTCCGTCGAAGATCACGCCATCGAAGACAATGCCATTGTTGAAGAAATCCGGCCGCGCCGACGTGGCGTCTCCAAGCAGCGTATTGTCGGCAAATGCGGTGACCACGGAGCCGCTGTTGTAGCTCATGACGCGAACCGAACTGTCTTCGGTCTGGAAGGTGGAATTGGAAATCGCGACTTCGGCCTGGTCGTCGCCGCGTGTTTCGACATAGATGCCGTATTCGTTGGCACTGCTGTAGACGGTCGCGTCGTGTCGGATTGTCATGCCGTCGACGGTCAGCTTGAGCTTGCGCGTGGCGCCCGTATCGTTCTGGATCAGGCTCACGCTGTTGAAGGCGCCGGCATTGGCAAGGGTGTCGAGCGTGCCACCGTTGATGGCAAGTGCGCCGTCGAGATTGCTCAGCGTCACCGAGTTCTGGGCCGTATTGGTGGCGTTGATCGCGTCGAAGCTGGCGTTGAGCGTCATGTTGCTTGCCAGCAGCGCCGCCGCGCCCGTCGCCGTCAGCCGCTCCGTCGTCGCATCGCTCACACGCAGGGAGCCGCTGTCCGCCGACAGGGCCGTGATGCCGTTGGTCGCGACGTCGAGGCCGCCGTCGAAGGCGACCGTGGTGCCCGCGTCGATGGTGTCCAGGAGAATGCCGGCCGTGCCCGTCGTCAGCGCCGTTGTGGTGCCGAGCGAGACCATGCCGCCGAAGGTCACATTGCTTGCCGCGCCGCCCGAAACGGAGATGCCGCCGGCGGTGGCGCCATTCGACGTCACGCTGCCGAAGTGGCTGAAGCTGCCGCCGATGCGGCCCGAGATCGAGACCGCGTTGCCGGCGCTGTTGGAAATCGAGCTGGACGCGTTGAAGGAGATCGCCGCGTCGCCGCCGGAAACGGTCAGGGCGTTCGAGCCGGTGATGTCGACGTTGTTGCCGGTCACCGTGCCGCCGGCATTGGTGAGCGACAGGCCGCTGCCACCGGAGCTGGTCACCGACACGTTGGTCATGGTGACGGTGCCGCTGGTGTTGGTGAGCGAGATGCCGTTCTGCGCCGTCGTGCCGCCCGAGCCGATCGTGACGCCCTCGATGGTCAGCCCGGTGATACCGGAGCCGGAGATCGCCGTGCCGGCGGTGCTGCCAACGGTGATGTTGCGCACCGTGTTGCCATTGGCGACCTGGATCGTGCTGACCGCGCCCGAGGAACTGGTGAGCGTCGCCGCGCCGTTTCCGGTCGGATCGGTGATGGTCACCGCGCCCGACGGCAGGTTCGAGCCGGTGATGTTGGCCGCGATCACATAACCGGTGGAGGAGAAGGTGCGGCCGTCGCCGAACGTGTCGATCGTCTGGTTGTCGGCCAGCGCGAAGGTCAGGCCCGACGTGTCGATCTCCGATCCGTCGTTGATCAGGATGAAGTTGACGGTCCCAAGGCCCGCGGCGGCCGCGATGGCCGTGGCGATGGTCGCGCGGTCGGAGGTCGAGGAGCCGTCGCCGGCGCCCGTCGCGCTCGCGGCGATGAAGTAGTTCGCCACCCCGGAGGTGGTGAAATTGAAGCCGCCGGTGAAGCCGGTGGAGCCGAAGGAGTAGCTGCCGTTCGCGGCATTGACGCCGACGCCGTCGAGCGCAAAGGCGAGGCCGCCGATGTCGCCGCCACCCCAGGTGAACACCGCGTCCGGCGCGGCGAGCGCCGCTCCCGATGTGCCCAGCACCAGGCCGGTGCCGACGTTCGAGATCGTGCCGCCGTTGACGATGGAGATCGTGCGGCCGTTCTGCGTGCCGCTGATGTCCACGCCGCGGCTGCCGGCAACGCCGGTGCCGGTCACGTCGAGGCTCGACATGGTCACCGTCGCGTCCGCGCCGGCCATGTTGAGGCCGGTGCCGCCACCAAGTCCGGTGATGTCGACGTCACCGAAGGTCAGCGTGGCGTTGGTGGTGCCGGACAGGTCGATGCCGTCGCTCGTGGTGCCCGCGCCCAGTCCGCTGATCGTCGTGCCGCCGGAGAACCCGTAGGTGCCGGCACCGGAGATCACGACGGCGTCGTCGCCGGTGTTCGTCGCGGTGAAGTCGACGACGTTGATCACGCCGGTGTTGTTGGCAAAGGACAGCGCGTCGCCGCTGACGCCGGTCACGCTGATGTCGGAGAGGGTCGTCGTACCGGTGTTGTTGGCGATCGAGATGCCGTTGGTGCCACCGTTGATGGTGATGCCGGACAGGCTCGCCGCCTCGTTGTTGAGGAAGATCGAGGTGCCGGTGATGCCGCTGAAGGAGAGGTTGTTCAGTGTCGTGCCGGAGGCATTGGTGATGCGGATGCCGTCGGTGGCGTTCTGGATCGAGAGATCCGTCAGCGTCGCGCCGGTGACATTGTTGCCGCCGATCACCGTGCTGCCGCCCTGGATGGTCAGGCCGCGAACGGTCACGCCGTCGGTCACCGTCACCGTGGTGACGCCCGGATCGCCGTCGATGGTGCCGGCGGTGCCGGCCAGCAGGAAGCTGGTCGTCGTGCCGTCGGCGAGCTGCACCGCGATGGTCTGTCCGCCGCCGATCAGTGTCTGGCCGTTCTGCAGCGTCACCCCGGAGGTGGTGATCGTGCCGTCGTCGCCCATGGCGACGATGATGCCGCCGGCGCCGGCGCTCGCGACCGCCGTGGCGAGCGCTGTCGGGTCGACGGCCGAGCCGGTGCCGCTCGAGCCCTGGGAGGCGAAGTAGATGCGGCCGTAGGCGGTGCCCGTGGCCGGATTGACCACCGGGACGCCGTTGACCGAGGTGGTCTTGTCGAATGTGCCGACGCGGATGCCCTTGTCGCGGCGCACGCTTTCGTCCATCCGCGACAGAAGCCGGTGGCGTTCGCTGTCGCGGTCGCTGACCGCATCCGGCGCGCCATCGCCGCCGAACAGCGGAATCCGCAACCGCGCCGTGGCGACGGCGTCGAGCTTGTCGTGCCGGTCGTAGACGAGCTCGGCCCCCAGCGTGAAGCGTGAGCCGGTCAGGCTGAGGACGTCGTGGATCTGGTACTCAAGGCCGAGGCGCGCGCCGGTCTCGGTGCGAAAGCCGTTACGGTCGTAGACATAGGCGCCGGCATAGGCGCGCATGCTCTGGTCGTCGGCGAAGGGCGAATCGAACATCGCGCCGATCTCGGCGGTCAGGCCATAGAGCAGCGCCTCGCGGCGGTCGCTGCGGACCCGGTTCTCGACGATCTGGTTGTTGACGACGGAGACGCCGCTGCCGCCGACGAACGAGCCGGCGTCCGCGCGGCCCTGAAGCGGAATATGGGCGTTGAGCCGCAGATCGAAGATCGAGGTGAAGGCCTCGAGCCCGAGGGTCGCGCCGAGATGGTAGTTGCCATTGTCGGTGTGAACCACGTCGATGAAGGAGTTGGCGCCGACAATGAGGTTGCTGCCGACGACCGAGCGCAGGCCGAGGCCGAAGGAGGACGATCCCCGGCTGTTGTCGCCGTAGTCGAGGCGCATGTCGAGAAAGACGAGGTTGCTGCCATCCTGGCCGAGCGGCATGAAGCCCTCGAGGAAGCCGCTGGCTTCCGAGCCCGCCTGGGCGCCGATCTCACCCCAGGCCCCCCACTGCTGCGGCAACGCATCCTGGGCGAGAGCCGCCCCGGACGTTCCCGCGAGCAGCGCCGCGACGCAGGATGAGCACAGGAGCTCGCGCCCCGCTCCCGAGAGGAAGCGCTGATGGTGACCGAGGTAAGAAATGACACCCTCCCAGGTGCAATAGATGCGAACTAGCGAAATTAAGACGTGGCGCTATGCTGATACAACCGCTGGTAAGATCCGCGATGACTCGAGGGAATGCAATGCCCATGGTCGAATCCATACCCTTGAGTTAATTTTTTGTCGAAATTGTTGCGGATCCGCTACATGGCTTTTCCAAGTATTTGTTTTATATGAATATTGCTGGTTTTATGAATGTGTCGTTGATGTGACGGAGACCCGGCCCGCGGCTGAGGTGTTCTGCCGTTCGCATGCAGCCGAATTCAGGAGGCAGGAGCGCCGCGTGAGCCATTTTCTGATACCCGAACCGCTGACCGGCGAAGCCTTTGCGCCCTATGGCGAGGTGATCGAGGCCCGTCAGGCGGCGAGCCATCTGATCAACGCGGGGCGTACGCGCCGGTTTCACGCCTGCGCGACGGCGGATCCGGGGGAGGAGGGGGAAGCCATTCTCTCGATCTTCCGGGGAACGCCCTGGCCGGCGCCGGTGACGCTGCGCATGCTGGAGCGCCATCCGCGCGGGTCGCAGGCCTTCGTGCCGATGGAGCGCCACCCCTGGTTGGTCGTCGTTTCGGATCGACCAGAGGCCGCCGCCTGCCGCTGCTTCCTGGCGCGCGGCGACCAGGGCGTACAGATCGCGCGCGGCGTCTGGCATCATCCGCTGCTGGTGCTTCAGCCCATGCAGGACTTTCTCGTCGTCGACCGCAAGGGGCCGGGCGAGAACCTCGAGGAGGTGTTCTTCGCCGAGGACGACGTCGCCGTGATCGCGCCGGTGTGACCGCCGGCGGCGCTCACACGACGTTGCGCTCGCGGTAGGTCTGCAGGAACGAGCGGACGCGCGGGTCGTCGGGCTCCCGGCCGAAGATGTCGGCCGGCGGCGCCAGCGTCACCATCCGTCCCTTGTCGAGGAAGGCGACCCGGTCCGCCACATGGGCGGCAAAGCCCATCTCGTGGGTGACGACCACCATGGTCATGCCTTCCGCCGCCATTTCCTTCATCACCGCGAGCACCTCGCCAACGAGTTCGGGATCGAGCGCGGAGGTCGGCTCGTCGAACAGCATGACGCTCGGCTCCATGGCGATCGCCCGGGCGATGGCGACGCGCTGCTGCTGGCCGCCGGACAGATTGGCCGGATAGTTCAGCGTCTTGTCGGCGAGATGCACCTTGGCGAGCGCCGCGCGGGCCGCCTCATGCGCCGCCGCCTTGCCCATGCGCTTCACCTGGATCAGCGCCTCGGCGACATTCTCGAGCGCGGTCAGATGCGGCCACAGATTGAACTGCTGGAACACCATGCCGATGTGCTGACGCTGGCGGCGCAGGACGCTGGGCGAGACCGGCCTGCGCGGCTCGGCCTTCTCCTGCCAGCCGACCAGCTCGCCCTCGAGGCGCACCTCGCCGCCGTCATAGGCCTCGAGGAAATTGAGGCAGCGCAGCAGCGTGCTCTTGCCCGAGCCCGAGGGGCCGATCAGGCACAGCACCTCGGAGCGGTTCACGTCGAGGTCGATGTCCTGCAGGGCCTTGAAGTCCTGGAAGGACTTGCTCATGCCGCGCACCGTGATCATCGGTGCGGCATCCGTTGCGGTGGTGTCTGGGCGCATGGGGTCTCTTCGGGTCCTGTCTCAGGTGCGCTTCAGGTGGCGCGTCACGCGGGCCTCGACCCGCCCGCCGAGCCAGCTCGTGACGATGACCATCAGCCAGTAGAACAGCGACAGCACCAGGAACGGCTCGACGAAGGTGAAGGTCTCGGCGGCCATCGTCTGCGTTTCGTAGAGCAGCTCCGGCACGGTGACGACGGAAAGGATCGCCGTCTCCTTGCTGAGGATGATGATGAAATTGGTCAGTGGCGGGGTGATCGGCACCAGCATCTGCGGCAACACGATGCGACGCAGGATCGTTGCCTCGGGAAGTCCGACGCAGCGTCCGGCCTCGATCTGGCCGCGGGGGATGGCGTTGAAGCCGGAGCGGAAGATCTCCGCGAAATACGGGCTGCCGTAGACGATGAAGCTAAGGATGCCGGCCTGCACGGGCGTCAGCACCAGCCCGAAGTGCGGGCCGCCGTAGTAGAGAATGAAGAGCTGGATCATGAACGGCGTGCCGCGGATCAGCTCCACGTAGCCGTCGATTGCCCAGCGCACCGGAGCGATGCTCCAGCGATAGGCGCAGGCGATGGCGAAGCCGAGCAGCAACCCGCCGAGCGTGCCGACGATCCAGCACAGGATGGTGACGCCGAAGCCGGACAGGAGTGCCGGGCCGTAGCGGACGAAAAGATCGAGTTCCATCCCTGCCCCCTATCCGATCTGCAGCCGCTTCTCGGCCATCCGGCCAAGGCGCGACAGCACGAAGTTGATGACGAAATAGATCGCGGCGGCGGCGACATAGATCTCCAGCGGCCGGTAGGTCGCGCCGGTGATGTTCTGCGCGACCCGCGTCAGCTCGGCGATACCGACGACCGAGGCAAGCGAGGAGACCTTCACCAGCAGGATCAGCTCGTTGACGAGCGAGGGCAGGCCGATGCGGATCGCCTGCGGCACCAGGATGCGCCGCCACAGGGCGAAATGGGGAATGCACAGCGCCTCGGCCGCTTCCGACTGGCCCCTGGGGATCGCCTGCAACGCGCCGCGCAGGATCTCCGCCGTATAGGCGGCGGAGCACATGCCGGTCGCCAGGATGGCGGCGGCGATCGCCGGCAGGTCCAGCCCGACATAGGGCAGCACATAGAAGAACAACAGCAACTGCACCAGCAGCGGCACGCCGCGGAAAAAGCTGATGTAGAACGCCGCGAGCCCGGCAAGGAGCCGGTTTCCGGCCAGCCTTGCGGCGCACAGGACGACGCCCAGCACGATGCTGATCGCCATGCCGGCCACGGAGATGACAAGCGTCCAGCGTGCGGCCTTCAGGAGGTAGGGCAGATTGTGCACGATGACGTCAAAGGAAAAGTCCACCGGCGATCGCTCCCCTTTCGCGGCGAAGAAGCCGGCGGGGAGCGCCCCCGCCGGCCTGCGATCCGTATCAGTTCACGGCCGGCATGGTGGTCGGCAGATCCGGCGCGGAGCCGAGCCACTTCTCGTTGATGGCTTTCAGGCGGCCGTCCTTGTGCATCTTCAGCAGGGCGGCGTTGATCGCCTCGACCAGCGAGGCGGTCTCGTCGCCCGGACGGGCGACCCAGCCGAAGTACTTCGGCTCGCCGAACGGCGGCAGAACCAGCTCGAACAGGCCCGGACGCTGCACCGAGGCATAGCCCATCAGCGGCATGGAATTGGCCACCCCCTGGATGCGGCCGGCGGCGAGATCGGCCAGCGCCTCGTCGATGTTCACGTATTCACGCACGTCGATCGGGCTCGGCAGTGTCTCGGAATAGGCCTTGAGCTGTGCCAGCTGGGCCGAGCCCTTCTGCGAGCCGACGGTCTTTCCGGCAATGTCCTCGGGCTTCATGATGCTGGTGTCGCCGGCCTTCTTGGCGAGCGCCACCGTGGCGTTGCCGATCGGCAGGGTGAAGCTGTAGCGCTGCATGCGCTCGGCGGTGATCGTCACCGGCGCGTTGACGATGTCGAACTTGCCGGCCTCGAGGCCCGGCAGGATCGACTGCCACGGCAGGTCGAGGAATTCCGCCTCGACGCCGAGCTCCTTGGCGATCTCGACGAAGAGGTCGTGGCAGATGCCCTGGTACTTGCCGTCCTTGAGGATGTCGAACGGCGCGAAGTGCATTTCCGTCGCGGCGACGATCTTGCCCTTGGCCTTGATGTCGGCGAGCAGATCGGCATGGGCGGCGCCGGCGAGGCCGAGGCTGATGCCGACGGCGGCCACCACACTGAGGAATTTCGATTTCATTTCGGCTGTCTCCTGATCGTGTTGGAGGATGATCCCTCTTGGCTTCTTATTGTTCTTGGTCTCTTCAGCCAAGAATGGCTGGAAGATTCAGATCGTGCTCGCGCGCGCAGTCGAGCGCGATGTCATAGCCGGCATCGGCATGGCGCATGACGCCGGTTGCCGGATCGTTCCACAGGACGCGCTCGAGGCGCCGGTCGGCATCCTCGCTGCCGTCGCAGCAGATCACCATGCCCGAATGCTGGGAAAAGCCCATGCCGACGCCTCCGCCATGGTGCAGGCTGACCCAGGTGGCGCCCGAGGCGCAGTTGAGCAGCGCATTCAGCAGCGGCCAGTCGGAGACGGCATCCGACCCGTCCTTCATCGCCTCGGTCTCGCGGTTGGGCGAGGCGACCGAGCCCGAATCGAGGTGGTCGCGGCCGATGACGACCGGAGCCTTCAGCTCGCCGTTGCGGACCATCTCGTTGAAGGCGAGGCCGAGGCGGTGGCGGTCGCCGAGGCCGACCCAGCAGATACGCGCCGGCAGTCCCTGAAAGGCGATGCGTTCCCGCGCCATGTCGAGCCACTGGTGAAGGTGTGCGTTGTCGGGCAGCAGCTCCTTCACCTTCTGATCGGTCTTGTAGATGTCCTCCGGATCGCCGGAAAGGGCCGCCCAGCGGAACGGGCCGACGCCGCGGCAAAACAGCGGGCGGATATAGGCCGGCACGAAGCCCGGGAAGGCAAAGGCGTTCTCCAGCCCTTCTTCCAGCGCCACCTGGCGGATGTTGTTGCCATAGTCGAGGGTCGGCACGCCGGCGTTCCAGAAGTCGACCATGGCCGCCACATGCTCGCGCATCGAGGCGCGGGCCGCCTTCTCGACCGCCTGCGGATCGCTTTCCTGCTTCGTGCGCCATTCGCCGACGTTCCAGCCCTTGGGCAGGTAGCCGTGGATCGGGTCATGGGCCGAGGTCTGGTCGGTGACGATGTCGGGACGCGGGCCGCCAGCCTTCATGCGTTCGACCAGCTCGGGGAAGATGTCGGCGGCGTTGCCGATCAGCGCCACGGACTTGGCCTCACCCGCCTTCGTCCAGCGCTCGATCAGGGCGAGCGCCTCGTCGAGCGTGTGGGCCTTCTCGTCGACGTAGCGGGTGCGGATGCGGAAGTCGGCGCGGGTCTCGTCGCATTCCACCGCCAGGCAGCAGGCGCCGGCCATGACGGCGGCGAGCGGCTGGGCGCCGCCCATGCCGCCGAGACCGGCGGTCAGGATCCACTTGCCCTTGAGGCTGCCTTCGTAGTGCTGGCGCCCGGCCTCGACGAAGGTCTCATAGGTGCCCTGCACGATGCCCTGGCTGCCGATGTAGATCCACGAGCCGGCGGTCATCTGGCCGTACATCATCAGCCCGGCCTTATCGAGCTTGTTGAAATGCTCCCAGGTCGCCCAGTGCGGCACCAGGTTCGAATTGGCGATGAGCACGCGCGGCGCGTCCTTGTGGGTGCGGAACACGCCCACCGGCTTGCCCGACTGCACCAGCAGCGTCTCGGTCTCTTCCAGCGATTTCAGCGCGGCGACGATCTTGTCGAAATCTTCCCAGGTGCGCGCGGCGCGCCCGATACCGCCATAGACAACCAGCTCATGCGGGTTTTCGGCCACGTCCGGATGCAGGTTGTTCATCAGCATCCGCAAGGGGGCTTCCGTGAGCCAGGACTTGGCGTTCAGCTCCGTGCCCGTCGGCGGAAACACGTCGCGGGAATTGTGGCGGGGATTGGTCATGAGGCGCCTCCGGTGGTCAGGCTACCGTCGAGCGCCAGGCGCTCCAGACGGGCAAGGATTTCGCGAAGATGGACGCGCAGGGCGTCAGCCTTCTCCGCGTCGTAGGCAAAGGGTGCGCTTTCGCTCGCCAGATGGGTCGATTGCGCAAGCTCCATCTGGATGGCGTGGACATTGTCGGCCGGGCGGCCGTAGTGGCGCGAGGTCCAGCCACCCTTGAAGCGGCCGTTGACGATGCTCGTGTAGCCTTCGGCCGCCGCGCAGACCTCCGCCACCGCCTGTTCGATCAGCGGATGGCAGGTGGTGCCGGTGTTCGTGCCGATGTTGAAGTCGGGAAGTGTGCCGTCGAACAGGAACGGGATGTGCGAGCGGATCGAGTGGCAGTCATAGAGGATGGCGACGCCATGGATCGCCTTCACCCGCTCGATCTCGGCGGCAAGGGCTGCGTGATAGGGGGCATGGAAGGTCGCGCGGCGGGCGGCGATCTCCGCCTCGTCCGGGGCTTCGCCCTCTTTCCAGATCGGGTCGCCGTCGAAATCGGTCGTGGGCACCAGCCCGGTGGTGTTCTGACCCGGATAGAGGCTCGCCCCGTCTGGCCCCCGGTTGGCGTCGATGACGTACCGGTGGAAGGTGGCGCGCACGCTGGTGGCATCCGCGAGCAGGCCTTCGTAGAGCGTGTGGATGTGCCAGTCCGTATCGGCAAGCTCCAGGCCGCGCATGTTGAGCCGGCTGGCGATCTCCGCCGGGACATGGGTGCCGGTGTGCGGCAGGCCGAGGATGACGGGGCTGGAGCCCTGGCGGACTTCGATCGGGTTCATGCGGCATCTCCAAGAACGAGAAGGGGCGTGCCGCTCGCTGCCTGGCAGAGCGCGCGGCTGGCGACGAGCCTTGCAGCCCTGTCGAGGTCCGGAGCCATGTAGCGGTCCTCGGTGAGGGGGGCAACCTCGCTCCGCAGGCAGGCGATGGCTGCCTTCAGCGGACCGCTCGTCGCAAGCGGCGCGCGGTGCTCGACGCCCTCCGCGGCGCAGAGAAGCTCGACGCCGAGGATCACGGCGAGGTTCGCCGTCATGCGGCCGAGCCGCCGGGCGCCGTGCGCGGCCATGGAGACATGGTCTTCCTGGTTGGCGCTGGTCGGGGTGGAATCGGTCGAGCAGGGATTGGCGAGATGCTTGTTCTCGCTCATCAAGGCCGCCGTCGTTACCTCGGCGATCATCATGCCCGAGTTGAGGCCGGGATCACGGGCGAGGAATGGCGGCAGGTCGAACGAGAGCGTCGGGTCGACCATCAGCGCCACGCGGCGCTGGGCGATGGCCCCGAGCTCGGCGACCGCAAGCGCGATCTGGTCGGCGGCGAAGGCCACCGGCTCGGCGTGGAAATTGCCGCCCGAGACGATGCGGCCCTCGTCGATCAGCACCAGCGGGTTGTCGGTCGCCGCATTCGCCTCGATCTCGAGCGTGCGCGCGGCCATGCGCAGCAGATCGACGCAGGCCCCGGCCACCTGCGGCTGGCAGCGGATGCAATAGGGATCCTGCACGCGGCTGTCGCCGGTGCGGTGGCTTTCGCGGATCTCGGAGCCCTCCATCAGCGCGCGCATGGCGGCGGCCACCTCGATCTGGCCGCGATGGCCGCGCAGCGCGTGGATCTCGGGCAGCAAGGGGGCGGTCGAGCCCATGATCGCGTCGGTGGAAAGGCTCGCGGTGACGAGCGTTGCCTCGGCGAGACGCCAGGCGTCGAAAAGCCCGGCAAGGGCAAGCGCGGTGGAAAACTGGGTGCCGTTGATGAGCCCGAGGCCTTCCTTGGGTCCCAGCGTCACCGGCGACAGCCCCGCCCGCGCCAGCGCCTCGCGGCCCGGCAGACGCTGGCCGTCGAGTTCCGCCTCGCCCTCGCCGATCAGAACGGCGGTCATATGGGCAAGCGGGGCAAGGTCGCCGGAAGCGCCGACGGACCCCTGCGAGGGCACGCAAGGGGTGACGCCGGCGGCCAGGCACCCTTCGATCAGTTCCATCACCTCGAAGCGCACGCCCGAGGCCCCGCGCCCGAGCGACAGCAGCTTGAGCACCATCATCAGCCGGGTTGTCGCCCGCTCCAGCGTCTCGCCGACGCCGCAGCAATGGGAGAGGATGAGGTTGCGCTGGAGCTTCGCCGTGTCGCCGGAGGCGATCTTGACGCTGGCGAGCTTGCCGAAGCCGGTGTTGACGCCATAGACCGCCTCATCGCCGCCGGCCGCCTCGGCGACGCGGCTTGCGGCAAGATCGATGGCGGGCCGCGCCGCCCGGTCGATGACGACCGCGAGGCTGTCGCGGTGGATCGCTTCCAGCTCGGCCAGGGTGACCGTGCCCGGCGTCAGGGTGAGGCTCGTCATGATGGGATCCCGAAGATGCGCTCGTGAAGGGGATTGAAGCCGATGCGGTAGGAAAGCTCCGCCGGCTCGTCGATGTTCCAGACCGCAAGGTCGGCGATCCTGCCGGCTTCCAGCGTGCCCAGGTCGGCGGCGAGGCCGAGGGCGCGTGCGGCCTCGCGGGTGACGCCGGCAAGGGCTTCCTCCGGCGTCATGCGGAAGAGGGTCGCGGCCATGTTCAGCGTCAGCAGCAGCGAGGTCAGCGGCGAGGTGCCCGGATTGCAGTCGGTGGCAAGCGCGATGGGCACGCCGGCGCGCCGCAGCGCGGCAACCGGGGGAAGCTGCGTCTCGCGCAGCGTATAGAACGCGCCCGGCAGCAGCACCGCGACCGTGCCCGCCTTCGCCATGGCGTCGATGCCCGTCTGCGAGAGGTATTCCAGGTGATCGGCGGACAGCGCCGCGTAGCGAGCCGCAAGCGCCGCGCCACCGAGGTCGGAGAGCTGTTCGGCGTGGAGCTTCACCGGCAGCCCGAGCGCTGTCGCCCGGTCGAAGACCCGGGCCATCTCCTCGGTCGAGAAGGCGATGCCCTCGCAGAAGCCGTCGACCGCGTCGACGAGGCCTGCGGCATGGGCCGCGTCCAGACCCGGCAGCACCACCTCGTCGATGAAGGCGCCCTGGCGGCCCTTGTAGTCGGCCGGCACCGCGTGGGCGCCGAGATAGGTGGTGACGATGCGGATCGGGCGTTCCCGCCCGAGACGGCGGGCGGCGGCCAGCATCTTGATCTCGTCGGCGACGGTAAGGCCGTAGCCGGACTTGACCTCGAGCGTCGTGACGCCCTCGGCGATCAGCGTGTCGAGCCGGGGGAGGGCGGAGGCGACGAGTTCGTCCTCGCTCGCCGCGCGTGTCGCGGTGACGGTCGAGACGATGCCGCCGCCGGCGCGTGCGATCTCCTCGTAGCTCGCCCCTTCGAGCCGCATCTCGAATTCGCGCGCACGGTTGCCGCCATGGACAATGTGGGTGTGGCAGTCGATGAGACCCGGGGTGACGAGCCGCCCGCCCAGGTCGCGCGACGGCCAGGCCGAGAAATCGGTGGGCAGTTCCTCTGCCGGACCGCACCAGGCGATGCGACCGTCTCCGCCGACGGCAAGCGCCCCATTGTCGACCAGCCCGTAGGCCGTGCCACCCTTGCGCATGGTGGCAAGCCGTGCCCCGGACAGGACCGTTCCGGTCGTCTCCGCCGTCGTTTTCATCGTCTGTCCCCATCCCTGTCCGGACCGCGGGGCGCACCCCGTGTCCGGCTGTCGCGGCCGTTTTGCCCGGCCTTCAACTGAGAAATATGTATTTGTGAAATTAGGATATGTATGTACATAATTGTCAATCCTGAAAATGAGGCGAGCATGACGCGGATTTGGGCAGAGACGGCCTTGCTGGCAGATGGGTGGGCAGGCAAAGTTGCGGTCGACATGGACGAAAGTGGGCGGATTTCCGCCGTTTCAACAGGTGTCGAGCGGGCGGCGGCGGATGCCGGGAGGCATGTCGGCGTGCTGCTTGCGGCCCCCGCCAATCTTCATTCCCACGCCTTTCAGCGGGCGATGGCCGGCCTGAGCGAGCGTCGCGGGCCGGGCGCGCATGACACGTTCTGGACTTGGCGCGAGATCATGTATCGCTTCCTCGCCGCCTTCACGCCCGAGACCATCGAGGACGTCGCCGCCTTCGTGCAGATGGAGATGCTGGAGGCCGGCTATGCCGCCTCCGTCGAGTTCCATTATGTCCACAACCAGGCGGACGGGACGCCCTATGCCGACCCGGCGGAGCTGTCGCGGCGGATCGTGTCGGCGGCCGGCGTCTCCGGCATCGGGCTGACGCTGCTTCCGGTCTATTACGCCACCGGCGGTCTCGACGGCCGCCCGCTGGCCGGCGGGCAGGTGCGCTTTCGCTCCGATCTCGACGGCTTCGCGCGGATCGTGGAGGGTGCGGAAGACGCGGTGAGGCGGCTTTCGCCCGATGCGCGCAGCGGCATCGCGCCGCATTCGCTGCGTGCCGTTCCGGCCGCCGATCTTGCCCGCGTCGCGGCGATGCGCCCCGACGCGCCTCTGCACATGCATATCGCCGAACAGACCGGCGAGGTGGAAGAGGTGCTCGCCGTCCATGGCCGTCGCCCGGTGGAATGGCTCTTCGACAATCACGCCGTCGACGCGCGCTGGTGCCTGATCCACTGCACCCATCTGACAGCCGGGGAACGGCGCGCGATCGCGACGAGCGGTGCGGTCGCGGGCCTGTGCCCGATCACCGAATCGAGCCTCGGCGATGGCATCTTCGATGGAGCGAACTATCTGGCCGAGGGCGGGGTGCTGGGCATCGGATCGGATTCCAACATCCGCATCGCCCTTTCGGAGGAACTTCGGACGCTGGAGTATTCGCAGCGCCTGCGCGACCGGCACCGGGCGGTGCTGGCGACCCCCGAGCGCTCCTGCGGACGCCGGCTCTACGACGAGACGCTGAAGGGCGGTGCACGCGCCGCCGGCCGCGACAGCGGCGCTCTCGCGGTCGGCCGGCTCGCTGATCTCGTGGCGCTCGATGGCGGTGCCCTGCACCTGGAGGGATTGTCCGGCGACGCGTTGCTCGACGCCTGGATCTTTGCCGGCGACGACCGCGTCGTCAGCGATGTCTGGGCGGCCGGACGGCATGTGGTCGCGGACGGCCGCCATGTGCGCCGGGCGGCGATCGAGGCACGCTACCGCAAGGCGATGGCAGGCCTGAGGGCCGCGCTTTGACGGGACCCGCGCGGGGCGGGGCGGGCGGGCCTGTCGCCCCCGCCGCACCTGCTGCCCGCGCGGCAGGGTCCTTTCGCGTCATCAAGACAGAGATCCTGCGGCGCATCCGCGACAAGATCTGGCAACCGGGGGAACTGATTCCCGGTGAGGAAGAGCTTGCCCGCGAGTTCGGCTGCGCGCGACCGACCGTGAACCGGGCGCTGCGCGAGCTTGCCGAGATCGGTATCGTCGAGCGCAAGCGCCGCGCCGGCACCCGCATCGCCGAGCACCCCTTGCGCGAGGCGCGGCTCGAGATCCCGATCGTGCGCGACGAGGTCGAGGCGCGCGGCGCCACCTACCGTTTCACCGTCCTGACCCGCGAGGCGCTGCCACCGCCCGAGCCGATCCGCGCCCGCTTCAGCCTCGGTGCGGACGCGCCGATGCTGCATGTGCGCTGCCTGCATTCCGCCGACAGCCGCCCCTGGCAATATGAGGACCGCTGGATCAATCTCGATGCGGTTCCCGAGATCGCGGACGAGCGCTTCGAGCACTTCAGTCCGAACGAATGGCTGGTGCGCAACGCGCCGTTTTCGGAGATGGAGATCGTGCTCGGCGCAACCGCGGCGCGGCCCGAGGAGGCCGACCTTCTCGACATCCGCGACGGCGATCCGCTCTTCGTCTTCGAGCGCAGCACCTGGCTCCTCGACCAGCTCATCACCCATGTCCGCATGCTCCACCGCGCCGACTACCGGATGGTGTCACGGTTCTGAACCTCGCCTGACTTCCCCAACCTCAAATCTGCAAGTCGCTCGTCTGAATAAGGAAGCCCCATCATCACCTTGGGAGGTGGCGAGGGTCCGGGCGGCTTCGGGATCTGGTCGCGCCCGTCGGGCTCCCGGTGTCGCTGTAGAAGGATGGTCTGGACGCCAGTCCGGCCGTTCCGGGCATCGACGATCCCAAGACCAGCGCCGTTCCCGTCTTGATCGCGCGCCGCTTCGCTGGCAGGATCGTTTACATCATAAACGATTTCCGTGCGTACTCCCGGGAGGAAACGGAGCGTGCCCGGAAAGAGGACGGGCTTGTGCCGCCGCCGGTGGCAAGAGCCCGTACGAGGGGAGGAGACAGCATGAAGCCCATTGCCCATCTTGTTGCGGCGTCGTCGATTGCCGCCATTGCCGCGTTCGCAGCCGCGCCCGCGTTCGCCCAGGAAGTGACCCTGCGCGTCCACCAGTTCCTGCCCGCGCAGGCGCCGGTGCCGAAGAACTTCATCGCACCCTGGGCGGAGAAGGTGGAGAAGGAGTCCGGCGGGCGGATCAAGATCGAGCTTTACCCGGCCATGCAGCTCGGCGGCACGCCGCCCTCGCTCTATGATCAGGCCAAGGACGGGGTCGTCGACATCGTCTGGACGCTGCCCGGCTACACGCCGGGCCGCTTCCCCGGCACCGAGGCGTTCGAGCTGCCGTTCATGGCCGCCAAGGCGGAAACCACCAGCCAGGCCTTCTGGGACTTCTACGAGAAGTATCTCAAGGACGAGTTCAAGGATGTCCACCCGATCGCCGTCCATGTCCACGGGCCCGGCCTGCTGCACGTCAAGGGCGAGGGTGTCACCAGTCTCGAAGACATGAAGGGGCTGAAGCTGCGCGGCCCCACGCGCCAGACCAACGCGCTGCTCGGTGCGCTGGGCGCGACGCCGGTGGGCATGCCGGTGCCGGCCATGCCCGAGGCGCTTTCCAAGGGCGTGATCGACGGCACGGTGGTGCCCTGGGAGGTGACGACGCCGCTGAAGGTGGCCGAGCTGGTCGACAGCCACACCGACTTCGAGGGGACGCGCGGCCTCTACACCGCGACCTTCGTCTTCGCCATGAACAAGGAAAAATACGAGAGCCTGCCGGATGACCTGAAGAAGGTGATCGACGACAATTCGGGTCGTGAGGTGTCGAAGTGGGTCGGTCGCGTCATGGACGAGGGCGATCTTCCCGGCATCCAGGCGGCGGAAAAGGCCGGCAACACGATCCGCAAGCTGCCGCCGGAAGAGGTGGCTCGCTGGAAGGAAGCGGCCGAGCCGGTCATCGCAGCCTGGATCGAGGAGATGAACGGCAAGGGCTATGACGGCGCCGCGATGGTCGCTGATGCCCGTGCGATGATCGCCAATTACGCCGGCGCCGAATAGGCTCCGCCACCCCGAAGCGCCGGCCCGTCGTGAGATCGACGGGCCGGCACCCGTCTTCGCCCGTTTTGTTCGCCCGGCCGGGGCGGCAACCAGCCTTGTCTTGAAAGCGAATTCCATGACCGTGCTCATTGCGGGCGCCGGCATCGCCGGTCTGACCCTTGCCCTTTCCCTGGAACGTATCGGTGTGCCGGTGCAGATCTACGAGGCCGTGCGCGAGATCCGGCCGCTCGGCGTCGGCATCAACCTGCAGCCCCACGCGGTGCGCGAGCTCGACGAGCTGGGCCTGCTGGAAAATCTCGACGCCATCGGCCTCAGGACGCAGGAAGTCGCCTATTTCTCCAGCCATGGGCAAAAGGTCTGGGCGGAGCCTCGCGGACTGTCGGCCGGCTATGACTGGCCGCAATTCTCGGTTCACCGGGGCGAGTTGCAGATGATGCTGCTCGAGGCGGTGCGCGCGCGGCTGGGGTCCGATGCGGTGCGCACCGGCGTTGCCGTCGAAGGCTGGCGGCAGGTGGAGGACAGGGTCGAGGTCGACCTTCGCGCCCGCCCGACGGGCGCGGCACTCGGCACGGCGCGCGGCTCGATCTTCGTCGCGGCCGACGGCATTCATTCCGCCGCGCGCGCCGCACTCTATCCCGACGAGGGGCTGCCGTCATGGGGCGGCATCGTCATGTGGCGCGGCATCACCCGCGGACCGCGGTTCCTGACCGGCCGGACCATGGCCATGGCCGGATGCAAGCCGCGCAAGTTCGTCTGCTATCCGATCGAGGACATTGTTCTGGACGACGGCACACCCGGGTCGCTGATCAACTGGATCGCCGATCTGCGCATGCCCGAGGATCACCTGTGGCGGCGCGAGGACTGGAACCGGCCGGGTGATCGGACGGACTTCCTGCCCCGGTTCGCCGACTGGCAGTTCGACTGGCTGGACGTGCCGTCGGTGATCGGGGCGGCAGAGGCGATCTACGAGTATCCCATGGTCGACCGCGATCCGCTGCCGCGCTGGACCCACGGGCCGATGACGCTGATGGGTGACGCCGCCCATCCGATGTACCCGATCGGATCCAATGGCGCGAGCCAGGCGATCCTCGACGCCCGCGTGCTGACCCGCGAGATCCTGCGCCACGGAGCGAACGAGTTCGCGCTGATCGACTATGAGGCGGAGCGCCGGCCGGCAACGGAACGCATCGTGCTGGCCAATCGCGCCGACGGGCCGGACGCGATCCTCGACGTGGTGGAGGAACGCGCGCCCGAGGGGTTCCTGCACATCCATGAGGTGCTGTCGCGCTCGGAACTGGAGGATGCGGCAAGCGGATACAAGAAGCTCGCGGGCTTTGACGTCGACGGCCTCAACCGGCGCGCGCCGATCGTTCCGCCGGACGCGATCCTCGGCCTTTGATGCGCCCGCTCCCGCAGCCCACGCCCGAGGCCGCCACCGTTGATCGCGGCTGTCTCGACGATCTCGCCGGCCATCTTTTGCGCCACGCCTTCCTGCGCGGCCAGCAGGTCTTTGCCGAGGTGTTCGAGGGCGAGGGGCTGACGCCGTTCCAGTTCATGGTGATGGAACTGGTCGACAAGAACCCGGGCATCACCCATCGGGACGTCGCCAGCGCAATGTCGAGCGTGCCATCCGTGCTGACGACCGCGCTGAAGCCGCTGCTGGCAAGTGGCCAGCTGGAGCGGATCGCCGTCGACGGCGACGGACGGCGCGTCGCCTATCGGCTCTCGCGGCAGGGGCGGGACAGCTTCCATGCCCTGCGTCCGCGCATCGCCAAGGCCGAGGACAGGCTCCTGGCCGGCTTCGATCCGGCCGCGCGCTCGGCTTTCCTCGCGGCGCTGAGAAGCATCGCCGGACGCAGCGGACCCAGATAGGCCGCGCCCTTCAGGATCGGTTTACCATTCCTCATAGTTTCGTGTTGCGTTAAGTAATTTTGACGGCGCCTGTCGTAGGGTCCCCGGCGTATCGATTGCGCTAGTTCGCAGTCTGCTTTGATCGGCCGGGTGGCCTCCCCGAACGGAATTCGACGGTGCTTGAAGTTCTCTCCTGCGTGACGGGCGACCACAATCTTGTCCTCGTGGCGGTGGCTGCGGCGATCTGCGTGGCTGGCGCCTGGGCAAGTTTCCGGCTGTTTGTGCGCGCGCGCGACACGACCGGCTGGACCCGCTCCGGCTGGCTGTTTCTCACCGGCATGACCGCGGGCTCGGCGATCTGGTGCACCCATTTCGTGGCGATGCTGGCCTATGGGACCTCCGCCGCCTTCTACTTCGATCCGGTGTTGACCATCGTTTCGCTCTGCGTCGCGGTGGCCGGCACCGCGGCCGGCTTCGCGCTGGCCAGCAGCGGCCGCCTGCGGCTCGCGCCGGAGGCCGGCGGCGCGCTGATCGGCCTCGCCCTGGTCTCGATGCACTACATCGGCATTGCGGCCTATCATGTCGACGGGTTGATCGCCTGGGACACCTCCTTCGTCATCGCCTCCATCGTTGTCGGCATCGCCTTCTCCATGCTGTCGCTCAACCGGGTCATGCGGCCGGTGACGACCTGGTGCCGCCGTGGCGCCAAGGCCTCCTTCGTTCTGGCCATCGTCAGCATGCATTTCACCGCGATGACGGCGATGCGGATCACGCCGTTGCGCCCGGTGCTTTCGCCAGGGGAGGATTACGTCTGGGTGCTGGCGCTGGCCGTCGCCCTGGTGGCGGTCATGGTGATCGGCATGGGCGTGGTGATCGCGCTGATCGACCACGATACGCGCACGATCGCGGACGCCGACGTGACGCGTCTGACCGAATTCGACCCGCTGACCGGTCTTGGCTCGCGCACCCGCTTCACCCGCCTGCTGCAGGACGGTTGCGCCTGTGTCGACGCCGATGAGGGGCTGCTCTGCCTGGTGCTTGTCGATCTCGACGAGTTTCATGTCGTCAACGACCTGCGCGGCCAGCTCGCCGGCGACGCTTATCTCGCGGCGCTCGGAGCGCGGGCGAGGGCGTGGCTGGAGGACGCGGGAGAGGCGGCCGAGGTGGCGCGCATCGGCGGCGACGAGTTCGCGGTGCTCAAATGGGTCCCGCACGAGGCCGCTGTCGACGACCTGGTGGAACGGATCGCCCTGTTGTTCGGTTCGCCTGTGCGCGCCTCGGGCACGATGCTCGCCTGTTCCGCGAGCCTTGGCGTTGCGCTTTATCCCGAGCACGGCCTCAGCCCGTCCGACCTGCTGGCCAACGCTGGTGTCGCCCTTGGCCGGGCCAAGAACAACCGCCTCGCGCCGGTGCAATATTGCGATGCGGTGATGGACACGGCCGAACGGGGCCGCCGGGCCCTCGCCGTCAGTCTGCGCGGTGCGCTCGATCGCGGCGAGCTCGAGGTGTATTTTCAGCCGCAGATGGATGTGCCGGCCCGCCGGCTGGCGGGAGCCGAGGCGCTGGTTCGCTGGACCCACCCGCAACATGGCTGCGTGTCTCCGGCCCGCTTCATCCCGATCGCCGAGGAAAACGGATTGATCGTACCCATCGGCGAATGGGTGCTGCGCGAGGCGTGCCGGCAGGCGAGGGGCTGGGACGAGCCGGTCAAGGTCGCCGTCAATCTCTCGGTGGTGCAATTGCAGCAACCCGATCTTGTCACCCGCATTGCCGCGATCCTGGAGGAAACCGGCATCGACCCGGCCAGGGTCGAGCTCGAGGTGACTGAAACGGCGCTGATGGCCGACATGGAGCGCTGCATCGAGGTGCTTCACGCGATCAGGACGCTCGGCGTGGCCATCGCCCTGGATGATTTTGGAACCGGCTATTCGGCGCTGTCGAGCCTGCGCGTCTTTCCCTTCGACCGGATCAAGCTCGACCGGGACTTCGCCCGCGATCTCTCCGCCTCGGCGGAGGCACGCGCGATTGTCCACGCGGTCCTCATGCTGGGCGAAACCCTGGGCACGCCAGTGCTCGCGGAAGGGGTCGAGACGGAGGAACAGCTCGCCTTCCTGCGCGCGGCCGGATGCCCGACGATCCAGGGCTACCTCTATGCACGCCCGCTCCCCGCAGCCGCGATGCATGATTTCGCGAAGGCCGGCCACCGCGAACGGGAAACCAGGCTGTCGGGCCTTTTGGCCGGAGCAGGGGTGCCTCCGGAATTGATGACGGCCGAGGCCTGAGCGAGGCGCGCGCCTGCCCGTGAAAGGTCTTTCCCCGCCACGACTTGCACCGCTGCATTGCCTTGCTCCTGCCGCCGGAAAGCCGCTCCGAAATCACCTTAGAATAATTTTAATGTATTGATTTCTATGCAATAATAACTTGACTCAATAACTCAATATAGCATTACTGCCGCGTGGTCGGATCTGGCCACATCCTTTGATGGCGGGGCCTTAACCCTCGTTGATTGGAGGTCGGAATGTTTGAACGAACGGATACCCGCGCCATGCCCGACAGGGCCGGAGCGGATGAGCATGCCGAGCGCCTCGTTGTCGACGGGCTGCGGTATTGGCTTGCGGGCTATGGCTCTGGAAGCATCGACTCCTGGGAGCGGGCCTGGAGCCTCTATGCGGGCGAACTTGGCGTTGCGCGTGCCCGCGTCGTGGTTTCGGGGCTTTCCTGTTATGCGCGCGCGCTTAACGGCTTCGCCAAATGCGGCTTCGAGATGCTTGCGTCCGGCTGTCCGCGCCGATGCGCCCACGAGTGCCTTGCCGTGGCGCTTGTCGCTGCCTGGCAGCGCGGGCGGCGCGAGGAGGCGGCCGGCATCGCCGACGAGCTTGTTGTCGCGCAGGGACTGCCGTCGACGCTGGAGGCGGCCGCGAACTTCTCGGATGTGCTGCGCCGGGCGGAGCTTCTGCTTCCGCACGCGCTGGATGGCGGGCGCCTGCGCTGCGGGTTGGCCCGGCATGTTCCGGCCTCGGCGACACGCCACTGATCTTCACCGCCGGGGGTGCCCGGCAACACCGGATGCGTCACCGCGGGGGGCGCCCAAACGATCCTGGGATGGGAACTGACACGATGAGAAAGACACTGCTTCTGGCATCCATCGCGGTGCTCGCGCTGGCGCCCTTGCGCGCTTCCGCCGCCGAGCCGGCCGAGGTTGTCTCGGGTTATGCCGACATCGCCGCCGCGGTTTATGGCGAGTCGCTGACAAGCGCGCAGGCGCTCTCCGCGGCCGTTGACGCTCTTGTCGCCAATCCCAGCGACGAGACGCTGAAGGCGGCCCGCGACGCCTGGCGCGCCGCGCGCCGTCCCTACCAGCAGACCGAGGTCTACCGCTTCGGCAACGCCATTGTCGACGAATGGGAGGGCAAGGTGAATGCCTGGCCGCTCGACGAGGGTCTGATCGACTACGTCGACGCCGGCTATGGCACCGAGAACCCGGAGAACGCGTTCTACACCGCCAACGTCATCGCCAATCCGAAGCTGAAGGTCGGCGGCAAGGAAATCGATGCCACCGAGATCACCCCGGCGCTGCTCGCCGAGCAGCTTCAGGAGGCCGGCGAGATCGAGGCCAATGTCGCCACCGGCTACCATGCCATCGAGTTCCTGCTTTGGGGCCAGGACCTGAACGGCACCGGCCCGGGTGCCGGCAACCGCCCGGCAACGGACTTCGACACCGCGAACTGCACCAACGGCAACTGTGACCGCCGCGCCGCCTATCTGAAGGCCGCGACCGAGCTTCTGGTTTCCGACCTGCAGGAAATGGCCGATGCGTGGAAGGTCGGCGGCGAGGCCCGCAAGGAGCTTGCCGACAAGGGGGAGGCCGGCGGTCTCGCCACGATCCTGACCGGCATGGGCTCGCTCTCCTACGGCGAGCTGGCGGGCGAGCGCACCAAGCTCGGCCTCATGCTGCACGACCCGGAGGAGGAGCACGACTGCTTCTCCGACAACACCCACATGTCGCATCTCGACGACATCATCGGCATCCGCAACGTTTGGGTCGGCACCTATGATGGCTTCGACGGCAAGCCGGTGAAGGTTGCCTCGCTCAAGGATCTCGTCGAGGCGAAGGATCCGGCGCTTGCCGCCGAGGTGACGGCCAAGCTCGACGCAACCGTGGCCGCGGCCGAGAAGATGCGCGCGCGTGCCGAGACCGTGGAAGCCTACGATCAGATGATCGGCGAAGGCAACGAGGCGGGCAACGCCGCCGTCCAGGCCGTGGTCGACGCGCTGATCGACCAGACCCGCTCCATCGAGCGCGTCGTCGCGTCCCTCGGCCTCGAGGAAGTCGCCTTCGAGGGCTCCGACAGCCTCGACAATCCGGGCGCGGTCTTCCAGTAAGACCGGCCTTCGGGAAAAGACATGGGAGGCGGCTGTCGACGAGGGGCCGCCGCCTCCTCTCCCTCGTCAACCGGGTTGGAGGGAAACCGGTACCGGAACCCGAGTGATATGCCGATTCCACGTCTTTTGAGCCTGACCGCCTGCGTGGCGGTCGCAGCACTTCTTGCCACGTCCGCTGCCCAGGCCGCCGATCTGTCCCACCGGGACGACCTTTCGCCGCGCGACCGCGCGCGCGTTTCCCGCGTGCTTGCGCCTCCGACGGACTGGAGCGCGCCGGAGGCATTCGAGGCCATGGCCGGTGGCGCCACGACCTCCTCGAAGCGCGTCAACGCCAACGCCTTCTCCTTTCCTTCCGCCAATCTTTCCTTCGAGGACCAGCAGCGCTTCGCCCTGGGCAACGGCCTGTTCCGCAAGTTCTGGGTATCCTCGCCGTCCTCGACGCAGGCTTCCGACGGGCTGGGGCCGCTCTACAATGCGCGCTCCTGCCAGGGGTGCCACCTGAAGGATGGCCGTGGCCATCCGCCGCGCACCGGCGAGGAGCCGGTCTCCCTTTTCCTGCGGCTTTCGGTGCCGGCTGCGACCGCCGAGGAGCAGGCGCGTCTCGACAGTCACGAGGCGCTGGTGCTGCCGGAACCGACCTATGGCACCCAGTTCCAGACCTTCGCGGTGACCGGACTGCCGGCGGAAGGAAAGCTCGCCGTTTCCTACCAGGAGCGTGAGGTCGAGCTTGGCGATGGCACGCGCGTGTCCCTGCGCGTTCCCTCCTACATGATCTCCGAGCTGGCCTATGGCCCGCTCTCGGACAAGGTGATGATCTCGCCGCGCGTCGCCCCGCAGATGATCGGCCTCGGCCTGCTGGAGGCGATCCATCCAGGCGACATCGAGGCGCAGGCCGATCCGCGGGACGCCGATGGCGATGGCATATCTGGCCGCGTGAGCCGTGTGCGCGACCCGAACACCGGCGAGATGGTCATCGGCCGCTTCGGCTGGAAGGCCTCGGAACCGACGGTCCGGTCCCAGTCGGCCGGCGCTTTCGCCGGCGACATCGGCATCTCGACGCCGGACCGGCCGCAGCCTTTTGGCGACTGCATGCCGGCCCAGACCGCCTGTTTCTCCATGCCGACCGGCGAACAGGCCAACCTTGGCGAGAGCGAGGCGCCGGATCCGGTCATGGAACTGGTCGACTTCTACTCCCGCAATCTCGCCGTGCCGCGCCGCCGTGATGTCGGCGACGCGCAGGTGCTTGCCGGCAAGAAGCTCTTTTCCGACTTCGGCTGCGCCGCCTGCCATCGGCCGAAATACGTGACCACGCGCACGGCCGATATCGAGGCCCACCGCTTCCAGCTGATCTGGCCCTACTCGGACCTGCTGCTGCACGACATGGGCGAGGGGCTTGCCGACAACCGGCCGGCGGGCACCGCGTCGGGGCGGGAATGGCGCACGCCGCCGCTCTGGGGCGTCGGCCTGACGCAGACCGTTTCCGGCCAGGAGACCTATCTCCACGACGGGCGCGCCCGCACGCTGGAGGAGGCGATCCTGTGGCATGGCGGCGAGGGCGAGGCGTCCCGGGCGGCCTATGCCGCCGCCGAAGCGCGGGACCGGGAGGCGCTGATTCGCTTCCTTCGCTCGCTCTGACGCGCCTGGCGGGCGGACCCCAGCGCGAGCAGGTCCTGACACCCCTGCGGAGATAACTTGTTCATGCTGCGACAGAACCGCACTTGCAGGCGGAGCGTTCGGGCGCGAAAACAGGAACGCATCGCAAGCCCCGCGCCAGGACGGGTGGCGGGACCCGGCGGGCAACATGAGGAGACCGTGATGAGCGCAGATCCACAGGCCATGTCCGCTGGCGACCGCGGCGGGACAGCAGACGCGCGCGTGCGACGGACGGCAGGCAACCGCCGCGCCGCCCTTCTGGCGCTGCCGATTCTGATCGCCGGCCTTGCCGGGCAGGCGCTGGCGCAGGACGCGCCCCCCGCGGACAAGGGGATCGACTATTCCGTCTTCGTGCCCCGCCTGATCGAGCGCTTCGCCGTGCCGGCGGCCGAGGACCTCGGCACCCGCCTGGTGACGCTCGAGACGGCCATCAACGCTGCCTGCGCCGCCGATCTCGACGCGGCGGCGGGCAAGCGGGCGCGCGCCGATTTCGCCGCCGCATTCCGCGCCGCCGTCGTTGCCCATGGTCATCTGTCCACCCTGCGGATCGGCGCGCTCGCCGACGAAAACCGGGCGGAACGGCTGGCCTTCATCCCTGATTCGCGCGGCGTCGTGCGCCGCCAGGTGACGCGGCTCGTGGCCGCAGGCGATCCCAGCGCGCTGCAGGCGTCGAGCCTGCGCGACAAGAGCGTGGCGCTTCAGGGACTGACGGCGCTGGAATGGATCGCCTACGACAAGGACGGGGTGGTGACGCTGGGCTCCGCCGGCAAGCCCGAGAGCCGCGACTACGTCTGCGGCTATGCCCGTGCGCTCGGCGAACGGCTGATCGAGACCGCCGGCGAGGTGAGCAAGTCCTACCGCGATCCGGATGGGCAGACGGCGCTGCTGCTGACCCCCGGCCCGGACAATTCGCTCGCCAAGACCGACAAGGAAGCCTCCGGGTTCGTCTTCAATGCCCTGCTGACGGCGCTCGAGCTGTCGCGCGATCAGGTCGTCGCGCCGCTGCTGGCGGAAGGGCCGGCTGCCGCGCGCGCCGCCCGCGTGCCTTTCGCCCGCTCGCACACGGCCTTCGATCATCTGGCTGCGACGCTGGATGGCTTCGCCGGGGCGATCAATGCCGCCGGGTTCGCCGATGCGGACTCCGACGCGCAGTGGATCGGCAACACGGTTTCCTTCGAGGCGCGCAACGCCGGACAGGCGCTGGGCGCGATCTCGCCCGACCCGCTTGCGGCACTTGAGGACGAGAAGGACCTTGGCAAGCTCGCCTATGTCCGCACCGTGCTCGATGGCTTGCGGCCGATGATCGCTGGCGAACTGGCCGGCTATCTCGATTTCAAGGGAGGCTTCAATGCGCTCGATGGAGATTGACCGCAGGCGGTTGCTGCTCGGCACCGGAGCCGGGCTGGCGGCGCTCTCCCTGCGTGGGCCCGCCGCCTTCGCCGCCGATGCGTTGGCGCTCGATGCGCAGGATCCGCTCTTCGCGGGGGCACGGCGCGAGGCGGACGGAACTCATTCGGTCGTGGTCACCGGTCTCGACGGCATGGTGCGGGTCAAGATCGCGCTGCCCTCTCGCGGCCATGACGTCGCTGTTTGCCCCAGGAGCGGGCGTTGCCTTGTCTTTGCCCGCAGGCCGGGCACCTTCGCGGTGCTGTTCGATCCGCTCGGACGGCAGGAGGCGCGCACGATCGCGGCCGTGCCGGGTCGGCATTTTTATGGGCATGGCGTGTTTTCGGCCGACGGGCGGCTGGTCTTTGCCACGGAGAATGATTTCGAGACGCCGCGCGGCGTCATCGGCGTCTATGACGTCTCCGGCCCGAATCCGCAGAGGATCGGGGAGGTGTGGAGTGGCGGCATTGGTCCGCACGACATCCTGCCGATGCCGGACGGCAAGACGCTGGTTGTCGCCAACGGCGGCATCGAGACCCACCCGGATCGGGACCGGGAAAAGCTCAACATAGCCACCATGCGCCCCAACATCACGCTCATCGACCAGCCCAGCGGTTCGATTCTGGGCATCACCGAGGCACCGAAGAACCTGCACCAGCTTTCGCTCCGGCACATGGCCGTGGGCGCCGGCACCAAGGTCTGGATCGGCGGCCAGTACGAGGGGCCGCAGGACGACACGCCGCCGCTGATGGCCTGCTTCGACGCCTCAACCGGCAAGCTCGCGACGCATGATGTTCCCGACGCTCTGGCGGGCAAACTTGCCAATTACGTCGGTTCGGTCACGCTCAGCCATGATGGCGCGCTCGTTGCAGCCTCCTGCCCGCGCGCCGGCAGGGTACTTTATTTCAATGCCGCTGACGGCGGTTTCGTCGCCGCGCAGCAGCGCAGCGACGCCTGCGGTCTGGCGGCGCTCGACCAGGGTGCATTCCTGATTTCCGACGGGCAGGGAGGCTTGAGCGAAAGCGCCGACCTCGCCGGCGCGCCGGCACTTCTTGCCGCGACGCCGGGCGTTGCCTGGGACAACCATCTGGTCGCCATCGCCCCGGCCTGAGGCGCAGGGCCGGCGCGGTCAGACCGCGTCGGCGAATTCGATCTCGGCCATCATGTCGCCGGCCAGGGTCTCGAGCGCGCGGGCAAGGTCGCCCGCCTCGAGGTCGACCGGCAGCACCACGTCGATCTCGGCGCGGAACATGCGCTCGCCGCTCATCGAGCCGGCATAGGCCTCCGTCTCCAGATCGGTGATGCTGACGCCCTTGGCGGCGAGCATGGCCGACAGCGCGTGCACAATCCCCGGGTGATCCTGGCAGATGACGGCGAGGTGCGCCGGATGGCCGTGGCGCTCGCTCGACGCCTCGCCGCGCTTCAGCGTGGTGATGATGCCGTCATCGGCCAGGGCGGCGAGATCCGCCTCCAGCGCCGCCGCGCGCGAGGCCTCCGCCTCGACCCGCACGATGCCGGCGAAGGCCCCTGCCAGCCGTGACATGGAACTCTCGATCCAGTTGCCCTCATGGGTTGCGATCACGCTGGAAAGCCGTTCGACCAGCCCGGGCCTGTCGTCGGCGATCACCGTCAGGACGAGCGAAATCATCTGCATGGCGGTCCGGTCCTCCCTGGCCCTTTCGCGGCGTTTGCCCGCCGCTGTTTCGTCAGACTAGAGGAAGCTCCGCGCCGCGTCACGCGGTGCGGCGTCGCATATCACATCGCCTAGTCGCGGGGCGGACGGGAGGAGAAACCGAAGGCGGCGGTGTAGAGTTTTTCCGCGATCAGCGACAGGCGCGCCAGGATCCGCACCGGCAGCCGGGCGAGCGAGGGCACCACATCGTGGCAGAAGGCGACCTTGCGGACATAGTCGGGCACATGCCACTCGTACCAGTCGTAGGCTGGGAAATAGGCTGAATCGCCGGCGTGAAGCTCTCGTGTCTCTCCGTCCGGTCCGGTGACGATCACCGAGCCCTCGAGGATGTAGACCGCTTCGTCGCAGCCGAAATACCAGTGGAAACGCCCGGCCGTGCAGTCCCATACCGACATATTGGCGCTGCGGTCGTCGCCTTGCGCGAGCGTCAGCGCACGGGCGCTCGGCTCGCCTTCCAGCACCCAGTCCGGGTTGATCGGCGCGGGCTGCAGCTCGAGCCCGTCGAGACGGGCGAGCGTCAGGCCGGCGGGCGTGCGGTCGGCTTGCGCGGAAAACGGACGCGCGGCGGGGTCCTGGGCCGGCTTTGCGGTGGCGTCCTGGGTGGCTTGCGTCCTTGCGGGCGTCGTCATTTTGCGTCTTCCCTCCCTGCGGGCTTGGCGCGTTTCTTGTTCCGGCAACCGTGGCGCGAAGAGGTGAAGATCCGGTTTCCGCAATTGCTTCTGCCCGGGAAACGCCGCTGCGGGAACGCGGCATGCCGGATTTCCCGCTTGATGCGGGCGCGCGCCTCTACTAGCGTGCCCGGCCAACGACGGCGTCCCCTCAGGGACTGAAAGCGAGTCCGGTGGCGATCGACCCATGTCGGGGATCCACTCCGGAGCTGTCTGGATGGCGCAACCTGTCCGCCTCCCTCTCTTGCGGGGGAGGGGTGGGTTGTTTGCGCCTCATCCGTACGGCCATGCGTTTTCCGCACTTCCTCCCGGATGCCGTCGGATGAATCGGACGAGGCGGTGGGCACCACCCGCCTGACGACAAGGGAGGGAGCTTCCGAGATGAACTGCGAATTTGTTTTCGGCGTCGGGATCGGCGAGCGTCCCTTCAGGCAATGCGAGGGAGATGTTTGATGGCCGATGGACATGCGAACGGCGGAGAGAAGCTCGGCCTGATGATTTGCGGGCACGGCAGCCGCAACCGCGGGGCCGTGCGCGAGTTCGCCCAGCTGGCCGAACGACTGAAGGAGCGCTTTCCCGACTGGCCGGTGGAATACGGCTATCTGGAGTTCGCCAATCCGGTGATCAAGGACGGGCTCGACAGGCTTCGCGAGCAGGGCTGCACCCGCATCCTCGCCGTGCCGGGCATGCTGTTTGCCGCCGGTCACGCCAAGAACGACATCCCTTCCGTGCTGAATACCTATCAGGCGCAGAATCCGGGCGTGACGATCACCTACGGCCGCGAACTGGCCGTCGACACGCGCATGATCCGCGCGGCCGGCGAGCGCATCCGCGAAGCGCTCGAGGCGGCGGGCGACGACGTGCCGCTGCACGAGACGCTGCTTGTCGTCGTCGGTCGGGGCGCCTCCGATCCGGACGCCAATTCCAACGTCGCCAAGATCACCCGCATGCTGTGGGAGGGCTTCGGCTTTGGCTGGGCCGAGACCGCCTATTCCGGTGTGACCTTTCCGCTGGTCGCACCCGGGCTCGAGCATGCCGCGAAGCTCGGCTACAAGCGCATCGTCGTCTTCCCGTATTTCCTCTTCTCCGGCGTTCTCGTCAGCCGCATCTACAACACGGTGGACGAGGTGGCCGAACGCCATTCGGACATCGAGTTCCTCAAGGCCGGCTACCTCAACGACCATCCGCAGGTGATCGACACGATGGCCGACCGGGTGCAGGAGATCCTCCAGGGCGCCAACCTGATGAACTGTCAGATGTGCAAGTATCGCGAGCAGGTGCTTGGCTTCGAGGCGGATGTCGGGCGGCCGCAGGAAAGCCATCACCATCACGTCGAGGGGCTTGGCGCCGACGCCGAATGCAAGCTGTGCGAGGATGTCTGCACCGGCGCCTGCGAGAAGCAGGTGGCCGCGCATGATCATCATCACCACGACCATGGTCACGGCCATGACCACGGCCACGATCACGGCCATGACCATCATCACGGACACGATGATCACCATCATGGTCACGGCCATTCGCACGGCCATGATCATGACCATCACCATCCGGTCTATCCGCACGCGGACCACCCGCTCGGACCGAAGTCGATGCGGAAGAACGGCTGATGGAGTCGCGTCCGCGCTACGATTATGTGAAGGATCCCGCGGAAATCTACCGAAGGTCCTTCGCCATCGTGCGCGGCGAGGCGGCGCTCGAGCGGTTGCCGGAAGCCTTGCGGCCGATGGCGATCCGCGTCGTGCACGCCTGCGGCGACCCCTCGGTAACAGCGCATCTCGTGTGGAGCGACGACGTGGCGGAAAAGGTCTCCGCCGCGCTTGCCGGCGGCGCGCCGGTCTTCACGGATGTGCGCATGGTCGCCGAGGGCATCATCCGCAGCCGGCTGCCGGCCTCGAACGAGATTGTCTGCACGCTCAATGATCCACGCGTGCCGGCGCTCGCGGCGGAACTTGCCACGACACGCTCGGCCGCGGCGGTCGATCTCTGGCGCGACCGGCTTGAAGGCGCGGTCGTTGTCATCGGTAATGCGCCGACAGCGCTGTTTCATCTGCTGGAGCGGATCGGCGAGGGTTTCCCACGTCCGGCGGCGATCATCGGTTTTCCGGTCGGTTTTGTCGGCGCGGCGGAATCGAAGGATGCGCTCGCCGTGAACCCCTTCGCCATCGCCCATGTGGCGATGCGCGGGCGGCTCGGCGGTTCGGCGATGGCGGCTGCCGCCCTCAATGCGCTCGCCGGCGGCGTGCCTGAGGAGGCGCGCGCATGAGCCTTGCTCCCTGGCTTACCGTGATCGGCCTTGGCGAGGACGGTGTCGAGGGCCTTGCCCCGCTCGCCCGCCAGGCGCTCTGCGAGGCGACATGTGTCTTTGGCGGCGCGCGTCACGCCGAACTCGCCGCGTCGTTCCTGGGCGCGCGCGGGATCTCCGTCACGCCCTGGCCGAGCCCCTTTTCCCATGGGGTGGACCTGCTGCTCGAACGGCGCGGCACGCCGGTCGTGGTGCTTGCCTCCGGCGATCCCATGTGGTTCGGCATCGGCGCGACGCTGGTCCGGCGGATCGATCCGGGCGAGATCGTCGTGCTGCCCGGACGCTCGTCCCTGTCGCTGGCCGCCGCCCGCCTCGGATGGCCGCTCGCCGAGGTGGAGATCCTGTCGCTTCACGGCCGCCCGCTCGACAGCTTGCGGGCCGTTCTGACGCCTGGCGCGCGCATTCTCTGTCTCACCTCCGGCGGCTCGGCACTGCCAGGGATCGCCGACCTTCTGGTCGATGAAGGCTATGGCGAAAGCCGGCTCGTGGTGCTGGAGCACCTCGGCGGGCCGCAGGAACGGGTGATCGAGGCCAGCGCCGAGCGGTTCGAGGGGCCCGTTGCGGATCTGAATGTCACGGCCATCGAGCTTCGGGCCGTGCGCCACACGCCGTTGCGCGCCCGCGTGCCGGGCCTGCCCGACGACGCCTTCCGTCACGATGGCAAGCTGACCAAGCGCGAGATCCGCGCGGCGAGCCTTGCCAAGCTGATGCCGGTGCCGGGGGCGTTGTTGTGGGACGTGGGCGCAGGGTCGGGGGCGGTCGCCATCGAGTGGATGCGCGCGGCGCGCGGCGCGCGCGCCATCGCGCTCGAGCCCAACGACGAGCGCCGCGCGGTCGCCCGTGCCAATGCGGCGGCTCTCGGCGTTCCGGGGCTGGACTTGCGCGACGCCACCGCTCCCGAAGGACTTGCCGGCCTCGAGGCTCCCGATGCGATCTTCCTCGGCGGAGGCGCGAGCGCGCCGGGGATCATCGAGACGGTGCTTGCCGCGCTCCGCCCGGGCGGCCGGCTCGTCGCCAACGCGGTGACGCTCGAAAGCGAGGCGGTGCTTCTTTCGGCCCACGCGCGCTTCGGCGGAGAGCTGTGCCGCATTGCCGTTTCGCGGGCCGCGCCCGTCGGCGGAATGACCGGCTGGCGTCCGCTGATGCCGGTAACCCAGTGGAGCCTGGTGAAGCCATGACCGCATTCTCCTGCCCAGGCGCTGGAACGCTCTACGGCGTCGGCCTCGGTCCCGGCGATCCGGAGCTGATGACGCTGAAGGCGCACCGGCTGATCTCCGCGGCCAGGGTGGTCGCCTATCCCGCGCCCGACGACGGGGAGAGTTTCGCCCGTTCGATCGCAGCCGGTATCATTCCGCCGGACGCGCGCGAAATCGCCATCGTCGTGCCGATGCGGGTGGAGCGCTTTCCCGCGAAGGAGGTCTACGACAAGGCCGCCGCGGAGATCGGGGCGGAGCTCGCCGCAGGCGTCGACGTGGTGGTGCTTTGCGAGGGCGACCCGTTCTTCTACGGCTCCTTCATGTATCTCTTCGAGCGGCTCGCTGGCCGCTTTCCGGTGGAAATCGTGCCGGGCGTGACCTCGCTGACAGCGACGGCGGCGGCTCTCGCGCGCCCGTTGACCGCCCGCAACGACGTGCTGACCGTCATTCCCGGCCCGCTCCCCGATGAGGAGATCGCCGCGCGGATCGAGGCGGCCGGCGCGGTCGCGATCATGAAGGTCGGTCGTCACCTGCCGCGTCTCAGGGCGCTGATCGAGCGGCTGGGCCTGCTCGCGCAGGCGGGGTATGTCGAACGCGCGACGCTTGCCGCCCAGCGAGTCGCCCCGCTTGCCGACGTGGCGTCGGAGGCGGCGCCCTATTTCTCGATGATCCTGATCTACAAGGGAGACGAAGCGTGGACGCTTCCGCCGCAATCCTCGTCCTGACGCCGGCGGCCCTTGCCACGGCGCGGCGCGTCGCCGCCGCCCTGCCGGGCGCGACTCTGCACGGGCTCGCCCACCGGGTGCCGGGGCTCGATGTCTCCTTCGCGGAGACGCTCAATCATATCCGCGCACTCTACCAGGCCGGCACGCCCATCGTCGGCGTCTGCGCCTCGGGCATCCTCATCCGCGCGCTTGCCGCGGTGATCGAGGACAAGCGCGCCGAGCCTGCCGTCCTTGCGGTTTCCGAGGACGGAGCGAGCGTCGTGCCGCTGCTCGGCGGCCACCGGGGGGCGAATTCGCTCGCCCGCCAGCTCGCTGCCGCGCTCGAGGCGCATGCCGCGATCACCACCGCCGGCGATACGGCGCTGGGCGTTGCCCTCGACACGCCGCCGGCTGGCTGGTGGCTGGCCAATCCGCAGGACGCAAAGGGTTTCATGGCCCGGCTTCTCGCCGGAGACCCGGTGCGGATCGAGGGTGAGGCACCGTTTCTCTCCCGCTCGCGGCTTGTGGTCTCGCCATCCGCCGAACTGGCGATCTCGGTGACGGAAACCGCCGTGCCGCCGGGTCCGGACCGGCTCGTCTACCATCCGATGAAGCTTGCCGTCGGCGTCGGCTGCGCCCGCGGCTGTGCGCCGGAGGAACTGGTTGCGCTGGTGCGCGAGACGCTCGAGACGGCGGGGCTGGCACGCGGCGCGGTGGCGCTCGTCGCCTCACTCGATCTCAAGGCAGACGAGCCGGCGATGGCAGCGCTTGCCGCCGACCTCGGTGCGCCGTTGCGTGTCTTCGACGCGGCGCGGCTCGAACAGGAGGCCGCGCGGCTCGCCAATCCCTCCGAGGTGGTCTTCGCCGAGGTCGGGTGCCACGGCGTTGCGGAAGGAGCCGCACTCGCCGCGGCCGGTGCCGCGGGATCGCTGATTGTCGAAAAGCGAAAGACGGCCAATGCGACGGTCGCCATTGCCATCGCGCCGGAGCCGATCCGGCCGGGCGACGTGGGCCGGGCGCGTGGTCGACTGGCCGTCGTCGGCATCGGGCCGGGGCGCGACGACTGGCGCACGCCCGAGGTCTCGCGGCTTCTCGCCGAGGCCGACGAGGCTGTCGGCTATTCGCTCTATCTCGACATCGTCGCACCGCTCATCCAGGGCAAGCCGCGCCATTCCTTCCCGCTCGGGGCGGAGGAGGAGCGGGTGCGCTATGCTCTGGAACGTGCCGGCGAGGGGCGCTCCGTCGCGCTTGTCTCCTCTGGCGACGCCGGCATCTATGCCATGGGCGCACTGGTTCATGAACTTCTCGACCGACCGGAGACGGAAGGCGGCGTCAGCGATGCGGCGCGGCGCATCGAGGTGGTGAACGCGCCCGGGATCTCGGCGCTCCAGGCGGCCTCGGCCCGCTCCGGCGCGATCCTCGGTCATGATTTCTGCACCATTTCCCTGTCCGACCTGCTGACCCCCTGGGAAGCGATCGAAACGCGGCTGAAGGCGGCTGCGGAGGGCGATTTCGTCATTGCCTTCTACAATCCTGTGTCGAAGCGCCGGCGCAGCCAGTTGGCCGCCGCGCGCGAGATCCTGCTGGCCCGCCGGCCGGCGGACACGCCGGTCGTGCTTGGCTACAACCTCGGCCGCGAGGGCGAGACCATCACCGTCACGACGCTGGGTGCGCTCAAGGTCGACGACGTCGACATGCTGACCACCGTGCTGGTCGGGTCTTCCGCCTCGCGCACGGTCATGACCGGCTCGGGCAAGCCCTTCGTCTACACGCCGCGCGGCTACGCCAAACGCATCGAGGAAAAGCTATGACCGTCCATTTCATCGGCGCCGGTCCGGGTGATCCGGATCTCATCACCGTGCGCGGACTGAAGCTCATCCAGTCCTGCCCCGTCTGCCTCTATGCCGGCTCGCTGGTGCCGGAGGCCGTCGTCGAGGCGGCACCGGAAGGCGCGCGCGTCATTGACACGGCGCCGATGACGCTGGACGAGATCATGGCGGAAATCGAGGCGGCGCACGCGCGCGGTGAGGATGTCGCGCGTGTCCATTCCGGCGACCCCTCGCTCTATGGTGCCATTGCCGAGCAGATCCGTCGGTTGCGGGCGAAGGAAATCCCCTTCGACGTGACACCCGGCGTGCCGGCCTTCGCCGCCGCCGCCGCCGCCCTCGGCCAGGAGCTGACCGTGCCGGAAATCGCCCAGACGGTGATTCTGACCCGCACGACGATGAAGTCCTCCGACATGCCCGAGGGCGAGGACCTGGTGACGCTTGGGCGCAGCGGTGCGACGCTCGCCATCCACCTGTCGATCCGCAACCTGCGCGAGATCGAGCGCCAGCTCGTTCCGCTCTACGGCGCCGATTGTCCGGTGGTGGTTGCCTACCGCGTCGGCTGGCCTGATCAGGCGTTCATCCGCGGCACGCTCAGCGACATCCGCGACAAGGTGCGCGACGCCAAGATTACCCGCACGGCGCTGATCTTCGTCGGCCGCGCACTCGAGCCGCAGGAGGATTTCCGCGACAGCGCGCTCTATCACGCCGACCACGTTCATGTGCTGAGGCCAAAGCGCAAGTCTGCAACCTGAATATTTCATAAAAGTGTATTTGCAACCAATTAGTGCATGGCTTAGACTTCCTGCATCGATCCAGCAGGGGGACAGATCATGTCGCAAAGACACCAGCAGCTCGCACGCGCCGTTTCGCTCGGGGGGGACAAGCGCACGATCACGGACTTCTATGACGAGTGGGCAGGGAGCTACGACAGCGATGTGGTCGAGACCATCGGCTACGTTGGCCATCTCATCACCGCAGACGCCCTTGCCGCGCGCGTGCGCGACGACGCCCAGGTGCTGGACGTCGGCTGCGGCACCGGGCTCATCGCCGTCGAGCTGAAGAAGCGCAAGCACAGCCTGCGGATCGACGGCATCGATCTGACGCGCAGCATGCTGAACGAGGCGGTTGCCACGAATGTCTATCGCCATCTCACCCTCGGCGACCTGACGGGCAAGCTCGATTTCCCCGACGATTGCTACGACGGCATCGTCAGCTCCGGCGTCTTCACCACCGGCCATGTCGGCCCGTCGGGTCTGGACGAGCTCATCCGCATCGCCAGACCCGGTGCGCCCATCGTGCTTGCCGTGCGCGACACCGCGTGGGAGGGCGAGGGCTTCAAGGCCTACATCGAGGAGCTGGAGGCGGGCGGAAAGATCGTGATCCGCGAGGTCCGGCTGAGCACCTATCTCGGAAATGAAGGCGTCTTCTGCCAGCTTTGCGTTCTCGAGGTGGTCTAGGAGAGGCACCAGGCGCGGGTTTGCATCTTCTGCCGTGTCTTTCTAGGCTTGGGGCCCGAGCCACAACAAGGAGAGACCCGCCATGGAGACGGCAAACCCGCTCTTGCAACGTGCCTATGCCCTGGATGGTGACGCAACCCGCATCCGTGATCTCTACGCGGACTGGGCACGAAGCTATGACGCCGACACCCTCGGGGGCATGGGCTACGTCGCGCCGGCCGTGGTCGCGGACGTGCTGGCCGAGGCGCTCGCCGGGTCGCCCGCGGTGGTTCTCGACGCCGGCTGCGGCACCGGGCTCGTCGGTTTCGAGCTCAGCAAGCGCACGCAGACGGAGATCGACGGGCTGGACCTGTCTCCCGGCATGCTCGAGCAGGCGGAGAAACGGGGTGTCTATCGGCGGTTGTCCGAGGCAGATCTGACCGGCCGGCTCGATCTGCCCGACGACAGCTATGACGGCGTGGTGAGCGTTGGCGTCTTCACCAGCGGTCACGTCGGGCCGGAGGCGATCGACGAGCTTGCACGGGTGGCCAGGCCCGGCGCGCCGGTCGTTCTCACCGTGCACGAGAAGGTCTGGGACGCGGACGGCTACGCGGCGCATCTCGCCGAGATGCACGCGCGCGGCCGTGCCCGCGTGCGCTCCGTCAGGGACGCGCCCTACCAGGAGAAGGAAGGCTACCGCTGCAAGCTCTGCATTTTGGAAGCCGCCTGATCGGTCCGGGCATCTTCAGGCCGCATCGATCACATGGGCGAAGGAGCCCATGACCCGGCCGACGCACAGGCCCACATCGCCGATCAGCGTCCCGGTTGCGTCGCGGGCTTCGAAGAGCCGAGGGGCATCGCCCTCGAAGCGGATGGTGGCGTAGTGGAACTCATGGGCGGCAAGACGCCCGCGCCAGGGCAGGTTGCCATAGGCATGCAGCCGCCGGTAGCCGAGTTGGCGGCGGCGCTCGGCGAAGCTCGTTTCCAGTGGCAGCAGGCCGAGCATGACGTGTGTCCTGCCGGTCGCGTCGGTGATCGTGTCGCCGAGCGTCATGTAGCCGCCGCACTCGCCGTAGACGAGGGCGCCGCGCGCGGCCGCCGCTTGCATGGACTTGCGGAACGTCTCCGCGCCAGCCAGCCGCTCGGCGTGGAGTTCCGGATAGCCGCCGGGCAGATAGACCGCATCGACGTCCGCGCCCGGGCCTTCGTCGGCGAGCGGCGAGAAGAATGAAAGTTCCGCTCCGGCGCTCCGCCATCCCTCAAGCAGATGCGGATAGCAAAAGGCGAAGGCAGTGTCGCTGGCGATCGCCATTCGCTGGGCAAGCGGCGGCAGCGGCGGCATCGGCGCATCCGTTGTCGCCGGGATGCCGGCGAAGAGCGGGGCAGCGGCAGCGGCGAGTGCGTCGAGGTCGCAGCATCCCGCGATGCGCGCGGCGGCTGTGTCGAGGAAGCGTTCAAGGTCGGCGTGCTCGCCCGCCTGTTTCAATCCCAGATGTCGCTCGGGCAGTTCGAGAGCGGCGTCGCGCGGCACCGCGCCGAGAACGGCCATGCCGATGCCGGCAAGGGCAGTGCGCAGCATCGCCTCGTGCCGCGCGCTGCCGACCCGGTTCAGAATAACGCCGGCCAGGCGCACGTCGGCGCGGTGGTCGCGAAAGCCACGCACGAGGGCGGCGATGGACTGGGACTGTTTCGCCGCATCGACGACAAGGACGACCGGAAGGCCGAGCCGGGCGGCGAGATCGGCGGTCGAGCCGGTACCGTCCGCCGCGCCGTCGAAAAGCCCCATCACGCCTTCGACCAGGAGGAGATCCGCACCTTGCGCGCGCGTGCGCGCCAGCGTGTCGAGAAGGCCGCCGCGCATGGCGTGGGCATCGAGATTGACGCAGGCGCTGCCGCTTGCCGCCGCATGGAAGGCCGGGTCGATGTAGTCGGGCCCCGCCTTGGCGCTGCTCACGGCAAGCCCCCGACGGGCGAGGGCGCGCAGCAGCGCGAGCGTCAGCGTGGTCTTGCCCGAGCCCGAGGCGGGCGCGGCGACAACCAGGCCGGCTGGGGCGGCTGGGGGCTGTCTCGTCGTCGACAAGGAGAGGGCCCTCACCCGGTTTCGGCGGTCGCGTCGCGGGACCCGAGCGGATCGGGATGCAGCTTGCGCCCTGCCATGGCGCCGAGCCAGTCGAGGCCGGCGCGCAGCCGCACCACTTCGCCAACGCAGACGATGGCCGGCGGCTCGAGCTCTGCATCCGCCGCATCGCGCGCCGCGCCGCCGAGCGTTGTTTCCAGAACCTGCTGGTGCGCGAGCGAGCCGTTGCAGACGATGGCGACCGGCTCCTGCGGCGAGCGACCGGCGGCAATGAGCTTGTCCGCGATCTGGGCGAGGTGTTTCATCGCCATATACATGACGATGACCGGAGAGCCGCGGCCGATCCCCTCCCAGTCGATGGCCGAGGGGGTCAGGCCGGTCTGGTCATGGCCGGTGAGGAAGGTGACCGCCTGGTTCGTGTCGCGGTGGGTGGCCGGAATGCCGGCGTAGGCGAGGCCGCCGATGCCGGCGGTGACACCGGGAATGATGCGGAAGGGAACGCCGGCACCGACGAGCGTCAGCGCTTCCTCGCCACCACGCCCGAAGACGAAGGGATCGCCGCCCTTGAGCCGCAGGACCCGTTTGCCGGCCCGCGCATGCTCGATGAGCTTCAGCGAGATGTCACGCTGCTTCGGGCTCGGCTTGCCACCGCGTTTGCCGGCATAGTCCACCGCGGCACCGGGGCGGGCGAGGCCGAGGATGCTGGTGTCGACGAGTGCGTCATAGACGATCACGTCCGCCTGCTGAAGGCCGTTCAGCACATGCAGCGTCATCAGGCCCGGATCGCCTGGGCCCGCGCCCGCGAGCCAGACCCAGCCCGGTTCGAAGACGGGAAGCGCCAGGCGGTCGGGGTCGGGCCGGTCGAGGGGGCGGAGCGTCGCATCGGTCATGGTGGCGTCAGTTTACGTCGGCTTCGCCGCCGCGCCAAGGTCGGTGGACCGGCCGCAAGCATTTGATTTGCGACCTTTTCAGGCCTTTCTTGCGGATGTGTGCCGCTTGCCGCTCGCCGCCGCGTGACGATCCCCGGCGCCACGCCTATAGTCCGCCTCCATGAGCAAGGCCGATGCGACGAAGCTGCGCCGGGGATGGACCACGGGCGCCTGCGCCACGGCGGCCGCGAAGGCCGCCTACGAGGCGTTGCTGAGCGGACGCTTTCCGGATCCGGTGGAAATCGTTCTGCCGCGCGGCGAACACGTCGCCTTCGCGCTTGCCCGCGAGGAGACGGGCGAGGGCTTCGCCCGTGCCGCCATCGTCAAGGATGCGGGCGACGATCCCGACGTCACACATGGCGCGCTTGTGGTCTCCACCGTGCGCGCCGGCGCGGCGGGGACGGGCGTTGTCTTCCGCGCCGGCGAAGGCGTGGGCACGGTGACCCGAGCCGGCCTGCCGATCCCGCCCGGGGAGCCGGCGATCAACCCGGTTCCGCGCAGCATGATCGCCGGCGTCATTGCCGAGGTCGCCGCTCGCTGTGGCGGTTCCGGGGATGTCGAGGTGGAGGTTTCCATCCCTGGCGGCGAACTGCTGGCACAAAAGACCATGAACCCGCGCCTGGGTATCCTCGGAGGACTTTCGGTGCTTGGTACGACGGGCATCGTCAGGCCGTTTTCCTGCGCCGCCTGGATCGCCTCCATCCATCGCGGCGTCGATGTGGCGCGCGCCGCCGGTCTCGATCACGTCGTCGGGGCGACGGGGGCCACCTCGGAGGCGGCCGCGCTTGCCCGTCATCCGCATCTGCCGGAGATGGCCTGCCTCGACATGGGCGACTTCGCCGGCGGGCTGCTGAAGTACCTGCGCGCCCATCCGCTGCCCAGGCTGACGCTCTCGGGCGGTTTCGCCAAGTTCCTGAAGCTCGGACAGGGTGCGCTTGATCTCCATTCCGCCCGCAGCCGCGTCGACTTCGACGCGCTTGCGCAGGTGTTGGCGGATTGCGGGGCTCAGGCGGATCTCGTTGCCGCCGCGCGCGGCGCCAACACAGCCAAGGAAGTGCTCGATCTGGCGCAGGCCGCCGGCATCGATGTCGCGCAGGAGGTCGCCCGTGCCGCCAGGACCGCGGCGCTCGCCGTTCTGCGCGGCGCGCCCGTCGACGTCGAGGTCTATCTGGTCGACCGGGCCGGCGCGATCGTCGCGCATGTGCCTTTTTCCGACGAAAGCGGGATGACATGAGGCTGCTTCTGCTCGGCGGCACCGGCGAGGCGCGTCTGCTTGCCGCGGAGCTTGCGGGCGACAGCCGGGTCGAGGCGACGGTGTCGCTCGCCGGCGCGGTCGCGCGGCCGCAGGCCTATGCGCTGGCGACCCGCACCGGCGGCTTCGGCGGCGCCGACGGGCTTGCTGCCTATCTCGGCGAAGAAGGCATTGCGGCGGTGGTCGACGCGACGCACCCATATGCCGCGAGGATTTCGGCCAATGCGGTCGAGGCCTGCTCGGCAACGGGCGTTGCGCTTCTGCGGCTGGAAAGGCCCGCATGGACGCAGGAGCCGGGCGACCGGTGGACGGTCGTTGCCGATGTGCCGGCGGCAGTCGATGCTCTGCCACCGGGGGCGCGGCCATTCCTCGCGCTGGGACGCAAGGAGATCGGCGCGTTCGCTCGCCGGGGCGACCTGCACTGTCTGATGCGCATGATCGATCCGCCGGAGGAGGGGGAGCGGCTGCCGCCCGGCACGCTTGTTCTTGCCCGTCCGGGCGGCAGCGTTGAAGAGGAGCGGGCGCTGCTGGAGGCGCACGGCCTTACGCATGTCGTCGCCAAGAACAGCGGCGGCGGCTGGTCGCGGGCGAAGATACTGGCAGCGCGCGCGCTCGGTCTTCCCGTCGTTCTGATCGACCGTCCCGCGCTTGCGCCTGCCGAGACGGTAAGCGACGTGGACGCGGTTCGGCGCTGGCTGGAAAGCCGCCTCTAGCGGGCTGCGCGTCAGACGGAACGGGCGCGAAAGAGGCGGGTGCGTACCGTGAGACAGGCGATTTTCCAAAGATAGCGCAGAACGCCGGTCGTGTAGCGCCTGCCCAGCCGGCGCGGCTCGCGTGCGAGGCGATAGACCCATTCCATCCCGCTGGCGCGCAGTGCTTCCGGCGCGCGCACGGCCGCCCCGGCGGTGAAGTCGAACAACGCGCCGACCCCGAAGGCGAGTGTCGCCGCGCTTTGCTCGAAGATCCGTCCGATCAGTTCTTCCTGAAGCGGGTTGCCCATGGCGACGAGCAGGATGTCGGTGTTGGCATCGGCGATGTCCCTGGCAATCTCCTCCTCGTCTTCTCGGGAGAAGTAGCCGTCGCGGGCACCGCAGATCACGAGATGGGGATAGCGTCCTGCGAAGATGGCGGCGGCGCATTCGACAATGTCCTGCTTCGCCCCGAGCAGGAAGACCCGCGTGTCGGGCGGGGCGGCGGCCAGAAGGGCGGGGATCAGGTCCGTGCCGTTGAGGTTGTCGGGAAAACCCTGCCCGTAAAGCGCCCGTGCCCCGATCTCCGCGCCAATGCCGTCGTTGAGCACGAGGAAGTTGCGGAGTGTTTCGGCATAGGCCGGATCATCCATCGCCATCAGCAACCCGTGCGCATTGGCGAAGGCAACGAGATGGCGATGGCCCGCGCGCAGCGCCTCGACGAGGAAGGAAATCGCCTCCTCCCGGGTGGCTCGCGCCACGCGGACAGGTCCGATCGCCACCGTCGGAAGCTCCGCTTCACCCGTTTCCGCTCGCTCGCTGATGTCCATTGTTCTCCGCTTCGCCCTGATGCACGGCTTGCGCGTCGCGCGCTTTGCTCCACCTAACACGAAAGCGTGCCGCGTGCATGTGGCAGCCGCCGTCGGCACAGTGTCGGTGGCGATCAGGCCGCGACCTTGGGGAAATATTAACCATGAACGCCGCAGGATTGCCGCAACATCGGGTGAGACTGCCCGATGCGTGGCTGCGGTGCGCCCTTCGCGCGCGCGCCTCGCGGAAGAGAGAGACCGGACCTCGACAATGACCGACATCTACCAGATCCCCGGCATCTTGAGGAAGCGGATCGTCTGGCTGGTTATTGTGCCGGCCATCTGTGTCGCGCTGGCCATCGTCTATCTGATGCTGCGCACGCCTTCCTACCGCGCCATGGCCGAACTGCTCATCGAACCGCAGGCGTTGCAGATCGTTGGCAACGAGATCGTCTCGCGCCAGGGCGGCGACGGGGTGCAGCGGCTCGCCATCGACAGCCAGACCTATGTCATCCTGTCGAACGAGGGCCTGACCCGGGTGATCGACAAGCTCGACCTGGAAAACGATCCCGCGATCCTGCCGAAGTCCGGCGGTCTGTTGTCGCGTCTCCTCGGCAAGGCGCCGAAGGAGACCACGGCCGAGGACAGGCGGGCAGCGACCATCGATGGATTGCGCGACCGCCTGCAGGTCATCCGCGTCGAGAATTCCTTCGTCTTCGACATCTTCATGAAGCATCCCGACCGCTTCAAGGCAGCGGCGATCGCCAATGAGGCCGCGCGCGTCTATCTCGACGAGCAGCGCGGCCGGCGCACGGATTCGACCCTGCGGGCTTCCGTGGAGCTGCAGTCCCAGGCCGATGACTTGCGCAAGCGGTTGCAGACCGCGGAAGCCAACGTGGAAACCTTTCGCGCCGAGAACGGTCTGATTAGCACCGGCGAGCGTGGCCTCGTGGTCAGCCAGAGCCTTCAGGACATCAATTCGCAACTTACCCAGGCAAGGGTCGAGCTGGAAGGGGCGAAGGCCAACGCCGATCTTCTCGACACGGTCACCGTCGCGGCGATTGCGGGCGGCGCGTTGCCGGCCAGGCTCCAGACCGCGACACTGGGCTCGCTACGCGTGCAGTACGCGCGCATCGCCGAGCGCGAGGCGCAGGCGGCGACCACGCTCGGCGCCAATCATCCGCAACTTCGCGAGTTGCGCTCGCAGCTTGCCAACACCCGCCAGATGATCGACGACGAGCTGGCCCGCGTGCGCAGCTCCGTCAACGCCGACCGGCAGCGCGCGGAGGCCAATGTCGCTGCGCTGGAGGCCGAGCTCGCGCGCGTGTCCTCCACCAGCGTCGACCAGAGCCGGGCCCAGATCCAGCTTCGCCAGCTCGAAAGCGAGGCGGAATCGCTGTCCTCGGTCTACCGCGCCTTCCTGAGCCGGGCGAAGGAACTCGACGAACAGAGCGGCATCGACACCAGCAACTCGCGCATCATTTCCCCTGCCGTGGCGCCGCTCAGGCCCACCGGTCCGTCCGGGCTCATCGTGGTGCTGGCCGCCGGCGTGTTCGGCGTCATTCTTGCCGCCGGAGGAGCGGTCGGCTGGGAGATGTTGAACGGCAAGCTCGGCTCGGAACGCGAGTTGGTGGAAATGACCGGCGTGCCGCTGATCGCCAGCGTCAACGTGCCAGCGACCGGGGCTTCCGGACGACGGCATCTTTTGCAGGCGCGCGCGGGCAAGGGGGCGGCCGCGGCCCGGCAACTCGCGGTCACGCGCATTGCCTATGCGCTGCGCCATGCCTTCGAGGGCGAGCGGCCAGCTCAGATCCTTGTGCTCGCGACCGGTGAGGGCACCGACGTCGCCCCGCTGGCGCGGGCGATTGCCGCGGGTCTCTACGACATGGGCGAAGAGGTGCTTCTGGCCAGGCCGAACGGCGCAAGCCCGGTCGACGACGTGGCTCCTCTGGCGATCTCGCGTGCCGCTTCCGGCGGGGAGGCTGCACCCGCGCGCTCGCGCCTGTCTGCGCGCCGCCGGCAAGCGGAGATGAGGGACCGGGACGTCGCGGCGCGGCAAGACGCGGGTGAGATCTTGTCTGCTGGAGCGCCTTTCACCGTCGAACGGCTCGACGGACGGGCGCAGGGCGCCGGCGCGGCCGCCATCGCGGCGGAGAACGACGAGTTCCTGATCATCGACGGCGGCTCGGCACTCGACAATCCCTATCTGCCAATGCTCCTGGGCTGCTGCGATGCGATCCTGCTGGTCTCCACGGTCGGCGAGACCGGGCGCTCGGAACTCGACCGCACGCTGGCACTGCTGAAGCCCTGGGAAGACAGGATGATCGGCAATGTCGCGCTGGCGGCCTGAGGCGCTCGGAGCGCCCGTCTGGAACCGCCTGCCGCAGGCCCGTCCGACCTTTTCGCGCCGGCCCGCGACCTATGACCTTTGGCTGAAATCCGCCGCCGGCGTCGTCATCGGCGCGGTCGTCTTCAACTGCTTCCTTGCTTTCGTCAACACCCGCGTCGCCGGTGTCTCCCAGAACATGGTGATGATGGCGGAGGCGCTGCTGATCGCGATGGCGCTGCTGCTTGCCGCCGACCGGCGCGCCGGTCTCTACACGGTCGTCGCCGTCTATCTCGCCTATATGGCGATGATCCTGGCGCTGCGCCCCGAGCTCGACCTCAAGGCGATCCGCGACGGGCTCATTCCCATCGCCTTCTACTTTCTTGGGCGTCGGGTGCGCGATATCGAGAGCGTCGACCGGATCGTGCTGCTGTCTGCTGCCATCGTCGTCGCCGTCGGCTTCTTCGAGTACTTCCTGCTCGACCTCTTCATCGCCAATATCAACATCCTCAAATACTACATCGCCCGCGGATCGCTGGAGGTTGGCGACAACTACATCGAGGACTCCTCCCTCTTCATCAGCGGCACGCGCATGCAGGGGCGCAACCTGCTGCCCTTTCTGGGCACGCACCGGGTGTCCTCGGTCTTTCTCGAGCCGGTGGCTATGGGCAACTACGGCGCGTTCCTGGCACTGTGGGCGATATTCCGCAAGGACATGGATCGGCGCTGGCTGCTCTTCGCCGCCGCCGCCGTCGTCATCGTGCTGGGCGATGCGCGCTTCGGTATGCTCGTCTGCTTCGCGATCTATGCGATGACGCTGGTCTACCGGATCGTTCCGCGCCTGATCTGGGTGCTGATCCCGGCGCTGATCACGCTGGCGATGGCGATCTACGGCCTGTCGACCGATGCCCTGCGCTGGGAGGACGATCTCGCCGGGCGCTGGCTGCACGCTTCCTGGCTGCTGCTCAAGCTGGATGGCTTCGCGGTCTTCGGCATGTCGCCGATCAACGGCTTTCTCGAGGACAACGGCTACGCCTATTCGCTGCATCAGATCGGGCTTGTCGGGGTGGCGGTGCTGTGGTCGCTGTACGTCTTTGCGCCGCTGCGCTCTCCCGACGCCTGGCGGTTTCGCGCCGGACTGATCACCTATGTCTGCCTGCTAATGGTGGTCTCGAGCTCTTTCTATTCGATCAAGACCGGGGCGCTGCTGTGGTTCTGCGCTGGCGCCGTCGATGTCTGGCGGGGCTTCGCGTCGAGGCCCGAGCACCCTCCAGGCAGTTAGCGCGCGAGCGCTTCGCGGTAGAGCGCCTCGTAGCGCAGCGCCGTGCCTTCCCAGGAATAGGCGTCGGCGACGGCCATCACCGCCGCGCGTGTCGCCGCCGGCGCTGCGGACAGCCGTGCGTGGGCGGCCTGCAACGCGTCCGCGGCCGCCAGCGGGTCGGAGTAGTCGGCAAGTGCGATCTCTTGGTGCTTCGCGGCGAAGGCCGAAAACGCGGCGTTCGGTTCGACCACGGGCACGAGCCCGGCGCTCATCGCCTCGATGAGGGCGATGCCGAAGCCCTCGTAGACCGAGGCGCTGGCAAAGAGACTGGTCTTTGCGAGGATCTCGCGCATGCGCGTGTCGCTCGGTCCGACGTGCAGGCGCACCATATCGCCAAGACCATGCTTGATGATCATTGCCGTCACATCCTCGGCAGACCAGTCGAACGGGGTGCCGATGATGTCGAGCCGCCATTGCGGGTCGCGCGCGGCCAGCACGGCCATCGCCTCGATCAGCCGGTCGACCCGCTTGTTGGTCGACAGCCGTCCAATGGTGACGATGCTCTTACCTGGTGTCCGCGCGCCGGCATCGCCGAATTTCGACAGGTCGACGCCGTTCTCCACGAGCCGCACGGTGTCGGGCGCGATGGTGGCGAACCGGTCGAAATCGCTCTGGCTGCAGCAGGCAATCGCCCGGTACGCGCGTGCCGAAAGCCGGGTCAGCGTGTTGAACCAGACCGTCTTGAGACCGCCTGCGTTGCCGCTGTGAAAGAAGCCGCCGTGTGTGGTGGCGACGAGGGGTTTGCGGTGGAAGGGGGCGGCGAGCGCAAGCGCATCGAAGAAGAAGTCTATGGCATGGACATGCACCAGATCCGCATCGGCGATGGCGCGAAACACCCCCGGCGTCACCGGATAGCGTGAGGATCCGTGGAACGACAGCCGCACCACCTCCACCCCGTCGATCTCCTCGCGCGGGGGCAGCGGCTTGTCGGTCCCGCCGCGAAACACCCGATCGCAGGTGACGACACGGATATGCTCGAACCGTCCCTTTTGCCGGGCCGCGAGGCTCGCCACGAAATCCTCAAGACCGCCGACGCTCGGCTTGTACTGACGCACCACATGAACGAGCCTGATGTCGGAAAGTGGCGTGCTTGTGCTGGCGGAGGCACCGGTCATCGCGACGCCTCGGCCGGCAGCACACGCGGATCGCCGCCACGCGAGGCGATCGCCCGGAACACGCCCTCGATGCCGCAGACCGCATTGGCCATGGCGTCGTCGGGATATTCCGCGTTCTGACGCGGCAGCAGCATCGGCGTTTCGAGATGGTCGGGGAAAAGGCAGCCGGGCGTCGTCGTCACGCCGGTGCGGAACCCGATATCCGCCAGCAGCGAGGCTTCGCGCGTGCCGGTGATCGAGGGCGGCCCATAAGGATAGGCAAAATGCGGAACCTCGCGCTGGAGCAACTGCTCCAGATCCTGCTTGTTGCCGGCGATGTCCTCCCTGGCGTCGTCGCGGGCAAGCAGGCTCAGCGCACGGTGGGTCCGCGTGTGGGCGGCGATTTCCACGAGCGGGTGGCGGTCGAGTTCGCGCACTTCGCCGGCATCCATGAATTCCGCGTCGACAAGCCCTTCGAGCGAGATGCCATGGGCGGCGAAGACTGGTGCGAAGGCCTTTGCCCGACGGAAGTCCTGCCAGACCCAGGCAATGGCGCGGCCGAGGCCGGCGACCTTGCTCTGTCGGGTCGGGCAATGGAAGCGGACGCCCATCGGCGCGATGTCGAGGGTATCGTGCTCTCGAAACAGGGCGGTGAGCCCAAGCCACCAGGCATTGAGCGTGCGGTCCATCGCTCCGCTCGGCACATAGATCGTCGCCGGCGCGTCGTGGCGCTCGAGCACGGGCAGGGCAAGGGTGCGGTTCGAGCGGTAGCCGTCGTCGAAGGTCAGCACCGCGAAGGGACGGGGATTGCCGCCGGCAAGGCGGGACATCGCATCGTCGAGCGAGACGATATCTCGGCCGGACCGGCGCAGGTGATGCAGGATCGCCTCGAAATCGGGAACCCGGCATCCCTGCCCGAGCGTCCGCTCCGGGTCGCGCACGAAGTCGTGAAACATCAGGATGACGCCGCGCCCACGATACCTCCGGCCGATCAGCGACGACAGGCGGCTTGCCGCGATGACGCGCAGGCCCGCTGTCCTGATCCGCTGCTTGAGCGTTTGCGCGACTGTCGGTTTCGGTGTGATCCCAACTCGCTGCACCGGTGTTCCCCCAGGTCTTTGCGGCGCCTGCGCCATGACGGCCGCAAGAGCGTGCGGCGTCTTTCTGCAAGTAGCGACGGACACTATGCGGCGGGAATGAACATCCCGTTGCACGTCGCTCTTTGGCCGCGATCTTGGCAAACAGTGCCTTTCCTGCGACCCGACGTCACTTGCGGATTGCGAAGCGTCAATTTGATGTTAAGTGCTATTCGCGCCGGTGACGGGGCTTGCCGTTTTCCAATACGGGGGGTTAACCCCTCGCGCGCTACCCTTCCTGCGCCAACAGGCCGGAAACCACCTGCAGACCCAGTCTTCGCGACGCGGAACGCCGCTCGACGCGAAGGCGACAAAGGACTGAAAGTCACCGCAATGCGCGTACTCATGGCCTGTGGGGCCTTTCCCCCGCACTTCGAAGGCGGAGCGCCCGTTTCGGCGCTGCTCGTCGCACGGATGCTGATGAGCGAAGGCCATGAGGTGCTCGTCCTGACGGTCGGCGACGAGGACTTGCGCGAGACCTACGAGGGCGTACGCGTCCACCGGATCGCCAGCACCAACATCGACTGGAACTACTGGAAACCCGGTCGTCCGCTGTGGAAGAAGGCGGTGTGGCACGTTCTGGAAAACGGAAATCCGCGCGCTTTTTCCGCCATGCGTCGAGAGATCGCCGAGTTCCGTCCGGATGTCCTGCTGACCGACAGCATCGAGAACATCAATGTGGCCTCCTGGGCGGCGGCCCACAGCGAGGGCATACCTGTCGCCCATACGCTGCGCAACGCCTTCCTCCTGTGCTGGCGCAGCGTCATGCAGAAGAACGGCCGCAATTGCGAGCCGCGCTGCCGGGAATGCGAGATCTCCTCGCTCGGCAAGCGTTTCTTTTCGCGCTGTGTCGATGCGGTGTGCGGAGAGACGCCGAGCATTGTCGCGCGCCATCTCGATGCGGGCTATTTCTCGCGCGCCGAGACCCGTTGCATCCCGGGCGTGATCGATGGCGACGTGGCTGCAACCTCGCGGCGCATGCCCGAGGGACGCCCGTTCCGGGTTGGCTTCATCGGCGTTCACCGGCCTTTCAAGGGGCTCGACGTTCTCGGCCGGGCAGCGCGCGATCTCGATTGCAAGCGGGCGGTCGAGTTCGTCATCGCCGGCACCGGAAAGCCGGAGGATGAACACACGATGCGCAAGGACTTTCCGTCGGAGCGCACCCGTTTCCTGGGCTGGGCGGATCCGGCCGAATTCTTCCCCGAGGTCGATCTCCTTGTCTTTCCCTCCGTCGGTCGCGAGGCTTTCGGCCGCGTCGCCATCGAGGCTTTTGCCCATGGCGTGCCGGTGATCGGGTCCGATCTCGGCGGCATTGCCGAGACCGTGAGCGATGGGAGCTCCGGCTTCCTCTTCCCGCCTGGAGATGCGGACGCGCTCGCGCGGCGGATCGCCGAGGTCGCGGATGATGCTGACCTCTACGAACGCCTCTCGGCCAATGCCCTCGCCGCGGCCGGTGCCTATCTGTGGCCGAAGATCGCCGCCGACTACACCGCGCTTCTGGAGCTTGCCGTCGACCGCGCGGCGCAGCAGGCGCGCAGTGAAGGCGAGAGGGCCGCTTCATGATCGCCCGCATCCGCACGGTCATCGCCGGCAAGGGATTCCAAAAGCTGTTCTGGTCGCTGGTCAGCCGGGGCAGCAGCACGGTGCTCAGCTTCGCGCTGCTCTTTGCCGCCAGTCATGCGCTCGATACCGAGGAATACGGTCTCTATATCTTCCTGTTTTCGGTCGGGTCGTCGCTCGGGCTGATCGCGGTGTTCGGCCAGCAGGTGCTGCTGGTGAAGCACTTTCGGCTGTCGACGCACGCAAAAGGCCAGACCAACCAGTCGATCCTCTATTACAACGCCGTCTGGCTCGCGATCGGCTGCGGTGGCCAGTTGCTCGCGGCACTTGGCATATGGGCTTTTGCCGGGCACCTGGCCTCGCCCTACAACGCGCTGCCGATCGCGCTTGTCTTTGGCGCGATCTTCACGCTGAGCGAATATCTGCAGAGCTATTTTTTGGTTCACGCGCGCATCGTGCTGGCGCTGGTGCCGCGCGAGAACCTGTGGCGGCTTTTGTGCAGCGTCGCGCTGGTCTTCCTCGCATGGGCCGGATTGCTGGAGGGCGGCGCCGAGGCCGCCGGCGTCGTCGCCGGCCTGCTGGCGCTGGTGGTCGGCTATCAGGTCGCCTGCTTCGTGGCCCAGGAGGGGCTTTCCTTCCTGCGCCAGAATACCGCCCGACGGGAAGTGCCGACACGGGAATGGCGTAAGGAGACGCTGAACTTCTCGGCGAACGGCTTCTTCCAGGCGGCCGCGCTCTATCTCGAGACGATCCTGATCGGCCTGTCCATCGGCCTCGACATAGCCGCCTTCTATTTCGTCGCCAACCGCATCGCCTCGCTGCTTATCCTGCCTGTCTTGGCCATCGACACGGTCGGCGTGCCGCTGATCTCGGCGCGGTTTCAGGAGCGCGACCACGACGGAGCCCAGCGTCTGGTGGCGATGCTGTCGGCGGGCAGTTTCGTTCTGGCGCTTGCCGGCGGCGTTTTCCTGTTCTTCGTCGGTCCCTTCGTGCTGCATCTCTTCGACCCGGCCTTCGTCGAACATTTCCCGGTGCTTGTGCTGCTGTCCGTCGGTGCGATCTGTCATGCATTCTTCGGCCCCGGCACCTGGCTGATGATGATCGGCGGCGGCGAAGGGTATCTGCTCAAGATCCGCAGCGTCGTCTTTTTGGTCTATCTCGGACTGCTCTATGTGCTCGGCGAGCACTACGGCCCGGAGGGCGTCGCCATCGCCGCGCTGGCGCAGCTTCTGGCGCTGCATCTGATCTCGCGGCGCTGGGTGATCCGCCACTGGAAGGTCGACAATGCGGCGACGACTTTCCTGACGCTGCGCTGGCGCGCGGCGCGCGTTCGGCGGGACGAGCCGCATGAGGGGGAGCGACAGGTGCGTACGGTGGGAGCCGGGGACAATGGGCATTCGTGAGCTGCTGACGGTGGCCGGCATGGTGCTCGCCCTGACGACGGCAATGCCGGCGGGCGCTGCGGAGTGTCTGCGCGGGGCCAATGCGGCCGGTGCCGAGTTCAGCGACGTTCTGCCCGGTGTCTTCGGCAAGAACTACACCTATCCTTCGACGAAGACGCTCACATATCTGCGCTCCAAGGGCATGAACGTTGTGCGCCTGCCGTTCCGCTGGGAGCGGCTGCAGAAGAAGCAGTTCGCCGCCTTCGACCAGGCGGAGTTGAAGCGCCTGCAGGACACGGTGGCGACGGCGACCGGTCTTGGCATGACCGTCGTGCTCGATCCCAGCAATTTCGCCAAGTATTACGGCGACCTCATCGGTTCGAAGGCCGTGCCGGTCGAGGCTTTCGCCGATTTCTGGCGCAAGCTCGGCAAGCTCTACGCCGGGCGCGAGGATGTCATCTATCTGATCATGAACGAGCCGGCCTACATCGACGCAAATGACTGGCTGCCCTCCGCCAATGCGGCAATCGCCGCCATCCGCGAGACCGGCGCCGACAATTTCCTGCTCGTGCCGGGTACGATCTGGACGGCTGCCGTCCACTGGTACGCCGACCAGCCGGGCGGCTCGAACGCCGAGGTGATGCGCGGCGTGGTCGATCCGATCGACCACTACGGCTTCGACATTCATCAGTATCTCGACGATGACTATTCGGGCACCAAGACCGCCTGCAACCGGGTCGGCGAGGCAATGGCGGCGCTGCGCAAGGTCACCGACTGGATGGAGGAGACCGGCAACCGCGCCTTCCTCGGGGAGTTCGGCGGTCACGCGCGCCCCGACTGCTACAGCGGGCTGGCGCAGGTCACGGGCTTTCTCAACTCGCGTCCGGACATCTGGGCCGGCTGGACGATCTGGGCGGCCGGCGACTGGTGGGGCGACTATCCGCTCTCCATCCAGCCGAATGACACCGGCGACCGCCCGCAGCTTGTCGCCATCGAGCGGCAGATCCCGCGCCTGAGCGCGGAGGAGAGGACCTGCAAGGCTCTGGAACGCCGATGACAGACATATCCGATATTCCGCTGCCGCCGCTGCGTCCCGTGACTTTCGCCGGGACGGCCGGGTTGCTGCATCTTCCGGCGCGGGAAGGTCATGCCGAGGTTGGCATCGTCATCGTTGAACCCTGGGGGTTCGACGCACTCTCCCTGCGTCGTGCCCTGCGTATTCTCGCCGACCGTCTTGCCGGTCTCGGGTATCCAGTGCTGCGCTATGACCAGCCGGGGTCGGGCGACGCATTGTCGACCGCGGCCGACGTGGTCGGACTTGACCCGTTCCGCGAGGCGCTGTCGTCCGCATGCGACACCTTGCAGGCGGAGACGGGCGTCGTCCGCGTCGCGGTGATCGGCCTCGGCCTCGGCGCGCCTCTTGCCGCCGAATGGGCGCGCGCCGCGCCGGAGACGGCCGCCGGCCTCGTTCTTCTTGCGCCGGTGCTGCGGGGCCGGGCATTCCTGCGCGAGCTTCAGCTGCGCGCGGCGATGATCGGCGAGATGACCGGCAGCCCGCCCGAAGTGGGCGAGGGGGAGGCGCTCGTCGTTGCCGGCCTGCCGATGTCGGCGGGCCTGGCCGACGAGCTGCGCGGTATGGCGTTGACGCCGGAAACTGTGCCCCAAGGGCTCGCGGTGCAGGTGCTGGCACGCCCGGATGCGTCGGCGGAGGAGGATTTCGCACGGGCGATCGGAGCGCGGCCGGGATGCAGCGGGGGGACATTTGCCGGCTATGCGGACGCCGTGTCCGATCCCACGCTCTCCGTGCCGCCTGAAGGCGATTGCACTGCGATCACGCGGTTTCTGGCGCGAAACATCCCGGTGCGCCGGAACGAGATGCCCGAAACCGCCCATCGCGCCATGACCGGCGTCGTTGGCGCGGTTCAGGCGGGGAACGGGTTTCGCGAGCGGTTTTGCGTGTTCGGCCCCGACGAGGCGCTGGTCGGGGTGTGGTGCGAGCCGACCCGTGTCACCGGCATGGCGCGGTGCGATGTGCGTCCGGTGATCCTCCTCGGCGCCGGCGGAAACCCGCGTGCCGGCTGGGCGCGCGGCGGCACCTTTGCCGCGCGCGTGCTGGCGCTGGCCGGCATTCCCTCGCTGCGCTTCGATCTCGCCGATGTCGGCGACAGCCGCGCCCGTGCGGCTGGGCCGGAGGTGGTTCACTACCACGGCGGGCAGGTGGCGGAGCTTTCAGCCGCGCTTGATCTTTGCCAGCTCTGGTGGGGCGGCGACGCGGCGGTGGTGGTTGGCTCCTGCGGCGGCGCCTATCTGGCACTCAACGGGGCGGTCGCCGACCCTCGGGTCGGCCATGTCATCGCCGTCAACCTGCAGCGCTTCCTGTGGGATCCGCGCGATGACGTCGGCGAGGTGCTGAGGCTTGGCAACGTTTCCGCCAGCGCCTATGGACGCAAGCTGTTCGACACGGAGAAGCTGCGCCGGCTTGTCGCCGGCAAGGTGGCGCTGGGCGCCATCGTCCTCGACCTGTCGCGGCGGGCGTTTCGCGAAAGCGAGCGTCGGCTTGCTCCCTGGCTCTTCGGCCTGTTGCCGTTCTCGCGCCTCTTCGCTCGGGTTCACCAGGGGCTGGCCAGCCTTGCCGCGCGAGACGTCAAGGTGGAGCTCGTCTTCAGCGAGGGTGACCCCGGCCTGGACCAGCTCGACATCTTCTTCGGCCGCAGCCATGCGCGGCTTGCCGCCTATCCCAATGTCTCGGTGATGACGCTCCCCGGCGCGGACCACAATCTGACCCATATCGCCGACCGCGCGCCGGTGCTGGCCCGTGCGGCCGCCGCAGCGCGCCGGGTGCAGTCCGCAAGCCGAATTCAGGCGGCGGAGTAGGAAACCGGATCGGCGTTGAGGGCGCGGACGGTTCCGCCAGGGCGTGCGTCGGTCCCGCCGTCGCGGGGCGAAAGCCGCAAGACGCGCTCCCGGCCCGGCGCGAGGTGGAACCAGTTGTCTTCCGGCAGGAACGCCTCGTCCAGGATCGCCACGCTGCGGGCAAGGCGGTCGGTGCTCAGGCAAAGCCTGTAGCCGCCGCCGTCTTCTGCCTCGACACGGGCCTCGATCCGGGCAGTGCCGGCCGGTTTCGCCCGACCAAGCGGGAAGTGGAAGGCCTCGTCCAGAAGCTCCCCCGTTTCCGCATCCTCCATCCAGACATGTACGCAGTCATGCGCCGGCGGTCCGAAACGGAACGCATGGGTGACATCGAAGAAGGCACCGATCAGGTCGGTTGCCGCGAGGCTTGCCGCGCCATGCGCATCGATGCCGATCTCGGTCTCGCCGCTGGCGATGGCAAGCGCGCCGTGCCTGAGGCAGGCCAGCCGCAGTTTCAGCCGGCGCGGGGCGGGCAGGTCGTTGGCGACGTGGATCGCGAGCCCGTTGGTGCCCTCGTCGGTCACGCTCAGGCGCAGCGGGGCGAAGGCGCGAGCGAGTGCGTGGAAGGCGGATTTCGGTTGCCCGTCGCAGGAAACCACGCCCCAGCCAGCGCCCGGCATCAGGTCCTGGAAGGTCCACACCAGCGCTCCCCGGCAGGAGGAACCGGGCCGCCGCCACTCAGCGAAGGTGGCTTCCATCACCTCGGCGACGGCGGCCCGGCCGTGATCGAGATAGGACGCCGGATCGCCGTAGCGCAGATCGAGCGGATCGACCCCGTAGAGATCGCGCACATAGTGGTCGCGCACATCCTCGAAGTCCCAGCCGACGTCGCGGTCGCGCGGCACGCCACGCTTCCAGTCCGGATGGTGACACGGCGCGGTTTCCGCGCCGGCCAGGCTGGCTGGCTCCGGCACGTTGGAAAACGCCAGGCACTCGCCGGCGAAGCGCACGTTTGCGCGGCGCGCGTCCTCCAGCGGCCTGCGGTAGGCACCGACGCCATAGTAATGGGCGATGCCGGCATTGGGCGAGAACGGAAGCGTGCCGCCGGAGGGCGAGTTCGCCACGTAGGGGACGTCCGGGCGGACGCGGGCGGCGACATCCGGCAGGATCTCCTCGGTGAGAGGTCCTTTCCAGCGGCTTTCCGGCAGACCCATCATGGCACCCTGCTGGTGCATCTCGCTGCCGCCGCAGATGACGGCGAGCGATGGGGCGAAGGAGCTTGCCGAAAGCAGGGCTTCCGTCTCGGCCCGCACGGTCTCGGCGAAGACCGGATCGGTTGCCGGGTAGTCGAGATTGGCGAAGGGCAGGTCCTGCCAGACGAGGATGCCGAGTTCGTCGCAGACCTCGAAGAAGGGGCGCGCCTCCGGCGCCATCGTCCCGCCGATCCGCAGCATGTTCATGTTGCCCTCGCGTGCAAGCCGCAGCCAGGGCAGATAGGCCTCGCGGGTGCCCGACAGCCCCGCGATGTCGGCCGAGGTCCAGACGGCGCCACGCGCGAAGACCGAAACGCCGTTGATGCGAAGGCCGAAGCCGGCGCCGTCGGCATCGCGCTCGACCTCGATCCGGCGGAAGCCGGTGCGGCCCAGCCGGTGGCGGTCGTCGCCGACGTCGAGCATCACGTCGTGGAGCGTCGGCGTTCCGTGGGTGTGCGGCCACCAGGGGGCGACGCCGGCAAGCTCCAGATGGGCGTGCAGGGTACCGGTCTCGTCCTCGACCAGATCGGCGCTGCCCCCTGCACAGGAGACGCGCGCGGATGCATCGCCCCGATAGCCGCGGCCCGGAGTGAAGCACACCGAAAGACGGCCCGTGCCGTCGGCGGCGAGATCGGCGAGGATACGAAGGCCGTGCAACAGCGTTTCGTCCTCGCGCACGAGCGCGACAGGCCGCCAGGGGCCGACAGCGTGGATCTCGGGGGACCAGCCGGGCATGTGACCGAGGAAGGTGGTACGCACCAGCCGCAGGCCCGGCTCGCAAACCAGTTTCGTCTTCCAGCGGGCGCGGGGGCCTTTTTTCTTCAGGTGGGGCGCGAGCGCGCGAAAGCAGAAAATGAGTTCGGCGGGTCCGTCCAGATCGACCAGAACTTCGCAAGGGGCGTACATGCTGTCGGAAATGAGGATCGGCGCGCCGTCGAGCCACGCCTCGCAGATCGTTGCCAGTCCCTCGGCGACAAGCCGGTGCCGTCCGGCGCGGGCAGGCGCCACCTGACAGCGGTACCAGACATCCTTGTCGTGAAGCGGCATGGGCGCGGTGCGGTCAAACCGGCCGGCGCGCTCCAGCGCCTCGGCCGCCGTGCCCGGCACGCAGGCCGGCAGCCAGTCGGCCGCATCAGTGATGTCGGCAGGTTCGCACCACTGGCCTGCGGGCAGCACCGCGAGCTGCCATTGCGCGTCGGCGAGAAGGTCCGTCGTGGCGCTGGTCACTGAGGGATCCGGCATGGCGCGCGTCAGGCCGCGCGGCCGTGCGCCGGCCCGGCGTCAAGCTTTCCGGCCAGGCCGCTCATCAGCGCATCCCATGATTCCGCCGCGGGATCGAGGGCGGCGGCAAGGCCGGCGTAACGCTTGCGGGCAAGGGCGCGGGCAAGCTGGAACTGGATGGTCTTGCAGGTCTCCGCGATCCTGCGCGCGGCTTCCGCCTCGTCGGCCAGTTCGCTGCCCGATGCACTGTCGTCCGCGAGCCAGGCCAGGTGACTGGCGGCGAGCTCGAAATTCGCCCCTGCCTGGCGCAGCGTGTTGAAGGCGTATTTGTGGAAGTCCTCGAAGGGACGTTCGGCCAGTGCCGCGATCTGGGCCTCGAACACCGTCTTGTAGGCAAGGAACGGGTTTTCGCTCGCACGGCGGGCGAAATGGTCGGCGAGCAACTTGCGCGCCACGATCCTCGGATCGCCCTCCGGCGCGGAGGCCGGGAACTTGGCGAACTCGGTGTAGGGCAGCAGGGGCAGGGGCTGCGCATGGATGCCGCGCTGGAACACGCCGTCGAAATCCTCTCCGGACAAGGCGAAGAAGCCGCCGTTGTGGAAGTAGCGCAGGCGTTTGGCGGCAAGGTCGAGCGCGGTGATCGCGACCGTCGTCTTGCCATGCTCGATGCGGTAGCTCACCCCTTGCGTATCGGGCAGGAAGAAGCTGTCGACCTCAACGAGGCACAGCCGGCCGCGCGCGATCTGCACCGCGACGTGGTTTTCGACTGGTTCGTAGACGGCAAGTTCCGTGGCGCGGATGCCATAGAGCCGCTCAAGGTCTTCCAGCGGCACCTTGAAGAAGGTGAACTGGTCGCCCTCGAAGTCCTGCGTCAGCGTGAAACCGAGCATGGCGAGCGGATCGAGGCCGAGACCGTTCAGCACCTCGATCCACAGATCGACATAGCAGTTTGTCTCCGGCCAGATGCGGTCGGCCGAATGCAGGGCGTGCGGCTGGTACCCGTCCGGCGACAGGCGCGCGAGGCGGTCGAACATTGCCTTCAACCCCAGAGCGCGGTCTTGACCGGAGCCGGCCAGTCGGCGGTGTCCAGCCCGTGACGGGCGAACAGCGCCAGCGCGATCCGCTCGAGCCCGAAGCCGACGCAGCCGGTATGGGCGGTCTCGCCGTCCGCGGTCTCAAGACCCCAGGTTTCGCCGAAATGATCCTGATGATAGTTGAAGCTGAGGCAGGCGGTCTTGTTGGCCGCAGAGGTCACTGGGATCAGCAGCTCGAACTTCAGCTTCTGCTCGCGCTGGCTGTTGCCCATCATCTTGCCGGCCCGTCCGAAGAACGGGTCGTTGGCGGTGTCCAGCTCCGGCTCCAGGCCGACGGCGGCGATCAGCTTCTGCCCGCGTTCCATCCAGTCGGCGCGGAACTCCATCACCTCATCGGGCGTGCCCATGCGCACGAACTCGCGCATGCGGAAGAGCTGCATGCGGGCTGGGTCCTTGGAGGGTTCGTGGCGGAAGCAGTAGGACTGCAGGTCGAAGAGACCACCGCCGGCGGGCAGCGGTCCGCGCCGGGCAATCACCGGATACAGCGGATAGCAGGCGGCCGGCGTCAACACGACATCGGTGGCCTTCTGCCCCTCGGTCCAGTCGCCGCCTTCGCCGATGCACTGCAGCAGGTTCATGTGGTCGAGTTCGCAGCCGCAAAAGCTGTGCACCGTGCCGGCAAGCTGCGGAAAGCTCTTCATGTAGCCCGAGCCTTCGAAGTGGGCGCGGTTCATGCCCGGCGGAAAGCGGATCGCCTCCGGCTTGGCCTCGGCCGGCGCATGGGCGTCGATCAGGCGTTCGAAACCGGAAATGACGCTCTCGAAGGCACCGCTGCGGCCGTAGAGGCCGTCGACGCCCGTGTCGATGAGGAGCCCCGCGTCGAAAAGCCGGTCGAGCAGGCTGGTCTGCATGTCCATCGTGTCCCCCTCCTCAGCCCAGAAGGCTGGTATCCTGTTTGTGGACGAGCAGCATGGTCGACGTATTGCCGAGAATGCGGTCGTTCGAGATCATGAGCTGGGCGGAATGGGCATCGCGCAGGTGCCGGCCGAGGCTGAACGGGGTGCCGTTCTTGTAGCCGAGGATTCCGCAGATCAGCATGCAATGATTGATGATGGTGAGGATCGTTTGCGAACTGGCGATCTTCAGGTTGTTCATGGCGACGGCGAAGCTCATCGAGGAGAGTTTGTCCTCATCGGTTCGCGCGGCCTCGTATCTATCGAGCGCGGCGACGACGCTGGCCTTCACGCCTTGCAGCAGGCTTGAGGCTTCTGCCAGACGCAGCGCGCCGGGGGGCGCCATATCGGGCGCGCGGCGCGCTGCGGCGCGAACAAAGGCCTGGGCGCGGGCGAAGGCGTCGGCGGATATGCCGTACCAGACGGCGCTCCACAGGATGTGCGAATAGGCGAGCATCGACTGTGCGGCGATCTCGGCGAAGGGCTTTGGCAGTATCTGTTCCGCCGGAGCCTCGCCGCGGAAGACAAAGCCATCGGACCGGGTACCGCGCATGCCGAGCGTGTCCCAGTCGTGGGTCTTCTCCAGAGTGTACTGGTCCTTGAGGAAGACCGTCATCACCTGGTCGCTGGCGGCGGCGTCCACATGGGCGCGCGAGGTGACGAGGATGGCGTCGGCCATCTCGGCGTAGGAGATCACCGTGGCGTTCTTCTCGAGCAGGCAGGTGCCTGCGGAAACTTCGACCGCGCAGATCGAGTTGCGCAGGTTGCCGCCGATGCCGCCTTCGGTCGTCGCCGAGGCGAGCAGAAGCTGCTCGCCGGCGATCCGCTCCATGAAGGAACGATGCCAGGAAGCTTCCTCGCCATGGGTGATGAGGCTCGACACCTTGATCTGGTGCATGGCGAAAATCATTGCCGAGGAAGCGCAGGCCTGGCCGAGAATGGCGCAGAGTTCGGCAATGTCGCCAACGCTGGCACCGTCACCCCCGAGCCCGGTGGGAATGTGGGAGCCGAGAAGGCGCTCGGCGCGCAGTGCTGAAACGGCCTCGGAGGGGAAACGTCCGGCCGCATCCACATCGTCGGCATGGACGGCGGCGATTGCGGCCACCCGGCGCATCCGCGCGCCAAGGTCGGTTGCCGAAGCGGATGCGTGGATGTTCATCACGCCGCCCTTTGCTCGCCGGTCAGTTCGTCGACCGTCGTGGTGATCATGGCGATGCTGGAGAAGGTCTTGCGGTTCAGCCGGTTCTCGGGGAACTCGATGTCGAAGGCTTCCTCGATCGCCAGCATGAGCTGGACGGAGGCGAAGGAGGACAGCCCCGCCGCATAGAGATCGGCATCCTCGGCAAGTGAGGTTGCGTCAACCGGCAGCTTGCCGTGCTTTTCGATGATTGATCGAATGGTCGTCGCGGTCGACATGTCCCGCCCTCCTCAAAATCCATGGTTGCTGCGATCATGGCCGGAATTTCTATGCCGGCGCTGTAAACGCCTGATTTCTGCCAGACCCGCGTTGACGATCTCTAAAATTGCCGCGAATTTCACAAGGCGCTGGTCTTGTGGTTAACACAGTCTTTACTTGATTGTCAGTGAGGCATGCCGGTGCGCCGCCCCTTCAGTCGGGAGCCTTCGGCATGCGTTTTAATTGACCGTCCGGTCGTTCAATTATTATATGGATGCCTGAGAGATTGACGCCGGTACCGCTGCCAACGAAAACGGTGCCGGACATTCGAAGTGCCCGGTGGGAGGGAAGCATATGCGTCATGCCTATATCGTCGACTACATCCGCACGCCGATCGGCCGGTTCGGCGGCGCGCTGTCGAGCGTGCGCGCCGACGATCTCGGCGCGGTGCCGATTCGCGCGCTGATCGAGCGCAACGCAAAGGTCGACTGGGCCCGCGTCGATGACGTGATCTACGGCTGCGCCAATCAGGCGGGCGAGGACAACCGCAATGTGGCGCGCATGGCTGCGCTGCTCGCGGGGCTGCCGGTCGATGTGCCCGGTACCACCGTCAACCGCCTGTGCGGCTCGGGCATGGATGCGGTCATTCTTGCCGCCCGCTCGATCCGCGCCGGCGAGGCCGACCTGATGATCGCCGGCGGCGTCGAGAGCATGTCGCGCGCGCCTTTTGTCATGCCCAAGGCCGAAACCGCCTTCTCACGTCATGCCGAGATCCATGACACGACCATCGGCTGGCGGTTCGTCAATCCGGTGATGAAGGCGCAGTACGGCATCGATTCCATGCCGGAGACGGGCGAGAACGTCGCCGAGGACTTCGCGGTCTCGCGCGAGGATCAGGATGTTTTCGCCGCCCGCTCGCAGGCGCGCGCCGTCGCTGCCCAGGAGAACGGCCGTCTTGCCCGTGAGATCGTTCCCGTGACCATCCCCCAGCGCAAGGGCGATCCGGTGGTGGTGGACACCGATGAGCATCCCCGTGCGGGCACCACGGCGGAGAAGCTTGCCAAGCTGCCGACGCCGTTTCGCAAGGGCGGCTCCGTCACCGCTGGCAACGCCTCCGGCGTCAACGACGGCGCGGCCGCCCTGCTTATTGCCTCGGAAGAGGCGGTGAAGGCCTACGGCCTGACGCCGATTGCCCGGGTTACCGGCGGCGCGGCCGCCGGCGTCCCGCCGCGCATCATGGGCATCGGCCCGGTGCCGGCGACGCGCAAGCTGATGGCCCGTCTCGGCCTCGGCATCACCGATTTCGATGTGATCGAGCTCAACGAGGCCTTTGCGGCGCAGGGACTTGCCGTCCTGCGCGAGCTCGGCGTTGCCGACGATGCCGAGCATGTCAATCCGAACGGCGGTGCCATCGCGCTTGGCCATCCGCTCGGCATGTCGGGTGCGCGCATTCTCGGCACCGCCGCGCTTGAGATGAACGACCGCGGCGCGGCGCGGGCCTTGGCCACCATGTGCATCGGCGTCGGCCAGGGCATTGCCTGCGCCATCGAGAAGGCGTGAGCGCCTGAGGTCTTTGGGCGGCGCGAGCGATCGCGCCGCCTTTTTCATACGCGGGGCAGGGCTGCGAGGTCGCGGTGGCCGACCCGTGTCACCAGCCTGCCGGCGGCGATCTGGTCGTGTCGCAAGGCCTGCCAGCGCGAGATGTCGGCATCCGGGGCGCCTGTCTCACGCGCGGCACCGGCCCAGCCATCGACCAGCATTTTCTGAAACGCGGCCTCGCCAGGCAGCGCCTCCCAGTCGGAAGGACCCTGCGTGACCAGGAAACCGGCCTGGGCGAAGGTCTCGACAGCATGGGCGTGGGCATCCGGGCCGAGCGCCGGACCGAACCCCTTGTCGCGCCCCTGATGGGTGCGCATCGCGGCCTCGATCCGGCCGTCGAGCGGGTCGGCGGGGGAGAGCGATTGTCGGCCGTCGAAGGTCAGCATGGCCAGGAACGGCAGGCGGCTTGCGCGAAGTGTCGCCGCCAGTGCGGCTGTCCACCCGCCGGAGACGAGATCGAGAAAGGCGGACGTCGTCACTCCGTCGACGCCCTCGAGAAGAGATGCTGGAAGACCGGCGGAAAGGTCCGCCGACACGGTCTCGATGACGAGGCCGTCCGCCGTTGCGCGTCGCTCGGCTTCCGCGATCAGCGCGGGATCATGTTCGGCGAAGCGCCAGATGGTGTCTTGCGGGCAATGCGGCGCGAGCGCACGCGCCGTCGCCCCGGTACCGGCCCCGAGATCGAGAAGGCGGAGCGGGGAAGCCCTGGAGTTTTCGGTGAGAAATGCCAGGAAAGCGTCGCGCACGGTGGTGTTGCGCGCCCTGAGGTCCACCGGTTCGCGCGCGGCGAGCCAGTCCGTCGAAAAACCACTCATGCGGATGTCTCCCGTGTCAGGCCTTCAAGGAGCGCCGCCACCTTGTGCGCCTGTTCATCCCAGCCGGGCAGTCCGGCCGCGTGCCGGCGCGCCGCATGTCCCATGGCAATGCGCCGCTCGGGATCGGCGAGGAGGTCGCGGATCGCCTCTGCAACCCCGTCGATGTCGCCATTGCCAAGCACAATGCCGGCCTCTGCGGGCACAGTGTCGCGCACCGCGCCTTCGCCCGTCGCGACAATCGGAAGGCCCGCTGCCATCGCCTCGACGAAAGCGATGCCGTAGCCCTCGTAGAGCGTGGTGAGCACGAAGAGGTCCGCCTGGGCGTAGAGCCGGTCGATCTGCGGGCGTGGCAGCGCGCCGTGCAGGAATACCCGTCCGGCGAGACCGCTGTCGGTGACGCGTGCGCGCAGCATGGCGGCGTGACACGGGTCGAAGCCGTCGCTGCCGGCGACATCGAGCCGGAAGGGCCCCTCCAGACCCGCGAGCGCGGCGAGCAGGGTCGGATAGTCCTTGCGCGGAACCAGCGATCCGACGGCAACGAGACGCGGGACGGAAGATGCCGCCCTCTCGGCCTTCGGGGGAAGCGCGACCGGTCCTGCACCCGGCCGGGCACCCGGCTCGACGACCAGGATGGTCTCCTCCGCCACGCCGAAGTCGCCGGAAACGATCCGAGCCGTGGCCGGGCTGGTGACGATCACGCGCCGGGCAAGGGCGAGGGCTGCCGTTTCCTGCGCATGCAGCCTTGCCGCGTTGTCCCGGGCAAGGCCGCTCTCCAGGGCGAGCGGGTGATGGACCAGAGCGACGATGCAAAGCCGCTCGGCATGGGGGGCCGCTATCTCGTCGAGCACGCCATAGGCAAGCCCGTCGACGAGCACGGCCTGCCCGTCGGCGAGGCTCTCGAACGCGCTTCGCGCCCGGTTCAGCGCGTCGGGTGCGGGAGCCGGATAGCCGGACCCGAGGGAGACGGTCTCGACGCTGATTCCGGCGTGCCGGAGCGCATCGACAAGCGCCCGGTCGTAGACATAGCCGCCGGTGGGTGTGTCGAGTGTGCCGGGGTGAAGGAACACAAGGTCGGCGGAACGCCCGCCCGACATCAGATCTCGCCTTCGTACCAGGCGCGCGCAACGTGGGATTCGTGCAGCGTGACGCGGATGGCGTGCAATTCGCCAGCCGGTCGGCCGAGCCGGTCGGCACGGGCGGCCGTTGCGAGCGCCTCGAAGATGTGCCGGGTCAGAAATTCGGTCGTGGTGTTCTTGCCGGCGAATTCGGGAACCTCGTCGAGGTTGCTGAAGTTGAGCGGCGCGAGCACTTCCTTGAGCACCTCATGGGCGCGGCCGATGTCGATGACGATGCCGTTGTCGTCGAGATCGCGCGCCATAACGGCGGCGTCGACGACGAAGGTCGCCCCGTGCATCTTCTGGGCCGGGCCGAACACCTCGCCCTTGAAGGAATGGGCGATCATGATGTGGTCGCGGACTTCTACGGCGTGCATGCGGTCGTCTCCATCGGGAAAAGCGTGTCGTGTCGGGCTGGGGGTGGCTCAGGCCGGTGCGCCGCTGCCGTCCTCCGCGTAGGGATGGACGATCGGCTGGGCGAGCATGCCGGAGGCCCCCGACAGGAGGTCCGGCAGGCGCGCCGGCGCATCCTGAAGTGAAATCGGTTCGCAAAGCATCATGTCGAGCACCGGGTCACGCAAAAGTGACAGGGCCGCCTCCATGCGCCGGCGGTAGCTCCAGCGCACACGGCGTTGCGGGGGAACCTGTCCCACCTGGCTCGACTTGAGGACAAGCCGCCTGCTGTGGAACGCCCCGCCGAGCGGCGCGGCGACCGGCCGGTCGCCATACCAGCTCATCTCCAGCACCGTCGCCTCCATTCCCGCCAGCGCCAGCGCGGTCGCGAGCCCGTCCGGGTGGCCGCTGGCATGGATGACGAGATCCTGCTCGCCGGGCGCATCGCCGGGCAGGCAGAAGTGTGCGCCAAAAGCCCGGGCGAGAGGCGCGCGCGCGGGATCGATGTCGATCACGCTCACCCGTGTCGCCGGTATCCGGGCGCAGAGCCGGGCGACGAGAAGACCGACGACACCGCCGCCGACCACGGCAATGTGATCGCCAGGTGAGGCGTTCGCGTCCCATATCCCGTTGAGCGCGGTCTCCATGTTGGCGACAAGGATGGCGCGCGTCGCCGGAATGTCCTCGGGCACGGGGACCAGCGCATCGGCTGGAAGATCAAAGAGGGACTGGTGGGGATGAAGCGCAAAGACGGTCTGGCCGATGCGGGAAGGATCGCCCTCGATCACCCTGCCGACGGCGGCATAGCCGTATTTGACCGGAAAGGGGAAGTCGCCGTCCTGAAACGGCGCGCGCATGCGTTGCCATTCGCTTTCTGGCACCTTGCCGGCCAGCACCAGCCTTTCGGTGCCGGCGCTGACGCCGGAAAACAGCGTCACGACGCGCAAGGATCCCTCCGCCAACTGGCCAAGCGCCTGTTGGCGCAGTTCCAGCACATGCGGAGCGACGGCCCACAATGCGGTTGCGCGATCGGGAATATTCGCGTCCATGCTGCGCTGCGTCACAAATCCTCCTTAGTCCATCGTGAGGTATAGCGCATCCGGAACGCTTCGCCAGTCGTAGGGACAAACGGGTTCGCGGAAAAAGGGCAAGAACACATGTCTGTGGAAGGGGCCTCGCGGTTTGAGGATCTGAACTGTTCGCAAGACCCGGGATCGGCGGCCGACCATCGGCCGCTCGACGCCGGCCGGCTGCGGCTGCGGCGTCTGGCCTTTGGCGCTCTCGTCGTCTCGAGCGCGGCCGCGCTCACGGCGCTGCTTGCCCTCAGCTTCTCCGGAAATGGCATTTCGGCCGGCGAATGGCTGATGATCGGCTGCTTCCTGCTCACCTTGCCGTGGACGGTGATCGGTTTCTGGAACGCCACCATCGGTCTGGCGCTCATGCGTTTGAGCCGCGATCCGGTGGCGGCGGTCTGCCCGCTTGCACGGGGCGATGCCGGCGTCGCCAGCACCGCCTCGACGGCGATCCTCTCTTGCGTGCGCAACGAGGATGTCGAGGCCGTGTGCACCCGTCTCGAGGCGATGGTCGCCGATCTCGTCCGCGCCGGTCGCGGGCAGGGCTTCGCGCTCTACGTCCTGAGCGACACCAATGACGCCGTGATCGCCTGCCGCGAGGAGGAGGTCTTCGCCGACCTCGCCCGCCGCTGGGAGGGCGAGATGCGCGTGACCTACCGGCGCCGGGCGGACAATCCCGGCTTCAAGGCCGGCAACATCCGCGATTTCCTCGAGCGCTGGGGCGCGAACCACGATTACGCACTGGTGCTCGACGCGGACAGCTTCATGGGAGCGGCCGCGATCCTCGATCTGGTCGCCAGGATGGACGCAAATCCGCGCCTCGGCATTCTGCAGACGCTTGTCGTCGGCATGCCCGCGTCGAGCGCTTTTGCGCGCGTCTTCCAGTTCGGCATGCGCCTCGGCATGCGTTCCTACACGTTGGGAAGCGCCTGGTGGCAGGGCGATTGCGGTCCCTACTGGGGCCACAACGCGTTGATCCGTATCGCGCCCTTCGAGGCTCATTGCCATCTGCCGGTGCTTCCCGGAAAGGGGCCGCTGTCCGGCTGGGTGCTGAGCCACGACCAGGTCGAGGCGGTGCTGATGCGCCGCGCCGGCTACGAGGTCCGTGTGGTTCCGGCAGAAACGCAGAGCTTCGAAGAGAACCCGCCCAACATGCTGGAGTTCATCCGCCGCGAACTGCGCTGGTGTCAGGGCAATCTCCAGTACCTCAAGCTGCTCGGGCTGCGCGGATTGCCGCTCGTCAGCCGCATACAGCTCGTGCTGGCGATCCTGATGTTCGTCTCCGCCCCGGCGTGGCTGGCCTTCATGCTCATCGGTGCCGGGCTCGTGACCTTCGGCGGCGCGCAGATGATCGCCTTCGACGCGGCGACCGGCCTGACGCTCTTCATCACCATCCTGACCATGATCTTCGCCCCGAAGATCGCCACGGTTTTCGACATTCTCGCCGACGCTCGCCTGCGGAAGGCCTTCGGCGGTGCGCCGCGCATCGTCGCCGGCGCGCTGTCGGAGATCGTGTTCGCGATGCTGATGGCGCCGATCATTGCCGTTGCCGTCACGCTCTTTGTCGCCGGCCTGCCGTTTGGCAAGGCCATCGGCTGGGGCGCGCAGATCCGCGACAGCCGCGCACTGCCGGCGGGTCTTTGCGCGGCGAAGCTCTGGCCGCAGACCCTCTTCGGCCTGGCCGGGTTCGCCTGGGCCTTTTCCCTGTCGCCGGATCTGGTGTGGCCGATGCTGCCGGTGATCCTGGGACCGGCGCTGGCCGTTCCTCTCGCCATTGGCACCTCGGGTCCGCGCGCCGGCGCCCTGGCGCTGGCCAGTGGCCTGTGGCGGCTGCCGGAGGAGACGGCGCCGGCTGAATGCCTGCTGCCGCTGCAACTCCCCGCCCACGCCTCCATGGGTGTGTCCTTCTTCAAGGGGGAGATCGGCAAGGCGGAGGCCTGACCCCGCCGCCAGGCGGCGGTGGCGGCAGGTCGGGCCGGGCTCGCGCGGGCGTGATGCGCGGCGATGCACCGCTCAACCGCCTGTGATTTGTGCGGAGGCCGGTGCCCGGACATTGTGAGCGGGACGAAAGCGCCGACGAGGTCGGCCGCGCCCGTCCGATCCGGTGCCAAACGGCCCGCGCCAGGGAGAGCCTCCATGCCCGATACCGCAAGCCCCGCAGCACACCGGGTGAAACCGCTGTTTCCTCCGCTTGTCCTGTCGACGCTCGTCACGACGCTGATGGCCGGCGTCTTTGCAGATGGTGCGTGGGAAATATGGGCCCGCGCTGTCACGCCGCTTTGGGTCGGTGGCCCGCTGCAGCCGGCGGCTCTCGTCCAGTCGGTTTTCGGCTTCAACAACGTCACGCTTGCCGAGGCAATCCACCTGGTCGTCGGCATCCTGTTCTATCCGCTTGGCTATCTCTACATCGCCCGGCCGATCGCCGACCGCTTCCTGCCGTTCCTGCCCTGGCCGGTGGTGGCCTTCGGCTACGGCGTCGGCTTGTGGGTCTTCGCGCTCTATTTCATGGCCCATCTGGCCGCCGGCCTGCCAGCCTTCCTCGGCTTCATACCTCTTGCCTGGGCCTCGCTCGTCGGCCATGTCCTTCTTGGCCTGGTTCTCGGGCTCGTCGTGCGGCTGCGCTCCTGAAGCGAGTCGCTAGCCCTCCTGCACCCAGACAAGGGACATCCTCAGCATCATGACGTCTTCCGCGCCCGTCGGGCGCTCCCCCGCGCCAGGTCCCCTCGAGGGCCTCAAGGTGCTCGACCTGTCCCGCATTCTCGCCGGCCCGACCGCCACGCAGCTTCTTGGCGATCTGGGCGCCGATGTGGTCAAGATCGAGAAGCCGGGCACCGGTGACGACACGCGCGGCTGGGGACCGCCCTTCGTCAAGGACGCGGAGGGGCGCGAAACGCGCGAGAGCGCCTATTTCCTCTCCGCCAACCGCAACAAGCGCTCGCTTGCCGTCGACCTTGCCTCGGAAAGCGGACAGGCTCTGGTGCGCCGTCTGGCGGGCGAGGCGGATATTCTGGTGGAGAATTTCAAGGTCGGCGACCTCGCCCGCCGCGGTCTCGACTACGAGACCCTCTCGGCGTCGAACCCGGGTCTTGTCTACTGCTCGATTTCCGGTTTCGGACAAGACGGTCCCTATGCGCATCGGGCCGGTTACGATTTTCTCATCCAGGGCATGGGTGGGCTTATGTCGCTGACCGGCAGGCCGGACGAGGAGGGCGGCGAGCCCACCAAGGCAGGTGTCGGCATCGCCGACGTCATGTGCGGCATGTATGCCTCCAGCGCCATTCTCGCCGCGCTCCATCACCGGACGGCGACTGGCCACGGCCAGCATATCGACCTTGCGCTTCTCGACACGCAGGTCGCCTGGCTGATCAACCAGGGCGTCGGCTATCTGACCGATGGGGTGGTGCCGCCGAGACGCGGCAACGCCCATCCGACCATCGTGCCCTACAATGCCTATACGGCCCGCGACGGGGCCTTCATCCTTGCCGTTGGCAACGACGCCCAGTTCGTCCGCTTCTGCGAGATCGCCGGCCGGCCGGAGCTTGCCCGCGATCCGCGCTTTGTGCGCAACGCGGAGCGGGTGCGCAACCGCGCCGAACTGGAGCCGGAGATCCGGCGCATCACAGCGACCCGCGACAAGGCCGACTGGATTGCGGCGCTGGAGGCGGCCGGGGTGCCGTGCGGGCCAATCAACGCTCTGGATGAGGTCTTTGATGATCCGCAGCTGCGCCACAGGGACATGCGGATCGAGATGGCGCATCCGCTCGCGGCCGGCGGCTCGGTCGGGCTGATCGGCAACCCGCTGAAGCTCTCGCGGACACCGGTCAGCTATCGCCGCCCGCCGCCGGTGCTGGGTGCCGACGGCACGCAGGTGCTCGCCGACTGGCTTGGCCTCGACGGGATGGCTATAGACGATCTCGCAGCCGGCGGTGCGGTGTCGCTCGCCGGGAAAACACCGGACGAGGGAACAGGCGCATGACAAGCGAAGACCGGGGCGCGAGCGGGGCGGCCCTCATTGCCGCGAAGCTGCGGCAGGCAGGCTGCGGCCATGCCTTCGGCATTCCGGGCGGCGAGGTGCTCGCGCTGATGGGCGCGCTCGACAAGGCCGGGATCGCCTTTCATCTGGTCAAGCACGAGAACGCGGGCGGCTTCATGGCCGAGGGCGTCTGGCATGCCGAGGCCCGGCGCGGCGAGGCCGCGCCCGGCATCCTGCTTGCAACCCTTGGACCGGGCGTCGCGAATGCGGTCAATGTGGTGGCCAACGCCTTTCAGGACCGGGTGCCGCTGATTTTCCTCACCGGCTGCGTCGACGGGCGAGAGGCGGAGACCTACACCCACCAGATCTTCGACCATCAGCAACTGTTGCGGCCCGTGGTGAAGGCGAGCTTCCGCGCCAGCCCGGGAGCCATCGGCGCGATGATGGACAAGGCAATCCGTATCGCGCTGGAAGGCCAGCCCGGACCGGTTCATGTGGATGTGCCGATCAGTGTGGCGGAAGGCGACTGCGGCGAACCGCTGTCGCCCCGGCCGCCCCGTCTCGATGCCCGCCGCATGGTCGCTGCCGGGCCGGATCTTGCTGCCGCGCGCGAACTCCTTTCCGCCGCGCTTCGTCCGTTGGCAATCGCCGGTGTCGATGCTGTCAATGAGGGCGCAGGCGCCGAAATCGCGGATTTTTGCCGGAAACTTAATGTGCCTCTGCTCACCAGCTACAAGGCGAAGGGCCTGTTGGACGAGGTCGATGCGCTGTCGCTCGGCGGTGCCGGGCTGTCGCCGGGGGCTGACGCCCATCTCCTGCCGCTTCTTCGACAGTCGGATTGCATCCTGCTCCTCGGTTACGATCCCATCGAGATGCGCATCAACTGGCGTGCGCCCTGGCCGCAGGATGCGCCGGTGGTGGAGATCGCCTGCGTGCCGCGCGACCATGGCATGCACGCCGTCCGGCACCTGCTAGCCGGGGGCATCGCCCCGACGCTTTCGGCGCTCGGTGCGGGCCTTGCCGCCCCGCACCGGACCTGGCCGGATGGCGAGATCGCGGCTGCGCGCGCCGCGCTTGCGACGCGGTTTGCGCCGGAGCCCGAGGGCTGGGGGCCGGCGACGGTGTTTCGCACCCTGCGCGAGGTCCTGCCGGCCGAAACGGTGGCGACGGCCGACAGCGGCGCCCATCGCATCCTCGCCTCGCAGATGTGGACGGTGCCCTTCCCGCGCGGGATGCTTCAATCCTCCGCGCTTTGCACAATGGCCTGTGCCCTGCCGCTCGGCATGGGCCACGCCCTGGCCGAGCCGGAACGCCCGGTGGTCGTTTTCGTGGGCGATGCCGGTCTCGAGATGGGGCTCGGCGAGCTTGCGACCCTGCGCGACCTTGCGCTCCCGGTGATCGTCTGCGTGCTGGTCGACGAAAGCCTGTCGCTGATCGAAATGAAACAGCGCGGCAGCGGGCGCGGCAACGTCGGCGTCGACTTCCAGGGAACGGACTTTCCCGCCGTGGCCCGTGCCTTGGGTGGGTATGGATCGTGGATCGACGATGCCGGATCACTGGCTGGCGAGGCGCGGGCCGCCCTTGGCCGCAAGGGCTTCACGCTGCTGGCCTGCCGGATAGGTCGGCGGGCCTATGACGGCAAGTTCTGAGAGCTGGCCCCGCGGGTCAGCCCATGCCGAGCTTCAGTCTGATGCGCGTGCCGACAAGGCTGCCGGCGAAGCCGAAGACCAGCCACAGCCAGCCGTGCAGCGAGCCTGAGACGATGCCGCCGAGATAGGCGCCGATGTTGCAGCCATAGGCGAGGCGAGCGCCATAGCCCATCAGCAGGCCGCCGACGATGGCAGTCAGCAGGTCGCGGGTCGAGAGCTTCCACACCGGCGCGAACTTGCCGGCGAGCGAGGCCGCGGCCATGGCGCCGAGGATCACGCCGAAGTTCATCACCGACGTCGCATCGGCAAAGACCGAGGCGTCTAGCGCGCCTTTCTGCCACTGCCAGTACGGCCAGTCGGTGACCGTGACGCCGAGCTCCTGCAGGATCTTCGCACCCCAGAGCGCGAAACCGGAGGTGATGCCCCATGGCCTGCCGAGGACAATGAAGGTGGCGATGCCGACAAGGGCGATGGCGAGCGCGCCGAGCATCGGCGACCAGGGGCCGGTCAGCACGGATTCGGTGCGCCGCGGCTCTGCGAGCGATCCGTGCGCGGCCTTTTCCACCCGAACGCTCCAGAGCGCGATCAGCCCGAGCACGACGGCGGTGACGGCGAAGGCGAGCACCGGCCCGAGCGAGGCGACCAGCGAATAGGCGGGAAGTGCCGGCAACTGGCCCCACAGGTGCATGTGCGGCGTGGCGGCGACGGAGCCGGCGACGAAGGCGGCGAGCGTCACCACCATGCGCGTCGAGCCGCCACCGACGGTGAACAGCGTGCCGGAGGCGCAGCCGCCGCCGAGCTGCATGCCGAGGCCGAACATTGCCGCGCCGATGGCGGTGGCAATGCCGAAGGGAAACACGAAGCCGCCGGTCGGCATGCCGAAGGACGCGCCCCAGGCGATCAGCGGGAAGGCGACAGCCGATGTCAGCAGGATCAGCAGGAACTGGGCGCGCAGACCGCCGCCGCGCTTTTCCGTGACGATGCGTCGCCACGCGGCGGTGAAGCCGAAGCTCGCGTGGTAGAGCGCGACGCCGGCGACGCCGCCGATCACCACGGCATAGCCGAGGCGAGGGCCGCCGGTGTTGGCTGCGATCAGCGCGACCGCCGCCAGCGCGGCGAGCGCGAAGGCGAGCGGGGTTCGGTTGGTACCGGAAAGGGGCGGTGCAAGGGCTGTCATGATCTGTTTCTAGCCTGCCGTTGCGCCGGGCGGAAGGAAACCGGTTTCGCCGATCCCGGAGGAACGCGCAAACCGGTTCCCGAAACGCAGCCTTCTCGGCAACCTGCGTCCGCCGGGCGCTTGTCACGGCACACGTTGGCCACAAGTTATTGTGTGTTGCGTGTCAACTGGGTCGCGGAAAGACTTGGACACAGGGTATCTCGGCAGAAGTCCGGATGTCCGGACATCGGCGTCCCGGGGGGAGACGCCGGCGAAAGGGCTGGCTCGGGAGGCCCCGCCGCATCGCCGCAGGCACGTGAAGGACCCGGTATGACGCTCACCGACCGCTACGGTTACCCCCTGACGCTTTCCGACCCGGCCGCGCAGGCGCCCTGGGAGAGGACGGTGAGGGCCTTTCTCGCCCATGGGGCCGAGACGCCGACGCATCTTGCCGAGACGCTGGCCCTGTGCCCTGATTTCGCGCTCGGCCATGCCGCGCACGGGTTGTTCTGCCTGCTTCTCGGCCGCCGCGAGCTGGTCGAGGTGGCCCGGGAGGACCTGGGTCGGGCCCAGGCGGCGCGGCAGTGCTGCGGGGCAGGCGCGCGCGAGGCAGCGGTGGTCGAGGCGCTCGCCGACTGGATCGCCGGAAACCCCGCGCGTGCGGCCGACAGGCTCGACGGCGCTCTCGCCGATCATCCCGCCGATCCGCTGTTGATGAAGCTCGTGCACGCGATCCGCTTCGCGCTCGGCGATGCGGTCGGAATGCGCCGGTCCGTCGAGAGTGTGCTGTCCGCCTATGACAAGGACCATCCCGAGCGGGGCTACCTGCTCGGCTGTCGTGCCTTCGCGCTGGAGGAAACCGGCGACTATGTTGCGGCGGAACGATCTGGCCACGAGGCCCTCGCGCTGGCGTCCGACGACGCCTGGGGCCTGCACGCCGTCGCCCATGTCCACGACATGACCGGGCGTGCCGACGAGGGGCGGATCTGGCTCGAGAGCAACACCGCCGCCTTCGCTCATTGCAACAATTTCCGCGCGCATGTCTGGTGGCATCTTGCGCTGATGTATCTCGACCGCGGCGATTACGACCGCGTGCTCGCGCTCTACGACGAGGACGTCCGCGCCGAGAAAACCGACGACTACCGCGATATCTCCAATGCCGCCTCGCTGCTGGTGCGCCTCGAGATCGAGGGCATCAACATCGGCGGCCGCTGGGAGGAACTTGCGTCTCTCTCCGAGGCGCGCGTCGACGACCGCTGCAATGTGTTCGCCGATCTTCACTACATGCTGGCACTCGGCGGCGGCGACCGCCGGCAGGCGGCCGACCGGATGCTTGCCTCGATGGCGGCGCACGCCGAGGAGCCTGGAGACATCGCCAGGATCACCGGAACGGCCGGGGTGCCGGCCGCGCTCGGTCTCGACGCCTACCAGCGCGGCAACTATTTCTCCGCCTTTCACCACCTGCATCGCGCCCGCCCGCATCTTTTCGAGGTCGGCGGCAGCCACGCGCAGCGCGATGTCTTTGATCGGATCGCCATCGACGCGGCGCTCAAGGCCGGGCTCGCGGTCGAGGCCGAGGCGCTTCTCGAGGACCGCCTGCGCTCTCGCGGCGCCCTCGACCGCTTTGCCGCCGAGCGGCTGGAGCGCGCGGCCGGCATGGAGCGGGCTTCGCGGATCATGCAGGATGCCCGGCTGCGCGCCGTGCCCGCCTGAAATCCGCCATGATTCAATCGTGTGAGAGACGCGCCCGGCCCCGGAAGCCGGCGCAGGGGATATGTAAATTGCGGGACGACAGACCTTGAACATGCACGCCAAGACGACGCTCCCGCCACAGCGGCGACGCGACCCGCGCCTCGATTTCTTTCGCGGCCTCGGCATGTTCATCATTTTCGTGGCCCACCTGCCGGAGAACACCTGGACGCTTTGGATCCCGGCCCGTTTCGGCTTTTCCGACGCCACGGAAATCTTCGTCTTCTGCTCGGGCATGGCCTCGGCCATCGCCTTTGGAAAGGTGTTCGACCATCAGGGGTGGTGGATGGGAACGGCCCGCGTCAGCCATCGGGTCTGGCAGGTCTACTGGGCCCATGTCTGCCAGTTTCTGGTCATCGCCGCCGGGCTTGTCGCGGTGGAGCGCAGCGGCATCCTGATTTCCTGTTGTGGCCTCGAACAGGATTACGTCGGATCGCTCAACCTCTGGCATTTCTTCGACAGGACCGGCGAGAACCTGCCCGGCCTGCTGACGCTGACCTATGTCCCCAACTATTTCGATATTCTGCCAATGTATATCGTCATCCTGGCCTTGATGCCGGTGATCCTGGCGGTGTCGCGGATCGGTCGGGGCTGGGTGTTCGCAGTGATGGCGGCCCTGTGGCTCGCCGCCTCGTTCCGCCTGCTCGATCTGCCGGCCGAACCCTGGTCCGACCGGCGGTGGTTCTTCAATCCCTTTGCCTGGCAGCTTTTGTTCTTCACCGGCTTCGCCTTCATGCGCGGCTGGCTGCCGGCTCCGCCCGTTCGGCGCGATCTGATCGTGGTGGCCGCGGTCATTGTTCTGGCGACGGTGCCCTTCGCCTGGTTCCATGCCTACGAGGCCTCGCCCGCGCTCCTCGAGATCCGCACCATGATTGAACCGCTCTGGATCAAGAGCGAGTTCGGCATCCTGCGCTATGTGCATTTTCTGGCGCTGGCCTATCTCGCCTGGATCGCCGTCGGCGCCAAGGGCAGCTATCTGGTAACCGAGAACCTCTGGGGTGCCTGTGTTGGGGTGGTGCAGAAGGTCGGCCAGCAGTCGCTTGCCGTCTTCCTGGCAAGCCTCGTGCTGGCGCAGGCCATTGGCATCCTGCGTGACATGGTCTGGGGACGCGGCAATTTCTTCGTCGAGTTTCTCGCCAACGGGCTCGGCTTTGCCGGGCTGATCGCCGTTGCCTATGCGGTTGGCTGGTACAAGTCGCAGCCCTGGCGCAAGCAGAAGTCGCCTCTCGTGCCCGCCGTGGTGGTCGCCGATGATATGTCGGCCCGCTCCGCGCCGCGCGGGTCCGGCGAAGGCGAACGCGAACGCCGCGCTTAGTCCGCGCCCGGACGGTCCTTCCAGTTCATGCGCGCGGCGAGTTGAACCCATGCCCGCGCGATCCATTCCGCGCGCACGCTGTGACCGCCGTCATGCAGGCAGACGTCGAGCATGGCGGCACTTTTCGGGTCCGGGCTTTCCTGCCGCTGGCAGACGAGAGCGGGGCTGTCCGCCTTCCGCTCTGGAAAGATAACGGGCACGCCCATCTGCCGCTGCCAGACGGCGAGGCTTTCTGCCACGTCCGACTGGCGCCATTGATCATCGATGGAACGGCCTTGCAGCGGCACGGTCCGGTCGGTGGTGCCGTGGACGTGAAACAGGATCGGCGGTTGCGACGGGCAGGTCTGCGGCACCGGATCCCAGAACGCGCCGGCGACCGGCGCGTATCCCGCGAACAGATCGCCACGCCGGCAGGCGAGGTTCCACACCATCGAGGCGCCCATGGAAAAGCCCGCCGCCATCAGCCGGTCGCGGCGGATCGGAAAGCGCGTGACAAGATCGCCGACAAGCGTGTCGAAAAAGGCGAATTCGTCGCGAAAGCTGCTGGGTGATCCCGGATAGGACCAGGTGTTGCCAGCTCCTTGCGGGGCGACAAAGGCGACGTTCAGCCGGTTGGCGAGCGCCGCCCATGCGCGGTTCTTCATTTCCGCTTCCGCGGAGCCGTTCCAGCCGTGCAGAAAGACGATCGCGCCGAGCCGCGTCCGGCCGTCCCAGCCATCGGGAAAGCGGATGCGGTACTGGCCGCCATCGATGACGCAGGGTGTGTCGGCGCCGCAGGTCGCGGCTCCTGCGGAGACCGCATGCGCCGGCTGGCCGGCGACGACTGGCGCGGCAAGCAGCAGGGACAGGAGTGCGGCCGCCCGGCATGCTGTTTTGTGCGGGCTGGTGAGGCGCTGTCGTGGAAGAGGTGTCATGCCGTCGTCCTTGCCTGGATCTCGCGGGGCGCGGGACAACCCGCCCGCCGTTCCGGCAAGGATGGTCGGAACGGCGGCGAGAGCAAGGGACGAACGATCTGGCCTGCGTCACGCTTTGGTGAGCGCGCGGGGCGTCGCTAGAGGATTGTGGCGCGGATCAGGCTTGCGACGATGAAAAGCGTGCCGACACCGGCAAGCCACAGGCCGGCGAACCAGACAAGCCGCTTCCAGAGCGGCTTGTCGCTGTCGTTGGCCCGGCCGGGGGCGCCGGCCTGTTCGCTGCCGGGATTGGCCATCAATGGTAACCTTCTCCCGGACGCACCTTGCCGCGGAAGATCCAGTAGGCATAGGCCGTGTAGCCAAGGATCATCGGGAGCAGAACCAGCGCGCCGATGAACAGGAACAGCAGCGAGCTTTCAGGCGCCGCCGCCTCCCAGATGGTCACCGACGGCGGCACGATCTTCGGAAACAGGCTGATGCCGAGGCCCGCGTAGGTGACGAGGAAGAGCCCGAGGCTGGCAACAAAGGGAACCACGTCTCGGGTGCCGCGCAGGCTGCGGAAGAGCACGACGGCAAGGCCGAGCACCATCAGCGGAACCGGCGCGGTGTAGAGGATCTGCGGGAAGCCGAACCAGCGGGCGGCGAAGCCGTCGTCGAGCATCGGCGTCCACAGGCTGACGACGGCGATCATCGCCAGCATAGCCATCGCGATCACCGCCGCCTTTTCGCGGAAATGCGCCTGCATCGGTCCTTCGCACTTCCAGATCAGCCAGGTCGCGCCGAGCAGCGCGTAGCCGACGACGACGGCGACGCCGGTCATCAGGGAGAAGGGGGTCAGCCAGTCGAGCCAACCGCCGGCATAGGCGCGGCCCTCGACCTCGATGCCCTGCACCAGAGCGCCGAGGATGATGCCCTGTGCCAATGCGGCGGTCAGCGACCCCAGGAAGAAGGCCACATCCCACACCCAGCGCCGCTCGGGCCGCGCCTTGAAGCGGAACTCGAACACGACACCACGGAAGATCAGTCCGAACAGCATCGCCATGACCGGGGCATAGAGCGCCGGCATGATGATCGAATAGGCGAGCGGGAAGACGGCGTAGAGCCCGCCGCCGCCGAGCACGAGCCACGTCTCGTTGCCGTCCCAAACGGGGGCGATCGTATTCATCATCACGTCGCGCTCGGTGGCCGAGCGGGCGGCGGGAAACAGGATGCCGATGCCCAGATCGAAGCCGTCGAGCACGATATAGAGGAAGACGGCGGTGGCGATCAGCAGCGCCCAGGCGAGGGGAAGGTCGATGGCCATCTGTCTTACTCCGCCGGTTCGGTTTTCTGGGACGCCTGATAGGCGGACGCGGGGGTGACGCCGGCCGCACGGGAGGGTTCCCCGGTCTCGGGGCCCTGGCTGCCGCTGCCCGGGGTCTGCGCCATGGCGTGCAACAGGTAGTAGACGCCGATGCCGAAGACGATGAAGTAGACGACAATGAAGACGAGCAGCGAGGTGGCGACCGCCGGAGCGTCGACGGGCGAGACGCTGTCGGAGGTGCGCAGCAGGCCGTAGACCGTGAAGGGCTGGCGGCCGACCTCGGTCGTGATCCATCCGGCGAGCACGGCGATGAAGCCGGCCGGCCCCATCGTCAGCGCGGCACGGTGGAACAGCGGCGTCTCGTACAGTCTGCCGCGGTAGCGCAGGTACAGGCTCCACATGCCGATACCCAGCATCAGGAAGCCGAGGCCGACCATCACCCGGAACGAGAAGAAGACAATACCGGCGTTGGGCCAGTCCTCGCGCGGGAAGTCCTTGAGGCCGGGCACCCGGCCGTCGAGCGTGTGGGTCAGGATCAGGCTGCCGAGTTTCGGCACCTCGATCTTGTACTTGGTTTCCGCGGCTTCCATGTCGGGAATGCCGAAGAGGATCAGTGGTGCGCCGTCCTGGGCTTCGAAATGTCCTTCGAGTGCGGCGATCTTGGCGGGCTGGTGGGCCAGCGTGTTGATCCCGTGCATGTCGCCGGCGAGGATCTGCATCGGCGTCACGATCGCCGCCATCCACATCGCCATCGACAGCATCACCCGGGCGAGCGGGTTCTGCCTGTCCTTGAGCAGATGCCATGCGCCGACCGCGCCGACGACGAAGGCGGTGGTCAGATAGGCCGCGAGCATCATGTGCACGAAACGGTAGGGGAAGGAGGGGTTGAAGATGACCTCGAACCAGCTCTCCGGCACGAACTGTCCGGCGGCGTTGATCGAGTGGCCGACGGGGGTCTGCATCCAGCTGTTCGCGGCCAGGATCCAGAAGCCGGAAAGTGCGGTGCCCAGGGCGACCATGCAGGTTGCGAAGAAATGCAGCCGGCGGCCGACACGGTTGAGGCCGAACAGCATGATGCCGAGGAAACCGGCCTCCAGGAAGAAGGCCGAAAGCACCTCATAGCCCATCAATGGTCCAAGCACCGGCCCCGTCTTGTCGGAGAAGACGGCCCAGTTGGTGCCGAACTGGTAGCTCATGACGATGCCGGAGACGACGCCCATGCCGAAGGCGACGGCGAAGATCTTGAGCCAGTACTTGAAGGTGGAGAGATAAACGTCCCGCCCGGTGGCCAGCCACAGGCCCTCCAGCACCATCAGGTAGCTCGCCAGGCCGATTGTGAAGGAGGGAAATATGATGTGGAACGAGACCGTGAATGCGAATTGCATCCGGGCCAGTTCGACTGCGGTAAAGTCCATCTGTCACCTCGAGCCTGTCGGTCTGGGTCGTCTCCCACCGTATGCGGGCAATCTCGTTACACTATACTGAATTTATCTGTCACAGGTGCCCGTCAGCGATGTGACAGATTGAAGCCCTGGCGCGGAACGGCGGCCGGCTCAGATTTCGCCTTCGGTCGGGATGTTGAGTGTCCGCCCGCAGTGCTTGCAGTGGACCGCATCCGGGTCGTGCCGCGACAGTCCGCAGTCGGGGCAGGCATATTGCACCTTCTGCGGTCGGAAGATCGTCTGCACCAGACGCAGGAAAAGCCCGACGCCGAAGACCATGATGATGATCGTCATGAAGCGGCCGGTGCTGTCGGTCATGGTGATGTCGCCGAAACCGGTCGTCGTCAGCGTCGTGACGGTGAAATAGAGCGCGTCGAGATAGGTGTTGATCGCCGGGTTCTGGTGGCCTTCGAGAACGAACACCAGCGCCGTCACCACGAAGATGAAGACGATGAGGTTGATCCCCGACTGGATCACCTCCTCATTGCGCTTGAAGAAGCCGGACTGGTCGCGAAGCTCGCGCAGCAGGTGGTAGGAGCGCAGCAGCCGGAGCATCCGCACCACCCGCAGGAAGGCGAGATTGTCGAGGACCGCGCTCGCGAACAGCGAGGCGATCACGACCGCGTCGGCGATGGTCGTGAACTCGGCGAGGGTGCGTGCGGGGCGCGCGGCGGCGATGAGGCGGAAGGCCAGGTCGAGGCTGAGCACGGCGCCGAGCGCATAGTCGAACCTGTGGTCGACATGGCTCGGGTCGGAGATCATCGAGGAGACGATGAAATAGCCGATTGTCATCAGGTCGAAGACGATCAGCGCGATCTGCCAGGCGCGGGCCCGTGTCGTGTTGCCGTGATAGAGTTCGCGCAGCAGCGCGCGCACTGGGGAAACGCGCGTGTCGGGCGCGGGCGATGGCGGCGTTTTCTGGGCGTCTTTCATTGCCCCAAGAGACCGTGTTCGCCTTTCTGCGTCAATCGCCGCCCGGCCGCCTGACGATGCATCCCGAGGTTGTCCGCCTGGGCGAAAACAATGTGTGTTTTGAGTCTTTTGCGAATCGGCACAAACTATTTGTTAAACAATTAATGATGTCGCCAGGAAGTACCTCGGCGCCGGCTTGGGCGGGATGTGTCATGAACGGGTTCACTAAAGCTTTGCCGACACTCGACGATTCTCTTCGATTTGCGGAGCAGCACGTCGGCGACATCCTGCACACGCCGAAGTCGCCGGACGGCGCGGCCTATCGCTTCATTGTTCGCGGCGCGGGCCGCTTCGGCAATGGCGCGCGCAGCGGCCGCCCCAACGAGGTTCTGGCGACAACCCGGCGCGAGGCGGAGCTGAGACGTCTGCATGCGGTCGCCCAGAGCATCGCCATGTATCTGGAAGAGCGGATCGAGGCGGAGGCGGGCACCGCCGGAAAGGCCTGATCCCGCCGCCCAGCGGGCAACGGGACCGGCAGCCTCAGGACCAGGTGCGCTCGAGCACGGACACCCAGTTGCGCCAGGCGATCTTTTCGATCAATTCCTCGCCGTAGCCCGCCTTGCGAAAGCCTTCGATGAGCGCCGGCAGGCCGGTCGCGTCGGAAATCGCCTGCGGCACGATGCAGCCGTCGAAATCCGAGCCGAGCGCCACTCCGTCCTCGCCGAGCCGCGACAGCAGGTGATCGACATGGCGCACCATCTGCTCAATGGGCATGTCGAGGCGGATGCGTCCCTGCGGATCGACAAAGGCGAGGTGAAAGTTCAGCCCGGCAAGGCCTCGTGATTCCGCGATGGCGTCGAGCTGCCTGTCGGTGAGATTGCGCGCCGAGGGCGTCACTGCATGGGCGTTGGAGTGCGAGGCGACGAGCGGCCTGTCCGTCAGCCCGGCCACGTCCCAGAAGCCCTTTTCCGTCAGATGCGACAGGTCGACCATGATCCGCAGCTCGTTGCAGGCCTTGACCAGCGCCTTGCCGGCGTCGGTGAGGCCGGGGCCCGTGTCGGGAGACGAGGGGCAGGCGAGCGGCACGCCGTGGCCGAAGAGGTTGGTGCGGCTCCAGACGATGCCGAGCGAGCGCAGTCCGGCCGCGTGCAGCACCTCGAGTGCGTTGAAGTCCTTGTCGATCGCCTCTGCGCCCTCGATGTGGAGAACCATCGAGAAGGCACCGCGCGCCATCGCCGCGCGGATGTCCTCGCCCGTGCGGCAGATTGCGACGGCGCCGTTCGCCTCCCGCTCGATGCGCATCGCCTTCGCGGCCATCGCCATGGTGACGCCCAATGCCGCCGGCTGCTGCACTTCGGCGAAATGCCGGGGGTCGTTGGGGTCGTAGCTGACGGTGATGTCCTGCTCGATCCGGGAGGGAATGAACATGGCGAAGAGCCCGCCGGCAAGACCGCCCTCGCGCGCCTTGGGCAGGTTGATGTGGCACTTGTTGTCGCGGTCGAAGAAGGAGATGGGGCGCCCGGCACGGGCCGCCACCTCCAGCTTGAGCAACGTGTCGTTGTGCCCGTCGAAGACGGGAACGGGGCGTGATGTCATCGTGATTTTCCCTGGAAGGTAGGCGGGTCCGGGGAGTGTTGCACGCGGGCGTGGGCTTGGAAACCGCACCGGGTTGAGAAATGCGCAGGCGGAATGAGCGGCTCTTTCGCCTGCGCCCAAGGTCTCCGCGTCAGGCGGGCGCGCGCTCTGGGAAGAGCGCGGCGAGCCCTTCGGCGCTGGCCGCACAGACGCCGCGCTCGGTGATAAGGCCGGTGACGAGGCGCGCGGGGGTGACGTCGAACGCCGGGTTCGCTGCGGGCGTGGTCTGCGGGGTGATCAGCACCTTGTCGAGCGTGCCGTCGGCGCGCTTGCCGTGGACCCAGGTGACCTCTTCCGCGCTGCGTTCCTCGATGGGGATCTCGCGCAGGCCGTCGCTGACTGTCCAGTCAATGGTGGAGGAGGGCAGTGCGACATAGAACGGCACGCCGTTGTCCTTCGCCGCCAGCGCCTTCAGATAGGTGCCGATCTTGTTGCAGACGTCGCCGCGCGCCGTGGTGCGGTCGGTACCGACGATGACCATGTCGACCGCGCCATGCTGCATCAGATGGCCGCCGGCGTTGTCGACCACCAGCGTATGCGGCACGCCGTGGCGACCAAGCTCCCAGGCGGTCAGTCCGGCGCCCTGGTTGCGCGGGCGGGTCTCGTCGACAAAGACATGCACCGCAAGGCCGGCGTCATGGGCCTGATAGATTGGCGAGGTGGCTGTGCCCCAGTCGACGGTGGCAAGCCAGCCGGCGTTGCAATGGGTCAGAATGTTGACCCGCTCGCCGGCCGGCTTGCGCGCGGCGATCTCGCGGATGACCGCAAGACCGTGCTGGCCGATGGCGTGGTTGACGGCAACGTCCCCGTCGCACAGATCGGCGGCGAAGCGCCATGCGGCAGCCGCGCGCTCTTCACGCGCCAGCGGGCGCAGGTGCGCCGCCGCCGCGTCGAGCGCCCATTTCAGGTTGATCGCCGTCGGGCGGGTCGCGATCAGCGTTTCATGTGCGTTCTCGAGCGCCGCGTCGCTGGCATCGCGCGTGAGAGCGATGGCCATGCCGTAGGCGGCGGTCGCGCCGATCAGCGGTGCACCGCGCACCCACATGTCGCGGATCGCGGTCGCCGCGTCCTCGAGTGTCCCAAGGTCCACCGTGACAAATTCATGCGGCAGCCGCGTCTGGTCGATGATGGAGGCGCTCTTGCCGTCGGCGCCGGGCCAGATGGAGCGATAGGCGGTTCCGTCGATCTTCATGGGCGTCTCCCTTGCCGGGTCTCTGATCGTGCGCCGGTTTTGGGCGATGCGCGTCGGTCAGGCAAGCCCGGCATGCGGATCCGAAGCGAAAAACGGCCCGGCCCTTGTTGAAAGGCCGGGCCGTCTCGATGGTCCTGCGCCGCGTGCGGGGCTCCGTCAGGCTGTTTCCGTCAGCACCACCTGGAAGCCCTCGAAGGACGGCGGGCCCAGATAGAGCGGCTTGTTGTCCCCGGCGTTCTTGTGGGCGTCGCGGAAGGCCTGGCTCTGCGTCCAGGCGCGGAAGGCATCCTCGTCCCGCCAGACCGTATGGGAGGCGAAGAGCGTATGGTCGTCGCCGGCCGGGCCGCGCAGCAGGTGGAACTCGACGAAACCGTCCATCTCCGCCAGCTTCCGCTCCCGGTTGCGCCAGACCTCCTCGAAGGCGTCTTCCTGTCCTGGCTGCACGCGAAAGCGGTTCATCGCGATGTACATGTCGAGGGATCTCCCTGGTCGTGGTGTGTCGTGGCTATCTGGGGTCGCTGAGAAGGGGCGACAAGGGATTGCAGGGCCTTGCGAAAGGCGCTCTGCCCGGAGCTTCGCAGCGGCACGAAGGGCTTGTTCAGCTTCTGGCAGATCTTCTTGGCGCGCAGGCAGGCGTCGTGGCTGACGCAGTTGACCGGGCAGAAGACGCAATCGACCGAAGGCAGCAGGTTGTCGAGGCGTTGCGGCGCATCCTCAACGCCGCCGTCGTGGTGGACGAAGGTGGCGTTGAAGGCCTCGGCGATACCGCGCAGCCGGTCGCGATGTCCGTGCATGCCGCCGACATAGAGAACGGCGCGCGGGGCGGTGGCTTCCGCCGCTCCTGCGGCGAGCGGAATGATCGAGACGCCGCCGCCAGGCGTCGGCGACACGGCCACCTCCCGCGCGGCCATCGGGTGCGGTCGGGCCGGACGGGTCTCGCCGGTCTCCCGGTCGATCTCGGCCAGCCGGGCTTCTGCCAGTCGAGCCCGGGCGCGTGCGGTCTGGATGGCGCGTTCGGCCTTCGAAAGCCGCTTGCGCAGGGCCGCCGTGTCATCGCTTGGCGCGGCGTCCTCGGGCTGGCTGGAGGCCTTCATCTCGCGTTCGGCACGCAGTCCCGTCAGCGCTGCACGAAGCTCGGCGATCTCGCGATCGCGCTCGGCCAGCGCCGACTTGAGACCGGCCTCGACCCGGCGGGCGCGTTCCTCGCTGTCGTGGAGCTGGTCGCGCAGCGTGGTCGCCTCCGCCGTCTTCTGCCGGAACGAGGCACCGGCGAGATGCGAGAGCATGTGCACCTCGCCGAAGACGGAGGCGCGCAGGCTCGCGGGGACATGCGCCTGCGTCATGAATGCCCAATAGGCCGGGGCGACCTGGCCGCGCTCGCACATCTCGCGCCAGAGAGCGGCGAGGGCGTCGGCGCCACGGGCCCTCGCGACGCGTCGCAGCGCCCCCTCGAAGCGCTGGTCGAGCAGCTTCTGGAAGGCGCGGGAAAAGGTGTTGTCGGCGGTGGACAGGCGCACGAAATGGCCGTGAACGTCATAGTCGGGCGTTTCCGCGGCCAGGTCGATGCCGACCTTGCGGGCCAGCCGCCTCAGGTCCTCGACGCTGGCGCAGGTTCCCACGATCGAGCAATGGACGTTGTCGCTCTGCTCCCAGATCGCGATGCGCCGCTTCTGCGCGCTGTCGCGGGCGGCGGCGTCCACGGGTTTCGGGGCGCCGCCTGCGACATGCGCCTCGAGCGCCTCGCCGATGGCGCGCTGCAAATCCTCATGCCTTGCGCACATGTCCTGTCGTCTCGCCTCCGCTTGGCCGGTGCCGGCGGCACCGTTTCGAAGCGTGGCTTGCTGGGCGTCGAGGGAGATGACACGTGGCTTGCTGGCGCTTGGATCTCCGGCCGCCCCTGGGCACAGCGGGACGGCGACGGACTTGAATGTCGTATGAAACATGAGTTTTTTAGTCAAGAATAAAACGCAACCGTCCCCCACAACCCTTGTGCCGGCCTTCCACCTGCGGCGTCGCATGCGAAAAGACGGAAAACTCACGGGAAAGGCATTGCATCGGGATATAAATATGAGTATTCGAGTCAGGAATTAAGTTGCGAATGACTCGCAAGTTTAGAGTCGTTCCAATCTGTGACTGTCGCAGCCGGCGGCCGGGGGGGCGGATGGATCCATCCGACGCGGTCCCGCAACACGCAGCAAAGGAGCCTGCATGATGAACGAGCAAACCGCATTCCGCAGCGAGGGTACCGTGTCCCGGCCGACGCGCGGGCTGCGGAGCAAGACCCTCGTCCAGCCGCAGGTGCGGCGCAAGGACGAGGCGCCGCTCGAGCTCGACAGCGAGGTCCTGTTCCAGGGCGGGCGGGAACTGCACATTCGCCACAAGGGAAGCCTCTACCGGCTCTCCATCACCCGCTTCGAAAAGCTGCTCCTGACCAAGTGAGACGGGTGGCCCGCCTTATGGGGCGGGCCATGCCTGCCTAGCCTGGTGGTTGCGGCACCTCGGTGCCGCGACCGCTCTTGCGTCGCGTTCCGGCATCTGCCAAAACATCCGCGGCCGGCAGGCGCGTGCGAGACCGCGCGCCGATATGTGAACGCTGGCTCGGAACAGGCCGGAAAAATGGCGCAGATCGTCATCTCAGTGCGGTTCGACGAGACGCAGCCCCGACGGGGCGCGGCGTCGCATGCCGCGCGCGCCGTCTCCAGCCTTGCCTCTTCTTCCCGGCGCGCCGCGCACCTTCCCCCGTCTGCCGCCTGCATGCTGGCGCAGGGCCCCGCCTGCGGCCGATTTAGCCCCGTCCCGTTCGCCTGATCGTCTTCGCCGGTTCGTCTTGTGGCGACCTGCGGGCGGCTCCTGGCCCTTCGGCCGCGATCCCGCGCAAGCCGTTGACGCGGCGAACTGGAAACCCGCCAGAAGTCTGTTAAAAGACCGGAACCCATTCCAACAGGCAGCGCCGGCAAGCGCCGCGCGCGCCGCAGATCGTGACGGTGTCATGTCCGAAATCGAAATTCTGGAATCCGACATTCTCGCCGCCGTTGCGGCGGCCTCGACCGAAGCCGCGCTCGAGGATGTGCGCATCGCCGCCCTCGGCAAGAAGGGCTCGATCTCCGAACGTCTGAAGACACTCGGCAAGCTGACGCCCGACGAGCGCCGCGAGGCCGGCCCGGCGCTCAACGGCCTGAAGCAGCGTGTCGCCGATGCCCTGCAGGCGCGCAAGGATGTGCTGCAGGAGGCGGCGCTCGACGCCAGGCTCGAGTCGGAGCGCGTCGATGTCACCCAGCCACTGCGTCCCGCGCCGTCGGAGACCGGCCGCATTCACCCGGTCAGCCAGGTGATCGACGAGCTGACGGCGATCTTCGCCGACATGGGCTTTTCCATTGCCGAGGGGCCGGACATCGAGACCGACCATCTCAACTTCACCCAGCTCAACTTCCCGCCCGATCACCCGGCGCGCGAGATGCACGACACGTTCTTCCTGCATCCGCGCGCGGACGGCGAGCGCATGCTGCTGCGCACCCACACCTCGCCGGTGCAGGTGCGCACGATGATGTCGCAGACGCCGCCGATCCGGGTCATCACGCCTGGGCGCACCTACCGCTGCGACAGCGACCAGACCCACACGCCGATGTTCCATCAGGTCGAGGGCCTGGTCATCGACAAGGGTAGCCATATCGGCCACCTGAAGTGGATCCTGGAGGAGTTTTGCAAGGCCTTCTTCGAGGTCGACGAGATCAAGATGCGCTTCCGTCCGTCGTTTTTCCCCTTCACCGAGCCGTCGATGGAGGTCGACATCGGCTGCGACCGCTCCGGCGGCGAGGTCCGGATCGGCGAGGGCGACGACTGGCTCGAGATCCTCGGCTGCGGCATGGTGCATCCCAATGTCATCCGCAATTGCGGCCTCGATCCCGACGTCTACCAGGGCTTTGCCTGGGGCATGGGCATCGACCGCATCGCGATGCTGAAATACGGCATGGCCGACCTTCGTGCGTTCTTCGACGCGGACGTGCGCTGGCTCGACCGCTACGGCTTCCGCCCGCTCGACCTGCCGACCCTGTTCGGAGGATTGTCGCGATGATCTCCAAGGTCCTTCACCGCGCCCTGGGCGCGCTGCTGCTTGCGGTTTTCCTGTCGGCGGCCGCCACGCCGCTGGTTCATGCCCAGACCGCGGGGGCAGCCGCGGGAATTTCGGCGGCGCAGCGCTCCTTCGTCGATGTGTGCGCCGACAAGTCCGGCGAACGCGGCCGGCTGCGCTTCTGCGACGCCTATTTCCGCGACGGGCTCGGCGTCCAGGCCGATCCCGTCCTCTATCTGCGCGACCGCATCACCACCTTGCGCGCCAGCCAGGAGGCGAATGCGGAAAGCAACTACGAGAGCTTTTTGACGGCGGTCGGCATCGTCGCCTTCCTGTCCATCGCGACCATGCTTCTGGTGGTGAGCGAGCGCCGCATTTCCGGCATCGCCAAGTGGGCGATCGCCACCTCCGCGGCGGCACTGCTGGTGATCATCGCGACGGTGACCGCGGGCTGGCTCGACAAGTACCGCGCCGAGGACGCGGCGATGCTGGAGCTGGGCCTGCTGCGCGACCAGGTCGAGGTCGAGGCATCGCTGGCGATCTCTTCCGGTGGCACGATCTCCGACGCCCAGCTCCGTCGCTGGACCGATCGGCTGCACGAGATCGGCGTCCGGTTCGCGGAGAATTATGGCGGCGCCTCGCTGGTGCCGGATCTGGACCGCTTCACCCCGTCGAACTGAGGCCTGCCTGCGCCGGCGCCCGTTCGGCCTGACGAGACACGAAAGACCGCTGTCATGAAATTCACCCTGTCCTGGCTCAAGGAACATCTGGAAACCGACGCCACGCTCGAGGAGATCGTCGAGACGCTGACGCGTGTCGGTCTCGAGGTCGAGGGCGTGGAAAACCCGGCCGCCCGCCTGAAGCCCTTCACCATCGCCCGCGTCACCGACGCGAAGCCGCATCCCAACGCCGACCGGCTCAAGGTGCTCACCGTCGATGCCGGCGACGGCAAGCCGCTGCAGATCGTCTGCGGCGCGCCCAACGCCCGCGCCGGGCTCGTCGGCGTGCTCGGCCGTCCGGGCGACTATGTGCCTGGCCTCGATGTCACGCTGTCCGTCGGCAAGATCCGCGATGTGGAAAGCTTCGGCATGATGTGCTCGGAGCGCGAGCTGGAGATGTCGGACGAGCACAATGGCATCATCGAGCTGGCCGAGGATGCCCCCGTCGGCGCCTCCTTCGCGGCCTATGCTGGCATGGACGATCCGGTCATCGAGATCGGCCTGACGCCGAACCGCCCGGACTGTACGGCCGTTTCTGGCATCGCCCGCGATCTCGCCGCCGTCGGCCTCGGCAAGCTGAAGGAGAACTGGCCCGAGCCGGTGCGTGGCGACGGTGCCTGCCCGGTCAACGTGCGCCTGGAATTCGGCGACACGCCGTCGCTCTGTCCGGCATTCGGCCTGCGTCTTGTGCGCGGCGTCAGGAACGGCCCGTCGCCGGAATGGATGCAGAAGCGCCTCAGGGCCATCGGCCTGCGCCCGATCAATGCGCTGGTCGACATCACCAACTACCTGACCTTCGACCGCGGCCGTCCGCTCCATGTCTTCGACGCGGCCAAGGTCGCGGGCGATCTGGTGGTGCGCCGCGGCCGCGAGGGCGACGAGCTGCTCGGCCTCGACGGCAAGACCTATCGCTTCGACGACACCATGTGCGTCATCAGTGACGACAATGGTGTGGAGTCCATCGGCGGCATCATGGGTGGCGAGGCTTCCGGCTCGACCGGCGAAACCACCGACGTGCTCATCGAGTCGGCGCTGTGGGACGAGGTCAACATCGCCCGCACCGGCCGTGCGCTCGGCATCAACACGGACGCACGCTACCGGTTCGAGCGCGGCGTCGATCCGCAGTTCTGCCTTCCCGGCCTCGATCTCGCCACCCGGCTGGTGATGGAGATGTGCGGCGGCACGCCGAGCGAGGTGGTTTTCGTCGGCGAGATCCCCGACACCGAACGGATGATCGACTTCCCCTTCTCCGAGGTGAAGCGCCTGTCCGGCATGTCCCTGTCGCCGGCCGAGATCAAGGGCGTGCTCACCCGTCTCGGCTTCTGGGTCGCCGGCACCGGCGACGCGGTCAAGGTCGCGCCGCCGTCCTGGCGTCCGGACGTCCACGGCAAGGCCGATCTGGTCGAGGAGGTCGTGCGCATCGTCGGTCTCGACAAGATCGTCCCGGAGGCGTTGCCGCGCACCTCGGCGGTCGCCGGCCGTATCCTGACGACGGCGCAGGTGCGCCGGTCGCAGGCGCGTCGCTCGCTGGCCGTTCGCGGCATGAAGGAAGCGGTTACCTGGTCCTTCATTTCCCGCCCGCAGGCGGAAGCCTTCGGCGGTGGGGCGAAGTGCCTCGAACTCGCCAACCCGATTTCGGCCGACATGTCCGACATGCGCCCGAGCCTCGTGCCCGGGCTGGCGGCGGCGGCACAGCGCAATGCCGATCGCGGTTATGGCGATGTGGCGCTGTTCGAGGTCGGGCAAATCTTCGCCGACGACACGCCGGAAGGCCAGTCGATGGTCGCAGCCGGCCTGCGCAGCGGCACCGCCGGCCTCGACGGGGCCGGTCGCCACTGGGCAGGCAGCGCCGGGGAGGTCACCGTCTTCGACGCCAGGGCCGATGCCGAGGCGGTGCTCGCCGCGATCGGTGCGCCGGTCGACAAGCTGATGGTCTTCACCGATACGCCGGACTGGCTGCATCCGGGGCGTTCGGGCGAGCTGCGTCTCGGCCCCAGGACGGTGCTGGCTCGCTTCGGCGAGTTGCATCCGCGTGTGCTGCGCTCCCTCGACCTCGACGGCCCGATGGCGGTGTTCGAAGTCTACCTCGACGCGCTGCCCGAGCCCAAGGTAAAGGCCGGGCGGTCGAAGGGGGCCTTCGACGCCAGCGACCAGATGCCGGTGCGCCGCGACTTCGCCTTCGTCGTCGACGAGGCTGTGGCGGCCGAGAAGCTCATCAAGGCGGCGCGCGGGGCCGACAAGGCCCTGATCACCGACGTGACGCTTTTCGACATCTACCGCGGCCAGGGCATCGAGCCGGGACGCAAGTCGTTGGCCATTGACGTCACGCTGCAGCCGCGCGAGCGCACGCTTACCGAGGCTGAGATCGAGGCCGTGGGCGCCAAGATCCGCGCCGCGGTGGAGAAGGCGACTGGCGGCACGCTGCGCGGATAACCCTGCGCCGGGTCCGGCCGCCCCGGGCGGCCACATAGCAGGCAATGGCGCGGGCGGTGATCGCCCGCGCCTTCTCAAACCTGTCGGGAGACCGGCCCAAACCCGTCGGGAGACTGGCCATGACGCCCCGTCCATCGCCCGAACCGCGCACCGACCTTGCCGCCGGCCTGCCGCTTGGCCGTGAGGTGCTGGGCGATCCGACCCGCTCGGGCGAGGACGAGCGGCGCAAGATGCTCGAACTGATTCTGCGCACCGACGAAGCGGTGATGCGCGCCCTCCATCTCGCCCGCAGCCTGGCGCTGCCCGACTGGCGTCTGGCGAGCGGTGCCATCTACCAGACGGTCTGGAACGCTCTGACCGGCCGCCCCGCGGGGCATGGCATCCGGGATTTCGACCTTCTCTATTTCGACGCCTGCGATCGCGGTTTCGCGGCCGAGGACAGGGTCATTCGCCGCGCCGCGCGGCGCTTCGACGGGTTTTCCTTTCCCGTGGAGGTGCGCAACCAGGCGCGCGTTCATCTCTGGTTCCCGGAGAAATTCGGCCAGCCCTATCCGCAGCTTGCCTGCACCGACCAGGCGCTCCTGAACTACGCCAGCCGAACCCATGCGGTCGCCGTGCGCCTCGAGGCCGACGGGCGGCTCGACATCGCCGCCCCCTTCGGCCTGGCCGATATCTTCGCCATGCGCATCGTGCCCAATCCCGCGCTCGACAACAGTGCGACCCATGCGGCGAAAGCCGAGCGCATGAAGGCGCTGTGGCGGGAGCTGGAGGTCGTGCCCTGGCCGGATACGCTGCAGGCGGATGCGGATGCACTAGCGGCGTGTGAAGGGCAGCCGTCGCACGCAGTCGGGCGCGATTGGCTGCGCCCCTGATCGGCCGCCGTGGCGGTGCGCGTCTGGACAAAGGCCTGGAACATATCGCTGTGCTGCGTGTTATGACCTGCGGTCGTCTTTGGCTCCGACCCTGTCGGGCGGTGTCTTGGGCCTCCCGCACGGAGACGGCAGCCGTTTCGTTTTTCCCTCGTCCGCTGGCGCCCTGCGCCCGACCGCATGGAGATCAGCCCCGCTCATGACCACGGACCAGATCCTGATCCTGACGATCCTTGCGCTCGCAATGGGGCTCTTCCTGTCCGCGCGCCTGCGCCATGACGTGGTGGCGCTCGCCGCGCTCATCGCCTGTGTCGTCGCCGGGCTGATACCGGCCGATAGTGCCTTTTCCGGCTTCGGCCATCCGGCGGTGATCACGGTTGCCTGCGTGCTGGTGTTGAGCCGGGGCCTCCAGCTTTCCGGGGCCGTCGACGTGCTCGCCCGCACGGTGCTGCCGCGAGAGGCGGGCCGCACCGCCACGCTCGCCGCGTTGATGGCGCTGGGGGCGGCGCTCTCGGGCGTCATGAACAACGTCGGCGCGATGGCGCTGCTGATGCCGGTCTGCCTCCAGCTTGCGCCCCGGCTGGATCTTTCTCCCGGTCAGGTTCTGATGCCGCTTGCCTTCGCGACCATCCTCGGTGGCATGACGACGCTCGTCGGCACGCCGCCGAACCTGATTGTCTCCGGCTTTCGCGCCCAGACCGGTGCGGGCGGCTTTTCCATGTTCGACTTTACTCCGGTCGGGCTCAGCGTCGCGCTCGCCGGTGTTGCCTTCGTCGCTCTTATCGGCTGGCGTCTGGTGCCGGTGAAGAAGGCCGCCGCCGGCGAGAGCTTCGAGATCGGCGGCTATCTCACCGAGGCACGTGTTCCCGAGGGCAGCAAGGCCGTCGGCATGACGTTGCGGGCGCTGGAGGACGAGATCGAGCGGGCCGATGGCCAGATCGTCGGCCTCGTGCGCAACGAGGTGCGCGTCGGGGTTCCCCACGGCGGACGCCGGGTGCGCGCCGGCGATATTCTGGTTCTCGAGGCCGATGTCGAGGGCATCGCCGATGCGCTCTCCAAGCTCGGTCTGAAGCTCGAGGAGCAGAAGAAGCCTGAACGCGAGGACACCGCGGAGACGGAGAAGGCCGCACCCGAAGGCCCCACGCCGGAAAAGCCGAAGGAGAAGGTCAAGGCAGTGGTAAAGGCCTCGGCCAAAACCTCCGCCAAGGCGGTTTCCGGCGAGAAGTCGGGCAAGTCGGATGATGCTGGCGAGGACGGCGAGGAGACGACCCGTTCGAGCGAAAGCGACGACATGGTGCTGCGCGAGCTCGTGGTGCGGCCGGAATCCCAGGTCGTCGGCCGTTCGGCGCGCGACATGGCGTTGCGCTCGCGCTACGGCGTCAACCTGCTCGGCGTGTCGCGCAGCGGGCGCCGCTCGACGGCCAGGTTGCGCACCATGCGGCTCGAGCCGGGCGATCTGCTGCTGATGCAGGGCCCGGCGGAGGCGCTCTCCGAATTCGCCGCCGACGCCGGCTGCGTGCCGTTGGCCGAGCGCGAATTGCGCATTCCCGATGCGCGGCGCGCCTGGACCGCCGCGATCATCATGGGCGTCTCCATTCTCATCGCCGCGCTGGGTCTGCTGCCGGCCGCCGTGTCCTTCGCCGCCGGGGTGCTGGCCTCGATGGTCCTGCGCACCGTGCCGCTGCGCCAGGTCTATACCTCGATAGACTGGCCGGTGATCGTGCTGCTCGCCGCGCTCATTCCCGTTGCCGGGGCCATGGAGGAAACCGGCACCGCGCGTCTCGTCGCCGACGTTCTGGTCTCCACCGTGGCGCGCGGCAATGCCATCGTCGCCCTGACGGTGGTGCTGGTCGTGACCATGTTCCTGTCCGACGTGATGAACAACGCCGCCACCGCCGCCGTCATGTGCCCGATCGCCATCGGCATTTCCGGTTCGCTCGGGGTTGCTCCCGACGGCTTCCTGATGGCCGTCGCCATCGGCGCCTCCTGTGCCTTCCTGACGCCCATCGGCCACCAGAACAACACGCTGATTCTCGGCCCCGGCGGCTTTTCCTTCGGCGACTACTGGCGTCTCGGCCTGCCGCTCGAGGCGCTCGTCGTCCTTGTCAGCATTCCAGTTCTGCTCTTCGTCTGGCAGCTTTAGCCTACGGCGGGCGAGGGGTCAGAAGGGCAGGGGGGCGTTGTCCTTCACCTCCTTGATGACGAAGAAGGTCCGGGTCTGGCGCACGCCCGGCAGGGCGATCAGCGTCTGCCCGTGCAGGCGGTTGAAGTCGCTCATGTCACGCACCCGGATTTTCATCAGGTAGTCGAAGTCGCCGGCGACGAGATTGCAGTCGAGCACGAACGGCAGGCCCGATACCGCCTGCTCGAAGGCGGCGAAGCTCTCCGGCGTCGACCGGTCGAGCACGACGCCAACCATCACCACCGCGCCCAGTCCCACCGCCTGCGGGGCGACCTGGGCGCGCACGCCGGCGATATAACCCTCTTCGAAGAGCCGCTGCGTGCGCCGATGGCATGTTGGCGCACTGACATTGACCTTCTTCGCCAGATCCGCGTTGGAAAGCCTGCCATCCTCCTGCAACGCGCGCAGGATGTTGCGGTCAATTCGGTCGAGTTCGCTCGTGAAAGTTTCTTTCATATTTTTCCGTAAGATTTTCTAATTTCTGTCATGAAGTTGGATAATGAAGGAAATTGACAAAAACGGAAGAGCAAGTTCGAAAGCCTCTTTCACGCGCTTTCTGTTAGCGTTTTTCCAGTGCCAACCGGAGAACGCCTGCATGCTTGAAGAGTTCGAACGCTATCCGCTGACCTTCGGCCCGACGCCGATCGAGCATCTGCCGCGCCTCAGCGCGGCGCTTGGCGACAAGGTGCAGATCTATGCCAAGCGCGAGGACTGCAACTCGGGTCTCGCCATGGGCGGCAACAAGCTGCGCAAGCTGGAGTACATCGTCCCCGACGCGATCGCGTCGGGCGCCGACACGCTCGTCTCCATCGGGGGCGTCCAGTCCAACCACACCCGCATGGTCGCGGCGACCGCCGCCAAGATCGGCATGAAATGCGTGGTGGTGCAGGAGAAGTGGGTGCCCCATTACGATGCGGTCTACGACCGGGTCGGCAACATCCTGATGACCCGACTGATGGGCGCCGACAGCCGCCTCGTCGAGGACGGCTTCGACATCGGCATCCGCCAGAGCTGGGAAGACGCCATGCAGTCGGTGCGCGATGCCGGTGGCGTTCCCTACGGCATTCCCGCCGGCGCCTCGGTGCACAAATACGGCGCACTCGGTTATGTCGGCTTCGCCGAGGAGGTGGCGAAGCAGGAGGAGGAGCTCGGCTTCACCTTTGACTACATCGTCGTCTGCGTGGTCACCGGTTCCACTCAGGGCGGCATGATCGTCGGCTTCGCCGCGCAGGACCGCGCCGACCGGGTGATCGGCATCGACGCCTCCGCGACCCCGGAGCAGACCCGCGCCCAGGTGCGCGAGATCGTCGACAACACCGCGTCCCTCGTGAAGCTCGGCCGGGACGTGCGCGAGGACGAGATCGTCATCCTCAACGATTATGCCTATCCGGCCTACGGCGTTCCCTCCCAGGAGACCAATGATGCGATCCGTCTCGCCGCCCGCACCGAGGCGATGATCACGGACCCGGTCTACGAGGGCAAGTCGATGCAGGGCATGATCGATCTCATCGGCAAGGACTACTTCCCCGAGGGCTCGAAGGTGCTTTACGCCCATCTTGGCGGCGCCCCGGCGCTCAACGGCTACAGCTACTACTACAAGGACGGCTGATCCTCCCCGCCTGCGGCGGCGGCCCCGGCCGCCGCCGTCTTTCTTGCGGATGCGCCGCGCGCGGTTTCCCCATGTCCGCCTTGCCTGATAAGGAAAGGCCCGGCGCATCCGCGCCTGCAAGGGGAAGTCACGGTGGTCGACGGCAAGCATTTCAAGAGCGCGCTCACGCTTCGGCATCTGCGCATCATCGCCGCGCTGTCGGAACTGGGTCTTGTCGCGCGCGTCGCCGAGATGCTCGGCGTCACCCAGCCCGCCGTCTCCAAGCAGATCGCCGAACTGGAGAACCTCGTCGGTGTTCCCATCGTCGCGCGCGACCGCAACCGGCTGCATCTGACCGCCGTCGGCCGTCGGCTCGCCGAACATGCCCGGCAGGTTCTCAACCAGGTGGACCGGGCCGCCTTCGACGTGACCGCCATGGCGAGCGGCGTCTCCGGCGCCGTCTCCATCGGCGCGGTCAGCTCCGTGTCGCCGACGCTGCTGCCGGCGGCGATCACCCTGTTCAAGCGTAGCGCCCCGGCGACGAGCGTTTCCGTCACCGAGGGGCATTTCATCTCGCTTTTCCCACAGCTCGAGGCCGGCACGATCGATCTTCTGATCGCGCGCATCTGGCATCCGCAGGAGCTGCCGGGGATCGAGCAGATGGTGCTGTTTCGCGAACCCGTCGTCGTCGTTGCCGGCGTCGACCATCCGCTGGCGCGCAACCCCGCGCCGCAATGGGCCGACCTTGCCGACAACCTCTGGATCCTGCCGCAGGCGGAGTCCGTGGCGCGCCGGGCGCTCGACGCCTTCTTCGCCGGCAATGGCCTCGGCACGCCGGAAAACACAATCGCTTCCGTCTCGCTGACGCTGAATCTGGAGATCCTGAGACGGATGCCGGCGCTTGGCGTGTTTCCGCAAGGCCTGGCGCAGCGCCACGCGCTTCGCGGTGATCTCGTCGTGCTGCCGCTCGACATCGACGGCCTCCTGTCGGAGGCGCGCTGCTTCTGGCGCCGCGACCAGTTCGAGACCAACGGCACCGCCGAGCTGTTCCTGAATTGCCTTCGCCAGACGACAAGTCAGCTCTGACAATTCCTTTTGGTTATGGCCTCTTGCGGATTACTCATTATTTCTCCCAGGCCCTCCTGTGTAGCCATTAGCAAAATAAAAGATTTTGGAGGGAGGCCCGGCATGACCGGTTCAACGTTCCGTGCCAGCGGTTCCACAGAATGAACGCCGGATCGCTCGTCGAGCTGTCGGCAATCGATCTCGTCAAGGGTTTCGCGTCCGGCGCTTTCACGCCGAGCGATCTCGTCGAGGCCTGCCTGGCGCGCATCGCCGATGTCGGCCCTGCGGTCAATGCGCTGACCGTTGTTGACGCGCAACGCGGCCGCGCCGAGGCTGCCGCCGCGACGAAGCGCTGGCGCGAGGGCAAGCCGCTGGGGCCGCTCGACGGCCTGCCGATCGGCGTCAAGGACCTCCAGGACGCCGAGGGTCTGCTCACCACCCACGGCAGCCCGCGTTTTCGTTCCAATGTGGCGCAGGCTGACCTGCTGATGGTGGCGCGGCTGCGCGCGGCCGGCGCGATCGTGCTGGCCAAGACCAATGTTCCCGAGTTTGGCGCCGGCGGGAACTCGCGCAATCCCGTCTGGGGCGCGACGGGCAATCCCTTCGATCCGCAGCGTCTGGCTGGCGGTTCCTCGGGTGGATCGGCGGCGGCGCTCGCCGTCGACCTGCTGCCGCTATGCACGGGATCCGACACGGGCGGCTCGCTCAGGTTGCCTGCGGCACTTTGCGGCGTCGTCGGCTATCGTCCCTCGGCCGATGTGGTGGCTCATCCGGCACGCCCGCTCGGCTGGTCGACCATCTCGGTGCTCGGCCCGATGGCCCGCGACATGGGTGATCTGGTGATGATGCTCAACGTCATCCAGGGTCACGATCCGGACGATCCGCTCTCGGCCCCCTCCGCCCCGGACCGCTTCGCGCGGATCTCCCCGGCCGCGCTGTCGGGCCTGCGTGTCGGCTACAGCGAGGATTTCGGCGGAGCGGCGGTCGACCCGGGCATCCGCGAGGTGTTTCGCCGCCGCGTCGCCGCCATCGCTCCGCATGTGGCCGAGTGCCGGCCGCTCGACATGAACCTCGGCGACATGGACCGTGCGTTCGACATCCTGCGCGCGGAGAGCTTCCTCGCCGCCTTCGACAAGGTCTTCGCCGAGGCGCCGGAGACCTTCGGTCCCCACATCGCCGCCAACGTCGAGCTCGGGCGGGGCATGAGCCTTGCCGACCGGGCCTGGGCGCATCTGGAGCAGACACGCATCCTGCGCGCCTTCAATGCGCGGATGCGCGAGGTCGACATCGTGCTGATGCCGACCGTTCCGGTCTCGCCGTTCCCCTGGAGCGAGCACTATCCGGCGCAGATCGACGGCCGGACGATGGACATCTACTACCGCTGGCTGTCGCTCACCTATCGCGGGTCCCTGTCCGGCGGTCCGGCGCTGACCCTGCCGGCCGGTCTCGACGGCGAGGGCATGCCCTTCGGCCTGCAGGTGCTTGGCCGGGTACGCGGCGACGAGGATCTTCTGGCCGCTGGGTTTGCCCTCGAGGCGCTGTTGGCGCGCGACCCGGAGACGGCGCGTCCGCGCCCGGATCTTGATCGCCTGCGCACTGCGCGCGCCGACCTCACCTCCATTGTCACCCATCCGGCCGACGGAACGGGCACGCGCCCGGCCGCCGCCGCCGCAACAGCCGTCTGATCGGACCGCCATGTGGGTCGTCGCCCTCGTCTTCGCCGCGCTTCTCGTCAGCGGCACCGCCTTCGCCTACCTGATGGGAGCGGTGTCGGTTGTCTCTTTCATCGCGGCCGACAAGGCCCAGTACCTGTCGATCCTGCCGCAGCGCATCTTCGCGCAGCTCGATGTCTTCGCCTTCATGGCGATGCCGCTCTTCATCCTGACGGCCGAGATCATGAGCCGCGCCGGGGTGACGCGCAGTCTCATCGATTTCGCGCTGTCGCTGGTCGGCCGGTTTCGCGGCGGTCTCGGCCACGTCAACATCCTGACCAGCGTCTTCTTCGCCGGCATTTCCGGCTCGGCCGTGGCCGATGCGGCCGCATTGTCGCGCACCTTCGTGCCGGCGATGGCGGAGCGCGGCTACGACAAGGTCTATGCCGGCGCGATCACCGCCGCCTCCTCGATGATCGGGCCGATCATTCCGCCCTCGATCATCATGATCATCTACGGCGGCCTGACCGGCGCGTCCGTCGCCGCGCTTTTCGTCGCCGGCGTCATTCCGGGCCTGCTGCTCGCCGCCTCGCTGATGGCGCTCAACGCGATCATCGCCCACTGGCGGGGCCATCCGGGCGGCGAGGGAGCGGACATTCCCGCCTTCTGGCCGAGCCTGCTGCGCGCCGCGCCCGCGCTCTGCCTGCCTGTCGTGATCCTCGGTTCGCTGGTTTTCGGCTTTGCCACGCCGACGGAAGGCTCGGCCATCGCCGTGCTCTGCGCGCTCGTGGCCGGGCGCTTCTACGACGGGTTGAGCTGGCGCATGCTGATCGACGCGGTCGAGGCGACGGCCAAGCTCACCGGTACCATCTTCATCATCCTGGCGGCGATTTCCGTGCTCGGCTATCTCGCCGGGCAGATGGGCTGGTCGCAGGCGCTGGCAAGCTGGGTCGAGAGCTTTGGCCTCTCCGGCGCGCGCTATCTGTTCTTCCTGCTCGCGGTCTTCCTTGTGGCCGGGATGTTCATGGACACGCCCGTCGCCCTGTCGCTGCTGGTGCCGCTTTTCGCGCCGCAGGCGCTGGCCCAGGGCATCGACCCGGTTCATCTCGGCATCGTGCTGAGCTTCAATCTCTGCATCGGCCTGATCACGCCCCCGCTTGGCAAGTGCCTGGTCGTGGTGTCGGCGCTGACCGGCGTCAACTACTGGCGGCTTGCCCTGGCGACGCTGCCTTTCGTGGCGGTGCAGGTGCTGCTGCTCGCCGCCCTTGCCTACTGGCCGGAGCTCAGCCTTGCCCTGCCGCGCTTCTTCGGCTTCGCCGTGAACTGAACGTCAACTGGGAGGAATGACCATGAAACTCAAGGCAGTCGCACTCGCCGCCCTGCTGCTCGCCGCCGGCCCCGCCTCGGCGGAGGTGAAGATCGCGCTCGACACCAAGCCGGATCTGGAGACGTCGGGCTCCTACAACTGGGCCCATGCCTTCGGCGAGGCGCTCACGGCCGCCGGCATGGAGGTGCGCGAGATGCCGCGCGGCTCCATCGGCGACGAGGCGGAAAAGCTCGACCAGCTTTCCATCGGCCTGCTCGAGGTGTCGCTGTCCGATGTCCGCTCGGTCGGGCAGATCGATCCCTTCATCTACGGTGTCCGCCTTCCCTACATCTTCGACGACGTTGCCCACATGTACCGGGCGCTGGCGGCCGGCAAGGTGATCGAGACGGTCAACGAGGCGATTGCCGCCCAGGACGTGAAGCTGCTGGCGCTGGTGCCGCTCGGCCCGTCGTCCGGCATCATCACCACGAGCCAGGCGGTGCGCGCGCCGGCCGACATGCAGGGCCTGCGCATGCGTGCCCTCGATGACGCGCAGATCGCGCTCTACCAGTCCTGGGGTGCCGCCGGCGTCATCGTGCCCTGGTCGGACGTTCCGGCGGGTCTGCAGACCGGCATTGTCGACGGCTACCTGAACTCGGCCTTCGTGCCGATCATGTTCGGCCAGACCGACATCGTGAAGAACTTCGCCGATGCGGGGGTCATCATTCCCCTGCGCGCCGTCATGGTGTCGAAGGGCTGGTACGACGGTCTTTCGGATGCGGATCGCGTGGCCGTCGACAAGGCGGTGGAGACCGCCAATGCCGCGACCCGTGCCTGGCTCGATCGCGTCGCGGTGACCTCGCTCGAGGCCCTGGAAAACGCCGGTGTCACCGTTCAGCGGCTGAGCGGCGAGGAGCGGGCCGCTTTCCGTGACCTGTCGAAAAAGGTCTACACCTCCGGGCTGATGCCGGAGGATGCTGTCAAGCGCTGGACCGACCTGACCGACAGCACCCGCTGAGCCGACAAACACCACGGTGGGGGGCCGCACCCCGGCCCGCCGCGAAGCACCCGCTGGGCCGATAAACACCACGGTGGGGGGCCGCACCCCGGCCCGCCGCGAAGCACCCGCTGAGCCGACAAACACCATGGCGGCGGGCCGCACCCCGGCCCGTCGCGACCTGCAACCAAAGAGCCGGGACCCACGAACATGCGACGCCTCGTCATCGGATTGAGCGATGCCATTCACGCGCTGGCGCGGCGTGCCGCCATCCTCGCGCTCGTCATCATGTTCGCCACGGTGATGGTCCAGGTGGTGGCGCGCTACATCTTCTCCGCGCCGCCGGTCTGGACCGAGGATGTCGCCCGCTACATGATGGTGTGGACCGGCCTGCTCGGCGCGACGCTTTCCTTCAAGACCCGCGCCGACGCGGTGCTTTTGAACAGCGTCTTTCCCGCCCGCCCGCGGTTGCTCGGATATCTTGCCGAAGCGCTGCAGAGCGCCGCCGTCGTCGTCTTCGTCGGCCCGGTTCTGTACTTCTGCTTCATCGGTCTGCGCGGCGGTTTCGCCAAGGGCTATCTCGCCCGCCAGGCGGGACTGACGGCCGACACGCTCGGCATCCCGATGGTCTGGATCGCCGCCGCCGTGCCGCTGTCGATGGCGATCATCCTGATCCATCTCGCCGCCCGCTGGGCCGCGATGGGCGAGGAGCCGGCGGCGCGCTGAAGCGGCCCGCCGGCGCCGTTCGTCACGCCGCCCGCAGCGCCTCCTCGGTGCGCGCGGTGACCTTTTTCGCCGCCTCCTCGCGCACCGGGCCATAGCCGCGGATCTCCATGGGGGCGGCGGCGATGTCGCGCGCCGTGTCCGCGCCGAGCCGTTCGTAGTCGGCGGCAATGTCGCGCAGAACGCGCTCGTACCAGCCAAGAAGCTCCCGGTCGAGCTTGCGGTCGGCGGTGTAGCCGAACGGATCGAAGGGCGTGCCGCGCAGGCCCTTGAAGCGGGCCATCGTCTTCAGCACCGGCGTCATCCACGACCCGAAGCTGCGCTTTCCCGGTCGGCCGCGCGCATCGCGCGACGACGGCAGGAAGGGCGGAGCGAAGTGGTAGTTCACCTTGAAATCGCCCTCGAACGTCTCCTTCAGCGTCTCGGCGAAACCCGTTTGCGTGTGCAGTCGGGCGACCTCGTATTCGTCCTTGTAGGCCATCAGCTTGAACAGGGCGCGTGCCGCCGCGGCGATGATCTCCTCGGGTGCTTCCGCCGGCAGCGCCTTGCGAAATTCGGCAAGCCGCGTCCGGTAGCGCTCGGCATAGGAGCGGTTCTGATAGAGGGCGAGGAAGGCGGCGCGGCGGTCGATGATCTCTTCCGTGGTCTCGGTGAAACGCTCGCTCGCGCCAAGCAGCGGTTCGATCCTGTCCGGGGTCGCGGCCATCAGTCGACCCAGGTCGAATGCACGCACGTTCAGCGCCGCCGCCGTGCCGTTGAGCTCGATGGCCTTCATCAGCGCGGTGCGGCCGACCGGCACCATGCCGCGCTGCCAGGCCGCGCCGAGCAGGATAATGTTGGCGAAGATGGCGTCGCCCATCACTTTTTCCGACAGCGTGTTGGCGTCGAGCGACCAGAGGTTTTCCACCCCGACCGTCCGCGCGACGAGCGCCTCGCGCGCCACGAGGTTGAGGCTTGCGTCGCGGTTGAGCACAAGATCGCCGGTCGGGATGTCGGCAAGGTTCATGACCATGCGCGAGCCGTGGCGAAACAGCACCGAGGCCTTGGGCGAGGAGGCGACGACCGCGTCGCAGGCGATGACCGCATCGGCCGAGCCGTTGCCGATCCTGACCTGGTTGATCGCTCCGGGCGTTTCCGCCAGACGCACATAGCCGAGCACCGTTCCGAACTTCTGGGCGAAACCGGTGAAGTCGAGGACGCTGGCGCCCTTGCCTTCCAGGTGGGCGGCCATGGTGATCAGCGCGCCGACGGTGACGACGCCGGTGCCGCCGACGCCGGCGACCAGAAGGTCGAAGGGCTCGTTGAGATCCGGCAGGGCCGGCGAGGGCAGCGTGGCGGCCAGGGCCGCCAGATCGAGATCGAGCGGACCGCGCTTTTTCCGCGTCGCCCCTTCCACCGTGACGAAGCTCGGGCAGAAGCCGTTGAGGCAGGAGAAGTCCTTGTTGCAGTTCGACAGGTTGATCTTGCGCTTGCGGCCGAACTCGGTCTCCACCGGCTCGACGCTGAGGCAGTTGCTTTCGACCGAACAGTCGCCGCAGCCCTCGCAGACGAGGTCGTTGATGACGGCGAACCGGGCTGGATCCTCCATCTTGCCGCGCTTGCGCCGGCGGCGTTTCTCGGTGGCGCAGGTCTGCTCGTAGATGAGGACGCTGACGCCCTTCACCTCGCGCAGTTCGCGCTGCACCGCGTCCATTTCGGCCCGGTCGTGGAAGGTGGTGCCGAAGGGCAGGTCGGCCCCGGAGAACTTGCCGATGTCGTCGGAGACGAGGGCGATGCGCTCCACCCCTTCGGCGCGACAGGTCTGGGCGATGCCGGAGACGCTCACCGGTCCGTCCACCGGTTGGCCGCCGGTCATGGCGACGGCGTCATTGTAGAGGATCTTGTAGGTGATGTTGGTCTTCGCCGCGACCGCCTGGCGGATCGCCAGACTGCCGGAGTGATACCATGTGCCCTCGCCGAGATTCTGGAACACATGCCGGTTGCCGGTGAAGCGCGATGCCGCCACCCAGGGCACGCCCTCGCCGCCCATCTGGGCGTAGCCGGCGGTGTCGCGGTTCATCCAGCTCGCCATGACGTGGCAGCCGATGCCGGAGTTGGCCTGACTTCCCTCGGGCACCTTGGTCGAGGTGTTGTGCGGGCAGCCCGAGCAGAAATAGGGGGTGCGGGTCGCGCCCGGCACGGAAAGCACCGGCGCGGGTGTCGCCGTCAGGGTCCGGGCGCGCTCCTGCAGCTTTTCCTGGGGGAAGAACCGGTCGAGACGTTCGGCAACGACGGGGACCAGCTCCAGCGGGCTGAGCTCGCCGGTCCACGGCAGCAGCGGATCGCCGGCGGCGCGGTGCTTGCCGACCATCTTCTCCGGCTTGTCGCCGGGCCAGTCGTAGAAATATTCCTTGAACTGGCTCTCGATGATGCCGCGCTTTTCCTCGACGACGAGCACTTCCTTCTTGCCGCGGACGAAGGCGAGCGCGTCGCGGCGCGCCAGTGGCCAGACCATGCCGACCTTGTAGATGTCGATGCCGAGCCTGCGGCAGGCGGCTTCGTCGAGCCCCAGCAGGCGCAGCGCCTCCATCAGGTCGAGATGGCCCTTGCCGGTGGTGACGATGCCGAAGCGCGCATCCTCGATGTCGTAGATGCGCCGGTCGATCGGGTTCGCCTCGACGAAGGCCTCCACCGCGTCGAGCTTGGCGCCGATGCGGGTCTCGATTTCCGCGCTCGGCAGGTCCGAGAGGCGTACGTGCAGCCCGCCGGGAGGCGGGGTGAAGGGGGGGATGACGAAGTCGCGGTCGTCGGGAAGGGTGAGGGACTGGCCCGATTCCACCGTCTCGGAGATTGCCTTGAAGCCGACCCAGGTGCCGGAAAAGCGCGACAGCGCCAGCCCGTATTCGCCGAAGGAGAGAAATTCTTCCACCGAGGCCGGGTTGAGCGTCGGCATGAACCAGGACATGAAGGCCACGTCCGACTGGTGCGGCATGGAAGAGGAGACGCAGCCGTGGTCGTCGCCGGCGACGACGAGCACGCCGCCCTTCGGCGCGGAGCCGTAGGCGTTGCCGTGCTTCAGCGCATCGCCGGAGCGGTCGACGCCGGGGCCCTTGCCGTACCACATGGAAAACACGCCCTCGACCTCGCAGCGCGGGTCGAGGCTGGCCTGCTGGGCGCCGAGAACCGCCGTCGCGCCAAGGTCTTCGTTGACCGCCGGCATGAAGTCGATGGCCGCCTGCTTCAGCGCGTCCTTGCAGCGCCACATCTCCAGGTCGACGCCGCCGAGCGGCGAGCCGCGATACCCCGAAACGAAGCCGGCGGTGTTGAGCCCGGCCTCCCGGTCGCGCCGCGCCTGGTCGAGGAGCACGCGCACCAGAGCCTGGGTTCCCGTCAGGAACACCCGACCCGACCGGCGCGTGTAGCGGTCGGCAAGGCGGTAGTCGTCAAGCTTTCGGTCGCTGTCGCTCACGGCAAGACCCTCCCGGAATGTGTGCATCTGGTGAGGGTGTCGCAGGATAGGCGAAAAATCAGACCAAATATCTGGATCATTCCGCGATTTCGTGACAATTCATGTCGGGAAAATCATATATCTTGAAAGATATTATCATGGAAGAAATCGCCAGAACCGACCGGCGTATCCTCGAGCTTCTGCGCCGCGACAGCCGCATTTCCAACGCCGATCTCGCCCGCGAGGTGGGGCTGTCGCCGTCCTCCTGCTGGCGGCGGGTGCGCGCGCTGGAAGAGGCCGGCGTCATTCGCGGCTACGGCATCTCGATCGACGAGGAAAAGCTCGGATTGGCCTTCAAGGCGGTTGTGCATGTGCATCTGACGCGCCACGATCCCGAGCAGCTTGCCGGTTTTATCCGCGCCGTCCAGACCAAGGACGAGGTGCGCGAGTGCTACGCGACCACGGGGCAGGCCGACTATCACCTGGTTGTTCAGTGCCGCGATCTTGCCGCCTACAATCGCTTTCTCGAGGAATTCCTGTTCCGCCTGCCGGCGGTGGCGAGCGCCCAGACCAACCTCGTGCTCAGGAACATCAAGACCCGCGAGATCCCCTGACGGGGGGGAGCCGTCGGGTGCCCTGGGACGGCCTTCGCCGGGGGACTTGCTCGCCGCCGGCCGTTTCGCCGGCTACGGTCGGCGCAAGCGGCTTAGGGCGCGCGGGCGCTGCATTGATGTGCAATCGCGCGACAGAATTTCGAAAATCTGTACGAAAGATTGGGAAAATTGGCCATGACGTCACCGCTCACCGGCATCCTGCCCGTCGCCCCGACACCCTTCCACGACGACGGCCGCGTCGATGAGGAGGGCATGCGCCGCGTCATCGACTGCATGATCGACCAGGGCGTCGACGCGATCTGTATCCTGGCCAACTACTCCGAGCAGTTCCTGCTGAGCGACGAGGAGCGGGCGCGGCTGATGAAGCTCGGTCTGGAACACACCGCCGGCCGGGTACCGGTGATCGTCACCATCAGCCATTTCAGCACCGACATCGTCGTCGGTCGGGCGCGCGATGCCGAGGCCATGGGCGCGGCCATGGTGATGATGATGCCGCCCTACCACGGCTCCGGCCTCTTTCCGGCGGCGCAGGGCATCTTCGAGCACTTTCGTGCCGCGAGCGAGGCGATTTCGATCCCGATCATGGTGCAGGACGCGCCGCTGTCCGGCGTGACGCTTCCGGTCGAGCTGCTGGCCCGGCTTGCCCGCGAGCTGGAAAACGTCAGCTACTTCAAGATCGAATGCCCGTTTGCCGCCGACAAGCTGGCGGCGCTGATCGAGGCGGCGGGCGACCACATTCTCGGACCCTTCGACGGTGAGGAGGCCGTGACGCTGCTGGCCGATCTCGACGCTGGCGCGACCGGTTCGATGACTTCGGCCATGTTCCCCGACAGGATCCGGCCGATCGTGACCAACTACCTTGCCGGCGACACCGGGGCCGCGCTCGAACAGTGGACGCGCTGCCTGCCGCTCATCAACCACGAGAACCGGCAATGCGGCCTGCGGGCGACCAAAACCGTCTTTCGCGAGGGCGGGGTGATCCGCAGCGACGCCGTGCGCCATCCGCTCAAGCCCTTGTCGGACCGCACGAAATCACGCCTGCTCGAGCTTGCCCGCGACCTTGACGTGCTTGCCCTGACCTGGGGGCGGTGAAATTGGGCCCGATGAAGTTGGGTCAGGTGATCGGGTGACGAGACCGCCACAACGAACGAACCTGCGCGCGACGATGGTCTTAGTTTTGATCCGGAAACCGGCCGCCGCGCCGCGCCGTTCAGGTGGCCGGAGCCTCCGGCGTGTCGTCCGCGCGCGCCTGGGGGGCAAGGAACAGGCGCAGCCGAGGCACGACGAAATCGAGGAAGGTGCGCACCCGCTGCGGCATCCGTGCGCCGCCGAGATAGACGGCGTTGATCTCCTCCTCGTCGCGCTCGACCGCCCCGGCGAGAACCTCCACCAGCCGTCCCGCCTCAAGGTCTTCGCGTGCGTGATAGTCGCCGAGCCGGGCGAGGCCGACTCCGGCGAGCGCCATGCGCCGCACGGTCTCGCCATTGTTGGCAAGCAGCGCGCCGGAGACGGTGCGGTCGACGATGCGGCCGCTTTCCGTCAGCGGCCAGACAGGGTCGGCGCGGCGAAAGTTGAAGCCGAGGCAGTTGTGCCGGGAAAGATCCTCCGCCCGTTGCGGCGTTCCGTGGCGCTGGAGATAGGAAGGCGCGGCGACGATCTTGCGATGGGCCACGCCGATGTGCCGCGCGTTCATGCGCGAATCCGGCAGCCTGCCGGTCCGGAAGGCGACGTCCGTCCGGTCGAGGTAGAGATCGACGATCTCGTCCGACAGCGACAGGTCGATGACGATGTTGGGGCAGTCTCGCCAGAACGCCGGCAACAACGGCTCGAGGCCGAGCGTGCCGAGCGCGACGGAGGCATTGATCCTGACCGTGCCGCCCGCCGCCCTGGCGCCCTGCGACAGCTCGCGCTCGATCTCCTCGATCTCGGCGAGCACCGCCTGGCTGCGCTCATAGTAGGTCTCCCCCTCGGCGGTCAGCAGGAGCCGGCGCGTCGAGCGCTCGAGCAGGCGCACGCCCATGCGCGCCTCGATGCGGGCGACGAGCTTGCTCACCGTCGAGGGCGCCATCCGCATCAGCCGCGCCGCCTCGGAGAAACTGCCGGTCTCGACGACGCGCAGAAAGACCTGCATTTCGCCTGCACGATTGTCCATCATGGGGCCCTTTGGTGAATTTGTTTCACAGATAATGTGCCTGGCGAGCGGATTATCAAGCCGTTTCCGCACGACTATCTTCCGGGCAACGAAACGAGCCGGCCCGGCTCAGCCCCGCCCGCACCGTCGGGCGCGAGAGCGGGAGCCACCGGCTGCGCGGCGTCTGACGACAGGCGCTGCGGGGATCTGGAGAAATCATCATGCAAACGGTCAACGCCCCTGGCGCGGCCATGCCGGCGCCGCACGCGCGCTGGGCCCTTCTTGCGCTTGCCATCGGTGCCTTCGGTATCGGCACCACGGAATTCTCGCCGATGGGCCTGCTGCCCGTCATCGCCGAGGGCGTGGATGTCTCGATCCCGACGGCCGGCCTGCTTGTCAGCGCCTATGCGGTCGGCGTTCTTGTCGGTGCGCCGGTGATGACGCTCGCCTTCAGCCGTTTCGGCAAGCGCACCGCGCTGATGCTGCTGATGGGCATCTTCACGCTCGGCAATGTCATGTCGGCGCTGTCGCCGGACTATCTGACCCTGCTGGCCTCCCGCCTTGTCACCAGCCTCAACCACGGGGCTTTCTTCGGGCTCGGCTCGATTGTCGCCGCCAGCATGGTGACGCGGGAAGAGCGCGCCGGCGCGGTGGCTGCGATGTTCATGGGCCTGACCATCGCCAACATCGGCGGCGTGCCGGCGGCCACCTGGATCGGCCAGCAGGTCGGCTGGCGGATGGCCTTCGCCGGAACGGCCGTCCTCGGCCTCGTGGCAATCGCGGCGCTGGCGCTGGCGCTGCCGCGCGATGCCGCCGGCGGGAAGCCGGAAATCCGCCGCGAGTTGAGCGTGCTCATGCGCCCCGACGTCCTGCTGGCCATGGCCACCACGGTGATGGGGGCGGGGGCGATGTTCTCGCTCTACACCTATGTCACGGCCTCGCTCGAGGTCCTGAGCGGCGCATCCGCGAGCTTCGTCACCCTGGCGCTGGTGCTGATCGGGGTTGGCTTCACCATCGGCAACTGGCTCGGCGGGCGGCTGTCGGTCTGGTCGCTCGACGGGGCGGCCGCGGTCTTCCTCCTGGCGCTTGCCGCGATCATGGTGGTGCTGCCGCTGCTCTTTGCCAGCCAGGTGGCCATCGCCCTTGGCCTGCTCGCCTGGGGCATCGCCGCCTTCGCCATCGTGCCGCCGGTCCAGACGCGGGTGATGCATGCCGCCGAGGATGCCCCGGCGCTGGCCTCATCGATCAACGTCGGCGCCTTCAACCTCGGCAATGCGCTGGGCGCGGCGGTCGGGGCGGCCGTCATCCGGATGGGGTTCGGCTACGAGGCCATTCCCCTCGCCGGGGCGCTGCTGGCCGCCTCGGGCCTGGGACTGCTCCTGCTCGGCAGGCTCCGCGCCCGCGCCGTCGTCGCCTGCGACGCATGAGCCGGCCGCTTCGAACCGCGGCGTGACCGATCAGGCCCGGCGCCTTGCGCGCGCCGGGCCTGATCGGTCAGTCCGGCAGGGCGACGGGGCCGAGACGGGGATAGAGGTCGCCCGGGCCGGGGTTCCCGGCGGGCGTCTCTCCCCCGAAGTGATGCATGATGCCCCAGACCGCGTTGAGCGCCGTCTGCACGGCCCCTTCCACCCAGGCCGGGGTCCAGCTCACCCCGTCGCCGGCCATGAAGATGCCGCGCTGCTCGACCGGCAGAGCCTCCTGCATGAAATGCCCGTACATGCGGTGGTTGTAGCGGTAGTGCCCGGGCAGCGCGCCCTTGAATGCCCCGAGGAAATTCTCGTCCGCCTCCCAGCTCACGCAGATCGGATTGCCGCGAATGTGGCTGGCGATGTCGACGCCCGGGTAGATCTGGCGAAGGGCGGAAAGCGCCAGTTCGACACGCTTCTCCGCCGGCAGCGGCAACACCTTCAGCGCGTCGGTCATCCAGGCGTAGGACAGGCAGATGACAGCAGGCTTGTCGGGCCCGTTGTCGAAGAGATAGGTGCCGCGCGTGAGCCGGTCGGTCAGTGTCATCGACAGCAGCGGCCGGCCGGTGGCCGGGTCAAGGTCCTTCCAGAACGGCCGGTCGACCATGACGAATGTCTTGGCCGCCTGCATGTAGCGCGTGCGGTCGAGCGCCATCCAGAGCTTCTGGTCGAACAGGGCTTCCTCGACCTCGATGGCGGTGGTCATGAGGTGGCTCTGGCAGGTGACGAGCACCGCGTCGTAGCTGTCGCTTCGCCCCCACTGATCGGTGACGGCCAGTGCGCCGGGCCGGCCGGAGGCGTCCGTCTCGCGGCGGATGCGCACCGCCCGCCCGCGCGTCGCCCCGCCGTTCAGCGCCGACAGGCTGGTGCCCTGAGGCCAGTGGGCGCAATCCGCCGGAAGGCGCCACAGTCGCTGCGGCATCTGCTCGACGCCGCCGACCACATAGCGCTGATTGTCGTCGAGTTCGGTCAGGTTGACGCGCAGGATCTCCAGCATGGAATTGGGGAAGTCGGAATCCCAGCCGCCAGTGCCGAAACCGACCTGGCCGAAGACCTCCCGGTGGTGGAAGGAGAGGGCGCGGAAGGCCGAGGAAGAGGCGATGAAATCGTAGAAGGTGCGCTCGTCCCAGTCGCGCACCAGCGGGTCCCAGATCGCCTTGATGCGCGCCGGGTCGCGCGCCCGGATCGCGTCCTGAAGCCCGGAAAAGCGGGCGATCTCCTCGAGCGCCGCGTGATAGGCGGTCGACACCTGCTGGTAGAGCTCCGGCAGGTCCCCGGCGCTGCGGGCGAACAGCGTCCGTCCCTCCAGGTCGATCACCGTCGAGCCGGCTGCGGGCGTCAGCGGATTGGGAAACGGCTCGCTGCGGCATCCGAGAAGGTCGAGATAGTGATAGAAGCCGCGCGAGGACACCGGAAAGCGCATGCCGCCGAGCTCCGCGATCACGTCCTGCGTACCCTCGAAGGTTTCCGAGCGAAGCCGGCCACCGAAACGGCCCGATTCGTAGAGGATCGGCCTGAGCCCGAGCCGCATCAGCTCGTATCCGGCGACAAGGCCGGCCGCGCCCGCGCCGATGATCGCCACTTCCGCCCCGTGCCGCGCCGCGGGGATGGTGCCAAGTCCGTCGGGGTGCCCGAGCCAGTCGTCATAGGCAAAGGGAAAGTCGGGGCCGAACGCGGTGACCGGATGCATGGGGGCTCCTTGGACGGGCAGGTGGGAGTGGTGGGTGTGGGCCGGCGGCCGATGGCTCCATCCTATGAAATATGTCATTGTCGGGCCAACCGTTTCCGGAAGGCCGAAGCATGAAACTGGCGTTGTATCAGGGACCCTCCGCCGATGGCGACGTGGACGGGGCTTTCGCCCGGCTCGAGCACTGGCTGCGGGTTTCGGCGCTGGCGGGCGCACGCATGCTGGTCATGCCCGAGCTGTTCCTGCCGGGGTACAACCGCCCGGACCTGCACCGCGCGCTGGCGCAGCCGCTCGATGGCGACTGGATGGCACGCGTTGCCAACCTTGCCCGCGTGGCGGGCTGCGGCGTGACGCTCGGCTGGGCCGAGCGCGCGGGTGCGCGCATCTACAATTCCGCCTCCGCGTTCGATGCCGGCGGGAAGATGCTGGCGCATTATCGCAAGATCCAGCTTTACGGGGCGATGGAGACGGCAGGTTTCGCCGCCGGCGACAGGGCGCCGGCGGTCTTTCCGCTCGAGGGGCGGCGCGCCGGGTTGCTCATCTGCTACGACATCGAGTTCCCGCATCACGCGGCCGCGCTGGCGGGAGCAGGGGCCGACCTGCTGCTGGTGCCGACGGCCAATCCGCGTGGCTATGAGCATGTGCAGCAGGTGCTGGTGCCAGCACGCGCGCATGAAAACCGCGCGTGCGTCGCCTATGCCAATTACTGCGGATCGGAGGCCGGGCTTGTCTATGGCGGTGGTTCGGTGATCGTCGGCCCCGATGCCCGCGTCGTGGCCTCCGCCGGGGTGACGGAGGCGCTGCTGATCGCCGAGCTGCCGGGTGCGGAGGATCTTGCGGTGGAGGGCCTGTCGAACCAGGCGGCGGATCGGCGCGAACCCGTTCGGGAGTAGGGTCGGCACAAGCGGTCCGGGCTCGGGCCGCGCGGGCGCTGGGATGCGCCCGCGCGGCGCGGATCAGGTGCTGATGATGACCTTGAGCGCCTTGGTCTCGGCGGCATTGGCAAAGGTGTTGTAGGCCGCCTCGCCCTCCGCGAGCTTGAAGCGGTGCGTGATCAGCAGCGTCGGGTCGATCTTGTTCGCCGCGACGGTCTTGAACAGCATCGGAATGGTCGCGGTATCGACCAGACGCGTGGTGATCGCGATGTTGCGGTCCCACAGGGCCTCCAGATGCAGGCTGGCGGGCTTGCCATGAACGCCGACGTTCGCGATGACGCCGCCGGCCGCGACCAGCCGCTCGCAAAGCTCGAATGTCGCCGGTATGCCGACCGCCTCGATGACCGTGTCGACACCGGCGCCGTCGGTCAGCGCCATCACCGCTTCGACCGCCTTGCCGTTGGAGCTGTTCACCGTCTCGGTGGCGCCAAAGCGCCTGGCGATCTCGAGCCGGCTGTCGTCGAGGTCGATCATGATGATCGATCCGGGCGAGTAGAACTGCGCCGTCAGCAACGCCGCCAGACCTATCGGACCCGAGCCGACGATCGCGACGGACCCGCCCGGCTGGACCTTGCCGTTAAGGACGCCGCATTCGAACCCGGTGGGCAGGATGTCGCTCAGCATCACCAGCGCCTCTTCGTTGGCGCCTTCGGGGATGTGGTAGAGGCTCATCTCGGCGTGAGGCGTGCGGACATATTCGGCCTGGGTGCCGTCGATGGAGTTGCCCAGGATCCAGCCGCCGGTGGTGCAGTGCGAGTACATCTGCTTGCGGCAGAACCCGCAGGTGCCGCAGGCGCTGACGCAGGAGATCAGCACATGGTCGCCAGGCTTGAATGAGGTGACCGCCGCCCCGACGCTGTCGATCACGCCGACACCCTCGTGGCCGAGAATGCGGCCGGGCGTCGCCGTCGGCACATCGCCTTTCAAGATGTGCAGGTCGGTGCCGCAGATCGTCGTATGGGTGACCCGCACGATGGCGTCTCCCGGATCCTTGATGACCGGCCTGGGGCAGTCCTGCAGCTTGATCTGTCCGGGCGCGGCATAGACCATCGCCTGCATCCTGGCGGCGCCTTCGCGCTCGCCCGCCGATGCGGCTCCCGCGGAACGGGGCGCGGCCGGCTTCGATTTGAGGGTCGAGTTCATGACGGTTCTCCATGTGACAGTCGTGGAAAGGGCAGCGCCGGTCCACGAAAGATCGGCAGTTGCGAGAGGGCGCTCGCACTGCAGGCCGGAGTGTTGCCCGCCATGACGCGGCGCGCATTGATCTATATTGGTGGTGGTGGTGGAATTGTCCGATACGCTGGCTTCAGACAACCAGGACCGCGGCGCCTTCGAAGCGGCCGGCGCGAAGATCGGCCACGGCCTCGTTGCCTTGCGAAGCGGACAGGTCAGCGTCGGCGCGAGGGGCAGTTTCGTCCAGCCCGCCGTTGCTCGACAAGCGCCTTGAGCCGCCAGGCGGCAGCGCGACCAGCGCGCCATGCGGGACGGACCAACCTGCATCAGTATGGAGCGGGGGCGAGGATGCCATGATCGCGGCGGTTCACCGGGTTTCGGTGGGCATGTGCCTGGCAAAGGAAAATACCATGGACAAGGATCGGGTGATCGGCTCCGCGAAGGTTGTGAAGGGCAAGTTCAAGACCGCCGTCGGAAAGGCGACCGGCGACGCGAAGCTCGAAACGGAGAGCAAGGCCGACAAGATCGAGGGCAAGATCCAGAATGCCGTCGGCAGCATCAAGGACGCCGTGCGCGACGCGTAGCAACCGCGGAGCGATCCGCAAACGACGAGACGGGCCGCGCGGCTTGAGCGCCGGCCCGCACCCTCATGATGCCGCTGCATGTCCGATCTCAGCTGAGGACGCAGCGGCTTCCTGCAACAGGAGAATGCGTCATGTCACTCGGCACAATTCTGGTCATTGTTCTTATCATCTTCCTTCTTGGCGGGTTCAGCGGGCGCTTCGGCGGCTATGGCTACGGCTTCGGGCATTCCGGCGTCGGCGTGCTTGGGGCCGTGCTGATCGTCGTCGTCGTGCTGATGCTGCTTGGCCGGCTGTGACGGCAACCTGAACTCCCCGTCCCACCCGAAAACAGGCCGTGCCCCTGAAGAAGCGCGGCCTGTCCTTCCGCGCCATGCGCCTGGATCGATCCGCCCGGGAGCGGGAACGAACCTGCGCCAGAACTGGTGATAGAGCGCGGCGGCCACATGCAGCGCATGGAACAGCCAGTGGACAATTCGCCCCGCCAGTTCGAGGGCTCCGCTTGAAACGGGCCGCGCGTGCCGTTTCTTTTCCGGGCGCGATGCCTCGGCTACGCTGCGGTGGATGTCGGACGGGGCGGCCGGGCGGAGGGCACGGCCTTCGCGTCGCCGGCTGTTCGCCCCGGCTCGATCCGCAGCGCCCTGAGCGCGTTCAGGATCACCGCCACGTCGATCATTTCCTGCAGCAGCGCGCCCTGCACGGGCGTCAGGTACCCGAAAGCCGCGGCGATCATGCCGAGGATCGACAGACCGATCCCGGCCACGACGCTCTCGACAGCGATCCGGCGCGAGCGTTGCGCGATTTCGATCCCCGGCAACAGGCGGTCGAGGTGATCGACCAGCAGCACGACATCCGCCGCCTCCGCCGAGGCGGCCGCTCCGCGCGCGCCCATGGCGACCCCGATGTCGGCGGCGGCAAGGGCCGGGGCATCGTTCACCCCGTCGCCCACCATCATCACCGCGCCGTCCTCGCGCTCCGTCAGGACCAGCAGCACCTTCTGGTCCGGGGTCAGATCGGCCCGGAGGGCGTCCAGGCCGAGCCCCTCGGTCACCGCTTCGGCTACGGCGCGGCGGTCGCCGGTTGCCAGAATGATGCGGCCGATCCCCAGCCGGCGCAGCCCTGACAGCAGCTCCGCCGTACCCGACCGCAGCGCATCGGCCATGACGAGATGGCCCGCGAGCTTCCCGTCGACGCCAAGCGAGACGACCACGGACCCGGCCTCGAGAAGCGCGCTTCCAGGATCGTCGGCGCCGACCTGCGCGGCGACGAAATCCGCCCCCCCGACGACGACCGTTCGGCCATCGACGGTGCCGGCAACGCCTTCGCCGGGCGTTTCGACCACGTTTTCGGGAGCCGGCAATGCGGCCCCGCGCGCCTGCGCAGAGGTGACGATCGCCTGCGCGATCGGGTGTTTCGACGCCTGGTCGAGCGCGGCGGCGAAATACAGGATCTCGGCTTCCGACAGCGCGCCATATGTATCGATGGAGACGATCTGAGGTCTTCCATCGGTCAGCGTGCCGGTCTTGTCGAGGATCAGCGTCTTGATCCGTGCCAGCGCCTCCAGGGGCTTCGCCCCCTTGATCAGAACTCCGAAATGGGCAGCCCGCGAAAGCCCGGCGACAAGCGCCACCGGCACGGCAAGGATCAGCGGACAAGGGGTCGCCACGACCAGCACCGCGACCGCGCGGATCGGATCTCCGGTGAGCCACCAGGCCGCCGTCGCCAGCACGATCGTCACGGCCAGGAACATCAGGGAATAGCGGTCGGCCAGCCGGGCCATCGGCGCCTTGGAAGCCTGTGCCGCCTCGACCAGCCGGACGATGCCGGCATATGTGCTGTCCGCCGCCCGCCGCGTGACCCGAAGATCGAAGGCATCCCCGGCATTGGTCGAGCCGCTCATCACCTCCTGCCCGCGCGCCAGCCGCACCGGCATGGACTCGCCCGTCAGGGCCGCCTGGTCCAGCATCGCGTGCGCGCTCTCGACCGTGCCGTCCACCGGTGCCACGTCACCCTGCCGGATCAGCAGCAGGTCGTCCGGCGCGATGTCATCGAGCGGGACCTCGTCGAGCGCGCCATTGCGGTGTCGCGTGGCCGTGCGGGGCACGCGCGACAACAGATCGCTCATCTCGCGCCGGGCGCGCCCTTCGGCGAAGCTCTCCAGAAAGGTTCCGCCCGAGTACATCAGCGCGACCACCGAGGCCGCCAGCGTCTCGCCGAACAGCAGCGCCGCCGACATCGACAGCGCCGCCACGATGTCGAGTCCGACCTCGCCCTGCGCGAGACTTCGAACAATCTCGATGATGAGGGCCGCAAGTATCGGGATGACACCTGTCGCCCAGGCCATGGCGGCAAGGTCCGGTTGTCCGGCCAGCCACAATCCGAGACCCGACAGCAGGCCGAGCAGTGCGATGGCCAGCAAGGCGACTTTCAGGCGATCTTGAAACATAGGGGTCATCCTGCGCACATCCCCGTGCTTGCGTGCATCGCCGTGTCTGGCGCCGCGTCCGAGGGCGAAGGGCTCTCGAACAGCCGCCCGACGCGTGTTTCGCGAAGATTGTCGCCCTCCCGCTCGATGAAGAGGGCGTCGATATGCTGCCGTCGGGCCAATTCCGCGCCCTCCCGGCTTCCTCGCACCATCAGCGCCGTTGCCCAGGCGTCCGCTGCCATGCAGGTCGCGGCAACCACCGTAACGGAGGCGGGCGAGGTGGCAAGCGGTCCGCCACGCACCGGGTCGATGGTGTGCGACAGCTTGCGCCCGCCGACCTCGACCCAATGCCTGTAGTCTCCCGACGTCGCGACCGCCGCGTCCTGCAGGGCAAGAATAGCGTGTGGCGCCCGTGCCCCGTGGTCCGGCCGCTCGACGGCCACGGTCCAGGCGGCGCCGTCGGGCTGAAGTCCGATGGCGCGCAATTCGCCGTCGATGGCCAGCAGTGCGTTGGCGATGCCGAAGGCGGCGGCAACATCAGCCAGCCGGTCGACGCCGTATCCCTTGGCGATGCCCGACAGATCGAGGGGCAGGGCGCCGTGCTTGCGCACCCGACAGTGCGCCGGGTCGAGGTCCAGGACCTCGTGCGCCGGGCGGCGGGCGCGGTCGAGGGCGCTTCGAATGTCCGGCGCGCTGGCGTCTTTCGGGCCAAAGCCCCAGGCCGCGACCGCGTCGCCGACGCCAATGTCGAACGCGCCCTGCGAGGCGCGGCCGATGTCCAGAGCGCTCTTCAGCACCGTCATGAGCGGTGGCGGCACGGCGACCCAGACGTCCGGCGCGGCCGCGTTGAGGCGCATCAGGTCGCTGTCCGGCTTCCAGGTGGACATCTGTGCATCCACGTCCGCCACCGCGGCCTGCATGGCAGCCGCGACCGGGGCCGCATCGAACCCCGCCGGCATGTGGAACAGCGCCGACCAGCGCGTGCCCATGGTGGGACCGTTCAGAGCGTGGCGCACGAGATCAGTAGACATCTTCGACATAACGTCCCTCGCTTTTCAGCATAGCCGGCGTCAGCCCGGTTGGGGCAAGGATTTCTGCCAGCGCGTCGGCCACGCCGGCGGCCATGCCACGACCTCCGCACACCATCACGCGCGCGCCGTTCTGGATCAGGCCTGCCACCTGCGCCGCCTCGCTGCGCAGCGCATCTTGCACGTAGTGGGGGCGAACCCCGCGCGAAACCGCCGTGACGAGCCGCGAAAGGCGGCCGTCGGCCTGCCAGCGCCGGAGATCGGCGCCATAGAGGAAGTCGCTCCCGGGATCGCGCATCCCGAAGAACAGATGCACGGGTCGTCGTCCTGTGTTGTCGCGCACGAAGCCCGCCAGCGGGCCGATGCCGGTGCCGGCGCCGATCAGGATCAGCGGCGTACGGCCCCGCCCCGGCCTGAAGCCGGGATTGCGGCGCACGAAGGCCGTCACCGTGTCGCCGGGATCGAGCGAGGAGAGCTGGACGGAACACAGGCCGCCCGGTTGCTTCTTCACAACGATCTCGATGAAGCCGTCGCGGCGGGAGGAGGCAAGCGAATAGAGACGCGGCACGGCGGAGCCCTCGGGCAGGATGCCGATCAGATCGCCTGCCTGGAAGCGCGCGAAGCCCTGTCCGCTCAGCCGCTGCCAGAGCGTCGTCCTGGGCAGGGCGAAGCGCAGGATCGCGGTGGGTGCCTGCACCTCGTCGCCATAGTCGCGGCGCGAGGTAAGGGTGAGCGTTTCGCAGGTGGGAAGAACCGGCTGATGGGCCAGCTCCAGTTCGATCCCGAGCGCCGAGCCGAGCGTCCGTCCCCAGCGGGCGAACTCCTGGGGCGACTGGCGGTCCACGGTGTCGAACGGAGCGAACTCCGCCCAGCCCTTTGCCGTTGCAGCCGCCAGGACCTCTTGCGCGAAGGCGCAATAGGCCGGGAAGCTGCGATCGCCGAAGCCAAGAACGGCGAGCGGGGCGTCGGGCGCGCGCTCAAGTGCGTTCAGCCGGTCGAGAAAACCCTTCGCCGAGGCGGGCGCATCGCCGTCGCCATAGGTGGCGGCAAGAACGATGATCCGCCGCGCGCGGGCGTAGCGCCCGGGTGCGAAGGTCGACATCGGCGCGGCGTGGACACTTTGGCCCGCCGCTGTGAGGGCCGCGTGCAACGTTGCCGCGAAGCCCCATGTGCTGCCCCCCTCGCTGCCGACGAGCAGGATCGTCTCGGCCCGGCCCGCGGGCTGGTTGCCGTGAATGCGCGGCCTGGCGCGCCGTCCGGCGAGCCACAGAAGAACGCCCGTCGCGCCCATCACCGGCACGCCGAGGGCCATCAGCCCGAGCACCAGACCGAGCAGGGCGGCGCCCTGGCCGGTGTGGAGCATGTAGATCGTTTCGAAGGCGCGCTCCCAGCCCGTCAGGTCGGACCAGGCAAGAGCCGCGCCGGTGCCCTGATCCAGGTATCCGGTGCCGCGGTCCGTCTTCAGGGTGAAGACGTCGGTCGCATCTCCGGGATAGGGAAAGTTAAGCGCGCGCAGGTCCGCGACAGGGGTCTGCCCCAGCAGCTCGATGGCGCCGAGCGCCACGCCGGTCTCGCCGCTCGCGTTTGCCGGAAAGGCCGGCATCGAGCTCTCGACGGGTAGCAGTTCGAAGGTCGTGGCCGTCATCCACAGGGCCGTGACCGAGGACAGGGCGAGACCGAGAACGGCGACGCGCGCGATCTCCACATGCAGCCGCCCGGAAAGCGGGCCGCGCAGGGGTGCGAACCAGTGCCGCCAGCCGCCGGCGCGCCGCGCGACGAGAAGCGCGCCTGACAGCGCCAGGACGAGCATTGCCGCCGCGCCGGCCGCCGTGACCATGCGCCCGCCATCGCCCAGAAACAGCGAGCGGTGCAGGTTGGTCAGCCAACGCCGGGTCTGGCTCGGGTCGGCCGAAGCCACCCCTTGCCCCGTCGCCGGGTCGATGATGGCAGCGCCAGGCGCGCCGTCATCGAACCAGTAGGCGGTGATCCGGCCCGACGGTGCACGCCGGATCTGCTCCACGCCCGGATAGGCGGTCTGGATGCGCGTGGCGAGATCCGCGACCGACAGCCTGGCCTCGGCCTGCGGCGAGGCCAGGCGTTCTGCTGCGGGAAACACCGACAGCACCGCCCCGCTGAGCGCCAGCACGGTGACGAGAGCCAGAGCCAGCAGACCCGGCCAGCGATGGAGCGCGCGGATCATGAGCGTGTCCCCTTACATGCCGTAGGTGAAGCTGGAGATGTAGCGACGGCCGCGAACGGGGGTGCCGGCACCCGCCGTCGTCAGCGGCACGGCGACCTCGTTGGGACTGTCGCGCATGTCCTCGACGGCGGCATCGATGTGCAGGGTGTATCCCGCGTCGAAGAGCGCATCGGCGAGATCGAGCGTGATCTCCAGCGTCCGGCCCGCGCCGACGCTGGCGCCGGTGATGCCGTTGATCTGGGCCGCATCCCCTCCGGTCGCGCGGTACCAGTCGGACAGGTGCTGGTAGTATTTCGACTTGCCGCCAGCCATCCAGAGGCTGCCCGCATAGGCGCCCTTTGCATCGGTGACATAGAGCGCGAGATAGGCGCCGTCGCCGCCGTAGCTGTTGAGCGTCGTGGTCAGCGTGACCGGGCGCGCCATCGCGAGGCCGGGAAGCGTCAGCGCCGTGGTCAGCGCGAGCGTTGCGAGAATGGACTTCATCGGGAACACCTTCATCGTAAGTGGGAGCGTGACGGCCGGCTTCAGTTCACCTGAACGCGGGGCGGCGCGCCGTTGCCGAAGAGGCCGTTGCTCGGCGGAGCCACGGTGCCGGCCGGCGCGGGGTTGCGCGCGCTGTTGCAGCCGTTGTCGTCATCCTCGCAATCGTCATCCTCGTCGTCATCGTCGCGACTGGAACGCCGACGGTGCTTGTCATCATGGTCATCGTCGTCATCATCATGCCTGTCACTGACGAAGATCAGCTCCACCGCCTCCTGGCCGGCGTCGAAGGCGGCGGCGAAGGGGTGTTCCCCGGCTCCCGCCTCGCTGCGCATGGCGCTCCAGGCGGGCAATCCGATGGCGGCGGTCAGGGCCGTTGTGGCGACGAGCAGGGCAAGGGTCTTCTTCATGACGTGGGTCTCCTTTGAACCGGAGATGCCAATCTGGAGACGCCACCTGAGGGCTTCCTGACAACCTGGAGGTTTCGGCTTCAGCTTGGCGTCAGGAACGAAAAGCCCCGCCGTGGGGCGGGGCTCGAGCCGAAACGACGGACGGCGGCGGTTCAGTCGCGGTGCTTGTCTTCGTATTCGAAATCAACCACTTGCAATGTCTTCGGATGGATGGTCACCTCGATCCGGCGTCCGTCGGCATCGCGGCCGTCGACCTGGTAGCAGCCATCGTCGATCTTGATCCGGCGCACGGTCCAGCCGTTCTCCGCGGCAAGCCTGGCCACTGCCTTGCGCGGCTGCCAGTCGGCCATGGGGGCGAAACAATGGTCGTCATGGGCGAGCGCCGATCCGGCTGGAAGCGCCGCGAGAAAGGCGAGAATTGTCAGCATCTTCTTCATCGGGCAAGCTCCGGGGTGCGGCTATCCTGGCGAGACAATGCGCGTTGAAACTGACGGGATGCTGAAGCCTGAACCCCGCGACCGTCAGCTGTGCGTCAGCCAGGGCGGACAAGAGGTATCATCAGGAACAAGGGAAACGAAACGCCATGCGCATCCTGCTGATCGAGGACGACACCGTTCTGGGCGCCGCCGTGCGCGACCAGATTGCCGGGGACGGGCAGTCGGTCGACTGGGTCACGCGCCTGGATGCGGCGGGAGATGCGATGGCGGGTGCGGCCTATGACCTGATCCTGCTCGACCTCATGCTGCCCGACGGACGGGGCATCGGATTTCTCAAGACCCTGCGCGCCGGAGGCGACGTGACGCCGGTGATCATCTTGACCGCGCTCGACCAGGTTTCCGACCGCATCGAGGGATTGAACGCCGGGGCCGACGACTATCTCGTCAAGCCGTTCGACCTTGCCGAACTTTCGGCCCGGATCGGCTCGGTGGCGCGGCGCTATTCGGGCAATCCGAACCCGATCATCAGCCACGGCGCGCTCGCCGTCGACATCGCATCCCGCACCCTGCGCCGCGACGGAAAGCCGGTTCAGCTGACCGCCCGCGAATGGGCTCTGTTCGAAGCCTTCCTGTCGCGCCCCGGCCAGCTTCTGTCGAAGGCGCAGCTTGAGGAAAAGCTCTACGCCTTCGACACCGAGATCGAGAGCAACACCATCGAGGTCCACGTCAGCCGCTTGCGCAAGAAGCTTGGCGCCGGCGTCATCGAGACAGAGCGCGGCATGGGCTACCGTCTGGGTACACCATGAGGCTGCCGCGCAGCCTTCAGGCCCGCCTCGGGCTTTCCCTCGGCGTTCTGCTGACGGCGCTGTGGATCGCCGCCGCCTCCGTGACGGCCGTGATCCTGCGGCACGAAATGGACGAGGTCTTCGATTCCGCGCTTCAGGAGACGGCGCAGCGCCTGCTGCCGCTTGCCGTCGTCGACATCGTCGGGCGCGAGGAAGATGGCGTGACCCAGCGCCTTGGGGTGATCCGCGAGCACGACGAGTTCTTCACCTACCTCGTGCGCGACGCGCAAGGACGCATCCTGCTGCAATCCCATGCCGCGGATCCGACCGTCTTCCCCGCCTACGACGGGCCGGGTTTTCGCCAGACCGCCACCCACAGGCTCTACAATGAGGACGCGTTGCAGGGCAGCGTCAGGATCACCATGGCCGAGCCCCTGGACCGCCGTGCCGCCGTCGCACGGCAAATCCAGATGGGGCTTGGATTGCCTCTTCTTGTCGTGATCCCTGTCGCGCTGCTTTTCATCGTGCTTGCGGTACGGGCAAGCCTGGCGTCCCTGCGCCGCTTCCGGGAGAATCTCGAAACGCGCAATGCCCGGGATCTGTCGCCGGTTCCCGCCCAGGACATCCCGCTGGAAATCGCGCCGATGGCAGCCACCCTGAACGGCCTTCTCGACCGGCTGAAGGCGGCCTTCGACGCCGAACGCAGCTTCGCCGCCAATGCCGCGCACGAGTTGCGCACACCGCTGGCCGGCGCGATCGCGCAAGCACAGCGTCTGCAGTCGGAGACCGGCGACCCGTCGGCCAGCCAGCGGGCGGCGGACATCGAGGCAACGCTGAAACGGCTCACCCGCCGGACCGAGCGCCTCATGCAGCTTGCCAGGGCAGAGGGCGGCCGGCTGCGGCTGGACCATGCCTCGGACCTCCGCACGGCCGTGCGCATCGTGGTCGAGGACATCCGCCGGGGCGCCGGTGGCGGCTGCGGCATCGACCTGTCTCTTCCCGAGGCCCCGGTCATGTCCGATCTGGATCCCGACGCTCTCGGCATTCTCTGCCGAAACCTCGTCGAAAACGCCTTGCGCCACGGCAGCGGAACCGCGCCGGTGGTGGTGGAGCTGAGCACGGAGGCGGAGCTGACCGTCGCCAACGACGGTCCCGTCGTGCCGCCACAAGCTCTTGCGCGCCTGACCGACCGTTTCCACCGTGCCGGCAAAGCGGCAGACGGCAGCGGCCTGGGACTGTCTATCGTTGCCGCGATTGCCGCGCGCACGGGAAGCCGGCTGGTGATGGCCTCCCCGAGACCCGGCGCGACGGACGGCTTCGAGGCCCGCATCCGGTTGCCCCGCAAGACGCCGGCGAACTGACCGTCGGCGCCAGTGCGCGCCGCCCGGCCGCCGACCCTGCATCAGGCGCGCGCGCCGTGTTGCTCAAGCGCACGTCCGGCAGGTTCGAACGCCGCGGCTGGAATGCCTTATGAGGGATCCAGGGCATCCAGCAGGTCATCTTGTGTATAGCTGCGGCAATGGTCCACGATCACATCCGTCAGCGCCTGTGCCGCCGGGGACAGGCTGCGCCCGCTCAGATGCAACAGGCCGATATGGCGCACGATCGTGGGAACCTTCAGCGGGCGCACGACCAGAGTGGATCCGCCGATCACCGGCAAGGTGAGCCGGGGCAAGGCCGCGACCCCCAGCCCCTGCCGGACAAGGGCGCCGACAGAGGCCAGATGCGAGACCTCGAAGCGGGGGCGGAAGACAGCCCCAATCTGCGTGACCGCCGCCTCGATATGATCGCGAACCGTCGTGCCGGGAGACATTGTGACGAAGGGCATGGCGAGGATCTCCTCCCACAGGAAGCTGCGAGGTTCATCCAGCGGCCCGCCCGGTGCTGCCACGGCATAGATTGGATCGCTGACCAGCTTGCGGAAGATCAGCCGGCCCGAGCTGTCGGCCGTGTTTGTCGTCAGGCCCAGATCCGCGCGCCCATCCAGCACGGCGCTTGCCCCGCCGTCCCACACGGCATCCAGAAAGCGCACGTCGATATCGGGCCTGTCCTTCACGAACCGCGCCAGGATGGGAGGCATGAGGCCGGCCGAGACCGATGGCAGGCATGCCATGGAAATACTGCCACGCCGCGCGGCAAGAAAGGTCTCGAACTCTCCTCGCGCCTTCTCGGCTTCGTTCAGCACCCGGCGCGCCAGCCCCAGCAATTCCCGGCCGGACGGGGTGAGCTTCACATTGCGCGTATCCCTGTCGAACAGCCGCGTGTTGAGCCGCCCTTCAAGCTGCGCGATCTGGCGGCTGAGGGCCGGACTGCTGAGCCCTATAATCTCGGCCGCAGCACGAAACCCTCCGGCTTCGGCAAGGGTGACGAAAACCCGAAGGTCGTTGAGATCCGGATTGATGCGTTTCATGCACTGAAAAATGACTTCTTTTCAATTAAAACACCAGCCCCCATGTGCAACAGTTCCTGCCGCTGGTGAAAGAAAAAGAGATAATAAAAATAAATTTCTCCGGCAATTTTCTGGAGACTATTTGCCTTGTTTGGGAGGAGACTAAAATGAAAATCCGTGCACTCGCCGCGGCTGGCGCCCTTTTGCTCGCGATACCCTCGGCTAACGCCAATGAAAATCTCTTGATTGGCTCGACGTCTACGTCTTCGAGTCAGTATGGATACTTTGTATCAATCGCCAAGATCATCAATGATCAACTCGAGGGCGTTGAGGCGTCTGTGGTGGAAACCGGGGCAACGCTGGACAATATCCGCCGCATGGACCGCAACCAGATCGATTTTGGTCTTGTCACCACCAATGTTGCCCAGCACGCGGTGAGCGGCACGCAAGAGTTTGATGGCCGTCCGACGGGTCTGCAGCTTCTGTGGGTCTATTCCCCCGCACCGCAGAATGTGGTGGTGCGCAAGGACAGCGGTATCGATGCGCTGGAAAAGCTGAATGGTCAGCGCTTCAATCCGGGCCTGAAGGGCTCCGCCACCGAGGCCACGACCGAGGCCGTCCTCAAGACACTCGCCATCACGCCTGACTATGTTCGCGGCTCCACCACCGACGTGGTGAACATGGTCAAGGACAACCGCGTTACCGGCTACGTCAAATCCGGCGCAGGCAAGAAGCTGGACAGCTCTTCGCTCGATATCGCCACGATGACCCCGATCAACGTTCTGTCCCTCACCGGTGAGCAGGCCGCCAAGCTGGAAAAGGAAATGCCCGACATTTCCGTGGTGAAGGTGCCGGCCAATGCCGATCAGGACATTCCCGCCTATTCCACCTGGAGCTTCGGCTTGGCGGTGGGCGTCAGCCCCAAGCTGAATGAGGAAACCGCCTATCGCATTGTCGATGCGGTGATGGCCGACACGACCGTTCAGGCCGCGGCGCTGGCCTCGATGAAGGGGGCGAACCTGGCCGAACTGACCACCACCTACGGCACCATTCCGCTGCATCCGGGCGCGGCCCGCTGGTTCAAGGAGCACGGCATCGAGATTCCCGAAAAGCTTCAGCCCAAGAAGTGATGGGAACCGCCAATGTTCAAGAAGCTATCCGCCGCGCTCGCGGTCCTCGTTGGCGCGTTCGTACTATGGACCGCGGGCGCAGGCCCCTTTGAGAGCCTCATTCAACGTGCGATCTTTCTGGCTCTGGTCGTCTGCCTCGGCCTGACGCTCTATCCCCTTGGCGCCGGCACACGCTGGCGCCCTGTGGGGCTGGCAGTCGATCTTGCCATGGCTGCCTGCACGCTGGCCGCCTGCACCTATGTGGTCGTCAACTACGATCGCATCATGACGGAACTGCCCTGGGCAACCTCGCTGGACATGGCGCTGACGGTCGGCCTGACGCTTTCCGTTCTCGAACTCAGCCGACGGACTGTGGGGATCATCTTCCCGGCGGTGGTGGTGGCCGGACTGGCCTATGCCATGCTTGGCCACCTGTTGCCCGCTCCCCTCAACCATCGCGGTTTCGATACCGCCTTCGTGACCGAGACGCTTTTCCTCGGGGATCTTGGCGTGTGGGGCATGCTGACTGGCGTGGCTGCCACCGTGATTGCCGCCTTCGTGCTGTTTGGCGCCCTGCTGCTGCACACTGGCGGCGGACAAGCCTTCATGGATCTGGCCATGCGTCTTGGCGGGCGCAGCCCCGGTGGCGCTGCCAAGGTGGCGACCATTGCCTCGGGCCTGTTCGGCATGATTTCCGGCAGTGCCGTGGCCAATGTCGCCACCACCGGCAACTTCACCATTCCCATGATGCGCCGGCTCGGCTATCCGGCCCCCTTTGCCGCCGCGGTGGAAGCGGTTGCCTCCACAGGTGGGCAGATCGCCCCGCCGATCATGGGTGCGGCCGCCTTCGTCATGGCCGAAATCCTCGGAGTGCCTTACTTCACCGTCATGGCCGCTGCGGCCATTCCGGCGCTGCTGTTCTATCTCTCCGTGTTCATCACCGTGCACATCGTCTCGCTGCGGCGGGGCCTGCGGGCCGCGCCAGATGAGGAGCTGCCGGCCTGGAACTCCATCTTCGCGCCGCGCCGGGCCCTGCCCGTGGTGGCTGCGCTGGGTGGGCTTCTGCTGGCCATTCTCACGGGCCGTTCCGTCACCACGTCGGCCTTCTGGGGTGTTCTCGGCCTGCTGCTGGCCTATGTCGTCACCAATGTCGGGCAGGCCTCGCCCCGCGAGATGGCAAAGCACGTGGTGGACGGACTTGCCGATGCCGGACGTGGCCTTGTCATTGTCGGCGTGCTGCTGGCTGGTGCGCAGATCCTCGTGTCGATGATCAACCTCACCGGCGTGGGGGTGGTGATCTCCTCGCTCATCGTGCAGCTGGCCGGCGACAATCTGGCCATCATCGCGATCATCGTGGCTCTGGTTTGCCTCATCATGGGCATGGGCCTGCCGACCACGGCTGCCTATGTCCTGGTTGCCGCGGTTCTGGCCCCGGCCATGACGGCGGTGGGGGTGGAGCCGCTCTCCGCCCAGATGTTCGTGTTCTACTTCGCGACCCTTTCGGTGGTGACACCGCCCGTTTGCGTGGCGGTGTTCGTGGCGGCCGGCATTGCCAAGACCAACTGGCTGCCCGCCGCCCTCGAAGCCGTGCGGCTGGCCGCGGTGGTCTATCTGGTGCCCTTCCTGTTCCTCGTCTATCCGGGCATGACCGCGAGCGGCGGGGCGATGGCGGTGCTGGATGCGGTGCTGACCGGCGGTGCCCTGGTGCTGGCCGTGCCGGCTCTGCTCAGCGGGATGCCTTTGTTTGCAAACCGCCTGCTGGATATCGCGACCTATCTCGCGGTCATCACCCTGGCTGTCCTGCCCTATACCGTCACCCCGCTGATCGCCCTGGCCTTCCTGGCGTGGGCCTTCATGCGCAAACGTCCGCAGACACCGCAAGAAAGCCGCGTCGCGGCGGAGCGTCGGCCATGAAGAGCATCCGCATCGGCACCGGCGCGGGCTATTCGGGAGACCGGATCGATCCGGCCGTCGATCTCGCCGAAAGAGGGGAGCTGGATTATCTGGTGTTCGAGTGCCTGGGGGAGCGCACGATTGCCCTGGCCCAGCTCTCCCGCCTCGACAATCCGGATCACGGCTACGAGCCGCTGCTGGAAGCGCGCATGCAGGCCGTGTTGCCGGCCTGTTGCAAGAACGGTGTGAAGATCGTCACCAACATGGGAGCGGCCAACCCGCTGGCCGCCGCCCAGGCCACGGCCCGCGTGGCCAGGGAGTGCGGCCTGAAGGGCCTCCGCATCGCGGCCATCACCGGAGATGACGTTCTGGAGGCCGTTTGCAGCGGTGATTTCACCGTCGAGGAAACCGGCGCCCCGGTGGCCGACCTGCGCGACAAGCTGGTTTCCGCGAATGCCTATCTGGGGGCCGGCTCCATTGCGGAGGCGCTGGCGCGGGGGGCGGATGTGGTCATCATCGGGCGCGCCTCCGACCCGGCTCTGTTTCTGGGTCCTGCCGTCCATGCCTTCGGCTGGCGAATGGACGACTGGGCAAGGCTGGGGCGCGGAATTGTCGCCGGCCATCTGCTGGAATGCGGGGGGCAGGTCACCGGCGGCTATTTTGCCGATCCCGGCTACAAGGATCCGCCCGACCTGGCCCGTCTTGGGATGCCCATCGGTGAACTCGATGAAGAGGGAGGCCTCGTCGTCACCAAGCTGCCGGGGACCGGCGGGGCGGTCACGCGGGCGACCTGCACGGAGCAACTCCTGTATGAGGTGCACGATCCGGCGCGCTACCTTCAACCCGATGTCGTGGCGGACTTCTCCGGCGTGACAATGATCGAGAATGGTCCCGATCGCATTCGCGTTACCGGGGGCAACGGGCATCCCCGCAGCGGCTTGCTGAAGGTTTCCCTGGGCTTGCAGGACGGCTGGATCGGCGAAGGGCAGATCTCCTATGCCGGCCCCGGCGCCGTGGCGCGTGGACAGCTTGCGGCGGATATCGTGGCCGAGCGCCTGCGCCTTCTCGGCGTGCCGTGCCGGGAAACGCGCGGCGAACTGATCGGCGTCAACGCCATTCTTGGCCCCGAGCCCGGCCAGCCGGACCCGCGCGAGGTCCGCATGCGCTTCGCCGCCCGGACCGACAACCGCGAAGATGCAGAGCGCATCGGCAGGGAGGTCGAGGCCCTTTACCTCAACGGTCCGGCGGGCGGCGGTGGCGCGTGGCGCTCGACGCGCCGTGTCATCGGCGTGCTGTCCACCCTGGTTCCGGAGCAACTCGTGACGCCCCGAATTCACATGATGGAGGCCTAGATGCGCTTGCGTGAACTTGCCCACAGCCGCACCGGCGACAAGGGCAATACCTCCAATATTTCAGTGATCGCCTACCGGCAGGAGGATTACCCGCGCCTTGCGCGGGACGTGACCGGGGAGCGCGTGAGAGCCTGCTTCCCCGGTCTCTCCATTGGCCGGATCGAGCGGTTTGAAATGCCCGCGCTGGGGGCGCTGAACTTCGTGCTGCATGATGCTCTGGCAGGTGGGGTGACCCAGTCCCTGGCGCTGGATGCGCATGGCAAGTGCATTGGCGCGGCCGTGCTCGACATGGACCTTGCCGAAGACTGAACAGGCAGCGGCACGGCCGCCCCTTACCGCTCACCGCATGTGCCGCGCGCGACCCACGCTGTTTCTCACGCATGAGCCGTGAGATGAGGAATGACACATGGATAATCTTGAAGCTGACGGCTCCGCCTCTCACGAAGCCCCGACCCACGCCCCGTTCCGCCTGGACGGCAAGGTGGTTCTGGTCACCGGATGCGGGTCCATCGGCCCCGGCTGGGGCAATGGCAAGGCCATTTCCGTTCTGTGCGCGCGACAGGGCGCGCGGGTCTATGGCGTGGACCTCGATGCAGAGGCCGCGGCTGAAACCGCCCGTCTGGTCGCCGCGGAGAACGGCACCATGGACGTGAACACCTGCGACGTGACCCGCGCCGATGAAACCGCCGCCCTGGTGGAGGACTGCCTGACGCGGTTCGGCCGCATCGACGTGCTGGTCAACAATGTCGGGCGCTCCGAGCCCGGCGACCCGGTCTCCATGGACGAGGACACCTGGGACGCCCAGATGGACGTGAACCTGAAGAGCGCCTATCTCACATGCAAGGCCGTGCTGCCGGTGATGGAGAAGCAGGGCGGCGGATCCATCGTCAACGTCTCGTCCGTCGCCGGCCTGCGCTACATCGGCAAGCCGCAGGTGGCCTATGCCGCGGGCAAGGCCGGGCTGATGCAGATGACGCGCACCACGGCCGTTCTCTATGCCTCCAGAGGCGTCAGGCTGAACTGCGTGGTGCCCGGGCTGATACACACGCCGCTGGTCACCCGGCTGGCCGACAAATATGCCGGCGGGCAATATGACGCCTTCGTCGCCACGCGAAACCAGCAGGTGCCCATGGGCCGCATGGGCTCCGCCTGGGACGTGGCCCACGCCGCCCTTTTCCTTGCCTGTGACGAAAGCCGCTATGTCACCGGCACCGAACTTGTGGTGGATGGCGGGCTGACAAGCGCCACCCGCTGACCTTTTCGCCCTGCTGCCCGCAGGGTCGCGAAACCATGCCCGAGGAGACATACATGGCCCGCATTCCCTATGGCGATCCCGATGCGCCTGAATCCCGCGCGCTTGTGGAGCGCATCGTCGCCGAGCGCGGCAGTTTGCTCCATCTCTACCAGATGCTGATCCACAGCCCGCCGGTGGCCGAGGGCTGGCTCGCCTTTCTCACTGCCATTCGCCAGAAAAGCGGGTTGAACGGCTGCCTGCGGGAGCTTCTGATCGTCCGTGTCGCTCAGATCAACAATGCCCCCTATGAGGCGGATCAGCATATTCCCATCGCCCTGCAGGAAGGCGCGAGCCAGGCGCAGGTGGACGCGCTGGCCAACTGGCAGGAAAGCGAGCTGTTCACCCCCGACCAGCGCGCGGCGCTTGCCTATGCGGAAGCCATGACGCGGCAGGTTCAGGTGCCGCCGGACATCTTCGCGCAGGTGCGCGCGCACTTCGATGATCGCGCCCTGGTGGAGCTGACCGCGACAATCGGCGCCTACAACATGGTCTCCCGCTTTCTGGAAGCGCTGGAAGTCCACACCCACGACCCGCGCTGAACCCTCTGCGCCGGGCCATGACCCGGCGCAGTTTTCCTCCTGACCGGCAAAGCCTTCCCGGCCAGCGGGCCGGTGTTCCCGGAGGGGCTGAAATGGCGGGCCGAAGCGGAGACATGCGTCTGGCGCGTGCCGAGGATCCAGGCGATCCGGTGGCGTTGAAGGGCCTGTTGCCCTGGCGTGAAACCGCTGGTTCAAGGCCGCATGCAGGCCTTCGCCTTCTGGAGTTGAAGTGGCGGCTTTTCGCCGATCCAATCAGCCTGATTTTTCCAACCGGCGCTGTTTTGTGCCATGTGATCTGGCGCGCTACCGCGTGGAAGCGGTCGGTGGAGCGACGTTCCGCCTGGCGAGAATGCGGCTATCGGCGAATTCCATCGCACGGGAGCGACAAAATGGGGGGCGAAGACGGTGAAACCGAGAACTACACCTACGCTATAGCCCTACAAACTGATTGAAGTTGCTTATGGCATGTGTCGCGGCTGAAAATCGCTCGTACCGATGGAAATCGCGCAACCGAACTTTCCTATAATTTGTGGCGAATGGCGGCTTGAAGCCAATTTTACCGAACTCTGCACCTCGTACAGAAAGTCGCTAAGCGTCGGGAGCGGGCATTTATATATTAGTCTTCGAAGAGGTCTAAATCGACTTTGGAGAGCAGCCAACCAAACGGAAAATGCTGGCTTGTGAAGCATTGGTTGCAGTCTAGGTACTCTCCGATGAATAGGCGCGGAGCATCCACTTTTTTTATACGAAGCTGTGCTTCGCACACCGGACACTGCATGAATTCGGCGAAGTTTGAATTGACAAAATTGGTCATCCGAGAGCGCCCCTTCGTGAAGAGGGCTTCATATGCGCCAAGAGATGTGAACAGCATCCAATTTTGATATTTCTTGCTGGGTTCTCTCATTCGCCCATACAATTCGATCTGCATTATATGGAGAAAGAGGATAAGCATTGCGAGTTGGGCGTATGTTCCACCGGCATATATGTCGTCATCCATGGCGTCCTTGAAAATGAAATTCAGATTGTAGTCTTCAGTCTGGTTCCTCCGAAACTCCGTCACTAGATGCGTAGCCTTATCGAATAGACCTGCGAAACCCAGGTCGTTCTGAAAATTGAAAACTACATCATACACTGCATCAGGATTTGTGAAGCTGCATCCCCGACTTGCTTTCATCGCTGCTTCGAGCAGAGCCTTTATCCCGGCTTCGTCCAAGTCTCTCCGGTTGAGCAGGTTCTTTGCGTCAGACTTCATTTTGTCGAAGAATGTCACCTCGTCAGCGCACATCTGAGCGACGATCAACATGCCTTCTTTCAATGGCTTGCGAAGGAGGGAGAAGGCGACAGTGAATTTTCGCTTTTCCAATGCTCGAAGAGCTTCATAGATGAAGTGGAGCATGTCGGAAAAGAGTGCATTGCAAACGTGATTTACTACCGCTCGCCTTTCTAAGTCCCCGCGTCCTGACTTATCCAGAAACTCCAGAATGTGAATGCCGCTTGCCAACAGGCGGCGATCTTCTTCGGACTCAATCTCAAATCGAATATGCCCTGCCTTCTTTATTTCCATTTGCACAAGCAACGCCGCCATGAGGTCATGCAGGTGAAAGCAAAACTCATGCTTTGCCCGGTGCTTTTGCGGGATATTTTGTAGCCTGTCCGGGTCGATCAGTCCGATCGGTTTCAAGTTCTCGCTCTCCAAGCCATCGTGATCCTATGAAGTTAAGTCTATTAGGTGTCGCTGCCTTGGTCGAGACTTCCGGTTCCTGTAAGAGGTGCTCTCCGCCGTGGTCGCGAAGTGTGTAAACCGGGCCTTGGGTGTCGGAAAACGAACGACAGGTTCGTCTGCGCCTTGCAGTCATCTGCTGTATCGGCGGTGTATGTCCGCTTGCCTCTTGGTCGACAAGGCCCGACAAAAAGTGGCCGTCGCCTCGGCTTGAGGTGATCGGCGGCACATAGGCTATTGGATGCGGCAATCAGCGGCAAATGGCGGAGAGAGAGGGATTCGAACCCTCGATACGGTTTCCCGTATACACGCGTTCCAGGCGTGCGCCTTAAACCACTCGGCCACCTCTCCGCAGCCAGTCCTGTCTTTGCAATGACGCCCCGCAGTGGTTCAGGCGGAGCGAAAAGGCAGGACGCGATGCCGGCGGGGTGCGGATTCGAAGCGGTGCGAGAAAATCGCGCCCGACGAGCCATCTGCCGCCTGCAAGTGGCGCAATATACCGAGGAGGGGGGCTCTTGCAAGCGCTGATGCGGACGAAATGCCGTGTTTTCAACATCAAGTGTCCGGGGGCCGGAGTCTCTTGCCGCCGCGACCCGAAATCCGCGGGCAAAGGACGCAGGGGACGGCGGGGGGAGACGCGCGGTTCTCAACCTTTCGTGTGCGCGGGGCCGCCGCGATTGCGCCTGGGCCCGCCCGTCCTTATCTTCTGGCCAGTTGCAAGGATCCGCTGCAAGGATCCGTTGCCGGCACCGGTTGCCCGGACGTGCAGCCGGAGCCCGGTATCGGGATCTGGTTGACGTAAGGGGATCCCGAGGGGGCGTCGACCGCCCGCCGGATAAGGAAATGCGCGGCCCCGCCGCCGCTCGAGAGGACATGATGATCAGACTGCTGCTGCGCCTTCTCGGGCTCTGGTTCATCGCCATGGCGCTGGTCGCGCTCGTCGTCGACGGAACCAGCTCGATCGCCGCTTCCGCGTGGACCTTCACGCCGATCGGGAAATACTGGTTCGACCTGTCGCCGGCGTCGATCAACGTCGCCCAGGCGGCGATCCAGCGCCATGTCGCGCCGGCCCTGTGGGACCCGGTGATCCTGACGCTTCTGACCCAGCCCGTGTGGCTTGTTGCCGGCCCGCTCGGCATCGTGCTCCTGTGGCTCGGCGAGCTCCGCTTCGGCCGCCGCAGGCGGCAGGTTTCCTCCTGACCCTGCCTTCGGGCCCGGCCTTGCGGACGGGCGACCGGAGATGCGGTCGAACCCAGGAAAGGATGCGAAATTGTCTTTCATGACCATGCTCAGCAACAAGTTTTCCCTCGTGTCGCGTGACATGGCGCTGCCGGGCCGCGACACGCCGGTCATGACGCCAGGCGTGCATACGGTTCTCGGGCAGCCCATCGACCGGCCGGCCGAGGGCGGGCTTGAGGAGGTGCTGCTCGGCCTTGGCTGCTTCTGGGGCGCGGAACGGCTCTTCTGGACCCTGCCGGGCGTCACCGTGACGGCGGTCGGCTACGCCGGCGGCCACACGCCGAACCCGACCTACCACGAGGTCTGCACCGGACGAACCGGACATACGGAGGTGGTGCGTGTCCTCTTCGATCCGCGCGAGATTGCGCGCGAGGACCTGCTCAAGGCGTTCTGGGAGGGCCACAACCCGACCCAGGGCATGCGCCAGGGAAACGACACGGGAACCCAGTACCGCTCGGCCATCTATTTCGCCGGCGAGGAGATGGGGCAGGCGGCAGAGGCCACCCGCGATGCCTATGCCGAGGCGCTCGCGGCGGCGGGGAAGACGGCGGCGATCACCACCGAGATCCGGCCGATGGATGCCTTCTACTTCGCCGAGGACTACCACCAGCAGTATCTCGACAAGAACCCCGGCGGCTATTGCGGCCTCGGCGGCACCGGCGTGAGCTGTCCGTCCCCGCTGCGCTAGGCGTGACGCCGGCGCCATCAACCGGCGACCGCACCGCCTGGAAGAGAGACGAAAGGCCCGGCATCGCCCGGGCCTTTCGCGTTCGGCCTGCCATTTGCGGTTTCAGGCGACGTTAACCCTATCGCGCCACTGTGAACCGCAGGTGCGACGCGCGTTGCAGGATGCGTCGGGCGAGCGGAGAAAGACGATGCGTGGTGCGGATGTTGCGGCTCTTGCCGCCCTGCGGGCGGGCTTTGCCCGGGCCGTTGCGATTTTCACCTGGCTCAGTGTGCTGCTTGTCATGGCCGCGGCCTGGCTTGCCGGTGCCGCGTCGCCGGTTCTGGTGACCGCATCCGCGCTGCTTCTGGGCGCTGTCGCCACCGCCGTATGGCTGCGCAAGGAGACGGGCGCGGGAACGCGCATGGTCGGTGCGGCCGCGCTCGGCGGCCTGTCCTGCCTGTTGGTTGTCGCGCTTGCGGGCGGCGATCCGGCGGGGAGCTTCCAGGCGGAAGGCCACCTTTTTGTCTTCGCCGTGCTGGCGCTGCTTGCCGGCTGGCTGGATGCGCGTGCGCTTCTCGTCTATGCCGCCGTCGTTTGCGGGTTTCACGGCATCATTGGCCTTGTCGAGCCGGATCTGGTCCTTGCCGGGAGCGCGGGTACGCCGCGCGTGCTGCTGCATGTTGCGGCGCTGGCGCTGGAGACGGCGGCGCTCGTCTGGTTCGTGCGCGCGCTCAAGGGCGCATTTGCGGCGGTCGCGGGAGAGGGCGGGAACGCGGACGAGGCGCTGTCTCTGGAGCGCGCGCGGCTGCAGCAGGCGGAAGAGGCGCGGGCGGCTTTGGAGCGCGACACGCGCAAGGATCTGGCGTCTGGCATCGCCGCCTTTGGTGACGAGATCCGTGGCCTTCTCGACGAGATGGACGGGCGCTCCTGCGTGTTGCGCGAGGCCGCGAAGCATCTGGAGGCGGCTGCCCGCAAGTCGACCGAGGAAGCAGACACAGCGTCTTCGGCCTCGGGAACGGCGCGGGAAAACGTGCGGTCCGTCGCCGCGGCGGCGGAAGAACTTTCCTCGTCGATTTCCGAAATCGGCGGCCAGGTCTCCCGCACCAGCCTTGTCGTGGAGGCGGCGAGCGCGGGCGCGCAGGACACCAATGATCGGGTTGCCAGGCTGGCCGCCGCCGCCGGCAGGATCGGCGAGGTGGTGACGTTGATCCGGGCGATCGCCGAGCAAACCAACCTGCTGGCGTTGAACGCGACCATCGAGGCCGCGCGCGCCGGCGAGGCGGGCAGGGGCTTTGCGGTCGTCGCCGCCGAGGTCAAGGAACTCGCCACCCAGACCGCGAAAGCGACCGAGGAAATCGGCGCGCAGATCGCCGCGATCCAGGGTGAGACGCAACAGGCGGTCGCCGCCATTGGCGAGATCGCACGGACCATGCGGGAAGTGGACGGCTATACGTCCGCCATTGCCGCCGCCGTCGAGGAACAGGGCACGGCCACCGCCGAGATCTCGCGCAATGTCTCCGGCGCGGCCTCGAGCACCGGGGCTGTCACCAGCTCCATTGCGGGCCTGTCGGACACGGTTGCGCGCACCGCGAGCGCGGCCGGCGAGATGGAAGCGGGCATCGACGACGTGGTCCGCCGCGCCGAGGGCATGCGCGGCGCGGTCGAACGCTTCCTTGCCCGAGCCGCCGCCGCCGGCTGAGGGGCGAGAGCCGTGTGTCTCGGGGAAGGAACAGGCGCGCGGCGATATGCGCGCTTCGTCCCCGTGCGGGCGTGATGTAACACTGTCTCCATGACGCCGCTGACCATCGATCCCGCTGTCCGGACCCGCTTTCGGCGCCGCAACCGCGCGCAGACCCTGGCGCTTGGCGTCGGTGCGGTGCTGCTTCTGTGCCTGTGCGCCTTCGCGATTGCCGGCGGCGACGGCGTGCTCTGGGCGCTCATCGGCGGATCGTTCGCCGTCTGGCTCGCCACCCGTGTTTCGCCACAGATCGTTCTGGGTCTTTACGGGGCGCGGGAACTGGCGCCGGCGGAGGATGCGCGCGCGCATATGATCGTGCGCCTGCTGAGCGAACGCGCCGGCCTGTCAGCCGTGCCCCGCCTGTTCCAGGTGCCGAGCCGGCTCATGAACGCCTTTTCCAGCGGCCGGCCGGATGACGCGGTGATCTGCGTGACCGACGGGCTGCTGACCCGCATGAGCTCGCGCGAGCTCGTTGCCGTGCTGGCTCATGAGATCGCCCATGTCGCCCACGGCGATATTCTCGTCATGGCGCTGGCCGATGTGGTGAGCCGCATGACCACGGTGATGTCGATGCTCGGCCTCTTCCTCGCCTTCTTCAATCTGCCGTCGCTGATCGAGGGGAGGGAGGGGGCACCCTTTGCGATCATCGCCGCCCTGCTCGTCGCCCCCGCCCTCGGCACGCTTCTGCAGCTTGCCCTGTCGCGGACCCGCGAGTTCGATGCCGATCTCGGAGCAGCCGAACTGACCGGCGATCCCGAAGGGCTGGCGCTCGCGCTCACCCGGCTCGACCGGATGCAGGGGCGCATGTGGGAGGCGGTGCTGCCGACCGGCGCGCGCACGCCCGATCCCTCCGTGTTGCGCACCCATCCGCGCACGGAGGAGCGCATCGAGCGGCTGATGGCGCTGAAGGCGAGCCCCGACCGGTGGATCGACGACAAGGGCCATCCTCATGTGCGCGCCCGCTCGCCCATCCCGGATGCGGGGCGGCCGCGCCACAGGCTGCGCGGCCTGGGTCTCTGGCACTGATCTTCCGCGCGCCACCGACCTGCGGGCAGCGTTGCGCGGGCTGCTCAGCTCATCCAGCGCAGGATGCGTTCCTTCACCGGATTGACGAAGGGCCGATCCTCGGCACTTGAGCGGAACCATTCATCCTTGAGCTGCATCCACCAGCGGCCCTGTGTGTCGGCGTCGTTGATCAGCATCAGTTTGGGATTGTGCTCCAGCCCCTCGCGCTGCTGGATGACGACGCGCCGGTCCTGGTCGAGGAACACCTTCATCAGGTGACGCGCGAGCGGCGCGAGCGGCGCGATCCAGCCCATGCTCACCCAGAACATCTGCCGCACCTCGGTGTGAGACGGGTCGATGGGGGTGATGGTGGTCAGGCCGACGACCGTGTGCTTGCTGCCCTTGATATGCTCGATGCGCAGACCCGGAAGCGCGTAGCGGATCTCGGTGGTGACGTCGTCGCCGAGGATCTTGTAGGCGATGTTTTGCGGCGGCAGCTTGTGGCGCACCATGGCCCAGCCGAGATCGGAGGGGGCGAAGTGTTTTTCCTTCGGGCGCAGCTTCTTGGCGTTCTTCTTGAACCACCACGAGGTGTGGACGAAGGCCGCATGCGTGGGGTCCATCAGTCCGAGCGCGGCGTGATCGACCGAACAGACGAAGGGCAGCATGATGTCGAGACGCGGCGCCGTGGCGGCATCGATGTCGGGCATCATCGGCGGCTCGGGCTGGCGCCCGTCTTCCGGTCTCTCGCCGTTTTCGGGGAAGTAGATCCAGATGAGGCCGTTCTGCTCGCGCGCCGAATAGGCACCGCAGGAGATCCTGGAATAGTCGATGGTCTGGGCCGCGTGGGTGGAGGGGATGTCGACGCAGGTGCCGTTCGTGTCGAACTTCCAGCCGTGGTAGCAGCACTGCACGGTCTCGCCGTCGAACCAGCCGTGGCGCAGCGGAATGCCGCGGTGCGGGCAGATATCGCGCAGGGCGAAGATCTTGCCGTCGGCGGCGCGGCCTATCAGCACCGGCTCGCCCATCAGCGTCTTGCCGAGCATCTTGCCGGCCGGCACCTCGGAGCCGGGGCACGCCACATACCAGAGCCCGCGCAGCAGGTCGGCTTCCAGCTTGTTCATCGATCGGATCTCCCGGGAGGGGCGCAGTCGCGCGGACCGTGCCCTGTCGCGCCCGCACGGGCAAGCCCCCGGGGCGGTTGGCTGGCGTCAAATGTGAAAAAGGCGCGATCCGTTGCCGGAGCGCGCCTCTTTCGGAAGTCGGCAGGGTGCGTGCGCCTGATCAGGCGGCCAGCGCGCCCTTGGCCTGATCGACGAGGCTCTTGAACGCCTCCGGCTCGCGGATCGCGATGTCGGACAGGACCTTGCGGTCGATCTCGATGCCGGCCTTGTTCAGGCCGTCGATGAAGCGGCCGTAGGTCATGCCCTGCTCGCGGACAGCCGCGTTGATGCGCTGGATCCACAGCGAGCGGAAATTCCGCTTCCGCGCCTTGCGGTCACGATAGGCGTACTGCGCCGCACGCTCCACCGCCTGCTTGGCGACGCGGATCGTATTCTTGCGGCGGCCATAGTAGCCCTTGGCGGCCTTGATGACCTTCTTGTGCTTTGCGTGGGCGGTAACGCCCCTTTTGACACGCGACATGGTAGTCTCCTTGGAAAGTCGAGAACGCCGTCAGGCTCAGCCGTAGGGCAGGAACTTCTTGACGATGCGGGCATCGGGCTCGGCCAGGGTGGTCGTGCCGCGTGCGTTGCGGATGAACTTCGTCGAACGCTTGATCATGCCGTGACGCTTGCCCGCCTGGGCGGTCTTGACCTTGCCGGTCGCGGTCAGTTTGAAGCGCTTCTTCGCTCCGGACTTCGTCTTCAGCTTGGGCATTTTGCATCCTTTCTTTGCACGGCGAATGCAAGTGCATCGCCGGTCTTGTTGGAAGCTGTCGTGAGCCGCCACGGCATGCCCGTATGTAGCGACACCGCAAAAAAATGCGGTCCCGCAGAGCCGGGCGGCTCGGGACAGGGGCTTATAGGCACCCGTCCCGAAAAAGACAAGGGGCTTGTCGTCCGGTTTCCCCCTCGAAACGGCGAAGGCCCGGCGATTTGCCGGGCCTTCGGGACTAGCGGGCGACCGTTTCCGGCCTGAAGGTCTCAGCGCACGATCGGCGCGAGCACCATGACCATCTGCCTGCCCTCAAGGCGGGGATGCGATTCCACCTTTGCGAACTCGGCGGTCTCGTCGCGGACCCGGTGCAGAAGCGCGATGCCGAGATCCTGGTGCGCCATCTCGCGGCCGCGGAAGCGCAGGGTGACCTTGACCTTGTCGCCTTCGTCGAAGAACCGCTTCATGTTCCGCATCTTCACCTCATAATCATGGGTGTCGATGTTCGGACGCATCTTGATTTCCTTGACCTCGACGACCTTCTGCTTCTTCCGGGCCTCGGAGGCCTTCTTCTGGCTCTGGTACTTGTACCGGCCATAGTCGAGAATCTTGCAGACAGGCGGCGCCGAGTTCGGAGAAATCTCCACCAGGTCAAGACCGGCCTCCTGGGCCATCCTCATGGCTTCATCCGTCAGGATGACGCCGAGGTTCTGCCCCTCGTGGTCGATGAGCTGAATTTCCCGAACGCGGATCTCTTGGTTCGTGCGCGGGCCATCCTTGGTGGGGGGCGGTGCGCGATATGGACGGCGAATGGTCGCGATCTCCTCTAATGTTGATCCGAATATATCTGGCCACGGTCTGCCGAATTGGCAAGGTACGCAACAAGCATTACCCCGTACGCCAAGCGCCGGGGCCGCCACGCGCGCCCTTGTGGCCGCAAGATGAAATTCCTGTGAAACCGCGCCGGAGTCAACCGGTTTCCCGCGCAAAGCGCCAACGGAGTGGTGGATCGCCGTGCCGCGACGGCGCGCGGACGCACGATTCGCTCAAGGCCGTGCCGGAAATATTCCGCAACGAAAATTGCCGCGCGGACGGCGATGTCGCCGCGCTCAGGCACGCTGGGCGAGCAGCCGGCTGTAGATGGCCAGCGTCGCCGTGCACATGGCCTCGACCGTGAACGAGGCCGCGACGTGGGCCTTCGCGCGCGCCACCAGTCGGGAGCGTTCGTCCGGGGACAGTGCCAGCATGGAGCCCATCGCCTCCGCCAGCGCCGATGCGTCGCCTGGCCGGACGCGCCATCCGGTGCGCGCCTCCGCGGCCACCTCTGGCGGGGCCAGAACGGTTTCCGGCGCGGCTCCCAGGTCGGTCGCGACAATGGGAACGCCCGCTGCCTGCGCTTCCACCGCCGCCCGTCCGAAGGCCTCCGCCTCGACCGAGGCGACGACCGAGACCGAGGCGAGCGCCAGCGCCGCGCCGACGTCGTCGCAATGGCCGACGAGCCGGATGCGGCCGGACAGTCCGGCTGCCTCGATGCGCTGCTCGAGATCGCGCAGATAGTCCTCGCGCCCTTGCGCGTCGCCGGCAAGGATCGCCACCCAGCCCTCGGTTTCCGGCGTGCCGCGCGCCGCCAGCTCGGCAAGTGCATCGATGAGCACGCGCTGCCCCTTCCAGGCTGTGAGCCGGGCCAGGTTGAGGATCACGCGCTCGCCGGGCGCAAGGCCCCAGCGCTCCGCGAGCGCTGTCTTGCGTGCCTGCGGGATGCCGGCGGGGTCGAGCGCGGCGAGATCGGAGCCGCGATGAATGACGCTGATGCGCCCGCGTGCGAGCGGATGGCGGCTGGCGATCAGCTCGGCGGTGTAGTGCGAATTGGCGATCACCGCGTCGCCCCGCGCCATCACCGAATTGTAGAAGGCCTTCAGCGCGCTCTTCTGATTGTAGATGCCGTGGTAGGTGGTGACGAACGGGACCTTCCGCGCCCGTGCCGCCCACAGTGCCGACCAGGCGGGGGCACGCGAGCGGGCGTGGACGAGGTCGACGCCTTCGTGCCGGATCAGCCGCGCCAGGGCGCGGGAATTCCGCCAGAGCCCGAGCGGCGACTTGGTCGCCAGCGGCAGGGCGATGTGCTCGCCGCCGACCGCCAGAAGCTCCGCCTCCAGCCGTCCGCCGGCCGAGGCGACGATGGCGCGGTGACCGGCCGAGACGAGCGCGCGGGCGATGTCGACCGTGGTGCGCTCGGCGCCGCCGGTCTGGAGTTCCGGGATGACTTGCAGGATCGTGCGGGGCGTCACGGCGTTTCCGGGTGAATGGGGATGGACCTTCTCAAAGCCCGCGAGCTGTGCCACATGAGCCGACGGTTGAGCAAGCGAAGGGAGTGGCCATGAGCGAAACGGACGCCGAATTCATCACGGTTGGCGGCGGCGCGGATGCGCGCTCCATCGCCGTGCGCCGGACTGGCGGGGCCTCGGGCCGCTGCGGCCTGCTGTGGCTGTCCGGCTTCAAGTCCGACATGGCCGGCTCGAAGGCGGAAGCGCTGGCCGCCTGGGCGCAGGAAACCGGCCGGGCGATGACGCGGCTCGACTATTCCGGCCATGGCGTGTCCGGCGGCGATTTCGAGGAGGGCACGATCTCGGCCTGGGCGGAGGAGGCTCTCGCTGTGTTCGACCGTTTCTGCAAGGAGCCGACAGTGGTCGTCGGCTCCTCGATGGGCGGCTGGATCGCGCTTCTGCTGGCGCGCGCGCTGCGCCGCCGAGCCGGGGACGGGGCGGCGGGCGGTACGCTCGCCGGCATGGTTCTGATCGCGCCTGCGCCCGATTTTACCGAGGAACTCATGTGGAAGCACGAGTTCACCGACGAGATCCGACGCGCGATCATGGAAGAGGGACGCTACGCGCGACCCTCAGACTATGATGACGAACCCTATGTCATCACCCGCAAGCTGATCGAGGACGGGCGGAACAACCTGCTTCTCGACCAGCCGGTGGTCACCGGCTGCCCGGTGACGATCCTCCAGGGCCAGCGCGACGAGGCGGTGCCCTGGCGGCACGGCCTGCGGCTGATGGAATGCCTGGCCTTCGACGATGCGGTCCTGACCCTCGTCAAGGACGGCGACCACCGCCTGTCGCGCCCCGAGGACATCGCCCGGATGATCGCCGCCGTCGCGGAACGCGCGCAAGCGGCGGAGGGCGCGCAGGACTGATCGACGCAGGGCGCGTCAAGTCATCGCTTCGTCGCATTTCTCACCAAGGCTGTTCCCGGCACAATCGGGTGCGAGACCAGACGGAGGGCTGCGGCAGATGGCAAGACGGAAACGGTTCGTTCTGGCGATTGATGGAGGTGGCATCCGGGGGCTCGTCCCGTTGCGCCTGCTGGAGACGCTGGATGCCCGGCTGCGCATGGCGGGCAAGGACGCGCCGCTTCACCGTTTCTTCGATCTCATGGCGGGCACGTCTTCAGGCGGTCTCATCGCCGCCGGCCTTGCCGCGCCACGCCCGGAAGACACCTCCGGCCGTTCGGCCTACGACATTGCCGAGCTTCGCCGTTTCTTCGAGACGGAGTGTCGGGAACTGTTCCAGCGGCGCGGCTTCCTCGAGCGGCTCGTCGCCAATCCGCGCGCGCCCTTCGATTTCTGTTTCGATGAAAGGCCGTTCGAGAAGCTGTTGAAGGAGCGCTTCGGCTGGTCGTCGCTGCAGGGCGCGCTGACGCGGCTGCTGCTGCCGGCCTATGACATCGACCGGCGCGAGCCGCTGCTTCTGACCAACGGCATGGCGACCGACGGCGGCCGGCCGGCCGACTTCTACATGTGGCAGGCGGTGCGCGCGACCATGGCGCTGCCGGGGCATCTGCCGCCGATGCGGACCGAAAGTCTGTCCGGCGAGCCCGACCGCTGCTTGATCGGCGGCAGCCTGTTCCTGGAAAATCCGGTGCTTGCCGCCTATGCGATGGCGCGCCGACAGGGGTGGGAAGCGGCCGACATGGTCATTGTCTCTCTTGGCAGCGGCGCGCGGCAGGCCCCGCGCAAGGTCGCGGAGGAGGCCAAGAAATTCGACGCGCTGGGCTGGCTCGCACCGGCGCGCGGCGCGCCTTTGCTGGCCGCGGTCTCCCAGGGGCAGGCGGCCAGCACGGCAGCGCTTGCCGACGATATCCTGCGCGATGCCGGCGTTGCGGCGGTCTACCGCTTCGACGCCGATCTGCCCGAGGGCGTCGAGGCAATCGACAACGCCCGTCCCGCCAACATCATCGAGTTGAATGGCGCGGCCGACCGCATCATTCGCGACCACACGCTGGCGATCGACGAACTGGCGGGGCTGATGAGCCCGCGGCAAGACTGAGGCGGGCTTGTCAAAAACATGGTTAACCCTTCGTAAATGCCGCTGTGAGATAGAATGCGGGAGCTCATGCAAGTCGGGCAACATGCAAGTCGGGCAAGACGCGACCGGGAGCCGGCGCGGCTCGCGCGGTAGCACAGCGAGGGAGCTTGGCGATGCCGGGACCTGATCGGACGTTTGGCCTTGGCCGCGGCTTCTCGACGCGCGCACGCGCGCGCAGCGCGGGCCTTGCTCTGCTCCTTGCCGGCACGCTTGCCGCCCTGCCGCTTGCCGCCGCCCCTTTGCCGAAGGATAAGCCCGACGCCGCCGTTGAGGGGGGCGTCGGGGTGCAGCGCTTCCTGCCTGCCGCCGAGCGTTCCGGCGGGGCGGACGCGATTGCCGGCCTGCTCGCGCCACCGCTGCCCGTTCCTGCTCCCGAGGATCGCGCCATGCGCGCCGATGCGGCCTCAGCGCCGCTGGCGCTGGTACCGGCATCCGCTGCCTCCGGTGTTCCCGCGCGCGTCTCGCCCGACGCCGTCGCCAAGCAGCTCTTCGGCGCGGCCAGGACGCCGGCGCCGCTTGCCGCCCGTTCCATCGGCTCCTATGCGCGCGGCTGCATGGCGGGCGCGACGGCGCTTCCCGTCAACGGTCCGGCCTGGCAGGTCATGCGCCTGTCGCGCAACCGCAACTGGGGCAACCCGGAACTCATCGACGTGCTGCAGCGGCTGGCCACCGACGCGCCGGCGCTTGGCTGGAACGGGCTGCTGGTCGGCGACCTCGCCCAGCCGCGCGGCGGACCGATGACCTCCGGCCACGCCAGCCACCAGATCGGCCTCGACGCCGACATCTGGCTGACGCCGATGCCCGAGCGGACCCTGTCGCGCGACGAGCGCGAGAGCATGTCGGCGGTGTCGATGCTGAAGGGACCGTCGAACCTGAAAGGCGCCGACCGCGGCGTCGATCCGGCGAAATGGACGAACAGCCGCGCCAGGCTCATCCGCCGCGCCGCGCAGGATCCGCGCGTCGCCCGCATCTTCGTGCATCCTGGAATCAAGCAGGCGCTCTGCCGGTTCGAGACCGGTTCCGACCGGTCCTGGCTGCGCAAGGTTCGCCCCTGGTGGGGGCATCATTATCATTTCCACGTGCGCATCGCGTGCCCCGCCGGCAGCGTCGGCTGCAAGGATCAGAACCCGCCGCCGCCGGGCGACGGTTGCGGCAAGGAGCTGGCCTGGTGGCTTTCCGACGAGCCTTGGGTGCCCAAGAAGCCGGCCAGGCCCGCCAAGCCCTCGAAACCGGCGAAAAAGAAAGAGATCCGCATGTCGGCGCTGCCGGCGGCCTGTACTCAGGTGCTTCTGGCCCGGTGAGGGACGGTCGCGGTGGATTTTCCCCGCCTGTGCGCGCGCAATCCCCTTTGCGCAATGTCGCGGCAATGGTAAATGGGCGCGCATGAGCACGCAGAAGATCTCCGACATTCGCAACTTTTCCATCGTGGCGCACATCGACCACGGCAAGTCGACGCTGGCCGACCGTCTGATCCAGATGACCGGCACGCTGACCAGCCGCGAGATGAAGGAGCAGGTGCTCGATTCGATGGACATCGAACGCGAGCGCGGCATCACCATCAAGGCGCAGACCGTGCGGCTGATCTATGCGGCCAAGGACGGCAAGCAGTACAAGCTGAACCTGATCGACACGCCGGGCCACGTCGACTTCGCCTATGAGGTCTCGCGCTCGCTCGCCGCCTGCGAGGGCTCGCTGCTGGTGGTCGACGCCAGTCAGGGCGTCGAGGCGCAGACGCTTGCCAATGTCTACCAGGCCATCGACAACAATCACGAGATCGTTCCGGTGCTCAACAAGGTCGACCTGCCGGCGGCCGAACCCGAGCGGGTCAAGGAGCAGATCGAGGACGTGATCGGCCTCGATGCGTCCGACGCGGTGATGATCTCCGCCAAGACCGGCCTCGGCGTGGAGAACGTGCTCGAGGCCATCGTCAACCGCCTGCCGGCGCCCGAGGGCGATCCGGACGCGCCGCTGAAGGCGCTGCTCGTCGACAGCTGGTACGACCCCTATCTCGGCGTCATGGTGCTGGTTCGCATCATCGACGGGCGGCTGAAGAAGGGTCAGAAGATCAAGATGATGGGCACGGACGCGAGCTATGAGGTCGACCGTGTCGGCGTCATGACGCCGAAGTTCCTGATGACCGACGACCTTGGACCCGGCGAGATCGGCGTGATCACCGGCTCCATCAAGGAAGTGGCCGACACCCGCGTCGGCGACACGATCACCGACGACAAGAAGCCCTGCGCGAAAGCGCTTCCGGGCTTCAAGCCGGCGCAGCCGGTGGTGTTCTGCGGTCTCTTCCCGGTCGATGCCAATGACTTCGAGGATCTGCGCGCCGCCATGGGCAAGCTGCGCCTCAACGACGCCTCCTTCTCCTTCGAGATGGAGACCTCGGCGGCGCTCGGCTTCGGTTTCCGGTGCGGCTTCCTCGGCCTGCTGCATCTGGAGATCATCCAGGAGCGCCTGGAGCGCGAGTTCGACCTCGACCTCATCGCCACGGCGCCTTCGGTGGTCTACCGGATGCACCTGACCGACGGCACGCTGAAGGAGTTGCACAATCCCGCCGACATGCCGGATCAGGTGAAGATCGAGAGCATCGAGGAGCCGTGGATCCGCGCCACCATCATGACGCCGGACGACTACCTCGGTGCGATCCTGACGCTGTGCCAGGAGCGGCGCGGCATTCAGGTGGATCTCAATTATGTCGGCAGCCGCGCCATGGTCACCTACGACCTGCCGCTCAACGAGGTGGTGTTCGACTTCTACGACCGGCTGAAGTCGATCTCCAAGGGCTACGCGTCCTTCGACTACCAGATTTCCGACTACCGCGAAGGCGATCTGGTGCGCATGTCGATCCTGGTCAATGCCGAGCCGGTCGACGCGCTTTCGACGCTGGTTCACCGCTCGCAGGCCGAGCGGCGCGGCCGCGCCATGTGCGAGAAGCTCAAGGAACTGATCCCGCGGCACATGTTCAAGATCCCGATCCAGGCCGCCATCGGCGCGCGCGTGATCGCCCGCGAGACCATCGCGGCGCTGCGCAAGGACGTGACCGCCAAGTGCTACGGCGGCGACGCCACCCGCAAGCGCAAGCTTCTGGAAAAGCAGAAGGAAGGCAAGAAGAAGATGCGGCAGTTCGGCAAGGTCGAGATCCCGCAGGAAGCCTTCATCAAGGCCTTGAAGATGGACAACTGAGCATCATCTGAATCCTCTTTCGAGGAGGCCGGTCCGGTGTCGCCGGGCCGGCCTTTTTTGCATGAGGCCTTGCAAAACGAAATGTCAGTCACCATTTCTTAACTGTGATTGTTTATCCTACCCTGACGACGATGCCCATGCAGGCGTTGTCGCATGCCTGTAACGACCCGATTTTATCATGGGCGACAGGCTGTCCCGAGACAGACCGGATCTGAGGAAGACCGGACGATTCGGTTGCGGAGCGGCAGGACCCGGCGTTTGCCTGAGGGCGAACGGATCGGGCCTCGACCATGCTTCGAGCCGCTCGTCGGACGAACAATTGCATGAATGAAGAAGCAACAACGATAAGAACGAAAGACAAGACTATGGAACATGGAAACGTAAAGTGGTTCGACATCAAGGCCGGCATCGGCCAGATCGAGCCGAATGAAGGCGATTATGTCCACGTGGACATGGCCGCGCTCCGCCGGTCGGGTGTCCCGACGCTGAGCGAAGGCCAGCTCGTCGCATACGACCTTGCCTACGCGCGCGGCCACTCGGTGGCTGAAAACCTGCGCGTCCTCTGATCCCTCCGCCGGGTATCCCGGCGTGACGTGATCAGCGAAAAGCCGCAAGCGCCGTCGCCCGGAAGGGCGCGGCGCTTTTGCGTTTCAAGGGACGATGCGGGCGCGCCTCATGAAGCGCGCTGCCTGTCGCCCGTCGCGGTGAGACGCCTCAGCCGCAGCATCGACACGAGCCCGAAGGCCGGGCCAAGAGCGAGCAGCGCCAGCATGACCCGCCAGCCGAAGGCCTCGGCGACGACCGGCGTTGCCTGCACCGTCACGAAGGTGAGGGCGAAGCCGAGCGCGGTCTGCAGCGTCATGATGCTGCCGGCCTGCTCCGGTGGCGCGAAATCGGCGACCAGTGCCGAGAATTGCGGCGAATCCGGCGCGATCGTTATCCCCCAGAACAGGAAGGCGGCGGCGACCAGCCAGCTTGGTCCGCCGAAGATGAAGGCGGCGAAGAGGGCGCCGGCGAGACTGCCTGCAAGCGCCAGGATGGCGACGGTCTCCTTGCCGATCCGGTCGGCGAAATAGCCCGCTGCGACGCAGGCCAGAGCGCCGAGCGCCACGGCGACGAAGGTGAGCACCCGTGCCGACCGAAGCGCGTCGTCTGCCGTCATGTCGCCGGCGAAGGAGGCGGCAAGTGCTGCACCCGCCCAGGTCCACATGGCATAGAGCTCCCACATGTGACCGAAGTAGCCACCGAAGGCGAGGCGGATGCGCCGGTCGCGCCACACCCGCGCGACCGCCGTCGGGTCGAAGCGCGGCGAGGTCGCGTGATAGGGGCCAAGGCGGACACACAGCGCCAGAACGGCCGCGACAAGTGCTGCGGCGGAACCCTGAAGAACCGTCATCCGCCAGTCGGCACCGCCGCCGAGAGCGACGAGATGCGGCACGGCGGAGCCGAGCGTCACCGCCCCGACGAGCAATCCCACCAGGAAGCCCCGGTCGCGCAGGCCCCAGCCGACGGCGATCTTCATGCCGACCGGATAGACGCCGGCGAGCAGAACGCCCGTCATCACCCTTGCGCCGATGGCCAGGTCGCCGCCGAGGGGAGCGACGAGCAGAACCGCATTGACGAGGGCGGCAAGCGCTGCACAGGTTGCAAAGAGGCGGGTCGGGTCGAGCCGGTCGGGCAGTCCGAGCAGGGCGGAGCCGAGCGCGCCGAGGACGAAGCCGATCTGCACACCGCTCGACAGGAACGCCTGTCTCGTCGGCGAGATCGGGCTTTCGGCCAGCATCTCAGGCAGGATCGCGGCGGAGATGAACCACAGCGACAGCGCCGCGACGACGGCGAGAGAAAGCAGGGCGAGTGCGAGAAACTTGGTGATGGTCAGCTCCAGCGCAGGCAGTCGGACCGGCGGGTCCGCGCGGCGGTCTCTATAACAGTGGTCACCAATGCCGTCGACGGGGAGGAGAGTTTGCGGCCGGCTGTTTTCGATTGACGAAAAATCAAGTTTCGTTTGAATGTCCTTTGTTGCAAGAAAGAAAGAAAACGAAGATCCTGGAGGCGGTGCGTGGGCGACCTAGCGAAACTTTCCGATGGCCTGGTTCTGGCCATCGATCAGGGCACGACGTCGAGTCGTGCCATCGTGTTCGACGCAGCGTTCAGGGCGCGGGCGACCGGACAGCAGGAATTTGAGCAGCATTTCCCCCGTTCGGGCTGGGTTGAACACGAGCCGGAGGACCTGTGGGCCTCGACGCTCGCGGTCTGTCGCGAGGCGCTCGCTGGCATCGAGGGCGGCGCATCGGCCATTTCCGCCATCGGCATTACCAACCAGCGCGAGACGACGCTCGTCTGGAACCGCAGCACCGGCAAGCCCGTTCACCGCGCCATTGTCTGGCAGGACCGCCGCACCGCGGCGCTTTGCGCCAGGCTCAAGGCCGAGGGCCACGAGCAGATGGTCGCGGAAAAGTCCGGCCTCCTGCTCGATCCCTATTTCTCCGGCACCAAGCTTTCCTGGATCCTGGACAATGTCGAGGGCGCGCGCGCCGCGGCCGAGGCGGGCGATCTCCTCTTTGGCACGGTCGACAGCTGGCTGATCTGGAAACTGACCGGTGGGCGTTCCCATGTGACCGACGCGACGAACGCCTCGCGCACGCTGCTTTACAACATCGACGACAACCGCTGGGACGAGGACCTGTGCCGCCTGCTGCGCGTGCCCATGTCGATGCTGCCGGAGGTCAAGGACTGCGCCGCCGAGTTCGGCACGGTGGACAAGGAGCATTTCGGAGCCGCAATCCCGATCCTCGGTGTTGCCGGTGACCAGCAGGCGGCGACCGTCGGTCAGGCCTGCTTCAAGCCGGGGATGGTCAAGTCCACCTACGGCACCGGCTGCTTCGCTCTCATCAACACCGGCACGACGCGGGTCACCTCGAAGAACCGTCTGCTGTCGACCATTGCTTATCGTCTCGGCGGCACGACCACCTATGCGCTCGAGGGATCGATCTTCGTGGCCGGCAGCGCCGTGCAATGGCTGCGCGACGGGCTCGGCATCATCGGCCAGGCCGCCGACACGCAGGCGCTTGCCGCCGGATCCGATCCCGACGACAGGCTCTATCTGGTGCCGGCCTTCGTCGGTCTCGGCGCGCCCTACTGGGACCCTGACGCGCGCGGCGCACTCTTCGGCCTGACACGGGCAAGCGGTCCGGCCGACTTCTGCCGCGCGGCCCTGGAAAGCGTTGGCTACCAGACCCGCGACCTCATCGATGCCATGCGTTCGGACGCAGCCCACCTGAGCCATATGGCGACCGACGGCATCGTCCTGCGCGTCGACGGCGGCATGACCGCGTCCGACTGGACCATGCAGTTCCTCGCCGACATCCTCGGCGCGCCGGTCGACCGTCCCGAGGTGCTGGAAACCACGGCCCTGGGCGCCGCCTGGCTTGCCGGCCAGCAGGCGGAGGTCTGGCCCGATGCGCAGGCCTTTGCCGAGGACTGGCGGCTTGAGCACCGGTTCCAGCCGGAGATGGACGAGAAGACGCGCGCGACGCTCTATGCCGGCTGGCAGGACGCGGTCGAGCGCACGCGCAGCCGATAGGCTCGGCCGCCGGCCGCGCTCACGCATGCGTGAAGCGCGGTTGCGCGCGCGGATATTGGAGCGCTGGTCGCGGCGTGGTTCACTTGGGCCTTCCTGAATGGGGAGGGCGCAATGACACAGTGCCGAGCATGGTTTGCCGCCTTCGTCGCGGCGCTTCTTCTCGCCATCGCACCGGCGCGCGGCGCGGACGTGGACCTCGAGCTGGTGCTGCTCGCCGATTCCACCGGATCAATCGACGACGACGAGATCCGGTTCCAGCGGCAGGGCTACGCCGAGGCGATCACCGATCCGATGGTGCTTTCGGCGATCCTCGGCAATGCTCATGGCAGGATCGCCCTGACCTATGTGGAATGGGGCAACGCGGGCTCGCAGGATGTGGTTGTCGGCTGGAGCGTGATCGACGGTTCCGCCGCAGCCGATGCCTTTGCAAGGACACTGATGGCCGCGCCGCGACGGGCGTACGGACGCAACGCCATCGGAGCGGCCTTGCTGAAGGGCAAGGCCCTCATCGAGGGCAACGAGTACCGTGGTGTCCGACGCGTCATCGACCTTTCCGCCGACAGCGCCAACAACTGGAGCGGGCCGCCCATCGAGGCCGCCCGCGACGAGGTGGTCGCCGCAGGCATCGTCATCAACGGCCTAGCCGTTCTCTGTCGCCAGTGCTCGGGCCGTCCGGTCGGTTATGATCTGGAAAAGGCCTTCGCCGAACGGATCATCGGCGGGCCGGGCGCCTTCGTGGTCACTGCGGATTCGACGGCAACCTTCGCCGGCGCCGTGCGCAAGAAGCTCATTCTCGAAATCGCGGACGTGTCCTCCGGCAGCACGCTGGCTCAAGCCGATCTCGCCGGCGCCGCACGCCTTTCCCGCTGAGGATGCGGGAAAGCTCAGCGCCAGCCGTCGCGGTGCAGCGCCTCGAGCGCGACCCGGTAGTCGGGATATCGGAACGTATAGTCGAGCTCGGCCTTCACCCTTGCATTGGAGACGCGCTTGTTTTCGCCATAGAAGGAGCGTGCCATCGGCGAAAGCTCGGCGGTCTCGAAGTCCTGTTCCGGCGGCGGCTCGACGCCGAGAAGGCCAGCCGCATAGGAAACCACGTCCTGCGGCGGGGCGGGCTCGTCGTCGGTGACGTTGAAGACGCGCGTCACCGGAGCCCGGCTCACCGCCGCCTCGAGCGCGCCGGCGATGTCCTCCACGTGGATGCGGTTGAACACTTGCCCCGGCTTGATCAGCCGCCGGGCCGTCCCCTTCTCGAAATTGACAAAGGCGTTGCGGCCGGGGCCGTAGATGCCCGAAAGCCGGAAGATCTGGACCGGGACGCCGGTGCGTGCGGAAAAGGCGAGCCAGTCGTTTTCCGCCTCGATGCGCGCCTGCGAGCGTTTCGAGACCGGGCGACAGGGCGTCTCCTCGTCGACCCAGTCGCCGCCATGATCGCCGTAGACGCCGACGGTGGAGAGGTAGCCGACCCAGCGCGGCCGGGCCGCGGCGAGGGCGGCGCGGTGGTGGGCAAGGGCGGCATCGCCGAATTCGCCCGGTGCGATCGAGACCAGCACATGGGTCGCGGCCGAAAGCGCGGCGTCGATGTCGTCGCCGGGCGCGCTGCCATCAAAGAGGAAGGGCACCAGCCCGCGCGCCGCCAGCGTCTCGGCCTTTTCACGGCCACGCGTCGTCGCCCCGATCCAGTCGCAGGACGCCGCCACCCGCTCGACGAAGGCGCTCGCCGAATAGCCGAGGCCGAAGACGAACAGCCGCATCGGCTCACCGTTCAGTGTCTGTGTCATCGTTTCCCGTCGTTCGGTTGGACACGGCCGGCCCGGCCGGTCAAAGGGCGAGGTCGTCGCGCCGGATCTCGTAGAGCATCACGGCGGTGGCCACCGCCAGATTGAGGCTGTCGGCAACGCCGGCTTGCGGAATGCGCGCCAGCGCCGTGCAGGTTTCCGCCATCTCCTCCGGCAGGCCGGATTGCTCGTTGCCCATCAGCAGCAGCACGGGCTTGCGGTAGTCGATCGCGCGATAGTCGGTCGATCCCTTGAGGTGGGTGCCGACGCGGGTGCCGCGCCAGCGCCCGGCAAACTGCCGGAAGCCTGCCCGATCCATACGCGTCACCGGGACATGGAAGAGTGACCCCATGGTGGCGCGCACCGCCTCCACGGCGAAGGGGTCGGTGGTCTCACCGACCAGGATCACGCCCTTTGCCCCGACCGCGTCGGCCGTGCGGATGATCGTGCCGAGATTTCCGGGATCGCGCACATGGTCGAGTGCGATCCAGACGCCGTCCGGCTCCGCCCTGGCCGCCGCCTCGACCGCCTCGGGCGCGGTCAGCTTCTGCTCATAGACGCCAACGACCATCTGCGGATTGTCGCGCCGGGTCATGGCGGCGAGAACGGCGGTGGTCACCTCCAGGATCGTCGCTCCGCGCGCCCGCGCGCGCGCCGCAACCTCGCGGGCGGCCTCGCTCTCGCGTGCCTCGGGGCCGAGCACGAGCATGTCGATTTCCCAACCCGCGTCGAGCGCGTCGGCGGCAAGTTTGAGCCCCTCGGCGACGAAGCGGCCGGTCTTCTGCCGGTGCTTGCGCTGGGCCACAAGCGCCTTGATGTCCTTCACCAGCGGGTTGGAGAACGAGGTGACCTGCTTGACCGGGCCGGCGCGCCGGACTCCCTGGCCTTGGGGCGGACGCGGGCTCATTGGGAACTCCAGCGGGAAAAGAGGGAGGTCGACAGCGCCCGCCCGCCGTCCGGCGTGGTCAGCACGAGTTCGCCCGACTCCAGCAGCCCGCCGCGCCGCGCGAGCGTCTCGTCCATGATTTCATGTAGCGCGACGAAGCTGGAGCGGATCGCATAGGCGGTCAGGATCAGGAAGCCGGCGTCCGGCGACAGCAGCTTCTCCACCATGGGCAGCAGCTCCGGCAGGCTCTGGTAGAGATCCCAGACCTCTCCCTTGGGCCCGCGCCCGTATTTCGGCGGGTCGAGCAGGATGCCGTCATAGGTGTTGCCGCGCTTCACCTCCCGGGCGACGAACTTGGTGGCGTCCTCGCAGATCCAGCGGATCGGCAGGTCGTCGAGGCCGGACATCGCCTGATTGTCGCGCGCCCAGCCGATGGCCTTCTTCGAGGCGTCGATGTGGGTGACATGCGCGCCGGCGGCCGCCGGCACCAGCGAGGCGAGGCCGGTGTAGCCGAAAAGGTTGAGAATGCGCGGCGGCCTGGCGTCCGGCCTGGCCCCGTCGCGGGCGACCCGATCGGCCATCCACTGCCAGTGGGCAGCCTGCTCGGGGAAGACGCCGACATGGCGGAAGGACATGAAACGGCCGAGGAAATGCACATCACCGAAGGCCATTGGCCAGGTCTCGGGGAGATCGCGGTTGAGCCGCCAGCGGCCCGGGCCGTCGTCGTCGTCATTGCCGGTGAAGACCGCGTCGGCCGCGAGCCAGCGCTTTTCGGGAAGCCGCGGGCGCCCCATCGCCTGGGGCTCGGGGCGGTCGACGACAATCTTGCCGTAACGCTCCAGCTTGCGGCCGTGGCCGAAGTCGAGCAGGGCATAGTCGTCCCAGCCCCGCGTTTCCAGGATGGTCGGCCAGGCGGCGACGGGCGGGCTGCCTGTCGGGGCATGGCGAAGGGCGGGACGTTCGGTGTCGGGCATGGACCGGTTTCTCGGGGATGTGTCGGGCAAAACCATGGCGGATCGCTTAGGACGACGCGGGCCCGGGGTCAATCATGCGTTCATGCCCGGCATGCGATCCGTGCTCGCCAATCGGCCCGTTTGTCGCGTCCGTGTGACGCGAGCAGGTTAGACCTTCGCGTGAATTGTCTTGCAAGGCCTTGAAAGCACGCGCAGGCTTCGCCACTCTGGAAGGGAACGTTTCACGCGCAGGGCCCAGGGCGCCGGATCCGAAGCGCCGGCCAGGGCCGGTTCGAGGGAGCGTCGTTGCGAACGGGTCCGACTGCCGGAGGAAATGACTGATGGACTTGTCTGGCGAGTACCGGATTAATGCGCCCCGAGACCGGGTCTGGGCAGCCCTCAACGACGCCGATGTTCTGCGGCAGAGCATCCCCGGGTGCCAGGAGCTTGAGAAATCCTCCGACACCGAGATGGCCGCGACGGTTGTCGCCAAGATCGGCCCGGTGAAGGCAACCTTCAAGGGTGAGGTGACACTGGGAAACCTCAACCCGCCGGAGAGCTACACCATCACTGGCGAAGGCAAGGGCGGTGTCGCTGGCTTCGCCAAGGGAGCCGCGGACGTGGTGCTGGTGGAAGAAGATGGCGAGACCGTGCTCACCTACACCGTGAAGGCGCAGGTCGGCGGCAAGCTCGCCCAGCTCGGCAGCCGTCTCATCGTTTCCACGTCGCGCAAGATGGCCGACGAGTTTTTCAGCAAGTTCAAGGAGATCGTCGAAGGTGAAGGCGAGAAGCCGGCGGAGACCGCCGGAGACGCCGTTGCCGATGACGACACGCTGGACGCCGGTGTGATGGAAGAAGCCAAGACAAGGGCGATAGAATCCGCGCCCGACCGCATTGGCGAGGCGCTCCATGATGCGGAGGAACGCGTCGAGAAGACGATGCATGAGGTCGAGGCCGAGGTCGAGACGGCCGCCGGCCGTGGGGCTTTCGGCGGGCCGATGGTCTGGGGACTGATAGCGCTCGGGGCCCTGATCGTGGTGCTGGCGCTGATGCGATGACACGACGGCCGGTGCGCGGGAAACCGGGCGCCGGCCGCTTTTTTCCAGGGCTTGCGTCGGGCCCGCCAAAGACGGTCCGACGCGGTATTTGAGGAATGCGGGCGGTGCCCGCGCTTGGGTTTTCACGTTTCCGGGAGGAAGGCATGTCCAAGGTTTCAATGGTGGTGAATGGCAGGACCGTCGCGCGCGAGGTCGAGGACCGGACGCTTCTGGTCGATTTCCTGCGCGAGGATGTGGGGCTGACCGGCACGCATGTGGGCTGCGACACATCACAGTGCGGCGCCTGCGTCGTGCACGTCGACGGCAAGGCCGTGAAGTCCTGCACGATGCTGGCCGCCCAGGCGGATGGCACCGACGTCGTTACTATCGAGGGGCTGGCCCAGGGCGGCGAACTGCATCCGATGCAGGCGGCCTTCAAGGAGCACCACGGGCTCCAGTGCGGGTTCTGTACGCCGGGCATGATCATGTCCGCCGTTGACATGGTCAACCGGCTCGGTGGTCCGCTCGACGAGGCGACGATCCGCGCCGAGCTTGAGGGCAACATCTGTCGCTGTACGGGCTATCACAACATCGTCAAGGCCATCGCCGCCGCGAGCGAGACCATGGCCGCAATGAAGACCGCGGCCGAGTAACGCGCCGGGCCCGCGCGCGTGTCTGCCCTTGGCGGGGCGGACGGGGGGAGGCGCGCGGCTTGGTGACAGGCCGGAATTGCCAGGAGAGATTTCACGAACACGCAATTGGTTTGAGAGAGACGACGGCCGCAGGCGCAGCGCGCGGCACGTCTCTCGCGAGGGAGGATGAAATGGCAGGATCGACGGATGGAATTGGCGCGCGCGTGGCGCGGCGCGAGGACAAGCGGTTCATCACCGGCAAGGGCCGCTATACGGACGACATGCGCGTCCCCGGCATGATGCATGCCGCTTTCGTGCGTTCGCCGCACGCCCACGCCCGGGTGCGCGGCATCGACGCCGACGCGGCCCGCAAGATGCCGGGCGTGATCGACATTCTCACCGGTCACGAACTGGTCGCCGACGGCGTCGGCAATCTCATCTGCGGCTGGATGATCCATTCCAAGGACGGCACGCCCATGAAGATGGGGGCCTGGCGCGCGCTCGAAAGCGAATTGGTGCGTCACGTCGGCCAGGCCGTGGCGGTGGTTGTCGCCGAGACGAGGTCCCAGGCGCGCGACGCCGCCGATGCCGTCGAGGTGGACTACGAGCCGCTGCCGGCCGTGGTCGATTCGCTGGAAGCGCTCAAGGCCGGCGCGCCGCAGATCCACCCGGAGGCCGAGGGCAACCTGATCTACGACTGGGAGATCGGCGACCAGGCCTCGACCGATGCGGCCTTCGCCGCGGCCGCCCATGTGACGCGGATGGAGATCCGCAACAACCGCCTCGTGCCCAATCCGATGGAGCCGCGCGCCGCGCTTGCCCACTATGACGAGGCGGAGGAGCACTACACGCTCTGGACCACCTCCCAGAACCCGCATGTGGCGCGTCTGGTGCTGTCCGCCTTCTACAACATCGCGCCCGAGCACAAGCTGCGCGTGATCGCGCCGGATGTCGGCGGCGGCTTCGGCTCCAAGATCTACATCTACCCGGAGGAGATGGTCTGTCTCTGGGCTTCGAAGAAGACCGGCGTCCCGGTGAAATGGACCAGCGACCGCACCGAGGCGTTCCTGACCGATGCGCACGGGCGCGATCACTATTCGGAGGCCGAGGTGGCGCTCGACGCCGACAACCGGATCACCGGCCTGCGTGTGAAGACGGTGGCCAATCTCGGCGCCTACATGTCGCTGTTCTCGTCCTCGGTGCCGACCTATCTCTATGCGACGTTGCTGTCGGGCCAATATGACATCCCGGCGATCCACTGCAACGTCAAGACGGTCTACACGAACACGACACCGGTCGATGCCTATCGCGGCGCCGGCCGCCCCGAGGCGACCTACCTGGTTGAGCGCATGATGGAGACGACGGCGCGGGAGATCGGCATGGATCCGGCCGAATTCCGCCGCAAGAACTTCGTGCGCTCCTTCCCGCACCAGACGCCGGTGATCATGTGCTACGACGCCGGCGACTACGATGCCTCGCTCGATGCGGCGCTGGAGGCCATCGACTACACGGGCTTTGCCGCCCGCAAGGCGGAGGCGGCGCGGCGCGGCAAGCTGCGCGGCATCGGCTTCTCCTGCTATATCGAGGCCTGCGGCATCGCCCCGTCCCAGGCGGTGGGCTCGCTCGGCGCCGGTGTCGGTCTTTGGGAATCGGCGGAGGTGCGGGTCAATCCGGTCGGCACCATCGAGGTGCTCACCGGCTCGCACAGCCACGGCCAGGGTCATGAGACGACCTTCGCCCAGCTTGTCGCTGACCGGCTCGGCGTTGGTATCGATACGGTCTCCATCGTCCACGGCGACACCGACAAGGTGCAGTTCGGCATGGGCACCTACGGCTCGCGCTCGGGCGCGGTCGGCATGTCGGCGATCTCCAAGGCGCTGGACAAGGTCGAGACCAAGGCCAAGAAGCTCGCCGCCCATCTGATGGAGGCCGCGGAGGGCGACATCACGCTGGATGGCGGAACCTTCAGGGTGGCCGGCACCGACAAGGAGCTGCCCTTCTTCCAGGTGGCGCTTGCCGCCTACACGGCCCACAACATGCCGGCGGGGATGGAGCCGGGCCTCAAGGAGGGGGCCTTCTACGATCCGACCAACTTCACCTTCCCATCGGGCACCTACATCTGCGAGGTCGAGGTCGATCCGGACACGGGCAAGGTCGAGATCGTCGACTTCGTCGCCGCCGACGATTTCGGCACGATCATCAACCCGATGATCGTGGAAGGGCAGGTCCATGGCGGGCTGACCCAGGGCATTGGCCAGGCGCTTCTGGAAAACGCCTCCTACGACGAGGACGGCCAACTCCTGTCCGCTTCGTACATGGACTACACGATGCCGCGCGCCGACGACGTGCCGTCCTACCGGCTGATGACCACGCTCACCGTGTGCCCGGGCAATCCGCTCGGCATGAAGGGCTGCGGCGAGGCCGGTGCCATCGGCTCCCCGCCCGCGGTCATGAACGCCATCACCAACGCCATCGGCACCAACGCGCTGGAGATGCCGGCGACGCCCGAGGTCGTGTGGCGGGCGCTCCGCTCTGTCCGGCCGGCCGAGGCGGCCGAGTGAGGCGAAGCGAATTCGATACCACGGTCCGGCCGGGCGCAAAGCCCGTGGCCGGACCCGACAGGACGATTGGGTAAGGAGAGACCCGGATGTACGAAACGACCTATCACCGCGCCGGCAGTGTCGCGGATGCCGTGTCGAAGCTGGCTGGCGCCGAGGATGGCAAGCTGCTTGCCGGCGGCCAGACCCTTCTGCCGACCATGAAGCAGCGCCTTGCAGCGCCTTCCGACGTGATCGACGTGACCCATGTCGCCGATCTCAAGGGGATCACCGAGACCGGAGCGGGCATTCGCATCGGCGCGGCCACCACCCATGCGGAGGTTGCCGGCTCGGAGATCGTCCGGCGCATGCTTCCCGGGCTCGCGCATCTCGCCGCGCACATCGGTGATCCGGCGGTGCGCCATCGCGGCACCATCGGCGGGTCCGTCGCCAACAATGACCCGGCCGCGGATTATCCCTCCGCCGTTCTGGCGCTGGGCGCGACGATCCACACCGACAAGCGCGAGATCGCGGCGGAGGACTTCTTCGCCGGCATGTTCGAAACGACGCTGGGCGAGGGCGAGATGATCACCGCGATCACCTTCCCGGCGGCCGATGCCTGCGGCTATGCCAAATATCCGAACCCGGCCTCGCGCTACGCCATGGCCGGTGTCTTCGTGGCGAAGACCGGTGGTGGTGTCCGCGTCGCGGTGACCGGCGCCAGCCAGGGCGGCGTCTTCCTGCACGAAGGCCTTCAGGCAGCGCTTTCCCAGTCCTTCTCGCCGGATGCGGTTGCCGGCGTCACCAGCGATGCCGGAGATCTTCTCTCCGACATCCACGGATCGGCGGAGTATCGCGCCAACCTGATCTCGGTGATGGCGCGGCGCGCGGTTGCCGCCTGCGGTTGAGGCCAGCGCCAGGCCAGGACGGGCAAACGCCCAAATGACAGCGGCCCGGGCTCATGCCCGGGCCGTTCTTCCGTCTTGATCGAGATGCGCGAAGGAGCAGCCGTCAGGCGGCGGCCACATCGCGCAGGAAGCGGTCGATCTGGCCGCGCAGTTCGCGGGTCTTTGCCCCCACGTCGCCAGAAGCGGAAAGCACCATGTCGGCCGAGGCGTTCGTCTCGGCGACGGCCTGGGCCAGTTCGCCCATGTTCTCGGTGACCTCGGTCGTGCCCTGCGCCGCGTTCTGGACATTGCGCGAGATTTCCTGCGTCGCCGCGCCCTGCTGCTCGACCGCTGCGGCGATTGCCGAGGTGTAGCTGTCGACCTCCTGCATCGTCGAGGTGATCTCGGCGATGGCGTCCACCGCATCCTGGGTCGAGCCCTGGATCGCGGCGATCTGCGCGCCGATCTCCTCCGTCGCCTTCGACGTCTGCGTGGCCAGTTCCTTCACTTCCGCAGCGACCACGGCGAAGCCCTTGCCGGCGTCGCCCGCACGCGCTGCCTCGATGGTGGCGTTGAGCGCCAGCAGGTTGGTCTGCTCCGCGATGGCCTGGATCAGCGTCACCACCTCGCCGATCTTGCTGGCCGCCTGGGCGAGGCCGGCGATCTGGTCGTTGGTTCGCTGCGTGCCGGTGCTGGCACGGCTGACGATCTCCGTGGTCTGGCCTACCTGCCGGGCGATCTCGGCGATCGATGCCGCGAGTTCCTCGGCCGCGGTCGCCACGCTTTCCACATTCTGCGTGGCATCGCCGCTGGCACGTGTCGTGTTCTCCGCTCGTCCGGCGCTCTCTCCGGCGATCCGCGTCAGGTCCCGGGCGGTGGACTCCATCCCCGAAGCGGTGTCGCCGACCGAGGCAAGCAGCGCCTGGACTTCGGAGCGGAAACCGTCGATCAGGCCCTCGATCCGGCTCTGCCGTTGCGCCGCGGCAGCCTGCTCGCGGGCCTGCTCGGCTTCCATGCGGGTGCGCTCGCGGGCGTTGTCGCGGAACACCTCGACCGTACGGCTCATCGCGCCGATCTCGTCACCGCGCTCCGTCGTGGCGATCTCGACGTCCGTGTCGCCGCCGGCGAGCTGTCCCATCACCTGCGTCAGGCGGCGGATCGGGCGGCTGATGGCCAGCGAAAGCACAACGGCGATCAGGATGCCAAGGGCGATGACCGCCGCGAGCGTGACGGAAATGGTCCAGAAGCCGGCGCTGCCGCTCGCGGCCGCCGCGTCGGCTTGCTTGCGCGCCAGTTCTACGATCTGGAGGCGCATGTCGCCGGCGACGACTTCCAGCTCCTGGGCCATCTGTCCGACGGCGACATCGCTGGCGACCAACGCGTCGAAGTTGGTGCGGTAGCTATCGATCTGACCCGTGGTCTGTTCCGCAAGCGCCGCGACGTCGGGGAAGGACTTGGCCGCGCCGGCGATGGCCTTTGCCACGCGCGCCAGCTCCGCGATCTCGCGGTGCACGTCGTCGACGGAGATGTCGCTTGTCCGCGACAGCAGTTCCAGCGTCATCGTCTTTACGACCAGCGACTGTCGCGACAGCTTCGCGGCGCTCTCCGAGACGAGGTCGACCTTGATCAGGGCGAGGTCGCGCTGTTGCACCTCGTGCTGCACCTCGCTGATGGCGGCGTAGGCGGTTTCCTTGACGGTCTTCGCGGTGCCGGTGATCTGCACCAGCGTTTCGTTGATGAGATTGCGCAGCTGCACCTTCTCGCCGAAGGACGTGGTCGCGGCGAGCTTGTCAAAGCTGCCTGTCAGTTCGGCGGCGAGTTCGGCCAGTCTGGCGACGCTGTCCTGGTCGACGCCCTTGACGCGGGCATTGGTGAGGGCGCGGGCGTCGTCGCCCAGGCCCCCGGCCTCGGCAACGGCTTGCTCGAACAGGTTCGGGTCGGTGGAGGAGGTGGAGCGCATGAAGAAATACTGCGTGCGCATCGCCTCTTCCTGGAGGTCGACGACGAAGCGGATGATCTCGTCGGCCTTGCGACGGGTCGCGGCTGCCTTGAGGCTCTCGCGCTTGGCGTCGCGACGCACGCGCTCCATCTGCTGTTCGATGTCGTCCGATGCCTGGCCGATGTCGGCGGTCACGGTGGAAAGCCGGGCGGCGAGGTCCGAGCGAGCGGTGGTTTCAGCGTTGAGACGGTTGAACTTCTCGCGCATCACCGCGACCGAATTCATCGCTGCGCCAATGTCCGTCTTCGCCACCTCATCGGCTGCCACGACGGCGCCGAGCGCTTGAAGATCCTGGCCGAGGCCGTCGATCGCGGACCGGCTGCGCTCCGCCGTCTCTTCCGAATGGCTGACAATGAACGCCTGCCGTGCCGCCGAGACGTCCTGGAGGCGGGCAAGAACCGCCGTTGCGGTCTGCGATGTCCGCATCTGGTCTGTCAGATCGGCGATGGTCAGCGTGCCGACGCTGCCGGCAACAGCGGCAAGCAGCAGGATGGCAGCGAAACCACCACCGATCTTGGTCGCGAAGCCGACATTGTCGAGAAACCTGAACGCGCGGGCCATACGGCTACTCCGGAAGGAAAAACGTCGTGCCAAGGTAGGTTGGCGGAGTGAATCTTCGGTAAAACCTGACTAGCCTGGCGCTAATTTCTGGATAAGTGACGCTGCGTATCTCTAGTTTTTTGAGCGCGGCCGCTGGCGAAAGCGAAACGACCGGCTGCGGACTGCAGCCGGCCGGTGGTGACTCGCACAAGCGCGGCCGCGATCAGGCGGCCGCGACGCGGGTGAGGAAGCTGTCAATCTCCTCACGCAGCGCGTCGGTGTTGCGGGCCATCGCGTCGGAGGCGTCGAGCACGTTGCCGGCGGCCGAGGAGGTGCTCTCGACCGTCGAGGCGAGACGCTCCATGTTGCGGGTCACCGCGCCGGTGCCTTCCGCCGCCTGCTGCACCGAGCGCGAAATGTCGCTCGTCGCCGCGCCTTGCTGTTCCACAGCGGTGGCGATGGAGGTGGTGTAGCCGTTCACCTCCTGCATGATCTGGGCGATCTCGCCGATGGCGGTGACCGCCTCGGTGGTCGAGCCCTGGATCGCCGAGATCTGGGCGGAGATTTCCTC
>NZ_JBLWWG010000004.1:0-444278 GCF_048268045.1 Stappia sp.
CCTGCGACCTTCTCGTTGGTGGAATGGGTGCCCTGGGTCGCCTGGCTGACGACCTGGGTGGTCTGGCCGACCTGGCGGGAGATCTCGGCAATCGAGGCGGAGAGCTCCTCGGCGGCGGAGGCGACCGTCTGCACGCTGTCGGTCGCTTGCGAGCTTGCATTGGTGGTCTCGCTGGCGCTGTCGGCGCTTTCGCGGGCCATGTCGCTCAACTGGCGGGCCGTTGCGTCGAGGCCCGTCGCCGTCTCGCTCACGGCGCCGACCATGTTCCGGGCCGTCTCACGGAACTCGGCGATCAGCGCATCGACCGCGATCTGGCGCTGGCGTGTCTCCTCGTCGGTCATGTCACGCTGGGAGGCGAGCGTGTTCCGCTCGAGCGCGTTCTCGCGCAGCACCGCGACGGATCCGGCGAGCTGGCCGATCTCGTCCGTTCGCTCCGTATAGGGAACCTCGACGCTCAGGTCGTTGTCTGCGATGCGATGGGTGACATCGGCAAGCTGGGGGATCGGACGCAGCAGCCGGCGCGCCAGATAGGCCATGGCGAAGACGGCGATGGCGAGGATCGGCAAGAAAGCCAAGGCCAGGGTGCGGGTCATGTTGCTGATGACAGCGGTGATCGCCGCCTTGCTGACGCCGGCATAGAGAATGCCGATGATCTTGCCCTCGGGCGAAAAGATCGGCGCATAGATAGTGAAATAGGGCTTGCCCAGGATCACGGCTTCGCCGCGGAAGGTCTCTCCCTTCGTGACGAGGGGATAGACGGCGCCGGTCTGGCCAAGTTTGGTGCCGACCGCGCGGGTTCCGTCCGGCTTGATAATGTTGGTCGTCTTGCGCCAGAAATCGCGGGTCTCGTCGTCCCACTTGAACACGGTGACCGTCTCGCCGGTCATGCGGCCGATGGTGTCGATCATCGTGTGATCGCTCACCTCGTCGGGGATGGCGTTCATCTCGACGCGGGCGACGTTGCCATCCTTAGTCCAGTCGATCCGGGTGCCGGGCATGTCACGCTCGACGATCGTCGCGGCAACGCGCAAGCTGCTGTTCTGCCGGCTCACCGCCTCGCTCTGGGTTCGGTCCTTGAGCACAAGATAGACGACGGTTCCCATTGTTGCGAGAGCGAGCGTGAGGATCGCCGCAGAGGCAAGCGAGACGATTGAGACCAGGTTGAGGCGAGACAAGATACGCATTTGCATTTCCCCTGAGGATTCTCCGCATCATTCCGGATTGGCTGTTTGGGAGGATCTTGCGGTCAATACGTAAACCCAGGGTTATTTCGGATAATTTATCTAAATAACCGTGAGCCTACATTTACGCGGCGCGAGGAGGTTCGGTCCGACATCCTGAAGGCGAGCTGGCGTTGCGCGCAACTTTCCAGTGCCCGGCCCGCGGTCTTGATGCGTGCGGTCGTATCCCGGTTGGCATGCGCAAGCGCGTTGAAACCCGATGCGCTCTCCCATATGTAGACGGGAACCGGGGCGGGGCCGGGAGGCCCGCCGACACCTGTGACAGACGGGCATCCTCTTGATCGTTTGCTCTTGCAACGTGCTGACCGACAAGGAGCTTCGCCGCGCCGCGCGCGAACTTCAGTCCGGACCCGAACGCTCGGTGGTGACACCGGGCGCGGTTTTCCGCGCGCTTGGAAAGCGCCCGCGCTGTGGCGGATGCTTCAGCACGATCATTCCGATGATCCACGAGGAAGCCACCGACGAGGCGGCCGCGCCGGCCGCGAAACAACAGGCGCAAGCGCCGGAAAAGAAGGAGAAGGCGGGCAATGAAGGGTGACGAGAGAGTTATCGAATACCTCAACAAGGCGCTGCGGCACGAGCTGACCGCGGTCAACCAGTATTGGCTGCACGCCCGCCTGCTCGACGACTGGGGCTACGCGCGCCTCGCCGCCAAGGAGAAGGAAGAGGCTGATGAGGAGCGCACGCACGCCGACTGGCTGATTGAGCGCATCCTGTTTCTCGGCGGCTTCCCGAACATGCAGACGCTTGACCCGCTGCGCATCGGCACCTCGCTCAAGGAGGTTGTCGAGGCCGATCTCGCCGGCGAGTATTCCGCGCGCGCTCTCTACCGCGAGGCCCGCGAGGTCACTCATGCCGCCTCGGACTATGTCTCCATGAAGCTGTTCGAGACCCTGCTCGCCGACGAGGAAGGGCACATCGACTATCTGGAGACCCAGCTCCAGCTCATCGAGAATATCGGCATCGAGCGTTATGGCCTGCTGCAGTCGCAGGCTGCTTCCGCCGCCGGCTAAAGCGTGGACAGCCCGCCTGATGCGGGCAGTTCGACGATTGGCCCGCCGGCGGCTTGTGCGTCGGCGCAATCGTGCGTCACCAGCAGCGCGGGGAGGTTCCTTTCCCGCGCCATGGAAAAGACCAGCCGGCGGATCTGGTCGCGCAGCGTTGCATCGAGCCTGGAAAAAGGCTCGTCGAGCAACAACGCGCGCGGCCGGCTGACCAGTACCCGTATCATCGCGACACGCGCTTTTTGACCGCCCGAGAGCGTTGCCGGGTCGCGGTCCTCATAGCCGTCCAGATCGACCTGACGAAGTGCCTCGCGCACTGCCTGCCGGCGCGCCGCACGCCCGCGCACCTCGGCTGGCAGGGCGAAAGCGATGTTGTCGCCGGTCGACAGATGCGGAAACAGCAACGGATCCTGGAACAGCAATCCCATGTGGCGACGATGAGCGGGAAGGCGGGTGACGTCCTCTCCGTCGACGAGAACCCGTCCCGTTCCTTGGAACGCCGGCGCCAGAAAACCCGCCGCATAGGCCAGCAGCGTCGATTTCCCGACCCCGGAGGGACCCATCACCGTCAGCACCTCGCCCGGTGCGATACGGCGGTCGAGCGCGATGAGCGGTGCATGATCCTTGTCGATTGCGACCTTGTCGAAGACAAGGCCCGGGGCCGTGCCGGGGCAGGTCATGTCGTGGTCCTCAGTGCCGCGCGGTTTCTGTAGAGCAGCGCCGGCAGCAGCGCGGCCAGCAGGAAGGCGACGAGCGGCAATGCCATTTGCAGCAGGGCATGCAGGGCGACCAGCCGACGGTTGCCGCCGGTTGCCAGCGCCACCGCTTCCGTTGTCACCGTCGAGATCCTCCCGCCGCCGACAAGCAGTGTCGGCAGATACTGCGCCGCGGACACCGCGAAGCCGAGGGCGGCTGCCGTTGCGACGGCGCGTGCGACCATCGGCAGGCGAACCCGCCAGAAGACGCGGTCCGGTGAGGCGCCGAGGGCGGCGGCGATCTGCCCGTAGCGCGGATCGACTGCCCGCCACGGGTCGGACAGCGCCAGAAACACATAGGGCAGGATGAAGACCATGTGGGCGAGCCCCACGGCGAACAGCGTGTCGTGCAGGCCGACGCTCAGGAAGAGGACTTGCAGGCCAAAGAGAAAGGCGACCTGCGGCACGATCAGCGGCACGTAGAGAAGCGGCAAGGTCCGGTGCCGAAGGCTGCGACCGGCGCGGACCTCGCCCTCCAGGCAGGCAAGAGCCAGAACAAGGGCGACGGCGACACAGGGAAGGCCAATGGTCAGCGTCGTCGCGACGGCGGAGCGGGCATCGCCCAGGTGGCGTGTCCAGGTCGCCAGGGTGAGGCCGCTCGGCAGGGCATCGGGAAAGCGCCAGGGACCGGCGACGGACCACAGGGCGAGCAGCGCCAGCCCGCCGAGGAGCGCGCCGAGCGCGATGACGACGCCGCCGCCGGCGACCACTGCAAGCGGCCGGTCGGCGGCGCTGCGCCCGCCACGGCGGATCCATCCGAGGCCGGCGCGGCGGACGAGACGCTCGCCGGCGATCCAGGCAAGGATCGCGAACAGCGACAGGACGAGCTGGAGCAGCGCGCCGGCCGAGGCCATGAACCGGAGCGAAAGATCGGGGTCGTGCATCCAGCCGACGAGCCGCACGGCAAGTGGGGCCGGCGTGGTCGGACCGAGAATGAGTGCCACGTCGACGACCGAGGTCGAATAGGCAATCACCGCGAACAGCGGCAGCCGGATCTGCGGATAGACGCGCGGCAGCACTGTCTTCGCCCAGCCGGCGATACGGGCATAGTCGAAGCTTGCCGCCACCTGCCGGGACCTCTCCGCGTCGGCCTGGGGGAGGGCGGCCAGGATCATCAGGAACAGGAAGGGCATCTCCTTCAGCGCCAGTCCGAACATCATGGCGATGCCGGCCGGATCGCCGAGAATGAGCAGGTCCGGAGGTCGCGCCGATCCGGTCGCCCAGGGCGACAGCAGCCGCACAAGAAAGCCCGAAGGGGCAATCAGGAAGGCAAGTCCGAAGGCGGCCGCGGCATGGGGAACGGCAAGAACTGGCGAAAGGGCGTTGCGCATCGCGGCGAAACCGCGGGTGCCCTCGAAAGCGGCGGTAAACGCCAGCGCCGTTGCCAGCGCCAGAAGGGTTGCACCAAGCCCGGTTCCGAGACTGAGCCGGGCCGACGTCAGCAATCCGGGCTCCCGGGCGAGCCGGTCGAAGGCCGCCAGCGAGAACTCTGCGCTCCCAAGTGCTGGAAAATAGCCGAAGGCGGGAAGCGCGGTCCCCGCAAGGCCGGCGGCGACCGGCCCGATCATCAGCGCCAGTGTGATCAGCGGCGCGCGGGCCAGCAGCGGACCGGCGCCGCGGGGCCGTGCAGGACCTTGCACCCGCGTCGTCACGGCGCGCGCCGCGACCGGCAAGGGCCGGAAGGTCTCACTGAACGCCGTAGCGGGCGATCCATGCGTGCTCGAGCTCCGTCATCCAGCTGGCGTGCGGCTCGTCGATCACCGGGCCGAGCTTGTCGGGAGAAAGGGTGGCGACGCCCAGGTCGAGCGCGTCGAAACGGGCCTTGTCATCCGCCGGCAGCCTGTCGAGGGCCAGCACGGTCGGGTCCCCCCAGATTGCCGGATCCTGCTTGCGGGCCTGAGCTTCGGGGCCAAGCAGGAAGTCGGCAAGCACCAGCGCGCCGGCCCTGGCGCTGGCGTTGTAGGGGATGGCCAGGAAGTGGGCGTTGCCGATGGTGCCGCCGTCGAGGACGAAGGTTCGCACCGTGTCGGGCAGTTCACCCGCAGCGATCGAGGCGGAGGCGCCGGAGGGATTGAAGGTAAAGGCGATGTCGATCTCGCCGTCGGCGAGCAACTGGCGCATCGCCGGCTGGTTCGCCGGGAAGGCCCGCCCCTGGCGCCAGAGGTTCGGGTGCAGCTTGTCGAGCCAGGCGAAGAGCGGTGCCGTGTCCTGCGCGAAGCTTGCGGGATCCACGGGGCGGGAGAGCTTCGCCGGATCGTCGATGGTTGCGGCCAGCGCCTGTTTCAGGAATGTGGAGCCGTGGAAGTTGGGCGGTTGCGGATAGGTGAAGCTGCCGGGATGTTCCTTCACATAGTCGGCAAGCGCCTCGAGCGTGCGCGGCGGCGTGTCGATGCGGGACGTGTCGTACATGAAGACGAGCTTGGCCATCCCCCACGGGCTTTCCAGCCCGTCGGTCGGCTCGGTGAAATCGGTCAGCACGGCGGGCTTGTCGGTGGTGTCGACATACTGCCAGTTCGGCAGCTTGGTCGCCCAGCCGGGCGTCATCAGCAGTCCCGCCTTCTTGAGCGCGGTGAAGTTCTCGCCATTGATCCAGACGAGGTCGACGGCGCCGCCGTCATCCTTGCCGGCAGCCTTCTCGGCGACGATGCGCGAGACCACCGAGGCGGTGTCGTCAACCTTCACCTGCTTGACGGTGATGCCGTGACGCGCGGAAAGCTGCTCACCCGCCCAGTCGATGAAGGCGTTGATCCTCGGTTCGCCGCCCCAGGCGTGGAAGTAGACCGTCTGTCCCTTCGCGGCCTCCAGAACGCCCTGCCAGTCGGTCGGATCGGGGGTTGCGTCCGCCCGGGCGGGATGGACGCAGAAAAGCGCGGACGCGAGACCGAGAGCGGCCACGGCAAGTGGCAGGCGGAATGGCCGGGAGAGACGATGGATCATTGAGTTACCTTCCCCTTTTGCCTTGTCGTGCCGGATGGCGGGGACCCGGTCAAGACACGGCTTCGTGACGCGCGGTGAGCGAACCGCGTCCGCGCTCCATCCGGTCACAGCGGCAGGATGTGCGTGTCCTTCACCACTTCCATCACGGCGTAGGTGTGGGTCTCGCGCACGCCGGGGAGATCGAGCACCGCGTCGGCGAGGAGTCGCCGATAGGCCGCCATGTCGGAGACCCGCGCCTTGACCAGATAGTCGAAACCGCCGGCCACCATGTGGCATTCCAGAACCTGCGGAACGTGCTTCACCGCTTCGGCAAACGTGTCGAAGACATCCGGAGTGGTCCGGTCGAGCTTTACCTCGATGAAGACCAGCAGCGACTGGCCCAGCCGGTCTGGATCGAGCTCGGCGGAGAAGCGCAGGATGTAGCCCTCCCGCATCAGGCGCTTCATCCGCTCGGCGGTCGCCGTCGGCGAGAGATTCACGCGCGCGGCAAGGTCGGTGGTGGTGATGCGTCCGTCCTCCTGCAGCACATCCAGGATGCGCCGGTCGGTGCGATCTAGGTCCGTGGAAATCACGGAATTTTGTCTTTCTGTCGAGGTTTTCACGGATAATGCATCCATCTTTCGTGAGAATGCCGGAAGGCTAGCGAATATACTTGGAAAAATCTCGTGAATTTGCCGCGCAGCCTGTCCGCCTTACATTTCATGACAGGGGCAGGGCGGGCAGACCGGGCTGACGGACGGACCAGAACAAGGCCCGGCGGCGGCCGCGATCACCTTCGACGACCGGGGAGTTTTCCGCATGAGCCTGTCCATGGACCGCCAGCCAGCAACGACGTCCGGAGCGGACATCGCGCCCTTCCGCGCCGCCTTCGCGCCTTCCGACGAGGCATCGGTGCGCCGCCTGCTCGGGCGGCTCGAGTTCGACGCCACGACCGAGGCCCGGGTCGACGATCTCACCACCGGCTACATCCACTCGATCCGTTCGGCGATCGGCGGGCTTGGCGGCGTCGAGGACTTCCTGCGCGAATACGGACTGTCGACGCGCGAGGGTCTGGCGCTGATGGTGCTTGCCGAAGCCCTTCTGCGCGTTCCGGATGCGGCGACCGCCGACAAGCTGATCGAGGACAAGCTCGCCGCCGCCCGTTTCGACGAAAGCCAGGCGGGGCCGTCCGACACCTGGCTTGTCTCCGCTTCCTCCTGGGCGCTCGGGGTCACCTCGCGGCTGATCCACCCGGGCGAGGAGCCGAACACGATCCTCGCGTCGCTCGTGAAGCGCATGGGCATGCCGGCCGTACGCGGAGCGACGCGGCAGGCGATGCGCGTGCTCGGCCACCAGTTCGTGCTCGGCGAGACCATCAAGAACGCGTTGTCGCGCGCCAAGTCTCAGGAGGCCAAGGGCTATCGCTATTCCTACGACATGCTCGGCGAGGGCGCACGCACGGCCGAGGACGCGGAACGCTACTTCCGTTCCTACGCCGACGCGATCGATGCCATCGGCAAGGGGGCTGGCTCGAAAGCCCTGCCCGACCGGCCGGGCATCTCGGTGAAGCTCTCCGCGCTCCACCCGCGCTATGAGGCGGTGAAGGGCGCGCGGGCGCGGGACGAGCTCGCTCCCCGCCTGCTCGTGCTGGCGCAGAAGGCGAAAAAATACGACCTGAACTTCACCGTCGACGCCGAGGAGGCCGACCGGCTGGAGATCTCGCTCGACGTCATCGCCGTTGTCGCCGCGGACCCCTCGCTGGCGGGCTGGGAAGGCTTCGGCCTGGCCATCCAGGCCTATCAGAAGCGGGCGCTCGAGACCGTCGAGTGGATCATCGAGCTTGCGCGCAAGCTCGACCGTCGCTTCATGGTGCGTCTCGTCAAGGGCGCCTACTGGGATACCGAGATCAAGCGGGCGCAGGAGCGTGGGCTTGCGGACTTCCCCGTCTTTACCCGCAAGGCGGCGACGGATCTCTCCTATCTCGCCTGCGCACGAGCGATGCTTGGCGCGCGTGACTGCCTCTACCCGCAGTTCGCCACCCACAACGCGCTCACCGTGGCCGAGGTTATCGCGCTGGCTGGGAACCAGGGCGGCTTCGAGTTCCAGCGCCTGCACGGCATGGGCGAGAGCCTTTACAAGGCGGTGACCGAACGCGACGGCCACCCCTGTCGGATCTATGCGCCGGTTGGCGGTCATCGCGATCTTCTTGCCTATCTGGTGCGCCGCCTGCTGGAAAACGGCGCGAACTCCTCGTTCGTGTCCGCCGTTGGTGATGCCTCCGTGCCGATCTCCAGGCTCCTTGCCCGTCCGCAGGACATGCTCGCCGGAGGCACCCGGGCACGCAACCGCAAGATCCCGCTCCCCGGCGCTCTCTACGGCGAAAGCCGGGTGAACTCGAAGGGGCTCGAGTTCGGGTATTCCGCCGACCGGCTGGCGCTCGTCGAGGCGCTGGAAAAAGCCCCGGCGACGGCCGGCGACGCCGCACCGCTTTACCCAGCGGCGCAGGCGGACGCGGGATCGCTGCGCGACGTGGTCTCCCCGGTGGACGGCAGCACCCGGGTCGGGCGCGTGCGCGAGGCAACGGTGGCGGAGGTGCCGGCGATGTTCGACGCCGCCGCCAGGGGTTTCGCGCGCTGGTCGCGGACACCGGTCGACGTGCGCGCGGCCGCCATCTCGAAACTGGGTGACCTGCTGGAACGCGAGAGCCCGCGCCTGATGGCGCTGCTTGCGCGCGAGGCGGGCAAGACCTTGCCGGACGGCCTTGCCGAGGTGCGCGAGGCGGTCGACTTCTGCCGCTACTATTCCGCCGAGGCGATGAAGCTCTTTGGCGAGGGCATGCTCATGCCGGGGCCGACGGGCGAGGAAAACCGCTACCGGCTGCGCGGACGCGGGGTCTTCGTCTGCGTCTCGCCCTGGAATTTCCCGCTCGCCATCTTCCTGGGACAGGTAACCGCGGCACTGCTTGCCGGAAACGCGGTGATCGCCAAGCCGGCGGACCAGACGCCGTTGATCGCTCATGAGGCGGCGAAACTGCTTCGCGAAGCGGGCGTGCCGGAGGACGTGTTCCTGCTCGCCCCCGGCGGCCGCGAGCTTGGAGCCGCCCTCGTCGCCGAGCCCCGGGTCGCCGGCGTCGCCTTCACCGGCTCGACGGCGACCGCCTGGGCGATCAACCGTGCGCTGGCCGAGAAGCGCGGCCCCATCGTGCCGCTCATCGCCGAGACCGGCGGCATCAACGCCATGCTGGTGGATGCGACCGCGCTGCCCGAGCAGGTCTGCGATGACGTGATGATGTCGGCCTTCCGCTCGGCCGGCCAGCGCTGCTCGGCGCTGCGTCTGCTCTATCTGCAGGAGGATGTCGCCGACAAGCACCTGGAAATGCTGAAGGGCGCGGCAAGCGAACTTTCGCTGGGTGACCCCATTGATCCGGCGACCGACATCGGCCCGGTCATTGATGTCGCCGCACGCGACAGGCTGCGTGCGCATCTCGATGCCATGCGGGCGTCGCAGAAGGTGGTCTACGCCGGGTCGGCGCCGGGTGGGCGGTTCGCCGGCGGCACCTGGCTGGCCCCGCATATCGTGGAGCTCGACCGCCCGGACGCGCTCGAAAGCGAGACCTTCGGCCCGATCCTGCATGTGGTGCGCTACAAGGCGAGCGATCTGCCGAAGATGCTCGAGACCATCGCCGCGACCGGCTACGGGCTGACGCTCGGCGTTCACAGCCGCATCGACGCGATGGTGGCGAAGGTGGTCGACCGGCTGTCCGTCGGCAACGTCTATGTCAACCGCAACACCATCGGCGCCGTGGTCGGCACCCAGCCCTTCGGCGGATCCGGGCTTTCCGGCACCGGTCCCAAGGCGGGCGGACCGGCCTACCTCGGCCGTTTCGCGCTGGAACAGGTGGTCTCCATCAACACCGCAGCCGCCGGCGGCAATGCCAGCCTCATCGCCATGGCCGAGGAGGAGTGAGCAGCGGCTACTGTCCGCGCGGCTTGGCGCGGGCAGTGGGCGGAGCGGTGAGCGGGTCTTCTGGCCAGGGATGCCTGGGGTAGCGCCCCTTCATTTCCGTGCGCACCGCGGTCCAGGAACCGCGCCAGAACCCCGGCAGGTCGCGGGTGAGCTGGATCGGCCGGTGAGCCGGGGACAGAAGCTCCAGAAGCAACGGCACCTTGCCACCGGCGATTGCCGGATGCCGGTCGAGGCCGAAGAGTTCCTGCACCCGGACCGGCAGCGCCGGTCCCTCGTTGCGGTCATAGTCGATTGGCACCCGGGAGCCTGACGGCGCGTCGAAATGGGTCGGCAGCAGCCGGTCGAGATCCGCGAGCCGGTACTGCGGGAGAAGCCCTGCCAGCGCCGAGCCGAGCACCTCCGGGTCGATCTCGGCCGCATTCCTCAGCCCCGCCAGATAGGGCTCGAGCCAGTCCTCCAGGGTCCCGCAAAGCGTTGTGTCCGAGAGGTCAGGCCAGGCGGCGGCGTCATCGGCACCAAGCAGCGCGCGCAGCGTCGTCACGCGGGCGCGAAGCGCGGCCTGCGCCTTCGACCAGGCAAGTCTGTCGACCCCGCGTTTGCGGACGTGGGCAACAAGCGCGCGCGCGACCGCTTCCGGGGCAGGCGAGGGGTCTGCTGTCTCGGCAAGCACAAGCCGGTCCAGCCGGGTGATCCGCCGTGCCCGCACCTTGCCTTCGCCATCGCAGGAAACCTCTGTTCCATTCTCGATATGAGCGTCGAAAAGTTCCTCGATCTCCGAGCGCGCGATCGGCGCGGCGAGCAGGATACGTCCGCGCGCCGCCGTCCCCTGCACCTCGGCGATAGCCAGAAAGGGCTCGCGGGCGAGCGCGTCGCTCTCCTCCAGGCGCGCGCCACGGCCATTCGCCATGCGGAAGCCGCCGCGTCCGTCCTGCGCCTGTGCCACCCGGTCGGGATAGGCGAGCGCCAGCACCCGGCCCGCCGCTTCGTCGCCGGTCGAGCCCGGGGCGATGTCGGCCATCTCGCGCCAGCGCGCGGCAAGACCGGCGGCCGCCTTCGACCTCGGGTCGCGGGCTCGGCGGAAGTCGGCAAGGCGTGCGCGCAGGTCGCTGGACCGTCCCCCGAGGCCCGTCTCGGACAGGAGCGCTGCGATTTCGCTGGCAAGGCGGCCCGCGTCATGCTCGCCCGCCGCAATCAGCATGTGGGCAAGGCGCGGCGCGAGCGGGAGCCGCATCATCCGCTGGCCGGTCTGCGTCAGGTGCCCGTTGCCGTCGAGTGCATCCAGGTCCCGCAGCAGCGAACAGGCCTCCTGCCAGGCGGCCTGCGGCGGAGGATCGAGGAAGCCGAGCGCAGAGGGATCGGTGACGCCCCAGGAGGCGAGGTCGAGAACGAGGCGGGAAAGATCGGCTTCTAGGATCTCCGGCCGGTCGGCCGCCGCGAGCGCCGCTGTCTGGCCCTCGTCCCAGAGCCGGTAGCAGATGCCGGGTTCCGTTCGCCCCGCGCGCCCGCGTCGCTGGTCGGCCGAGGCGCGCGAAACGCGCACGGTCTCAAGCCGGGTCAGGCCCGTGCCCGGCTCGTACACGGGAACGCGGGCAAGTCCGCTGTCGATGACCACCCGCACGCCCTCGATGGTGAGGGAGGTCTGTGCGATCGCGGTGGCGAGCACCACCTTGCGGCGTCCCGGCGCGGCCGGACGGATCGCCGCGCTCTGCGCCTTGCCGTCCATGGCGCCGAACAGCGGCGCAAGATCGGTGTCGGCGGGCAGGCGGTCCTCCAGCCGTTCCGCGCAACGCCGTATCTCGCCCTGGCCCGGCAGGAAGGCAAGGAGGGAGCCGGCTTCCTCGCCAAGCGCCCGGCGGATGGCAGTTGCCATCTGATCTGCGGCATGGGCCTGCGGATCGCGGCCGAGATAGCGGGTTTCGACGGGGAAGGTCCGGCCCGGGCAGGCAATCACGGGTGCGTCGCCGAGCAGGCGGGAAACGGCCCCTGCGTCGAGGGTCGCCGACATGGGCAGGATGCGCAGGTCCGGACGCAACGCGCCCTGGCTGTCGAGCGCCAGGGCGAGGCCGAGGTCGCCTTCGAGAGAGCGTTCGTGGAACTCGTCGAAGATCACGCAGGCGATGCCGGACAACTCCGGGTCGTCCAGGATCATGCGGGTGAAGACACCCTCGGTGACGATCTCGATCCGGGTGCGGGCCGACACGCGCGTTTCCATGCGCACGCGCAGACCGATGGTGCCGCCGACCTGCTCGCCGAGGTGCGATGCCATGCGGGCGGCTGCTGCGCGTGCCGCCAGCCGCCGGGGTTCCAGCAGCACGATGCGGTTGTCACCCCGCCAGGTGGCATCGAGGAGGCAGAGAGGCACGACGGTCGTCTTGCCGGCGCCGGGTTCGGCGACGAGCACGGCGGCGTTCCGCGCCTCGAGTGTTGCGAGGAGGTCTGGCAGCGCCGCGTCGATCGGCAGTCCCGAGACCCGGGTGACCGGGCCGGCGGTCATTCGTCCGGGCCGCCGGCCTCGGCCGTCCAGGAGCGGCCGGCAAGCTCGACGGCGAAGAGCGTCGGCATTCGGGCGAAGGCGGTGAGGCCCTCGAGCGCGGGCTGCTCGTGGCGAATGAGGAATGTGGGAATGGTCTTCATCAGTCCGGCGTGAGGGGCCTTGGCCTCGAAGGAGGTGCGAAACGCGGGATGCGCCAGATAGGTCTCGATGTGCTTCGCGATGCCGCCCCCCAGAAACACGCCGCCGCGGGCGAGGAAGGTGATGGCGAAGTCTCCAGCGACCCGACCGAGCGCGCGCACGAAGGCGTCCATGGTGCGCAGGCCGACCTCGTCGCCCGCGTCGGCAGCCAGCGTCACGTCGCGGGGTTCCGTGAAGCGCCGGTCGAGGCCGGCTTCGCTGGCGACGGCCCGGGCAAGGTGCAAGAGACCGCTGCCGCTGATGATCCGCTCGGCGCTGACGCGCCCGCCAATCCGCTCGATGTGCGGCCAGATCCGGTAGTCGCTCTCGGAAACGGGGCCGAGTTCCACATGCCCGCCCTCGCCGGGGATGGGCACCCAGGTGTCGCTGGCATGAACCATGGCGGCGACGCCGAGGCCGGTGCCTGGGCCGAGCACGACCCTTGCGCCCTTGGCCAGCGCCTTGCCGCCGCCGATCTGGTGGACGGCATCGTCGGCAAGGCCCGGCAGCGCAAGCGCCTGGGCTTCGAAGTCGTTGAGCACGACAAGCCGTTCAAGGCCGAACTCGGCGCAAAGCCCGCGCGGTTCGATGACCCAGTCGGCGTTGGTGAGCGAGATCCTCTCTCCCGTGATCGGACCGGCCGCCGCGATCACCGCCGTGCGCGGCATTACCGAGGTGTGGTCGAGCACGGCCGCCCGGGCGGCTTGTGAAAGGTCCGGGTAGTCGGCGGTTGCGACCGACCCGAAGACGCGCGATTGCGCGTGGGCGTCCGAGATAATGGCGAAACGCGCATTGGTGCCGCCGATGTCGGCGACCAGCACGGGAAAGGGGAAATGACGAAGCGAGGGGGCGCTCTCGAGCCTGGCAGGGATACTCATGTCGTCTGCAACTGGATTTCGGGCGTTCGGGACGTTGTCGCCAGACCAGCAAGGCGGGCGCTGCGCAGCAGGATGTCGGCGGTGGCCCGGTTCAGCGCCATGGGGATGTTGTAGACCAGAGCAAGCCGCATCAGGGCTTTCACGTCGACGTCATGGGGCATCGGCGACAGCGGGTCGACCAGGAAGATCATGCCCTGGAGCCGGCCTTCCGCGATCATCGCGCCGATCTGCTGGTCACCACCGAGCGGGCCGCTCTTCAGGCGGGTCACGTCCAGTTCAGGGCAGGCCTCGATGATGCGCCCGCCGGTGGTTCCGGTGGCGAACAGGCGGTAGGCCCGCAGTTTATCATAATGGGCGCGCGCGAAGGTGACCATGTCCTCCTTCTTTGCGTCATGGGCTATCAGCGCGAGCGCCGGTTTCACTGCCTGGTCTGACTGAGTCACGGGGCATTCCTGCTCATGGGGCCTGGCTTTTGGCCAGGAGCCCTGGTCGTCGAGCCATCGGGTGCGGTCTCCGCTCGCGGGAGCATGGCCGACCGCCCGGCGGGGCTCCCCCAAGAATTACCCGTTTCCGGAGCGTGTTGGAACCCGTCCCGGTGTCTGTGCCGTGGTGGGCCGTCGCGCAGCGTGGCCTTGCCTCAGTCATAGAGGCTGCAATTGACCGGCTTGCGGCCGGCCGCACGTATCACCTGCGGCTGCGTTGGCACGAGACCGGCGATCTCCAGAACCAGCTTCATGCGGATCGCATCCGCGAACTGTCCCTTGGAGCGGACGGGTATGAAGAAATGCCCCGGGCCGCCGATGACGCAGTCCTCATAATAGTTGTCGATGTTCATCATCGACTGCCAGGTGTCCTTGTCGGATTTCATCATCAGCGGCAGGCCGTTGATGGTGATGCCGGCGGAAACCGTCCGATCGCGGATGGCGGTGACAGCGCCGCCCTGATTGTTCGGCCCGTCGCCGGAAATATCGATGACCTTGCGCAGGCCCTCGTAGCTGTTGCTCCCGACCATGAGCGTCGCTTGGGCGAGCGCGGAGGAGATGGAGGTCCGCTGTCGGTGGTTGAGTGGCGCCTCGGCGATCTTGGTGGCGAAGGCGGCGGCCGTCGACGCGTCGCTGATCACCGACCAGTCGGCGACGACGAACTGCTCTCCGGTGCCGCCCCACTCCATGTAGGCGACGGCGATGCGTCCGGTCGGGCCGTAGCGGATGGCGTCGAGCACCTGCGGCGAGGTCAGCGCCGCGACGTAGCCGGCACGCTGCACCTCCTGCTCGTCCACGTCCATCGACTGGGAGATGTCGACGGCAAGGACGAGTTCGACGTCGACCTCGCGGTCGGGGGCATAGCCATAGCCCACAACCGGCGGGGTGCCTGCGGCGAGCGTTTTGTGGCCGGATGCGGCAGCGCCGCCGAGCGCGATGGCGGCGGCGAGGCCCAGAGACTTGAAAATCGCCGGCGGGGTCTTGCCGCGCCGACTGATGGGGACTGACACGCACATGGTCGAACTCCTTCAACCGATTGAAGGGCTCCTGCCTTGTCAGACGCTTCTCTTCCCAGTCCCCTCCCGCCTTATCTTCCTGCCGTCCCGGTTGGGCACCGCGCCCGCGCCAAGAACGACTGGTCTGGCGACAGTGAAAATCAGCAAGAGGCATGCCAGTTGCGGGCGAGCCTGAGTGAGTGAGATGTCTTGCAGACGCTACGTCATCAATTAAAATAAGCGCACTATTTGCGTTTTCTGATACCCGTGTCAGATCAGCCGGTTAAGGAGCGTGCCCTGGCGTGGCCAGCGCGGCGGACGTGGCCGGAGCGCGGTGGCGCTCTGCCTGCTGTTTGTGCGCAATCGAGTGTTGTGCCCGCGAAGACGGCAGATGTTGCCGGGTGGTCGGCAAAATTTGCCGGGTGATGCGATTTCTTGCCGGGAACGCGGCGTAAACAGGCTTGACCTTGCGGGGCCGCTCATGCAGTCTGAATGAAAGAAACCGCAAAGGTTGAAGAATTTTTCGGGCTAGCCGGCTGATCTTCCTCCTCTGGCGGGAGTGCCGGTGCATGCGGCAGCCGGGGCTGCCCGATGGCGAGGGGACGGCACTTCATGCCTCAGGTCGACTGGACCACCGACATGGCCATCCGCGCCGCCTGGATGTCGTTCGTTGGCGGCGCGACGCAGGGTGAGATCGCCACGCGGCTCGGAATTTCGACGGCCAAGGTTCACCGCCTGATCGCCCATGCCCAACGCACCGGCCTCGTCCGCTTCCAGATCGTCGGTCGCCCGGCGGATTGTCTCGCGGTCGAGGCGGACCTGGTTACCGAGCACAAGCTCTCGTCCTGCCTGATCGCTCCCGACATCGGCGGGACGGAGGACGATGGCGACATTCGCTCCATCGCAGAGGTTGCCGGGCCGCATCTTGCGAGCCTGCTCGGCGCGCCGACGGTCTCCCAAGTCGGCGTCGGCATGGGGCGCACGCTTCGCGCGGCGGTCGAGCGCATGCCGCGCGTCTTGCGTCCGGATCTGTCCATCGTCTCCATTTCGGGCTCGCTGACGCGCAAACTGTCGGCCAATCCCTTCGACGTGGTGCAGCAACTTGCCGAGCGCACCGGCGGCGAGGGCTATTATCTTCCCGTGCCTTATCTCGCCGACAGCGTCGGCGAGCGCGACATGTTCCTCGGCCAGCGCAGCGTGCAGGCGTTGCTTGAGCGCGCACGCAAGTCGGACCTTTTCGTCATCGGCATTGGCTCCGTCGAGGATGATGGCCACCTGATCCGCCGTGACCTGATCTCGCGCGACGAGCAGCGCGATCTCATAGCCTCGGGGGCCGTGTGCGATCTGATGGGCCGCTTCATCGACAGCACGGGGCGGCTGGTATCGGCGAAGCTCGGAGACAAGGCCGTCGGCCTTCCTTTCGAGGCTGTCAGCGGCGCGCGGGTGGTCGCGCTCGCCGGCGGTCTCGGCAAGCTCGAGGCGACCCGCGCGGCCCTGCGCTCGGGCCTCGTGACCGACCTGATCGTCGATGAAAGTCTGGGCCGGGCTCTTGCGGCCGCCGGCAGAACAGGACAGGCGCGCTCGGCATGATGCCGAAGCGGCCGCATAGTTGGAGGTGAATGCAGTGTTGAAACGGATCATGCTCGGTGTCGCGGCTGCGACGCTTCTTGCGGGAACGGCGATGGCCGAGGATTTCGCACCGGCGGTCGTCTATGACCTCGGCGGCAAGTTCGACAAGTCCTTCAACGAGGCGGCGTATGTCGGCGCCCAGAAGTACAAGGCCGACACCGGCACGAACTATCGCGATTTCGAGATCCAGAACGACAGCCAGCGCGAACAGGCGCTGCGCAACTTCGCCCGTCGCGGCTCCAACCCTGTGGTTGCCATCGGCTTTTCCTATGAGGGTGCGCTGAAGAAGGTCGCCCAGGAGTTTCCGGACACCAAGTTCGCCATCGTCGACATGGTGGTCGACCTGCCGAACGTCCGTTCGATCGTCTTCAAGGAGCAGGAAGGCTCCTACATCGTCGGGCTTCTCGCGGCGATGGCCTCGAAGACCGGCAAGGTCGGCTTCGTAGGTGGCATGGACGTGCCGCTTATCCGCAAGTTCGCCTGCGGCTACAAGCAGGGTGTGATGGAGACCAACCCGCAGGCGACGGTGTTCCAGAACATGACCGGCAACACCGGGGCAGCCTGGACCGACCCGATCAAGGGGGGCGAACTGGCGAAGTCGCAGATGGACCGCGGCGCGGATGTGATCTTCCACGCCGCCGGGGGCACCGGTCTTGGCGTTCTGCAGGCGGTGGCCGACGAGGGCAAGCTTGGCATCGGCGTCGACAGCAACCAGAACGGCCTGCACCCGGGGCATGTGCTGACCTCGATGCTGAAGCGCGTCGATACCGCGATCTACACCACTTTCGAGGACGCACGCACCGGCAACTGGACCTCGGGCATCTACTCGCTCGGCCTCAAGGAGAATGGCGTCGACTGGGCCCTGGACGACAATAACAAGGACCTGATCACGCCCGAGATGAAGGACGCGGTCGAGAAGGCCAAGGCCGACATCATCGCCGGCACGGTCAAGGTGCACGACTACAACTCCACCGACAGTTGCCCGTTCTGAGGCCGCGTACGGGCGGCGGCGCAACAGCCGTCGCCCGTCTGATCGAGGCCGGTCGCGCCTGGGCGGCCGGGGAGGCGTGATGACCCGATATCTTTCGAAACAGACGCCTCGCCGCCTGCCCCTTCAGGGTCTGCGGACACTGGCCGCCCTGCTCTTTTCCGCCACCGCCGCCATGGCCGAGCCGGCGCTCGTCTATTCGGTCGGCGGCAAGTTCGACGGCTCCTTCAACGAGAGCGCCTATCGCGGCGCGGAGCGCTTTGCGAAAGAGACCGGCGGGCGGTATCGCGAGTTCGAGATCGCACGTGACGCCGACAGCCTCCAGGCGCTCAGACGGTTCGCCCAGCGCGGCGAGTTTCCCATCGTCGCCATCGGCTTCAACCAGGCAAGCGCCGTCGCGGCTGCGGCGAAGAGCTTTCCCGATGCGTCTTTCTCCATCGTCGACATGGTGGTCGACGCGCCGAACGTGCGCTCCGTTATCTTCCGCGAGCATGAAGGCTCCTACATCGCCGGACTTCTCGCGGCGATGGCGTCGAAGACCGGCACCATCGGCTTCGTCGGCGGCATGGACATTCCCATCATCCGCCGGTTCCTGTGCGGCTACCGTCAGGGCGCTGCCGCCGTCTCGCCGCACGTTCGCGTGCTTTACAACATGGCCGGTGACACCCCGGCGGCCTTCGCCGATCCTGCGCGCGGGGCGGAACTCGCCCGTTCCCAGATCACGCGAGGCGCGGATGTGATCATCCAGGCGGCCGGCGGCACCGGTATCGGCGTGCTGCAGGCCGCCGCCGATGCGGGCGTGCTCGGCATCGGCACCGACAGCAATCAGAATGGTCTGCATCCAGGGCATGTGCTGACCTCGATCCGCAAGCGCGTCGACACGGCCGTCCTCGCCAACTTCATGGATGCGCGGGAGGGGCGCTGGACTCCGGGCATCGAGGAACTGGGCCTGAAGGAGGGGGGCGTTGACTGGGTGCTTGACGACGACAACCGTGCGCTCGTCAGCGACGAAATGGAAAAGGCGGCGCGCGCGGCGGAAGCCGCCATCGCCGACGGCCGCGTTGTGGTGCACGATGTGGCGACGCAAGGGGAGTGCCCGCTATGACCGAGACGCTCGCCATCGAGCTTGTCGGCATCGACAAGAGTTTCGGCGCTGTCCACGCCAACAAGGACATCAACCTGAAGATCCGCAAGGGATCGATCCACGGCATCGTTGGCGAGAACGGGGCCGGCAAGTCGACGCTGATGTCGATCCTCTACGGCTTCTATCATGCCGACGCCGGCGAAATTCGCATCGACGGCGAGGCGGTGTCGCTATCCAGCAGTCAGGCCGCCATCGCCAAGGGAATCGGCATGGTGCACCAGCACTTCATGCTGGTGCAGAACTTTACCGTGCTGGAGAACGTCATCCTGGGCGCTGAGGGCGGCGCGCTTCTGGGGGCTGGCGTGGCGCGCGCGCGCGCCGAATTGAAGCGGCTTGCCGACGACTATGACCTCAAGGTCGATCCGGATGCGGTGACCGAGGACCTGCCCGTTGGCCTTCAGCAGCGGGTGGAAATCCTCAAGGCGCTTTTCCGCGGTGCCGACGTTCTCATTCTCGACGAACCGACAGGCGTTCTGACCCCGGCCGAGGCCGACCATCTCTTCCGCATCCTCAAGGTGCTGCGGGACGAGGGCAAGACGGTGCTCCTCATCACCCACAAGCTGCGCGAGATCATGGCCGTGACCGACGAGGTGTCGGTCATGCGGCGCGGAGAGATCGTCGCCACGCGCGAGACGTCAAAGACCTCCATGGGCGAACTGGCCGAACTGATGGTCGGTCGCAGGGTGCTGCTGGAAGTGGAGAAGCGTCCGGCCGAGCCGGGACGCCCGGTGTTGGTCGTCGATCGGCTGACGGTGCGCGACGGGCGCGGCGTCGATGTGGTGAAGGACGTCTCGCTGTCCGTGCGCGCCGGCGAAATCGTCGGCATCGCGGGCGTTTCCGGCAATGGTCAGTCGGAGTTGCTCGAGGCGGTGGCCGGCATCCGCAAGGCGCTTTCGGGGCGCGTAACGGTCGACGGAACGACCGTCGACCTTGCCGCGCGCGAGCCGGATGCGGCGGAAATGCGAGGGCTTGGCCTTGCCCATGTGCCCGAGGACCGTCACCGCATGGGGCTCGTCACCCGCTTCTTTGAATATGAGAACGCCATTCTCGGCTATCACCGCGACCGTGCCTTCGGGCCTGGCGCGATGCTCGACGTGGAGGCAGCGCGCGCGCATGCTCGCGCCGAGATCGAGAAATACGACATCCGCCCGCCGGACTGCATGCTGAAGACCGCCAATTTCTCCGGCGGAAACCAGCAGAAGATCGTGCTTGCCCGCGAGATCGAGCGCGATCCGGCGGTGCTGCTCGTCGGCCAGCCGACCCGTGGCGTCGACATCGGCGCCATCGAGTTCATTCACAAGCGGCTTGTCGCGCTGCGCGACGCCGGCAAGGCGGTGCTGCTGGTGTCTGTCGAACTTGACGAGATCCGGGCGCTCGCTGACCGCGTGCTGGTCATGTTCGACGGGCGCATCGTCGGCGAAAGGTCGCCGGAAGCGGAAGAAGGCGAGCTCGGCATGCTGATGGCCGGGGCAAGCCAGGAGGCAGCGGAATGAACGCGGGAAATCTTCCGCGCTGGGTCGACTTCGTTCTCATCCCAGCGCTCAACGTGGCCGCAGCCTTCATCGTCTCGGGACTGGTTGTCCTGCTGATCGGAGAAAATCCGATCGAGGCGGTCAAGATCCTTGTGTGGGGGGCTTTCGGCTGGAACGAGGGCATCGGTTTCACGCTGTTCTACGCCACCAACTTCATCTTCACCGGGCTTGCCGTTGCCATCGCGTTCCACGGCGGACTGTTCAACATCGGCGGCGAGGGGCAGGCCTACCTCGGCGGCCTCGGTGTCGCGTTGGCCTGCCTTGCCCTCGACCGCTATGTTCCCTGGTGGGTGACGCTGCCATTTGCCGTGGCGGGTGCGGCTGCCGCCGGCGCGCTCTGGGCGCTGGTTCCGGCGGTGCTGCAGGCCCAGCGCGGCAGCCATGTGGTCATCACCACCATCATGTTCAATTTTATCGCCGCATCGCTGATGGTCTACCTGCTCGTCAACGTCATGGCGCGGCCGGCCTCGATGCAGCCGGAAACCCGCACCTTCGAGGCCGGCGGGCGGCTGCCGCTGCTTCAGGACGTGATCCCCGGCGCGGATTTCGGCTCCGCGCCGGTCAACGTCACCTTCATCATCGCGCTTCTTGCCTGCGTGCTCTGCTGGGTGCTGATCTGGCGCACACGGCTCGGCTACGAGATCCGTACCTTCGGCGCGAGCCCGACGGCGGCCGCCTATGCCGGCATTTCGGGGGAACGGATCACGGTGATCACCATGTTGATCTCCGGCGGTCTTGCCGGGCTGATGGCGGTGAACGAGATCATGGGGTCGCAGCACCGGCTGCTGATCGAATTCGTCTCCGGTTACGGCTTTGTCGGCATCGCGGTTGCGCTTATGGGACGCGCCCATCCGGTTGGCATCGTGCTGGCGGCGATCCTCTTCGGCATGCTCTATCAGGGCGGCGCCGAGCTTGCCTTCGAAATGCCGGCCATCACGCGCGACATGATCGTGGTGATCCAGGGGCTGGTGATCCTCTTCGCGGGGGCGCTTGAGCACATGTTCCGGCCGGCGCTCGTCAGGATCTTCGGTGTGTTGTCGCAACCATCGGCAAAGACGGCGTGAGGGCGGAACCATGTTCGAAACGGTGATCCTCGTCCTCGACAGCACGGTGCGCCTCGCAACGCCCTTGCTGCTTGCCGCCCTTGCCGGGCTGTTTTCCGAACGCTCCGGCGTGTTCGACATCGGTCTGGAAGGAAAGATGCTCGGCGCCGCCTTCGCCGCCGGCGCCGCCGCCGGCGTCACCGGGTCAGCCTGGCTCGGGCTTCTGGCGGGTGTTGGCGTCTCGATCGGCCTCGCCCTTGTCCACGGCTTCGCCTGCATCACCAACCGCGGCAACCAGATCGTCTCCGGCGTTGCGATCAACTTTCTGGCGATGGGACTGACGGCATTGCTGGGGCAGGCGTGGTTCAGCCAGGGTGGGCGCACGCCGCCGCTCGGCGGCGGCGGCCGGTTCCGCGACATCACGCTGCCGTTCGCCGAGGAGCTGCGCGATGTGCCGGTGATCGGAGGCGTCTATTCCGAACTCCTGTCCGGTCACAACATCCTCGTCTACGCTGCCTTCGTGGCCGTGCCGCTGTCGTGGTGGATCCTTTTTCGCACCCGCTTCGGACTGCGGCTGCGCGCGGTCGGCGAAAACCCGGCCGCCGTTGACACGGCCGGCATTTCGGTCGCCTGGCTGCGATACCGGGCTGTGATCTGCACCGGCATCCTTTGCGGCTTCGCCGGAGCCTATCTGTCGATTGCCCAGTCAGCCGGCTTCATCAAGGACATGACCGCGGGCAAGGGCTTCATCGCGCTGGCCGCGCTCATCTTCGCCAAGTGGAAGCCGTTGCCGGTGATGTTCGCCTGCCTGCTTTTCGGCTTCCTCGACGCGGCGGCGATCCGGCTCCAGGGGCAGCAGCTTCCGGTTATCGGAGAGGTTCCGGTACAGGCGATACAGGCACTGCCCTATATCCTCACCGTGGTGCTGCTCGCCGGGTTCATCGGCAAGGCCGTGCCGCCGCGGGCCGGAGGCACGGCTTATGTGAAGGAGAGGACATGACGGATATCGCAAGGCTGTTCGAGGAAGCCAAGGCGGCGCGCGCCAACGCTCATGCTCCCTACTCGAGCTTTGCCGTCGGCGCGGCGGTGCGTTCGGCAAGTGGCAGGATCTATTCCGGCTGCAATGTTGAAAACGCCAGCTTCCCTGAAGGCTGGTGCGCGGAGACGACAGCGCTTGGCAAGATGGTCGCGGCCGAAGGAAAAGCCTCGGTTGTCGAGGTTCTCGTCATGGCCGACGCGGCCCTTTGCACGCCCTGTGGCGGCTGCCGCCAGCGTCTTGCCGAATTTGCTGGCGACGATACGCCGGTTCACATCTGCGACACGCGTGGCGTGCGCGCGACATTCACGCTCGGCGAACTCCTGCCGCACAGGTTCGTGCTGCATGAGGCGACGTCGGGCGAGAACCGAAAGGAAACTTCGTGAGTGGATACGGCTCGGAATGCGCATCGATCGTGCGGGCCGCGCGGCCGGGCGACTATCGCATCGGGATGGTGCTTGGGTCGGGGCTCGGCGCGCTGGCCGATGACATCGAGGACGCGGTGCGGGTGCCCTACACCCGCCTGACCGGCTTTCCGATCTCCACCGTCTCATCACATGGCAGCGAGCTTGTCGCGGGAACGCTCGAGGGTGTGTCCGTCGTGGTGCTGTCGGGGCGCGCGCACTACTACGAGGGCGGTGGCGCGACAGTGATGCGCACGCCGCTGGAGACGCTGAAGGAGCTTGGCTGCGACACGGTGCTTCTCACCAACGCGGCCGGCTCGCTGCGTGAGGACTTCGCTCCGGGAACGCCGATGCTGATCTGTGATCACATCAACTGGTCGGGCATCAATCCGCTGATCGGCGAGGAAAGCGACGACCGGTTCCTCGACATGAGCGCGGCCTATGACGCCGACCTGCGGGCACGCCTGCGCGCACAGGCCGAGACGGCCGGCATCGCCATGGGCGAGGGCATCTACATGTGGTTCTCGGGCCCCTCCTTCGAGACGCCGGCGGAGATCCGCATGGCGAAGCTGCTGGGCGCCGATGCCGTCGGCATGTCGACCGTGCCGGAGGCGATCCTGGCGCGCTATCTCGGTCTGCGGGTGGCGGCGATCTCCACCATCACCAACTATGGCGCGGGGCTTCACCCGCATGCGCTGTCGCACGCGGAAACCAAGTCGACGGCGCTGACCGCCGTTGGCGCATTGAAAACGCTCATTCGCGGTTTCGTGAAGGATCTTGGCAATGACTGACACCACACAAATGGATATCGCCGCGCGGGCGCTTCCTCTCGTGGACCTGACCAATCTCGACGAAGCCTGTGGCAAGGCGGACATCGACGCGTTGTGCGCGCGCGCCGTCACGCCGCATGGAACGGTTGCCGCCGTATGCGTCTGGCCGCGCTTTGTCGCTCAGGCCGCCTCCAATCTGGCCGGCTCTGGCGTTGGGGTCGCCACCGTGGTGAACTTCCCGGATGGTGGCGAGGACACGAACGCCGTCCTGCAGGAGACGCGCAAGGCGGTGGGCGAGGGGGCGGACGAAATCGACCTCGTCATGCCCTGGCGCGCCTTTGTCAGCGGCAGGCGCGGCTTTGCCGAAACGCAGGTCGCGCGCGTTCGCGAGGCCTGCGGAGACCGGCTGCTCAAGGTCATTCTCGAAACGGGCGAGATCGAGGACGCTCTGCTGATCCATGTCGCCTCCAACATGGCGATCGCGGCCGGAGCGGATTTCATCAAGACCTCGACCGGCAAGGTGCGGGTCAATGCCACCCTGCAGGCGGCCGAGATCATGCTGACGGCAATCGAGGAGCGTCGTCGCGAGGACGGACGCGAGGTCGGCTTCAAGCCGGCCGGCGGCATCCGCACGCTTGAGGATGCCGGCGCGTATCTGGCGCTTGCCGACCGCCTGCTCGGCCAGAACTGGGTGTCCGCGGCGCATTTCCGCTTTGGCGCGAGCGGACTGCTCGACGCGCTTCTCGCTGTTCTCGACGGCACGGCGGCAGCGTCTGGGGAAGGATACTGACCGACATGCTGGCCCAGGAAATTATCCGCAAGAAGCGGGACGGCGGTGCTCTCGATGCCGAGGAGATCGCTTTCTTCGTCCAGGGGCTTGTCGACGGCAGCGTGCGTGACGAGCAGGTGTCGGCGCTGGCGATGGCGGTCTTCTTCCAGGGACTGACGCTGGAGGAGCGCGTCTCTCTGACGCTTGCCATGCGCGACTGCGGCAGCGTGCTCGACTGGAGCGATGTCGATGCACCCGTTCTCGACAAGCATTCGACCGGCGGCGTCGGCGACAATGTCTCGCTGATGCTGGCGCCGGCGCTTGCCGCCTGCGGGGCGGCGGTTCCGATGATCTCCGGCCGTGGCCTTGGCCACACCGGCGGTACGCTCGACAAGTTCGACAGCATTCCGGGCTACACGACGCAACCGGACAATGCGCTCTTCCGCAAGGTGGTGAAGGAGGTGGGGTGCGCGATCATTGGCCAGACCGCCGACCTCGCCCCGGCCGACAAGCGGTTCTACGCAATCCGCGATGTGACCGGCACGGTCGAGAGCCTCGATCTCATCACCGCGTCCATTCTGTCGAAGAAACTCGCCGCCGGCCTTCAGGGGCTGATCCTCGATGTCAAATGGGGAACAGGCGCCTTCATGGGCAGCTACGAGGAGGCGAAGGCGCTGGCCGAGAGCCTCGTGACCGTGGCCAATGGGGCGGGATGCCGGACCACCGCGCTTCTCACCGATATGAACGAGCCGCTTGCCTCCGCCGCCGGCAATGCGGTGGAAATGCGCAACGCGGTGGACTTTCTGACGGGCAGGGAAATCGACAACCGCCTCTTTGACGTCACCGTGGCGCTTGGAGCCGAGGCGCTTGTCATCGGTGGGCTTGCCACGGATGCGGACGAGGGCGCCGACAGGATGCGTCGCGCCTTCGCAAGCGGACAGGCGGCCGAACGCTTCGCGCGCATGGTTGCCGGCCTCGGCGGTCCGACCGATTTCATTGAGCGGCCCGAGATTTATCTCGCCACGGCGCCGGTGGAGCGGGCGATCTATGCGGATGCACCGGGCACCGTCGTCGGCGTCGATGCCCGCGCGGTCGGCATCGCCGTCGTCGAGCTGGGCGGCGGCCGTCATACGTCGGACGAGGCAATCGATCCGGCTGTCGGCTTCACCCATCTTGCCGGCGTCGGCCATACGGTCGACAGCGACGGGCCGCTTGCCATTGTCCATGCGGCCGATGAAGCGGCGGCCGCGCGTGCCACCAAGGCCATTCGCGCCGCTTACCGGATCGGCAAGCCGATCGACGTCGAGGACCGGCCGGTCGTGGCGGAACGTGTGACGGCCGCCTCCTGAGGGCAGGAACGGCCGCAATCGGGACCGCGGGCGGATGTGCGCGGCGGAGAGGAAAGAGGAATCCCATGGCGCGCGCTATCTTGTGCGTACTCGACAGTTTCGGGATCGGCGGTGCCCCGGATGCCGCAAGCTTCGGCGACGAGGGAGCGAACACGCTCGGCCATATCGCCGCTTCCTGCGCAAAAGGCCTCGGCGACAAGAGCGGCCTTCGCGAAGGGCCCCTGGCGTTGCCGAACATGGCGCGGCTCGGCCTCGGTCATGCCGGGGAACTCGCCTGCGGCCAGGTTCCGGCGGGGTTTGACACAAGCGTGGACCCGCAAGGCATCTGGGGTGCCGCAAGCGAAGCTTCGAGGGGCAAGGACACGCCCTCGGGGCACTGGGAGATCGCTGGCGTTCCGGTCGCCTTCGACTGGGGCTATTTCCCCGATACGGCGCCGACCTTCCCCGCCGAGCTCACCGAAGCGGTGATTCGCGAGGGCAATCTCCCTGGAATTCTCGGGGACCGGCATGCCTCGGGAACCCAGATCATCGCCGAACTGGGCGAGGAGCATGTCAGGACAGGCAAGCCGATCTGCTACACCAGTGGCGATTCTGTCTACCAGATCGCCGCCCATGAGACCCATTTCGGCCTCGAACGGCTCTATGCGCTTTGCGAGACCGTGCGCGATCTGGTCGATCCCTACCGGATCGGGCGTGTCATCGCCCGTCCCTTCCTTGGTGAGAGCGCGGAGACCTTCGAGCGCAGCGCCAATCGGCGGGATTACTCGGTTCTGCCGCCGGCTCCGACCCTTCTCGACCGGGTGATCGCATCCGGGGCACGCACGCTGACGGTCGGCAAGATCGGCGATATCTTCGCCCACCAGGGCATTGGCCTGATCCTGAAAGGCGCTGGCAACGACGCGCTTTTCGACAAGACGCTGGAGGCCGTCGACATGGCTCGGGACGGCGATCTGGTCTTTGCCAATTTCGTCGACTTTGACAGCCTTTTCGGGCATCGCCGCGACGTGGCGGGCTATGCGGCGGCGCTGGAGGCCTTCGATCGCCGCTTGCCTGAGCTGGTCTCCCGGCTGCGTGCTGGCGACCTTTTGATCCTCACCGCCGATCACGGGTGTGACCCGACGTGGCGTGGCACCGATCACACCCGCGAACGCGTGCCGGTGATCGGCGTTGCGCCGGACGGCGCGGCTCATGCCATTGGCATCCGGGACACATTCGCCGACATCGGCGAGACCGTCGCCGCGCATCTGGGGCTTGCTCCTGGAGACAAAGGGGTCACGTTCCTCTAGGCATGGTTCGCCGCCTGCCGGCGGCGTCAGTGAAGTCGTGGGAGAAACATGGTCCTGAAAGCCGAGACCCCTGCGCTGCCCAAGGCGGAGTTGCACGTCCACATCGAGGGCGCCGCGCCGCCTGCTCTGGTCAAGCGGCTTGCCGAGCGCCACGGACTGGACATCGACGGGCTGCTTGACGGGCAGGGACGCTATGTGTGGTCCGACTTTACCGGGTTCCTCAACGCCTATGATCGCGCCGCGCGTGTCTTTCGCGCACCCGAGGACTATGCCGATCTCGCCGAGACCTATCTCCTTTCCATCGCCGCAGAGGGGGCGATCTATGCCGAGCTGACGATCTCGCCCGACCATGCGGCGGGCGCGGGGCTGTCCTATCGCGACTATGTGGCCGGGCTTGCCGAAGGCATCGCGCGGGCGCGCAAGGCCGTTGGCATCGAGGCGCGGATGATCGCCATCGGCGTGCGCCACTTCGGCGCGCGGGCTGTCGAGCAGGTGGTGACACAGGTTCTTGCCGCGCCCCATCCGCTCGTCACGGGTTTCGGGCTTGCCGGCGACGAGCGCGAGGGTCACCCGGCGAATTTCGCCCGCGCCTTCCGCATGGCCGGGGACGCGGGGCTGGGATTGACCGCCCACGCCGGTGAGTTTTGCGGTCCCGAAAGCATCACCGCGACCCTCGATTTTCTGCGCGTAGGCCGCATCGGCCATGGCGTCAGGGCGCTCGAGGACCGGGAGGTGGTCGCGCGTATCGTGGAGGACGGCATTGCGCTCGAGATCTGCCCGGCGTCCAATGTCGCGCTCGGGGTCTGTTCGAACCTGCGCTTCCATCCGGTCAATCACCTGAGGCGGGCTGGATGCCGGGTGACGCTCAATTCCGACGATCCGCCGTTCTTCGCGACCTCGCTTGGAGCGGAATACGAAAGCTGCGCGCGCACCTTCGGCTGGAAGAGCGGGGATCTGATCGAGATGACACGCAACGCGGTGAAGGCGGCTTTTTGCGACGAGACCACACGCGCCCGCCTGATGGGCCGGATCACAGGCTTCGTTTCCGCCAACGCCGGGACCTGACGACCCGTTCGCGGCCGCTCACAGCGGTGGATCGTGCCCCGCCAGGTGCTCGCTGCAGGTTCCGCTTCCGCCTGGCATGTTCTAACAGTGGGATATGCGGTTTTGGACGGGCAGGGCCGCTTCCGCCGTGCCGTCGGAAGGCGCGGGACCAGCTCTGCCGCGATTGGGTCAACTGACAAGACGGGGAACGCGCCATGACTGGAGCCACGGTAATCGATCATCCGCTGGTGCAGCACAAGCTCACGCACATGCGGATGAAGGACACCTCGACTCAAGGTTTCCGCAGGCTGCTGCGGGAAATCTCCGTGCTGCTAACCTATGAGGTCACGCGCGATCTGCCGATCACCAGCGTCGAGATCGACACGCCGCTTCAGCCCATGTCGGCCCCGGTCATCGAGGGCAAAAAGCTGGTCTTCGCTTCGGTCTTGCGCGCCGGCAACGGCCTTCTGGAAGGCATGCTCGAACTGGTGCCGGCCGCCCGCGTCGCCCATGTCGGCCTGTATCGCGATCCCAAGACCCTGCAGCCGGTGGAATATTACTTCAAGGCGCCGGAAGATCTGGCCGAGCGGCTCGTCGTCGTTGTCGATCCGATGCTGGCGACCGCGAATTCGGCCATCGCCGCGGTGCAGAGGCTCAAGGAGCGCGGCGCCAACAACCTGCGCTTCCTCTGCTTGCTCGCAGCCCCTGAGGGCATTGCAAAGTTCAACGAGGCGCATCCGGATGTGCCGATCTTCACCGCCGCCATCGACGAAAAGCTGAACGAAAAGGGCTATATCGTCCCCGGCCTCGGCGATGCGGGTGACCGGATGTATGGCACCAAATAGGATCTGTTAAAGGCTACGCCGGAAGCCGCTCAGGAGGAGGAAATACCATGTCCGACGCATCGACCCTCGCGATCTATCCGGGTCTGCGCGACAAGACTGTGCTCGTAACCGGTGGCGGTAGCGGCATCGGTGCCGAGATCGTCCGCCATTTTGCCGCCCAGGGTTGCAAGGTCGGCTTTCTCGACATCGACGCGCAAGCCTCCACGGCACTGGTCGATGAACTGTCCGCAAAGGGCGCGCAGATTCACTTTGTCGAGACCGATCTGACCGACATCCCGGCGACGCGCGAGGCCATCGCCGAGGTGCGCCAGGCGCTTGGCGCCGTCGCGGTGCTCGTCAACAACGCCGCCCACGACGAGCGCCACAAGCTTGAGGAGGTGACTCCGGAGTATTGGGACAGCCGCATCGCGGTCAATCTCAGGCATCAGTTCTTCTGCGCCCAGGCGGTGGTCGACGACATGCGCGGGCTCGGCGGTGGCGCCATCGTCAACATGGGATCGATCTCCTGGATGATCGGCAAGGGCGGCATGGCGGGCTACACGGCCTCCAAGTCCGGCGTCGTCGGCCTGACCCGTTCGCTTGCCCGCGACCTGGGGCCGGACAACATCCGCGTCAATTGCATCGCCCCGGGCTGGATCATGACCGAGCGCCAGATCGAGCTCTGGCTTGACGAGACAGGCGAGCGCGAAATCCTTGATCGCCAGTGCCTCAAGCGCAAGCTGATGCCGTCGGACGTCGCCTCGGTCGTGACCTTCTTTGCCTCCGAGGCGGCCGGCGCCTGCACGAACCAGACCTATATCGTCGACGGTGGCTGGGTCTGATCCCACTGCCGCGCCGGGCACCCGGCAAGCCGCATGGCAGGGAGTGAAGTCGCATGATCACCGTCTTCGGCTCGATCAATCTGGACCTCGTCGTTGTCCTGCCGCGCCTGCCTGCGCCGGGCGAGACAGTTGTCGGGCCTGACCATCAGCTCTTTGCCGGCGGCAAGGGAGCGAACCAGGCGCTCGCCGCCGCGCGGGCCGGGGCACGGGTGAGGATGGTCGGGGCCGTTGGGCGGGACGTCCATGCCGCCGCTGCTCTCGTCAATCTCGAAAGGGCAGGCGTTGACCTTTCCGACGTGCGTCATCTCGACGGCACGACCGGCATCGCCATGATCGGCGTCGACGAGGCCGGCGAAAACCTGATCATGTGCGCGAGCGGGGTCAATGCCCGGGTGAGCGCCGACTGGCTCGAGGGGCGGCTGGCAAGGGGCGATCTTCTGGTCCTTCAGCGCGAGTTGTCGCCCGAGCCTATCGCCGAGGCGGTTGCGCGGGCGAGGCTTTGCGGAACCCGCGTGTTGCTCAATGCCGCGCCGTCCGGGGATGCGGCGCTTGCCCGGCTTGTCGAGGGGGTGGATGTGATCGTTGCCAACGCCTCGGAAGCAGCGGAGCTGGCGCTTGCACTCGGCGCGGGCGAGACGCCGGTCGCCGACCTCCATTGCGCCGCGTTGAGCGGACCGGACAGGCTGGCCGTCGTCACCCTCGGCGCACGCGGCCTGGTTGCCCAGATGGGCGGGAAACGCTGGCACGTCGCGGCTCCCGAGGTCGAGGTGGTCGACACCACCGGCGCTGGAGATGCCTTCGTCGGCGCTCTGGCCGCGGCGCTTGACCGGGGTGCCGACGTGGAGCGGGCGCTTGCCGAAGGCACGGCCGCCGGCGCGCTGGCCTGTACCGCGACGGGCGCGCAGTCCTCCTCTCCCGATACCGCCTCCATTGCCGCTCTCGCCGAGCGCATCACGGTCACGCTCGTCACGGCCGGCTGACGGCAAGCCGTTCACCACCGGCTAACCCTTTCCCCCGATGGGGCGCTGCGTTTAGGCGAACGGAAAGCCGCTCCTGCTAGCTTCTGAAGCCCGGGCGCAGGAGGAAAGGGCGACGGATGTTGCGATATCTTCTCATTGCCGGCGTCGTTGTCATCGCCGCCGCGCTGGCGCCGCGCTTCGCGCCTGATCTCATGCGGCAGCTTTTGAACGCGGACCAGACCGCCGCGGAGGCCCGTTCGGGCGATCCCGCTGCCCCGAAGGCGGTCCAGCGAGGTCCGCGCACGCTCGTTCTGTCCGTCAGCCGAAACGGACACTACGAGGTCGACGCCTATTTCAACGGGCGCCCGGTGCACTCGCTGATCGATACCGGTGCTTCCGTGGTCGCCCTTCCGGCGGATGTCGCGCGCGCCTCCGGCCTCAATCCATCGCGCGCCGACTATACCGCCCGCGTCAGCACGGCCAACGGAACGGTTCTTGCCGCACCCGTGACACTGCGTGAAATGCGGCTCGGGAGCATCCGGCTTGTCAACGTCAAGGCGCTGGTGCTCCCGGAGGGAGCGCTGCAGGTGCCGCTTATCGGCATGTCCGCGCTCAACAGGCTTTCCAAGGTCGACATACGCTCCGGCACGATGCGTTTGATTCAATAGGAAAAGAGCGCGATAGTCCGGGGCGTGCGGATCGCCTTTCGGCGCTGATCCGTCGATCAAGATGCTGTGGGGTGGGATGAACGTCACGCAATTCGGAGCGCTGCCGGACGGTGCGCGCGTCGAGCGCATATTGATCGGGCTTGGCGATCTGGAGGCGACGATCCTCACCTATGGCGCGGTCATCCAGGACCTGCGCGTCGCCGGACAGCCGGTAGTTCTCGGACTTGCGACCCTCGCCGACTATGTCGCTCATTCGTCTTATTTCGGCGCTGTGGTGGGACGCTGCGCCAACCGGATCGCCGGAGGCTCCTTCACACTCGATGGCGAGACCTTCCATCTCGAGCTCAACGAGAAGGGACGCACGCATCTGCACGGCGGGCCTGGGGGCTTCGACAAGTGTGTGTGGGCGCTCGCGGATGCCGGGCCCGATTTCGCGGAGCTGAAACTGGAACGCCCCGATGGCGACCAGGGCTATCCGGGCGCGGTTGTCGTCTTCTGCCGCTACGAGCTTCACGCCGACCGGCGGATGCGCATCGTGCTGCGCGGTGAAGCGGACCGACCGACGCTGCTGAATCTCGCGACCCACAGCTATTTCAATCTGGATGGCGGAGGCGATGTCCGCGGCCACGGCCTGCGCGTTGATGCCGATACCTATCTTCCCGTCGACGCGGATGGTCTCCCGACCGGAGAGCTGCGTCCCGTTAGGGAGACGCCCTTCGATTTTCGCCGCATGCGCCGGATCGGCGATGCGACGATGATCGACCACAATTTCTGTATCACGGACGCGCCGCTGTGCGACCCGAGGCTCGTGGCGCGGCTGGAAGCTGCCTCGGGCGGGCTCGCGCTGGAGGTGTCCTCTACCGAACCCGGCCTGCAGGTTTACGACGGAGCCAAGATCGCCGTTCCGGTTGCAGGGCCGCACGGTCGGCGCTATGGGGCTTACGCTGGCCTTTGCCTGGAGCCGCAACGCTGGCCGGATGCGGTCCATCATCGGGAGTTCGCCGGCGCGGTGCTGCGGCCCGGCGATACCTACCGCCAGATCACCGACTACGCGTTTCCGCCTGCTCGATGACGGGCGGGCGCTCATCTGGAGCATGACAGCATGAAGACCGTATTCTCGCCCGGTCAGCTCGCCCACGATCCCAAGCACGAGATCTCGGACGGCGAACTGCGGCCGGCAGTGGAAATTCCCGCGCGTGCCGAGATGGTGCGCGCCCGTATCCTCGAAACGGAGCTGGGCGAGGTGCTCACGCCCGAGGATTTCGGACGGGGCCCGCTCGCGCGCGTCCATGACGGCGACTATCTGGACTTCCTCGACAGCTTCTGGACGCGGTGGACCAACGCCGGACGCGGTGGCGAGGCGTTTCCCTTTGTCTGGCCGGTGCGCGGTCTGTCTCTCGAGCCGAAGCCCGATCACATCGATGGCCTGCTTGGCCGCTATTCCTTCGACGCGGGCACGCCGCTCGGCCAGTACAGTTTCGCGGCCGCACGTGCCAGCGCCAACTCGGCTCTGACGGCGGCGCGTCTTGTCGCCGGCGGCGAACGCTCCGCCTTCGCGCTCTGCCGCCCGCCGGGGCATCATGCCGCCGCCGGCTACTACGGCGGCTACTGCTTCCTGAATAATGCCGCTATCGCCGGCCAGTGGCTGCGCGATGCTGGAGCAGAGCGGGTCGCGATCCTCGACGTGGACTATCACCACGGCAACGGCACCCAGTCGATCTTCTACGAGCGCTCCGACGTTCTGTTCCTGTCGATCCACGCCGATCCGCGCGAGGAATATCCCTACTTCCTTGGCCACGCCGGCGAGACGGGCGCGGCGGCGGGCGAGGGGTATAACGCCAATTATCCGCTGGCGCTCGGGGCGGACTGGGAAACCTGGTCGAACGCACTCGCTGCCGCGATGGCGCGCATTCGCGATTTCGCACCCGACACGCTCGTCATCTCGCTCGGGCTCGACGCCTATGAGAAGGATCCGATTTCGCGGTTCCGGCTGGCCTCGGAGGACTTCACCCGCATGGGCGCCGCGCTCGCCGGCCTCGGCTTGCCGACGGTTTTCGTCATGGAGGGCGGCTACGCCGTGGAGGCGCTGGGCGTCAATTGTGTCAATACGCTCGCAGGTTTCGAGGGAGGCTGACCGGCTCCCTCGAAACAGGGTGGGTCAGACCGGGAAGCCGTGGTCGCGCAAGGCCAGGCGAAGCGCGTCCGAACCGGTGAAATGCACCGCGTGCATGCCGACGCCGCGCGCGCCGGTGATATTGGCCGGACTGTCATCGACGAAGACAGTCTGCGCGGCCTCGAGGCCGTTGCGCTCGAGCAGCACCTCGTAGATCCGGGGATCGGGCTTCACCAGTTTCTCATGCGCGGAAACGACCGTGTCGCGGAAGCTGTTGCCCAGGAAGGGGAACCGCTCGATGCACTCGGGAAACTTCTCGGCGCTGAAATTGGTGATCGCGTAGAGCGGCACCCCGGCGTCCTTGAGCTCATCGAGCAGCGCCACGGTGCCCTCGATCGCGCCGGGCACCATCTCGTGCCAGCGCTCGTCCCAGGCGCGGATCGCTTCCTCGTGCTCGGGGTGGACGGAAAGGCGTTCCTCGATGGCGACGGCGAAGCTGCGACCGCGGTCTTGCTCCAGGTTCCATTCCGGAGGGAGGATCTCGCTCAGAAACCGCTCGGCCGCGGCCGGCTCGGGAAAGAGCTTGCTGTAGAGATGACGCGGGTCCCATTGGATGAGAACGTTGCCGACATCGAAGACGACCGTATCGGGACTGCGTGGCATGATGGCTCCTTGCGTGTGAGTCGGGCGAGGCGGAGCTCGACCCTCCAACTGGATAGGGCGCAATTGCGAAGGTTTCCAGACGGTTTGGACAGGCGCGAGCACTGGAGGGAACGCCAGCGTTGGCATGGCTGGCGGACACTGGCGTATTTCCCGTGCGTCCTTGCGACCTGCCTGACGCTGGTGGTCCTGTCGGGCGGCACCCCGCTTCGCGCGCAGGAGCGGGCGCAATCGTCGGCGTCAAAAAGCGCTGCGCAATACGATGATGACACGGGCACGACGGTGGGCCCGGCCTTTCTGCCGTGGCCGGAGGAGGGACTTTCCGGGGAGGCCGAGGAAACCGGAGAGGATCTGGTGTCCGATGCCGACGAGCTGGCGGAACAACCCGGCTTCGATCCGGCGCGCCTCGCGCTGCTTCCGGTTTTGCGGGTTGGCCTGGTGCTCGATCCCGGCGGGGGCGATTTTTCCCGCATCGAGCCTTTGCGCGCCATGCTCGAGGAGGGCATGCGGCTGCCCGTGATCATTGTCGCCTACCGCGATCTTTCGCACCTGCGGGATGCGCTGATGCGCGGAGAGGTCGACTATGCGCCCCTGTCGGCGACCGCCTTTGCCGATGCGCAAGACAAATGCGCCTGTCTCCAAGTTCTGGCCGTCGCCCGCGACAGCGAGGGGGGGACTGGCTGGCATGCCCTGGCGCTGGTCCGGGAGGACGCGCCCTTCGCCGGACTTCAGGATCTCGCGGACGCGCGTCTTGCGGTCGCCTTGCCCGGCTCGACGGCGGGGCGTGAGCTTCCGCTTGCAGCGCTGGCCGGCATTGGCATCACGCCGCCGCCAGAGCATCTCGTCGAGGTCGCCGGCCCGCTCGCTGCCGCGCGTGCTGTCCTGTCGGGCCGTGCCGATGTCGCCTTCGGCTGGTCGTCGAGCGTTGACGCGCAAGGCGGGCGCGGGACCCTGCAGGACCTGCTGGCAAGGGACGGTTCCCGCCCGCCGCTCAGGATCATCTGGGTTTCGGATGAGATCGCGAACGCTCCGCAGGTCGTGCGCGACAGCGTGCCCGACGCGATCCGCCGCGATCTCGCCAACCTATTGACGGTGGCGGCGGGCGAAAGCGGAGACCCGCAGCAAGCCGGCGAAACGCCGGTGAACCTGCTGGCTCCGCATGGTCTCGCGCCTGCCGATGCGGCACACTTCGAGCCGCTTGTGGAACTCACGCGACAGCGGCGGCGGGCGTTGCCCGGCCGGCTGCGTCCGCTCATCGAGAATGCCGACTGACAGAGGCGATTGCCTCTCCTAGGTGCTCACGAGCGCGCGTGCGTGGCGTGCGATCATCCGCTCCTCGTCCGTCGCCATGCGCAGCACGGTGACACGCGAGCCCGGCGCGGATATCCCTGTCTCCTGGCGCAGGTTGGCCTCCTCGTCGAGGTCGACGCCGAGAAATCCGAGTCCGGCGCACACCTTCTTGCGCAGCAGGGGCGAGTTCTCGCCGATGCCCGCTGTAAAGACGATGCCGTCGAGGCCATCCATGACGGCGGACAGCGCCCCGATCTCGCGGCGAATGCGCGCGGCGAAGTGGTCGATGGCAAGGGCTGCCGCCGGGTCGTCGGAGGCTTCCAGAACGCGCATGTCGTGCGAGATCCCCGACAGGCCGAGAAGTCCGGACTTGTGGTAGAGCAGTTCGGCAAGTGCCGTCGCATCCATGCCGTGTTCCAGGAGATAGAGGAGGACGCCCGGGTCGATCTGGCCGCAACGGGTTCCCATCGGCAGTCCGTCCAGCGCCGAAAGCCCCATCGTCGTTGAGACGCTGCGGCCGGCCTTTACCGCGCAGAGCGAGGCACCGTTGCCGAGGTGGGCGACGACGACGCGGCCTTGCGCGAGCGTCGGGTGCGTGCGGGCAATCTCGCCGGAAATGAACTCGTAGGACAGTCCGTGAAAGCCGTAGCGGCGCACGCCGTCATCGTAGAAGTGCGCGGGCAGGGCGAACGTGTCCTCGATCCGGCCGTGTCCGCGATGAAAGGCCGTGTCGAAACAGGCGATCTGTGGGACGTCGGGAAAAGCCGCGCGCGCTGCCCGGATGCCGGCGAGATTGTGCGGTTGATGCAGCGGCGCCAGCGGGATCAGTCCGGCCAGTTCCTCCAGGGCCGCGTCGTCGATGACGAGCGGCTCGGTATGCTCCGCGCCACCGTGGACGACGCGGTGCCCGACGGCGGAAAGGGCAAGCTGCGGCATGTGCGTGTCGAGCCAGGCGACGACGACGGCAAGCGCGCTGTCGTGACAGGCGGCCTCCGCGGGAGAAAGCGCGCGCGTCGCACGTTCCTGGCCGCCGACCGCGTCGATGGTCAGCCGGGGATGGGCACCGAGCCCGTCGACCTTGCCGCGCAGGCGCGAGGTTTCGCCGTCGAAGAGCTGGAACTTGATCGAGGACGAGCCGGCATTGATTACCAGAACGGGAGCGGCGGCCGTCATGCGTTGGACCCCGATGCGTCGCGGGCACTCTGCGCGGGTTTGCCGCTCGCGTCCGTAGCCGTTTCCCGGGCGATCTGCTTGCCGCGTTCCTCCGCCGCCTCGCCGTCCTCATGGGGGACGACAACGGAAGCGCCGGTCTTGAGCCAGTGGTCGTGCAGTAGGGCAAGCGCGCAGGAGACGAGCCGCGACCGCGCATGGTCCGCCCGGCTGGTCAGGATGATTGGCACGCTGGCGCCGACCACCAGTCCGGCAGCTTCCGCATGGGCAACGAAGGTGAGCTCCTTGGCCAGCATGTTGCCGGCCTCCAGGTTCGGGGCGATGAGCACATCCGCCTGACCGGCCACCAGCGACGAGATGCCCTTGCTGCGGGCTGCCCTGATGTCGATGGCATTGTCCATCGCCAGCGGGCCATCGACGATGCCGCCGGTGATCTGGCCGCGTTCTGCCATCTTGGAAAGAACGGCCGCGTCGATGCTCGACGCCATGGCCGGATTGACTGTTTCCACCGCAGACAACACGCCGACCTTGGGAACCTCGGTGCCGATGGCGCGGGCCAGGTCGATGGCGTTTTGCACGATATCGACCTTGGCGGTCAGGTCGGGGGCGATGTTGATCGCCGCATCAGAGATGATCACCGGGGTCGGCCGGCCGGAAATGTCCATCACGAAGCAGTGGGTCAGTCGTTTGCCCGTGCGTAGCCCGCCGTCGCGCTTGACGACGTGGTGAAGCAGCGTGTCGGTATGGAGATGCCCCTTCATCAACGCCCGCACCCGACCTTCGTGGACGAGCTCGACCGCGCGCCGTGCGGCCTGGTCGTCGGTCGGCAGGTCGATGATCTCGATCCCGTCGAGGACGCCGCCGATTTCGGCGGCAGTGTGCGCGATGGCCTCGGCGCGCCCGATGAGGATCGGCGTGATCAGCCCGTGGCTGGCCGCCATCAGCGCTCCGCCAAGGGAATTTGCGTCGTCGGGAGAAACGACAGCGACCGGCAACGGCGGCAGGCCGGCGGCAAAGCCGACGAGCCGGTCGAAGTGCTGGTGGCGCTCGACGAGGATGCCGGGAAGCGCGCTGGCGTCGAAGGTGATGCGCCGGTCGGGCGCGACCACGATGGCTTCTCCCTCGGTCACGCAGACGCCATCAGCTCGGGTCACCCTTGTGGAAAGGCGAAGGACGCGGCCGTCCTCCTTGGCCGTGACGGTGGCGCGCACGGTCAGCCGGTCACCGACCTCGACGGGCTCGAGAAAACGGAAGGTCTGGCTCTTGTAGGCGGTTCCCGGTCCGGGGAGCTGATTGCCGAGCACGGCCGAAATCAGCGAGCCGACCCACATGAACGGGGCCACCGGTGCATCGATCACACCGTCGCCACTCCAGTCGATATCGGGGAGATGAGTTGGATTGATGTTTCCGGAGGCATGGGCGAAGACGAAAAGGTCATCCGCCGTCAGGGTGCGCTCCACCTCGGCGCTTTCGCCGATTTCGATCTCGTCGAATGTGCGGTTGCTTGCCATCGATCTCGCCTGTTCCCTGCTTTCCAGCTCCGTTTTCCCGTCGCGATTTTGCGTCGGGCGACGGCGCGAATACACCGTCAACCGGAACGGAAAATGAAATAGGAGAAGGAGTTAGCTCTATCCGTTGGGGCACGGATGCGCCACTTTGCCACGTACCGGATTGCAATGACAGGGGTCAGGAGCAGCACTCGACCTCGCTGCTGACCCGCGGGCGCATGTAATAGGTGTCGGACAGCTCGATCGTATCCGTGCTGAAGACATCCTTGAGCAGCGCCGCGAAGGTCGGCCGGTGCGAATAGACTGCCCGGGTGACGATCAGATAGGTGTCCTTGTCTTGTGTCAGCCCTTCGGGGATCTGGATCGGTGGCGTGTTGTTCGCGTTCCACCGCGACGTATTGAGCGCCCGGCTCCACACCACCCGGGGTTGGTTCACGTCCTTGATCCAGATGCTGGCGACGACGAGCTTCAGGTTGTTTTCGGGGTAGGGCTCGAGGATCGCTCCGGAGATCTTGAGCAGGTCCGCGATGTCGCTTTCCTTCAGCTTGTCGGTCTGGGCGACGAGATCGGCGATGGAGCTTGCCACCTGGCTCACCTTGCGATCGACCGTCATGGCCTGGTCCAATTCGATCATGCCGAGAAGAAGCAGCAGCATGAAGGGCAGCACGAGCGCAAACTCCACCGCCGCGACAGCGCGGGTCTCGCGCCCCAGGCGGTTGATGAGCCTCCCGAAGGCGGCCGGGCGCGCACGACCTGTCTCGCCGGAGGGCGATGCATTGTCGTTGGAGCGTTCCGGTGCGTGAGCGCGCGTTTCCGCGGTCGGGCGTTGCATCGTGGGGACCTAGTTAGTCTTTGTCGACCAGGGGAAGGGCTCGTTTCGGAACACGGCGGTGGCCACAAGCAGGCGGTCGCCGGAGGCCAGGTCGCCGAAGTTGGTCTGCATCAGCGAGGAAAACATCGGCCAGCGATACATGGCCCGCACGATGACGATCTGGTTGGCCTCGCCGTGGTTGTAGCCCACGTCGTTGGTCAGCTTGCCGTCGTCGATAAGCTGCTTGGGCTTGTAGCTGGAGAAATTGTCGAGCTTCTCGACGTCGATCGTCAGCCTGTCGGCGGAGACGGGAAAGCCGCTCATATTCTCGAGGATGACCTTCTTGAACTCCGCCGCGTTGAAGCCTTCCGCCTGGGCCTGGCCGGTGCGGATGAGGCGTGCGGCGTCCATCACGGCGTTGCCGAGGATCTGGTTCGCGAAGAAGGCGAGGCCGATTTCGATGATGCCGAAAAGAAGAAGCATGAAGGGGATCGCGACGAAAGCGAACTCGATTGCAGCCGTTCCCTCGCGATTGGCGGCGATCTCGCGGCCCCGCCGTCTGATGACCGTCGGGAGGAATTTGAATGCTTTCGACATGTCGCGGCTTTCCGCCCGTCCTCGCCATTGAGAAACCTTGCCCGGCCCCTGGCCGGTCAATTGTTCAGGCCGGCTGCCTTCTCGGACATCTCTGTGTGCGCCTGAGCCTGCTTGGCCGTCGCGTCGTAGGAGGCCTCGACATCGCCGACCCTGAGTACGGGCTCGCAGACCGGAGAGCAGGAATAGGAGCTGCGCGCGGTGTTGCGCATGACCGTGACGACATCGGATGGCGCGGAGCCGACCGTGATCACCTCATCGATGATCGGCTCCCCCTTCTTGTCGAGGATCACGAGGTTGGTGGTGCCGTAGAGCTTGCCGGTGACGACGACCGTCTGGCGGTCGTACATCGTCACGTCGGCAATGGCCGGATTGCCGACAATGACGGTGTCAGCCGGTGCGTCGATGCGAAAAACCTTGGCGCGATCGGTCATCACGTGCACGGGGCCGTCTTCGGATGCAACGGCATCGCCGGCCGCGATCATCGAAAAAAGCAGCGCTGCGATGGAAAGAGCGGCGCTTGTGAACGCGCGAAAGGGCGGCATGACATACGGCTCCCTACGAGAATGGCTACCCGAAGGTGAACGACATTGGTGAAGGAAGCGCTAACGGTCGTCAGGATGCAGTTGCGCTGGAAGAGGCGATCCACCTGGGCCGCGCGGGTTGCCTGAACACCTGACGTAGCGGATTCAGGATGTATCGGTGGTTCCAGCGGGTTGCGGCCGCAGCGCGGTGCCGTCTTGAGCCTGTTGCAGCTAAAGTTGGAGTGAATGTATTTGCTAGTTGTTAACCAATAACTCCTCCGAGTGAAAACGGTATGTCGCTCTATGATCGGCTTAACCTTGTAGCAAGGTGTGCTTCCTATAGTGATCTCATCTTCGAGCGGCCAACATTTAGAAAACAAAGGTCGCCGAGATGGCGCAGTCAAATAAAGTGGAAGCTAGGAGCCAATCATGAAGAATATTCTTGCTCGTTTTGCCAAGGACGAATCCGGCGCGACCGCGATCGAGTATGGCCTGATCGCTGGCCTGATCTCCATCGGCATCGTCACCGCCGTGACCACGGCCGGTACGCAGATCTCCGCGATCTTCACGACCGTTTCGACGAAGCTGACCACGGCCAACTCTGCCGTCAAGTAAGTCGCAACGCGACACGAGGGACAGGGTCTCCGGCACGCAACCGCGTTGCGGAGACCCCTTCCGATGATCGGGCGGCTTCGGCCGCCCGTATTCTTTTGCGCCGGCTTCTTCTGCCGGCGTCAACCCGGTCTTAAGCGTCTGCGGCAAGACTGGGCCGCGTTGCCGTTCGCGTTCACGCGGCATGGCGCGCCGAAGCGGGATGCCGATTGCCCGGTGCCCCGGGGAAGAGGACATGGGATATGCTCGACGCCGCACTTCTGGTCGTGTTTCCGACGCTGGTCGCCTTCGCCGGCGCCTCCGACCTCTTCACCATGACGATCCCCAACCGGGTTTCGCTGTTGCTTGTGGCGGGCTTTGCCGTGCTCGCCCCGATGATCGGCATCGGCATCGCCGATATCGGCTGGCATCTGCTGGCCGCCGGTCTCACCTTGTGCGTCTGTTTCTCTTTCTTCGCTTTCGGCTGGATGGGCGGCGGCGATGCCAAGATCGCGACGGTGATCGCCCTGTGGTTCGGCTTTAGCCAGGCCTCCGTGGCGTTTCTGGCGCTCGCGGGGATCTATGGCGGCGTGTTGACGCTCGCGATCCTGTTCTTCCGGCAGGTGCCCTTCCTGCCGCTACCGGCCGGGCGGGGCGAATGGATCTTGCGTCTGCATGATCGGGTGACGGGCATTCCTTACGGGATCGCTTTGTCGCTGGCCGCACTGGAGATCTATCCGCAGTCGGTCTGGTTTCATGCGCTGAGCTGAGCCTTCGCGCATTCCTCATTTCCCTTCTGTCGTTTGCTTGCCGGAGGCCGGATGTGCTCTCCGGCATTCTTGCGTTAACGGATGGTAAAGGACTCGGTTCATTCCCCGAAATGCAAGAAGGTTAACGTATATTCATCAAAGTTGCTCACCCCTGATTAACCATGTCTTGACCATTTACCCGCAACAGTAGGCGCAACATGATCGGGTCAGTTCACTGAATCCGGTCCCGTCTCGATCTCTACGGGTATTGGTAATGAAGATCGCACGATTGGCCATTCTGGGTATCTCGCTCGCGGCAGGCCTGCTGGTGGCGCGCATGGTGATGAACACCGGGCCCGAGCCCGTGGCCGAGCCTGTCGCCGTCGTCTCCGAGACGCCGAAGGATGAGGTGCTCGTCGCCGATCGCGACATCGCTCTGGGCTCGTCGGTCAGCAGCGGAGATCTGCGCTGGACCGAATGGCCGAAGGAACTTGCGCCACAGAGCGCCATCCTCCGGTCGGAGCGTCCCGGGGCGCTTGATGAACTCGTCGGTCGCATCGCCAAGGCGCCTGTCTACGAGGGCGAGCCGCTGCGCGAGGAGCGCCTGATCAACAGCGACCGCGGTTTCATGTCGTCGATCCTGCCCAAGGGCAAGCGGGCCATTGCCGTGTCGGTCGAGGCGCTGACCGCCGCCGGTGGCTTCATTCTTCCTGGCGACAAGGTCGATGTGATCCTGACCCGCCAGTCGGGCAATCGGGGCAGCAACTCGTTCCTCAGCGAAACGATCCTTCAGAACGTCCGCGTCCTGGCCATCGACACCACGACGGCGGGCGAACAGAACGAGAAGTCGCTTCCGCCCGGCCAGACCGCGACGCTGGAACTGTTGCCGTCGCAGGCGGAGGTCGTTGCCCAGGCCTCGCAGCTCGGGACGATCTCGCTGGTGCTCCGCTCCGCCGAGGATTCCGCGGACAATGCCGAGACGGAAGAAGTCGGCGGCGGTGTGAATTTCGTGAAGTTCGGCGTGTCCGGGCAGATGCAGACCCAGAAGTGAGACTGCATGTGGGTCCGGAGACGACGGCAAGGAGAAGTCTGATGTTGGCTCAACGTTTTCAAGGCACTGGCGCACGCTGCGCCCTTGGCCTGGCGCTTGCCATCGGCCTTGCCCTGGGTGGCGGGCTTGGCGGGTCGTCGAGGGCGATGGCTGACGGCTTTCCGAAATCGGTGACGGTCTCCGCTGGAGAGCGGGTCGCCGGACGCCTGCTTCGCGTCGGCCTCGGTCGCTCCGTCGTGATCAACCTCGGCGAGGAGGTGAGCGACGTCATCGTCTCCAGCCCGGCGGTCGCAGACGCGGTCGTGCGCAATTCCCGCCGCGTGTTCATCATGGGCAACAAGGCCGGACAGGCGAGCCTCTTCCTGTTCGGGCGCGCCGGCAACCAGATCGCCAGCTACGACCTTGCCGTCGAGACGGACACCACCGACCTCAACGCCATGATGCGCCGAGCCATTCCCGGCGCCGAGATCCGGGCGGAATCGGTCAACGGCAATATCGTGCTGAGCGGAACGGCCTCCAGTACGGAAATGGCGCAGCGTGCCGCCGATCTTGCGGCGCGCTTCTCGCAGACGTCCGGGGAGGGGGCAAAGCCGGTCCTCAACATGATTTCCGTCAGCGGCTCCGACCAGGTGCACCTGAAGGTGACCGTGGCCGAGGTCGAGCGCTCGATCATCAAGCAGCTCGGCGTCAACCTCGCTGGCAACATCGGCATCGGCAACTACAACGTCGGTTTCAACAATTCTCCCAGCTACACGGTGAACTCGAACGTCGTGAACCGTGCCGCCGGCGGTCTGTTCGACCCGACCAATCCGAACAGCACCTCGGGGTTCATCGCGGGCAGCACCCAGCTCAAGGCCAACATCGAGGCATTGCAGCGCGACGGCGTGATCCGCACGCTTGCCGAGCCGACGCTGACGGCGATTTCCGGCGAGAACGCCAGCTTCCTGGCCGGTGGCGAGTTCCCGATCCCGATTGCCGAGGAAAACAACAAGGTCACCGTGCAGTTCAAGAAGTTCGGCGTCGGTCTGGACTTCACTCCGGTGGTGCTCGGCTCCGGGCGGATCTCGCTTCGCGTGAAGACCGAGGTCAGCGAGATCACCCAGGAAGGCGCTGTCAATATCGGTACTCTGACGATCCCGGCGCTGAAGGTGCGCCGCGCGGAATCGACCGTCGAGTTGCCGTCCGGCGGAACGCTGGTGATGGCCGGCCTGCTCAAGGAAACCTACAAGCAGGACCTCAACGGCGTCCCCGGTCTGATGCAGGTGCCGATCCTCGGCGCGCTGTTCAAGAGCCGCGACTTCCTGCGCCAGGAAACCGAGCTGGTGGTCTTCGTGACGCCCTATACGGTCCGTCCGGTCGCCCGCTCCGAGCTGGTCGCACCCACCAAGAATCTCGCTCCCGCGACGGACGGCGATACCATTTTCCTGAACCGCCTCAACCGCATGTATCGGGTTTCCGGTGCGCGGGGTGAAGGCTCCTATCACGGCCAGGTCGGCTACATCTACGAGTGAGGTACGCAGCCATGCCGCCCCGTCCCGCCATTCGCCGTCCCGCCCCCAAGGGGCAGATGCGGCAGGTCGTCCGCGCCGCTCCGCTGGCGCTCGCCCTTGCCTCGGCACTGCTTGCCGCCGGCTGTCAGACCCAGCGCCCGACGACCGATGTTCTGGCGCTGAACGACTATCGTCTGCGTCACCCGATTGTTGTCGCGGAAGGCACCAAGACGCTCGACCTGCCGATTGGAAGCGGCACTCGAAAGCTGTCGCCGCAACTCGCCGCCGTGGTGTCGAGCTTTGCCGGCGAGGCCCGCTCGCGCGGCGGCGACGCCGTTGAGGTGGTCGTGCCGTCCGGCTCTGGAAACGAGGCGGCCGTCCATGCGGTTCTGCCGCAGATCCGCTCGGCCATCGCCAGGGGGGGCATCTCGTCCAAGCGCATTGTGACCCGCAGCTATCCCGTCTCCGATCCCAATGTTTCCGCCCCGGTCCGCCTTGCCTATTCGGGCATCCAGGCGAGTGCCGGACCGTGCGGACAATGGCCGGACAACATCGCCGGCGGTGGCAATGGCCGTTACCACCAGCCGGAGCTGAACAACACGCAATATTATAATTTCGGCTGTTCCAGCCAGGCGAACCTGGCGGCGATGGTCGAGAATCCGACCGACCTTCTTTATCCGCGCGCCTCCACGCCGGCTGACCAGAACCGCCGTGGCACCGTGTACGAGAAGTACCGCAAGGGCGAGAAGACGTCGTCCGAGTACAAGGAAGGCGTTGGCGCCAAGGTGTCCGACGCGGTGGGCAACTGATCCTCTTGGGAGTTTAAAGGATGAGCAGCCTTTCATATGGAAGCGAACCCCCGGAGGAAGGGGGCATCCGGGAGGAGGTGTCGCACCACACCGCTCCGGAAGTGACCGCGCCGATCGACACGCTCGATCTGAAGGCGGTCCCGCGCATCGCCGTCCAGGCGTTTTGCGAGACCGACGGAGTTGCCCGCGCCATCGAGGATGCGTCGCAGGACCGCCGCATGGCCAAGGCGCATGTGAAGGTTCACCGCGGCGGGATTTCGGCTGCGGTCGATTTCTATGGTTCCGCCCCGACGCCGAACCTGATCCTGATCGAGACCCGTCTGGAGACGGCGCGCCTGCTGCAGGAACTGGAGCGCCTTGCGGAAGTCTGCGATGCGGGCACCAAGGTGATGATCATCGGCCACGTCAATGACGTGCTGCTTTATCGCGAGCTCATTCACCGCGGCATCAGCGACTATCTTGTCGCCCCGGTAAGCCTGTTCCATGTGATCGGTGCGATTGGCGAGCTCTATGCGAACCCGGATACGGATCCGCTTGGCCGCGCGGTTGCCTTTGTTGGTGCCAAGGGCGGCGTTGGAGCCTCGACGGTGGCGCACAATGTTGCCTGGTCGATTGCCCGGCTGTTCGAGAAGGACGTGCTGCTCGCGGATCTCGATCTTGCCTTCGGCACCGCTGGCCTCGACTTCAACCAGGATCCGCTTCAGGGCGTCTACGAAGCCATTTCCACGCCTGAGCGTCTCGACGAGACCATGCTCGACCGGCTCCTGTCCAAATGCGCCGACAAGCTGAGCCTCCTGGCCGCGCCAGCCTCGCTGGAGCGCACATACGATTACGGCGAGACGGGCTTCGACGGACTGGTCGACGTGATGCGCCAGGGTGCGCCCTCTGTGGTTCTTGACGTTCCGCACAGCTGGGCGGGCTGGGTGCGGCGGGTGCTTTCCTCCGCCGACGACGTGGTCATCGTCGCCGAGCCGGACCTCGCCAACCTGCGCAATGCCAAGAACATGATCGATACGCTGCGCCAGCTCCGTCCGAACGACGCTCCTCCCAGGCTGGTTCTCAATCGGGTCGGCGTTCCCAAGCGGCCGGAGATCAAGGCGGCGGAATTCGCCGATGCGCTTGGCGTTGAGGCCGTCGTCGCCATCCCGTTCGAGCCGCAGCTCTTCGGGGTCGCGGCCAACAACGGTCAGATGATCGGCGAGCAGGACGAGCGCCATGCCACCGCGGAAATGTTCGACAGGATCTCGCAGGTGGTGACCGGACGGGGTGAGGTGCAGAGGCGGAAAGGACTGGCGCTCGGTGCGCTGGTCAACCGTTTCCTGAAGAAGGGCGCGGCGTGAGCGTGAGCTTGTGTCGAGAGCGCCCGTATAGACGAACCGAGAGCAGGTAACGATGTTCGGTCGACGTGGGGCAACATCCGGAACGCCGATTTCCAGCCCGAAGGCACCGCCTTCGCCGGCCACGCCGGCTGTTGCGCCGACGCCGCCTCCGGCGGTTTCATCCCAGCCGGCCGCCCCTGTCGCGCCTCCCGTTGCGCCACCGTCTCCGCCGCCCGCCGCCTCCCGTCCGCAGGCCGCGCCTGCGGCGGCGAAGGAGCGTGAGCGCTCACCCGAGTATTATGCGACCAAGGCCTCGATCTTCAATGCGCTGGTCGAGGCAATCGATCTCTCGCTGCTGACGCGACTTTCTGCCGAAGAGGCGCGCGAGGAAATTCGCGATGTCGTCAACGACATTATCGCGCTCAAGAATGTCGTCATGTCGATTTCCGAGCAGGAAGACCTGCTCGAGGACATCTGCAACGATGTGCTCGGATTCGGCCCGCTCGAGCCGCTGCTGGCACGAGACGACATCGCCGACATCATGGTGAATGGCGCCGACACGGTCTACATCGAGACCGAGGGCAGGATGCAGCGAACCGGTGTGCGTTTCCGCGACAACCGGCAGCTCATGAACATCTGCCAGCGCATTGTCAGCCAGGTCGGCCGGCGCGTCGATGAATCGAGCCCGATCTGCGACGCACGCCTCGCCGACGGTTCGCGCGTCAACGTCATCGCGCCGCCACTCGCCATCGACGGCCCGACGCTCACCATTCGTAAGTTCAAGAAGGACAAGCTGACACTGAAGCAGCTTGTCCAGTTCGGCTCTGTCTCCCCGGAGGGCGCGACCGTCCTCGAGATCATCGGCCGCTCCCGTTGCAACATCCTCATTTCCGGCGGCACCGGCTCGGGCAAGACGACGCTGCTCAACTGCCTGACCGCCTATATCGATTCCACTGAGCGGATCATCACCTGCGAGGATGCGGCCGAGCTGCAGCTCCAGCAGCCCCATGTGGTTCGCCTCGAGACCCGCCCGCCCAATCTTGAGGGAGAGGGCGAGGTGACCATGCGCGATCTGGTCAAGAACTGCCTGCGTATGCGGCCCGAACGCATCATCGTCGGCGAGGTGCGCGGCCCGGAGGCCTTCGACCTGTTGCAGGCGATGAACACCGGCCACGACGGATCGATGGGAACGCTGCACGCCAACAGCCCGCGCGAGGCGCTGTCGCGTCTTGAATCGATGATTACCATGGGTGGCTTCTCGCTGCCGTCGAAGACGTTGCGCGAGATGATCGTGTCCTCGATCGACGTCATCGTCCAGGCTCAGCGCCTGCGCGACGGCTCGCGCCGTATCACCCATGTCACTGAAATCGTTGGCATGGAAGGCGATGTTGTCATCACCCAGGACGTGTTCCTCTACGACATCCTCGGCGAGGACGCGAACGGCCGCCTGATTGGCCGTCATCGCTCCACCGGTATCGGCCGGCCGAAATTCTGGGAAAAGGCCCGCTATTTCGGAGAGGAACAGCGCCTTGCGACCGCTCTCGATGCGGCGGAAGTGATGGAGGAGGCGCGTGGTTGACCTCCAGGCTTTCCTGACACCGGAGATGACACGCCTCGCCGCCGCCGTGCTGGCGATGTTCGCGGTCGTCGGCGTCGTCTACGCGGTGTTCCAGCCGCTGATGAGCGGTGGGTCGCGCAGCGACAAGCGATTGAAGACGGTCGCCTCCCGTCCGGCGACGGTTGACGGTGTCCGAAAGATCAAGGATGCGGACAAGCGCCGCAAGTCCGTGCAGGACCAGCTCCGCGAGTTCGAGCTGCGGGAACGAAAGAAGGTGCAGAAGGCGTCGAACCCCTCGCTCGAGGAGCGGTTTGAGCAGGCCGGCCTGTCGTGGAGCAAGCGCACCTTCTATGTTTTCTCGATCGTCAGCGGCGTTGTGCTTCTGCTTGTCGGGCTTTTCATCACCTCCTCGATCCTGTTGCTCGGGTGTCTTGCATTCGTCGGGTTCTTCGGCCTGCCGCGCTATCTCTTGTCGTTTCTCCGCAAGCGCCGGGTCGAGGCCTTCCTGGCAGAACTGCCGAACGCCGTCGATGTGATCGTGCGCGGCACCAAGGCCGGCCTTCCGCTGGCCGAGTGCATCTCGATCGTTGCCCAGGAGGCGCGCGAGCCGATCAAGACCGAGTTCCGCCGTATCATCGAGGCGCAGTCCATGGGCGTCACCCTGTCGGAAGCAGTCGCCAAGCTGCCGCAACGCATGCCTGTGCCGGAGGCGAATTTCTTCGCCATCGTCGTCGCCATCCAGTCGCAGGCGGGCGGATCGATGTCCGAGGCGCTCGGCAACCTTTCCAAGGTGCTGCGCGAGCGCCGCGCGATGAAGGGCAAGATCAAGGCGATGAGCCAGGAGGCCAAGTCCTCCGCCGCCATCATCGGTTCGCTGCCGTTCATCGTCGTCGGCATCCTGTCGCTGACCAGCCCGTCCTACATCATGCTTCTTTTCACCGATCCGGCCGGCAACATGATCCTCGCCTTCAGCGGAGTGTGGATGGTGTCCGGGATGGTGATCATGAAGAAGATGATCAACTTCGACTTCTGAGCGGGAGACGGGCATGAATTTCACAAGTCTACTCTCCCAGCAGAACATCATCATGGGGCTGACCGCACTCGCTGTCGGCGGAACGGTCTTTGCCCTGGTGATGCCGTTGATCGAGGGCGATCGGCTGAAGACGCGGATGAAGACCGTGGCTCTGGAGCGCGACAAGCTGCGCGCCCGCGAGCGCGCACGCCTTGCCAACGAGAAGCAGAACTCGCGTGTTTCGCTGCGAAATCAGCCCAAGAAGCGACTGCAGACCTTTGTCGATCGGCTGAACCTGCGAAACCTGATGTCGGACGAGAAGACCGCGTTCCATCTGGTGCAGGCGGGCTTTCGCGGTCCCCGGCCGCTCTACACCTTCCTGTTCGCCCGGCTGGTGATGCCGGTGATCCTCTTCGTCGTGGCGCTGTTCTACACCTTCGTTGTGCTGCAGCTCGAGCAGCCGCCGATGGTCAAGGTGCTGATCGCCAGCGTCATCGCCTTCATCGGCTACTACGCGCCAGACCTCTACGTGAAGAACAGGATCCAGAACCGGCAGACCTCCATCAACCGAGCCTGGCCCGATGCGCTCGACCTGATGCTGATCTGCGTGGAATCGGGCATGTCGATCGAGGTCGCTTTCCGCAAGGTGGCGGAAGAGATTGGCGTTCAGTCGGTCGCGCTTGCCGAGGAACTGACGCTGACCAATGCCGAGCTGTCCTATCTCGGCGATCGTCGCCTGGCCTACGAGAATCTCTCGAAGCGGACCGGGCTGGAGAACGTCAAGAACGTCTCGCTCGCCCTGATCCAGGCTGAACGCTACGGCACGCCGGTCTCGCAGGCGCTACGTGTCATGGCCGACGAGAGCCGCTCTCAGCGCATGCAGGCGGCGGAGAAGAAGGCGGCCGCCCTGCCGCCGAAATTGACCGTGCCGATGATCGTGTTCTTCCTGCCGGTGCTGCTTGCCGTCATCATCGGACCGGTGATCATCCAGGCGATGGCAACCTTCCGATAGCTGCGGGTCCGCGCCGCCCGTCTGCGGATTGCGGATACGAAAAAGCCCCGGCCGCATCGGCCGGGGCTTTTCGTTTTTCAAATGACGTGCATGAACCAAGCCAGGGGACGCGCAGAGCGGAAAAGCAGCCGGATCAGCCGCCGCTCTTCTTCTTGCCCTTCTTGTCGGCCGCGGAGATTTCCGCCCAGGAGTTGCGCTGGGCCAGCATCGACTTCAGGTAGGCGATGTTCTCGTTGGCCTGACGCGGATCTATTTCCGCGCGGGCGACCGTCTCGGCTTCCTCGAAGCGGCCCTGAAGCCCGATGGCGAGCGCCAGGTTCTGGCGGATGCGGCTGTCGGCCTTGGGGCTGGCGGCCGCGCCGCGCAGCACCTTTTCCGCCTCCTTCACGTCGCCGGACAGGAGGTAGGACATGGCGAGATTGTTCAGCAGGCTCGGCTCGCCCGGGGCAATCTTCAGGGCCTGATTGTAGAGATCGCGGGCTTCCGCGGTGTTGCCCATCTGGTCGTTGATTGCGGCGGCGGCCGACATCAGGCGCCAGTCCGGATTGGTGGGGGTCTGGGCACCGTTGATGACCTGAAGCGCTTCCGGCAGCTTGCCGCCCATCGCCAGCACCTTGCCATAGGCGGCCGCGACATCGCGGTCGGACTGATGCGAGATCACCGCCTTGCGGAGCACGGCCTCCGCCTGCTCGACCTGGCCGTTTCGGCGAAGTGCCGCGGCGTAGTTGAGGATGTTGTCGCGGTTGGCCGGGTCCCGCTCGTAAGCCTGCCCCCAGTAGCCAACCGCCTGGCGGGCGGCATCGGACCCGGGTGTCACATAGCCCTGTGTGGCACTGGCATGGGTGCCGATGCTGCGCTTCGACGAGGCGCAACCGCTGACCGCCAGCATTGCCGCCAGCGACACCGCGAGGGTGAGACGCAGCGCGACCGGACGGGAGGTGGAGCGACGTGTGGCGGCCATGAAAGGGGCTCCTCGAAGCGCCTGTGGGATTCGCAAATTGCTTGCATCAAGCAATAGGGCGTTAACCCTAATGCTTCGTTAAATCGTCGGCGGAGGAACCGCCGCGACCGCCCAGGTGGGTCGGCGATGCGCGTTCCGGAGGTTTGCCGTCTTTCGGTGAACGTGGTTTAAGCTATGGCAAATCCGTCCCGTTTTCTTCGGAAGGAGCCTCCCTTGCTCACCTCGCTTCTCGCCCATGATGTTTCGGCATCCACCGTCACCGTCTGTCTTGTCGACAAGGACAGGGCAGCGAGCCGGCTTGCGGACCTTGGCCCGGCTGCCGTGCGTTTCGCCGAGGCGAGTGGCTTCGACGGGGGGGCGGGCCAATTGCTGGCCGTTCCCGCGCCGGATGGATCGTTCAAGGCGGTGCTCTACGGCGTCGCCTCGCCGGGAAGGCCGGGGTTTGCGGCAGGTGACCTGCCGAAGAAACTCGCGCCTGGCGACTATCGTCTCGATCTCGGTGATGGCGGAGCGGCGGGAGCCGAGGATGAGGCCGCACTGGCCTTCGCGCTCGGGGCCTACCGCTTCGAGCGCTACAGCAAGCCTTCCGACAAGCCGCGGCCACGCCTGATGGTTGGCGCCGGGGTCGACCTGGAGGCAATCGGAGTGATCCTTTCCGGCGTGCAGATCGCCCGCGATCTCATCAACACGCCGGCCAACGACCTTGGGCCGGCCGAACTGGCGGACGCGATGCTCGCGCTCTTTTCCCGCAACGGCGGCCAGGGCAACGTCATCGAGGGCGATGCTCTGCTGTCAGCGAATTTTCCCATGGTTCACGCCGTCGGCCGCGCCAGCGCGCGCGCTCCGAGACTGGTCGACGCCACCTGGGGAGAGATGGCGCATCCCAAGGTCACTCTCGTTGGCAAGGGCGTCGTGTTCGACACCGGCGGCCTCGACATCAAGCCGGCAAGCGGCATGGCGCTGATGAAGAAGGATATGGGTGGGGCCGCCAACGTGCTCGGCCTTGCCGCGATGATCATGGAGGCGCGCCTTCCGGTTCGCCTGCGCGTCATCGTTCCCGCGGTGGAGAATGCGATTTCCGGCGATGCCTTCCGTCCGGGCGATGTGCTGGCAAGCCGCAAGGGCCTGAGCGTCGAGATCGGGAACACCGACGCGGAAGGCCGGCTGGTGCTCGCAGACGCACTGGCGCTTGCCGATGAGGAGGAACCGGAGCTACTGATCGACATGGCGACGCTGACGGGTGCGGCCCGTGTCGCGCTCGGCCCCGAACTGCCGCCGCTCTACACCGATGACGATGCCTTCGCCGATGACCTTGCAGCAAGCGCCGAGGCGGTGAACGATCCGCTCTGGCGCCTGCCATTGTGGCGTCCCTACGAGAGCTATCTCGACAGCCGTATCGCGGACATCAACCACATCAACACGAGTGGCGCTGGTTTTGCTGGCTCCATCACGGCAGCCCTGTTCCTGTCGCGGTTTGTCGGGAAGGCGAAGACCTGGGCGCATCTCGACATCTATGGCTGGAACCCGTCCGATCGGCCGGGACGCCCGGCCGGCGGAGAGGCTCAGACGGTGCGGGCCCTGTTCGCCTGTCTGAAGGACCGCTACCCGCCTGCGTAAGGAAGCGGATCTGTCGCCTCGCGTATAACGGATCCGAAACGATATCGCCCTAGAGTGCCCTCATCCGAGGTCCTGGGCACGCGGTCCGGGTGAAGAGCGAAGGTTTCGAAGGGATGGGGATCGAGATCCGGCCGGCACAGGCGCTCCGGCTCTGGCACGACGTCACCATGTCCCTGGTCACCGACGGCGACCAGGACCTGACATCTCGCCAGATGGCGATCCTGCTGACGGTCTATCTGGAGCCGCCGCCGCACACGGTGCGCGGCCTGGCCGCGCGGCTCGATGTCACCAAGCCGGTGATCACCCGCGCGCTCGACACGCTGGGGGCGATGAAGCTTCTCTCGCGTCGCCGCGACGAGGCGGACCGCCGCAATGTCGTCGTGACGCGCACGGTTGCCGGTGCGCTTTACCTGGAGCGGATCGGCGATACGATCACCGAAAAGGCGGCCGCGATCACGCGCTAGGCCGTGTGGAGAATGACATGGCCGCTTCCTCTTCCATTCCTGCCTCGTCCCTCGACAGGCGCCGCCATCCCGTGCGCGCCGATCTCGCCGCTGCAAGCTACGCTGGAAGTGTGTCGGCCAGGCAGTTCGTCGAGGGACGCGCGATGCGGATTTCCGCCGACTTCGCCGACATTCGCCCGGTTGCCGATCAGGCGCGACCGATCGACACCCAGGCGCTTTTCGGGGAGACTTTCACCGTCTACGAGATCCGCGATGACGGCTGGGCCTGGGGGCAGCTCGAGACCGACGGATACGTCGGATATCTGCCGGCAGAGGCGGTGTCGGAAGCGGGTGCTCCGGCCACGCATCGGGTGGCCGTGCCGCGCAGCTATCGCTATCCCGGGGCGGAACTGAAGCTGCCGCCGGTCGGCCTTCTGTCGCTCGGCGCCCGTGTTCGTGTCACGGGGAACGCAACGACGCGCGGCCTCGACTATGCCGTTCTCGAGGATGGCTCGGCCATGGTGGCCCGTCATCTGGAGCGGCTCGACCATATCGCTGGGGACTGGGTTGCGGTTGCCGAAAGTTTGTTGGGAACGCCCTATCTCTGGGGAGGTCGGACCTCGCTTGGCCTCGATTGCTCGGCTCTTGTCCAGCTTGCCGCCCAGCAGGCGGGGATCGCCCTGCCGAGGGACAGCGACATGCTGGAAGTCGAGGCGGGCGTCGCCCTTGAGCCGGGCGATGGCGTTCCGTCCGATCTGCGCCGGGGCGATCTGCTGTTCTGGAAGGGGCACGTCGGTATCATCTGCGACCCGGCCACACTGCTTCACGCCAACGGGTTCACGATGACCGTCGCGCGTGAGCCGGTGGAGACAGCGCTCGCCCGTATTGCACGCAGCGAGTGGGGACGCCTGACCGGCTGGAGGCGCTTCGCCTGACGTCGTGGTCGCCGTGATTGTCTATTTTTTTGGGAAGCGAAATAAAACGCTCGAAAAAACTCCCGCTGCGAAATTTATAAATTGAATAAGTATTCATTCTTGTTGTTTGTTTTATGCTCCAAGTCGTCACCAGATATGCACGAATTGCATTTGTAGTTACATATTGATGGGGATAGTTTCCGCGCAAATTCGACGCACGTATCTTCGCGTGCCAGTCGGCTTGCGCGGTCGGTCTCCGGTGGCTCCTGCCTCATCCCGTCCGCTGCCCTCTTGCATTTCCGGACCCCGATACCCGCTTCCTGCCTTTGGCACGACGGGATATTTGGCGTTCCAGCCTCGGACGGACAGCTCTGAATGCTGCATGCGATACCCCATGCCGTTTTCCTTCATGTGGAGGACAACACGGACGACGCGCGTCTGTTTCGCGAAACGCTTGAAGCCCTGACCGGGAATGTGCGCATCCGCAGGGTGAGCCTGGCGGAAACGGCGCTTGATCTGCTGGCGGATACAGATGAGGCGGATGGTCCGCCGTTCGATTGCGTGGTGACCGCGGTTCGCCTTCCGGGGCTGAATGGCGGAGACCTGGCACGACGGCTGCGTCAGCGGTTCGATGCCGCATCGCTTCCGATCATCGGACTGACGCGCGATGCGCCGGTAAACGAAGCCAGTGCCGGTTGGTTCGATGCGCTCTTCCAGAAGCCGGATACGTCGCGGGGCCTGCGCCCCGTCGTCCAGGCGATTGTAGATCTCTGGTTCACCAAGGCCCGCCGCTACCATTGCTGAGCAGCGGAGCGTCGCTGCTCCTAGTAGCCGACCGTCCGGTCAACCACATTCTCGAGCTTCTCGCCGCGCTCATGCGCGGCAATCTGCGCGGCGATATAGTCCGAGATCGTCTCCGGATCGCTGTCGGCCGCCACATGCGGTGTCACCACGACATTCTCAAGTCCCCACAACGGGCTGTCCGGCGACAGCGGCTCGGTCTCGAACACGTCAAGGCTTGCCCCCGTGAGCGTGCCGTCCGTCAGCGCGCGCACCAGGTCCGCCTCGACCTGGCTGCCGCCGCGGCCGGCGTTGATGAAGACCGGACCGCCGAGCGCCCCGTCGCGAGCGAGTTTCGACAGCAGGGCGTGATCGATGAGGTGCCGGGTGTCTGGTGTCAGCGGCAACAGGTTCACCAGAATGTCGGTTCGTCCGAGGAAGGTATCGAGTTCGTCGGATCCCGCGAAACAGGCAATCCCGTCGAGTGTCTTGCGGCTGCGCGCCCAGCCGGCGACCTCGAAGCCGAGCGTCGCGAGCACGCGCGCCGCATCCGTCCCCAGAACGCCAAGACCGAGGATGCCCACCCGCACGCGCCGTGCAGCAGGCTGGTCCAGGCTCTTCCAGAGCCGTGCCTTCTGCTGGGCGAGATAGGTCAGTTGCTGGCGATGATGGAGCAACACCTGCAGCGCCACCCATTCGCTCATGCGAGCCGTCAGATCGGGATCCACCACTCGCACGAGCGGCGCTGCGGGTAGATCCGGCTGCGCGAGCAGATGGTCGACGCCGGCTCCCAGCGAGAAGATCACTTCCAGATTGGGGCAGCGCGCCAGCAAGCCCGCTTCCGGCTTCCAGGCGAGTGCATAGCGGATTTCCGACAGGTCCCCAAGGTCATCGGGATAGCTGCGCACCGTATGGCCTGGCAGCCGCGACGACAGCCTCTCGACCCAGGGCAGGGAATTCCATCCGGCGACGGCGATCAGGAGGGACATCGGGCAGCTCCGCTTGGGTGGGATCTCCCTCTTAACCGCTTGCGCCAGCGCAAGCAAAGGGGAGGGAGGCGGCGATTGAGTTGCTTTTAAATAAAAATGCAATTTATGGTGTGTGTCGACCTGTCAGCTTTCTGGCCGCGGCCGATAGCAAATCGGGTGTTTTCCAAAAAGGAGGTTGTCATGGGTGTTGGAGATCTGGAGAAGGTCAAGGCATGGGTGGATACCATGCCTCCGAGGCCGGGCAGGCTCGTCGTCATTGGTCGGGTCGTCGCGCCGACGCCCTGTCACGAGGCGAAAGCCGTGCTTGATGCGATCGAGAAATCGAACCCGCCTGTCTATGTGGTGAAGGTGACCGTGCATCCGCTTCCGGGGCGATGCCTGCAGGTGCTGCATGCCATCGACTTTCGCTTCGTCCTCGAGAACTATGCCGATGACGCGCGGCAGGTCAGGGTGATCTCGGAAAAGGACAGCCTGCTTGTCGATATCGAAGAGGTGAGCTGATCCGGGCCTGTCGTCGAGGCGACGGCGGGGCCGACGTCAGCCCTGATGCCCCGGGTGGTCGCGGAGCGGCGGAAGACCGGACCCGTTCGGGCGCAGCCCGGTGTCGGGGCTGGAGGCGACAGGTGCTGCCTCCGGTGCCAGATCCAGCTCGCCGATGCCACGACCGCGTTTGGTGATCTTTTCGCTGGAAATCAGGATTTGCTCGATATCCCGTTCCGCCTGGCCGAAATGAGACTGGAGCTTGCGAACGCGCTCGTCGAGGCGCGTCACGTCCTGCACCAGATGGCCGACCTCCGCCTGGATGCGGTGGGCCTCCTCGCGCATCCGCGCGTCGCGCAGCACCGACTGGATCACCTGGATGGAGAGCAGCAGCAGGGACGGGGAGACGATCACCACCCGCAGGCGATGCGCCCGCTGGACAAGATCGTCGAACTGCTCATGGATCTCGGCAAAGACGCTCTCCGAGGGAACGAACATGAAAGCTGTGTCGAGCGTCTCACCCGGCACGAGATAGCGTTCGCGGATATCTGACAGGTGCTTGCCGATGTCGCGCCGGAACCGGGCCTGGGCCTGTTTCGTCGCCTCGGCATCGCGCGCATCCTTCAGCGCGGTATAGGCCTCCAACGGGAACTTTGCATCGACGGCGAGCGAGGGTGAGCCATTGGGCAGATGGATCAGGCAGTCGGGGCGCACGCCCGTCGAGAGCGTTGCCTGAAAGGTGAAGGCGGCTGGTGGCAGCGCATCCTGGATCAGTGCCTCCATCCGGCCCTGACCGAAAGCGCCACGCGTCTGCTTGTTGGCCAGGATAGACTGCAGCTCGCCGACCTGCCCGGACAAGGAGCTGATCGTCGCCTGCGCCCGGTCGATCACGGCGAGGCGTTCGTGCAGGTGTCTCAGTCCCTCATGGGTGCGCCGGGTTGTCTCCGCCATGGACTGGCCGAGCTTGTGGCTCATGCCGTCGAGCCGGTCGTTGACGGCGCGCATCAGGTCGCCCTGCCGCGAGCCGAAAACCTCCGCCATGGTCTGCATCCGTCCGGTCATTTCGGACTGGGCCTTCACCATGGCTGCAAGCTTTTCCTCAAGTTCATGCGCGCGATCTTCCGCCCGCCACTCGGCCTGGCGCCTGACGCCGGCCTGCCGCAGCAGGGTCACGACCACGACCGCGAGCAACACCAGCGCGCCAATGGCAGCACAGGCAATGGCCTCGGCCATGGTCACGGGACGGTTGCCGATCGAGAACAGAATCGCTGTCATGGAAACAAATATAGAACATCCCTCGAAACGAGGGAACGTGCGGCGCACGGTTTCCGTGGCCGCACGCGTTGACGCACGGCCGGACTTCCCATATTTCAGCGGCATGACGAAACGCGACATCCTCATCCTCCCCGACGCCAAGCTTAGGCTGGTCAGCGAACCCGTCGCCAAGGTCGACGATGCGATCCGCCAGCTGGCAGACGACATGCTCGAGACCATGTACGACGCGCCGGGGATCGGCCTTGCGGCGATCCAGATTGGCGTGCCCAGGCGCATGCTGGTGCTCGACGTGGCGCGCGAGGGCGAGGAGGCGGAGCCGATGGTGGTGATCAACCCTCAGGTGATCTGGGAATCGCCTGAGCGCTCGATCTACCAGGAAGGCTGCCTCTCCATTCCCGAATACTACGAGGATGTGGAACGGCCCGAAAAGATCGCGCTGAAATTTCTCGACCGCGAGGGCGTCGAGCGCGAGATCGAGGCCGACGGTCTTCTCGCCACCTGCCTCCAGCACGAGATCGATCACCTGGATGGCGTGCTGTTCATCGACCATATCTCCAAGCTGAAGCGCGAGCGGGTCGTGAAGAAGTTCCAGAAACAGGCGCGGCTGACCGACAAGGCCTGAGTGCTGCGGGCATTTCCGTAGCGATAAGGGCCGGCTGCGGCCGAGAGCGCCCGGGCGATGATGGACCCGGGGCCTGCGTGGGTGCCGCCCTTCTGCCACCCGTCCACATGTATCCCCGCCTGGGGGCGCAAAGAACAAGGGAAACGGGCATGAGCCTTCGCGTCGTCTTCATGGGCACTCCGGATTTCTCCGTGCCGACGCTCATGGAAATCGTCGGCCAGGGCCATGACGTGGTCGCCTGCTACACCCAGCCGCCGCGCAAGGCTGGACGCGGCATGGAGGAGCGGCGTTCGCCGGTGCATCAGGCCGCCGAAACGCTCGGCATCGAGGTGCGTGCGCCCGTCTCCTTCAAGGGGGAAGAAGAGCGCGCGGCTTTTGCCGCGCTCGAGCCGGATGTCGCCGTCGTCGTCGCCTATGGCCTCATCCTGCCGCGCGCGGTGCTCGATGTTCCTGTTTACGGTTGCCTCAACCTGCATGCGTCGTTGCTGCCCCGCTGGCGCGGGGCAGCCCCGATCAACCGGGCGATCATGGCCGGCGACAGGGAAACGGGCGTCGAGGTCATGCGCATGGAGGCGGGACTCGACACCGGCCCGGTCTATATGGCCGAGAAGGTTGCCATCGGCGAGACCATGACCGCAGGAGAACTGCACGACCGCCTGTCCGCGCTTGGCGGCGACTTGATGACGCGTGCGCTCGCCGCCCTGCCGCGCGGTGGCCTCGTCGCCACGCCGCAGGCGGAAGAGGGTGTCACCTATGCCCGCAAGCTCGAGAAGTCCGAAACCCGGATCGATTGGAGCCGACCGGCGCAGGACGTGCACGACCATATCCGGGGGCTTTCGCCCTTTCCAGGCGCTTGGTGCGAGATCGAGCTTGGCGGTCGCACGGAGCGGGTGAAGGTGCTGCGCTCGGCGCTTGCAGACGCCGGAGGCAGTGCGGCACCGGGAGACGTCGTTGCGGCGGACACGGAGGCGGGACTCGTCGTGGCTTGCGGGGGCGAAGCCGTGAGGCTGCTGCAGCTCCAGCGGGCCGGGCGCAAGCCGATGGCTGCGGCTGAGTTCCTGCGCGGCGCGCAGATCGCCACCGGCGACCGGCTTTCCTGACAGGCGACGGCGGCGTCATTGCACAATCGCCAAGCCGTCGGCGCCTGCTATAGGATGCAGCCTGTCAGGCACGCACGCCTGATGTCCCACCCTGCCCGCAGTAGCCGCAAGCCAACCGGAACCCGTGACCATGACCCATCCATCTCTTGCTCCGACGCTCAGAACGGCCTCTTCCGCGGACGCGGAAGCGATCTCCACCCTGCTCGGCGCGGCGTTCGGTCAGGACGCCGAAGCCCGGCTCGTTCACGAGCTGCGGGCCTGCGGTGCGTTCCTGCATGAACGGGTGGCGGTCGGGCCGGACGGTCGTGTCGTCGGCTATGTCGCCTTTTCGCGGGTCACGGGAGCGGGACCGGCGCATCGCCTGACCATCGCCTGTCTGGCGCCGGTTGCCGTCACGCCCGACCTTCAGCGCTCGGGCATCGGTTCGGCGCTGGTGCGCGACGGGCTCGAGACATTGCGTGGGGAAGGCGTCGATCTCGTTCTGGTGCTCGGTCCGCCGGCCTATTATCCGCGTTTCGGGTTCGACTCGGAGCTTGCGCGCAAGGTATCCGCGCCGTATGCGGGGGCTGCCTTCCAGGCGCTGGCGCTTACCGAGGCCGCCCGTGCGGCACTTCCCATCGAGGTGAGTTTCGCCACCCCGTTTGAGGCGTTCGATTGAAGTCGGCAGGCTCGGGCACTACCGCCGGGCGGGGGCGCCAATGCGGCAACCGGAACGGAACGGCCGACCCGCGTGACCCCGCCAGATGATTGTCCTGAACCGGTGATGACATGCCGCGCTACAAGCTGACGCTCGACTACGATGGCCGCCCGTTCGTTGGTTGGCAGAGACAGGCGAACGGCCCGTCCGTGCAGGCCGTGATCGAGCGGGCCGTGAAGGCCTTTTCCGGCGAGACGGTCACCATTGGCGGCGCGGGACGAACCGACGCGGGCGTCCATGCGACGGGACAGGTCGCCCATCTCGATCTCGAGAAGGACTGGCCTGAGGCAACCGTTCTCGGTGCCCTCAATTTCCATTGTCTGCCCGACCCGGTCGCGGTTCTCGCCTGCGAGAAGATGCATGAGGGGTTCGATGCGCGGTTTTCCGCGATCCGCCGGCACTATCGGTTTCGGATCGTCAACCGCGTTGCGCCGCTCACCCATGACCTCGGCCTTGCCTGGCACGTCAAGAAGCCGCTCGACGCGGAGGCGATGCACGCGGCCGCGCAGGTCTTCGTCGGGCACCACGACTTCACCACCTTTCGCCATTCTCGGTGTCAGGCGAAAAGCCCGTGGAAGACACTGGAGACCTTCTGCGTGCGTCGTTCGGGCGAGACGGTGATCGCCGAGTGCGCGTCGCGCTCCTTCCTGCACAACCAGGTGCGCTCGATGGTCGGCACCCTTCGCCTCGTCGGCGAAGGGCGCTGGGGAGCGGACGATGTGGCCAGGGCGCTCGCCGCGCGCGACCGCGAGGCTTGCGGTCCGGTCTCCCCGCCCGACGGGCTTTATCTGACCCGCGTCGACTACCGTCCGGCCGGGGAGGACATCGCTTCGCGGGCCGCCTATCTGGCCGAGGCCGGACAGGAAGAAGAGGCGCAAGACGCGAGCCGGTGATCCATGTCGCTCACGCCGGCTCCGTCCCCGCATCGGCTTCTGTGTCTGCAACGGGGTCGGCCGGCGGCACCAGCGCGCGGTAGAGGTGCCACGTCGTGTGGCCGAGGATCGGCAGCGCGATCAGCAGTCCGGCGAAGAACGGCAGCATTGACACGATCAGCGTCACGGTCACGACGAGCGCCCAGCCGATCATTGGCACGGGGCTTGTCACCACCGCGCGCACGCTGGTGATCATTGCGGTGATGAAGTCGATGTCCCGGTCGAGCAGCATCGGGAAGGAGACGACGGTGAGCGAGAAAAGCACCACCGACAACACCGCCCCGACCACATGGCCGATGATCAGGAAGAGGAGGCCCTCGGGCGTCGTCAGCACCACCTCGACAAACTCGCCGAAGCTCGCGAAGGACTGGAAGCCCAGGAACAGGGCAAGCAGCAGGCGGACCTGATACATCCACATGATCTGGATGAAGAGCACGACGAAGGCCATCCATCCGAGTTCGCGGCTGCGCTGCTCCCAGATCACGCCGAGCACGCCCGGCCATGAAAGCGGGGTTCCCGCCTCGATCCGGCGGCTCACCTCGTAGAGCCCGACGGCGATGAACGGTCCGATCAGGCTGAAGCCGGCGGCGAGGGGATAGCTCAGGTAGCTCATGTGAAACGCCGAGGCGGTCAGCAGAACCAGGTTGCCGCCGAGGGCGAAAACCGCTCCGAAGAACAGGCCGTAGAACGGCGCGCTGCGGAAGTCGCGCATCCCCGCGCCGAGCGCGTCGACGATGACGTTGATGGTGATCGGGTTGACCCGCGTCGGATCGATCCGGCGCGGACTGTCGGCAAGCGGCTCCCCAACCGCTTCCGGTGGTGTCGTCGTGCTCATATGGCTCCTCCCTGGCACGTCTGTTCACATCAGTGAAGCAAGAAGCGCGCGCGGCGTCACCTTAGAAAAGCTACGCAATTCCCTGAAGATGAGCGCCGCCGGGGAAAAGCCTCAGCGGGAGGCGAAATAGCTGTCGAGGAAGCGCCTGTAGATCGCGGCCAGCCGGTCGAGGTCCGACACCGGCACATGCTCGTCGACCTTGTGCATCGTCTGTCCGACAAGGCCGAACTCCACCACCGGACAGTAGTTCTTGATGAAGCGGGCATCGGAGGTGCCCCCGCCGGTAGAGAGTTCCGGCCGCAGTCCGGTCTCCGCCTCGACCGCATCGGAAAGGGCGTCGATCAGCCCGCTGTCGTGCGTGAGGAAGCTGTCGCTGGAATCGCGCGCGAACTCCAGCGTCCAGTCGCAGGAAAGGTCGTTGAGGCCGGCAAGCTCTGCCTCGAGGTGGGCCTTGAGGCTGTCGACCGTCCAGTGATCGTTGAAGCGGACATTGAATTTCGCCTGCGCCTGGCGCGGGATCACATTGGTCGCCGTATTGCCCACGTCGATGGTGGTGATCTCGAGATTGGACGGCTGGAAGCGCTCGTTGCCCGTGTCGAGGACCAGCCGGTCCAGCGCGGTAGAGAGCTTCAGCAGATCGGCGATCGGGTTCTTGGCCAGATGCGGATAGGCGACGTGCCCCTGTACGCCGGTGACCGTGACGACGCCCGACAGCGAGCCGCGCCGGCCAACCTTGATGGCATCGCCGAGCCTGTCCGGGTTGGTCGGCTCTCCGACGATGCAGGCATCGAAGCGGTGGCCGGCCGCTTGGGCCCAGTCCAGGAGCTTGACCGTGCCGTTGACCGCCGGTCCTTCCTCGTCGCCAGTGATCAGGAAGGAGATCCGGCCTCCGAAGCCGGGGCCTCGGTCGGCGAGAAAGCCGAGCGCAGCACCGGCAAAGGCGGCGATGCCGCCCTTCATGTCGACCGCGCCGCGTCCGTAGAGTGTGCCGTTCTCGATCGTTCCGGCGAACGGGTCGTGCTGCCAGGCGGCAGCGTCACCGGCCGGGACGACATCCGTATGGCCGGCGAAGACGAAATGCGCTCCCCCGGTACCGACGGTCGCGAAAAGGTTCTCCACGTCCGGCGTATCCTCGTCGCTGAACGTGACCCGGTCGACCGTGAAGCCGGCCGCGCCGAGGCGGTCCTCGAGATAGGCGAGCGCGCCGCCCTCATCGGGTGTCACGGAAGGGCAGCGCAGGAGATCGCGGGCGATTTCCGCGGCGGAGGAGAGCTTGTCGGTCATGGCGAGGGTCTGTTTCTGGAGGTTACTTTGGCCGTTGCCAGCGGCTGTTGGGGCCGGGGCCATAGGCATTGGGGCCCCGGTCGCCCGGCAGGAAACCGAGCGCGAAGAGCAGCAGGACATTGAGCAGCGGCACGAAGACGAGAATGGCGAGCAGCCCCGTGAGGCCCTTGTCCTGAAGCCGCTTGATCACGAGCGCCAGTTCCACCCACTGGAAGGCGAAGAGCATGATCGGCATGGACGGATGGTTGCGGATGATGTTCGCCAGAGCCAGTTCCATCGCCTCCGGCGAGGAGATGTCGGCGCCCGACAGCCAGATCGTCATGGGAATGGCGAAAACGCACCACAGGAAACCGAGCGCCAGCCAGTAGGGCTCACGGGAGACGCGGCCGATGGGATTGAAGAACAGCCAGAGAAATCCCAGGGGGCCGGGGTGTGGGCGGGGCGCGGACATCGGAACCTTGTGCGGGAGGGAACCTGCCCCCCGACTTAGGCCGCTGCGCGTCGACAATCAAGGAGTTGCACCGCGTTGTTGCTGCCTGAGGCAGGTTTCGCGCGAAATTGGGAGGGCGTTAATCGGCGGTTATCGGTGTGATGCTAGAGCAGGGGCGAGTGCCCTGTGCCCGAAACCGCTTCCGGTCGAGGGCGGGGAGGGATTTCTGCAGGAGCCGCCGCCGTGTTCAGCCTTTCGCCCGTGTCGTCGAACAACGTCTTTCGCAAGCGCCGGGTCGCGCGGCTGAACGAGATGATCGCCGATCATGTTGCCGCCAAGGGGCATTGCCGTGTGCTCGACATGGGTGGCACGCGTGTTTTCTGGCAGGTCTGGCGCGATCAGATCGATTTCGCCAACATCTCCGTCACCTGCGTCAACCTCAGCTTCGACGAGGGATCCGGCCCCGACGACGGATTGCCGGTCCAGACGCTAGAGGGAAATGCCTGCGACATGCCGCAATACGCGGACAACTCCTTCGACGTGATCTTCTCCAACTCGGTGATCGAGCATGTTGGCCTTTGGCCAAACAAGTCGGCCTTCGCCCGCGAGGCGCGCCGTCTGGCGCCGAGCCATCTGATCCAGACGCCGAACTTCTGGTTTCCGATCGAGCCGCATGCCCGCTTTCTGATGCTGCACTGGCTGCCGCGACCCGTGGCCTATCGCATTCACATGATGATGCGCACCGGCTTCTACCCCAAGGCCGCGACGCTCGATGAGGCGATGACCTCGGCGGAGGATGCAAGCATGCTCGACCGTCGCCAGATGCGTCACCTTTTCCCCGATTCGACCGTGGAGACGGAGCGCTTCCTGGGGCTGCCGAAGTCGCTGGTCGCGATCCGCCACACGAAGCCGTGACGGGCTGAGGCATCCCTCGCAGGGGCACCCGTTAGCCGGACATAAAAAGGGGGCGCGATGCGCCCCCTTTGCGTTTCCGTGCTCGCGACCCGGCTCAGGCGCGCAGCAGCTCGTTGATCGAGGTCTTGGAACGGGTCTTTTCGTCGACGCGCTTGACGATTACGGCGCAATAGAGGTTCGGGCCCGGCTCGCCGTTCGGCAGCGGCTTGCCCGGCATGGTGCCGGCCACGACCACAGAATAGGGCGGCACTTCGCCGTAGAAGACCTCGCCGGTGGCTCGGTCGACGATCTTGGTCGACTGGCCGAGGTAGACGCCCATTCCCAGAACGGCGCCCTCGCGCACGACGCAGCCCTCCACCACTTCCGAGCGGGCGCCGATGAAGCAGTTGTCCTCGATGATGACCGGCCCGGCCTGCAGCGGCTCGAGTACGCCGCCGATGCCGACGCCACCCGACAGATGCACGTTCTTGCCGATCTGCGCGCAGGAGCCGACGGTCGCCCAGGTGTCGACCATCGTGCCCTCGTCGACGAAGGCACCGAGGTTGACGAAGGACGGCATCAGGACGACGCCCTTGCCGATATGGGCGGAGCGGCGCACGATGGTACCCGGGACTGCGCGAAAGCCCGCGCCCTCGAAGTCGACGCCGCGCCAGCCGTCGAACTTGGAGGGAACCTTGTCCCACCAGACCGCGTCGCCGGGGCCGCCCTTGATGATTTCCATCGGGTTGAGCCTGAAGGACAGCAGCACCGCCTTCTTCAGCCACATGTTCACAACCCACGCGCCGTCCCGCTTCTCGGCGACCCGTGCAAGGCCCTTGTCGAGCAGGTCGAGCGCGGCGTTGACCGCCTCGCGGACCTCGCCGGTCGTGTGCGTGCCGATTGCGGCCGCGTCCTCGTACGCGGCGTCGATCACTGCGGCAAGCTGCGCAAGGTCGGTGTGGGAGTGGTTCATCGCGGCGAAACTCCAGGATACGGGAAGGGATGGGTCTTCGAGACTTCGCGGCGGACCTAAGCCGCAGCTTGCGGTGAAGTCAAGACGGGCCGGGACAGCCTGAGGGCGAGCCCGCCGGTTTCGGGTGTTGGCGCGAAGCACCCTTGCACGGAAAGCGATTCCGCTCACCACGCCGATCCTGTATGGGAAATGGCATGGACATGTGGATTCCCATCACCATCTTCGCGGCATTCTGCCAGAATGCACGCTCCGCCCTGCAGCGTCATTTCGCCGGAAAGCTCGGAACAACCGGCGCGACCTTCGTGCGCTTCGGCTATGGCGTTCCTTTCGCGCTGATCTATCTGGCGGGGCTGCATGTCGTGGGCGGCATCCCGTTGCCGGAACCCAACGTCTCCTTCGCAATCTTCGGCATGGCGGGCGGCATCGCCCAGATCCTGGCGACCTTCCTGCTTGTCTACCTGTTCTCTCTGCGCAACTTCGTCGCCGGAACGGCCTACTCCAAGACCGAGCCGGTGCAGGCAGCGATCTTCGGTCTGGTTCTTCTGGGGGAGACGGTGACGCCGGTTGCCGGCCTTGCCATCGCCGTTGGCGTCGTCGGGGTGATCTTCGTTTCGCTGGCCGGCAAGCCGGTGAGCCTCGGCTCGCTGGTTACCGCCCTTGCTGGAAGACCGGCGCAGATCGGGCTGGCTTCTGCGGCCATGTTCGGCCTGTCGGCGGTCTGCTACCGCGCGGCCTCCCTGTCGCTCGGCGGGCCGGGCTTTCTCATGCAGGCGTCCTTCACGCTGGCTTTCGTCACCGTGTTCCAGACCGCTGCGATGGTTGTCTGGATGCTGCTGCGCGAGCGTGGCCAGCTCCGCGCCAGCATCGAGAACTGGCGCGGGGCCGTTTGGGTTGGCCTGATCGGCGTTGCCGGTTCCGCCGGCTGGTTCACGGCGATGACGCTGGAGCGCGTCGCCTATGTGCGCGCTCTCGGTCAGATCGAGCTGATCTTCACCTTCATCGTGTCCTGGAGGATCTTTCGCGAGAAGCTGCATCCGGCCGAGGCAATCGGCACCGCGCTGATCGCCACCGGCATCGTTCTGCTGCTTCTGGGAAGCTGAGGCGGCCCGCCCTCAGGCCTTCTTCACGAACTCGCAGAGGATGACGATCCGCTGACCCTCGACGCGTCCCTCGATGTGGGCGGCGTTGTCGGCCACCAGCGAGATCTTGCGGACAGCCGTGCCGCGCTTGGCGGTGAAGCCCGCGCCCTTCACCTGCAGATCCTTGATCAGCGTCACCGTGTCGCCGGAAGAGAGCACGGTGCCGTTGCAGTCGAGATGAACGAGCGCCGGGGCGTCATCAGACCCGGCTTCCGCCCAGCTCTGCGTGTCGGGCTCGAGATAGGCGATGTCGAGGACATCGCGCGCCCATGGCGCCTCGGGAAGAGCGTTGAGCAAGCGCCACGCAAGCACCTGCACCGCCGGTTCGGTGCTCCAGATTGCCTCGTTCAGGCACTGCCAGTGCGGGCCGTCCTGCGGTCCTTCCTCGAGCCCGGCGCGGCAGGTGGCGCAAACCGGCACGGTCTCGGTGCGCGGCGCGACTTCATAGTCCGTGGCGTTGTCGGAATTGCAAAGGGCGCAGTGCGGCATGGGAGATCCTGTCGGTGAAGGCCTGAAAGGGGATGCCGTGGCATACGCCAGGGTCCCGGTCCTGTCCATGTCGCGGATCGCGATAGCAGATACAGGGGAATACCTACGGGTAATTACTTATGGCGCGCTTCCCGCTTCGGCCGGTTGACGAGCGTCACGAGCACGAAGGAAATGACCATCAGCAACACCCACGCGTTCAGCTTGGCAAGGGAGACCAGCCTCCAGCCTTCCGCCTGGTGCGGATAGCTCCAGGCGCGGGCGAAGGTGCCGATGTTCTCGGCGAGCCAGATGAAGGTTGCGACGAGGAAAAAGCCGAGCACGAGGGGCATCTTGTGCCGGTAGCGATACACCGAATAGTGCACCCAGGTGCGTCCGTAGAGCAGGAAGAGGGCCGCGAACAGTCCGAGCCTTATGTCGAGCGTATAGTGATGGGTGAAGAAGTTCACGTAGATCGCCAGCGCCAGCAGCCAACTGGTCCAAAGCGGCGGGTAGTGGCTGTATCCGAAGTCGAGGATGCGCGAGACGCGCGCCAGATAGCTGCCGACCGCCGCATACATGAAGCCGGAAAAGAGCGGCACGCCGCCGATGCGAAAAAAACTCTCTTCCGGGTAGATCCATGAGCCGGCGGAGGTCTTGAACACTTCCATCGCCGTGCCGACAACGTGAAAGATGAGGATCACCTTGGCCTCGTCGAGCGTCTCGAAGCGGGCCAGCAGCAGCCACGCCTGGATGGCGAGGGCGGCGAGGAAGAGGAAATCGTACCGCGCCAGATCCGCGTCCGCCGGGTAGAGGAAGCGGGTTCCGAGAATGAGCGCGAGCAGCAGGGCGCCGTAGATGCAGGCATAGGCCTGCTTCACGCCGAAGGCGAGAAACTCGACCGACGCGCGCGCCAGAACGCCCTTGCCCAGCATCCGGTAGATGCGTGGCAAGACCCGGTGCAGCAGGCGCTCGGTGCGCGAGGCCGCGTTCGTCGGCCGCCCGAGCCTTGTCGCAAGTCCTTGCAAAGCCGACACCTCAGTCACGACGGATCGGCGAGGGAATGTCGAGTGCCCCCAGAACCGCGTTCAGGAATCCGGCAAGGTTGTCGGTGACAAAGTCGACATGCGGTGCGTTCTGGCCTTCCAGCTCCCACTCGTCCCGGAAGACAGCGCGGGTGCCGTCGGGCACCAGAAGGGTGGTGCGCATGCCCAGCCGATGGGGCACGGAAAGGTTTCGGGAAAGATCCTCGAACATCGCGGCACGCGCCGGCGACACGCCGGTCCGCTCGATGAAGAGCTTATAGGCGTCAAGGTTCGGCTTCGGCATCAACCCGGCGGCGACAATGTCGAAGATGTCGTCGAAATGTTCCGAAATGCCAAGCCGCTCGGCAGTGCGTTCCGCGTGCGGGCGGTCGCCGTTGGTGAAAATGAACTTGCGCCCCGGCAGGCGTGCGATGGCCGCGCCGAGCGCGGGATTCGGATCGACCGGCGTGTAGTCGATGTCATGCACGTATTCGAGAAAGCCGTCCGGCTTGATCCCGTGCTCCATCATCAGCCCGCGCAAGGTCGTGCCGTAGTCGCGGTAGAACGCCTTCTGCTTGATGCGGGCATCCTCCTGCGAAAGGCCGAGTTCGCGTGCGACATAGTCGGAAATCCGCACGTCGATCTGCGAGAACAGGTCTGTGCTGGACGGATAGAGCGTGTTGTCCAGGTCGAACACCCAGGCTTCGACGCCCTTGAAGGCGCGCAGGTCCGGCTGATGCGCGTGGGTACCCTCGTGTTCGCCGATCGCACCTGGCACGGCGCCGTCGGGGCTCTTCTCTCCCTCGCTCATGGGCGGATAAGCGTTCCCGCGCCCTGGTCGGTGAACAACTCGAGCAGCACCGCGTGGGGCACCTTGCCATTGAGAATGACGACGCCCTCGACGCCGCGTTCGATCGCGTCGATGCAGGTCTCCACCTTCGGGATCATGCCGCCGGAGATCGTGCCGTCGGCGATCAGCGCGCGCGCTTGCGTGACGGTCAGGTCCTTGATCAGCTTGCCGTCGGCATCGAGAACACCCGGAACATCGGTCAGGAAAAGGAGGCGCTTGGCATCGAGCGATCCGGCGATGGCACCGGCGAAGGTGTCGGCGTTGATATTGTAGGTCTCGCCATCCTCGCCGGAGGCCACCGGCGCCACGACCGGGATGAGCTCTTCCTTCATGACGAGGCGCAGAACCGTCGGGTTCACCGATTTCGGCTCGCCAACGTAGCCGAGATCGAGAACCTTCTCGATTTCCGAACCCGGATCGCGAACCGTGCGCTGGAGCTTTTCGGCCGTGACGAGGTTGCCGTCCTTGCCGCACAGACCGATGGCCTTGCCGCCCTCGGAGTTGATGAGATGCACCACTTCCTTGTTGATGGAGCCGGCGAGCACCATCTCGACGACCTCCACGGTCTGCTTGTCGGTGACGCGCAGGCCGTCGCGGAACTCGCTGCGGATGCCGAGCCGGTCGAGCATGGAGCCGATCTGCGGGCCGCCGCCATGGACCACCACCGGCAGCACGCCGGCAAGCCGCAGCAGGGTGATGTCGCGGGCAAAGGCGTGACCCAGCTCCGAATCGCCCATCGCGTGCCCGCCGTATTTCACGACGACCACCTGGTCATCGTAGCGCAGCATGTAGGGCAGCGCCTTGGAGATCACCTGGGCCGGATTGAGAGTGGTGGTATCTGTCATGTCGGCAAGGACCTTCGCGTGGAGGCTGCGGATGGGCGGTGCAGGGGGGCGCCGTCGCGACGATTGCATCGTGTAAAGCGCCACCGTCGGGCTCTATAGCCGCTTTCGGCATGAGGCTCAATTGCGGCGCGGACGGGGCAAGGGGGGGATCGGGTCAGGCGGCGCCGGCGTGGCGCAGCGCGTCGCAATCCAGCCTGTCGCAGAGGCGTCGTCGCGACGCCTCGATGAGCTCGGGCATCTGGTCGGCATGAACCGGCCGCGAAAAATGGAAGCCCTGCAGGTCGTCGCAGCCGACCTCTGCCAGGAAGCGCTTCTGCTCGTCGGTCTCGATGCCTTCGGCCGTCACCCTGAGCCCCAGTTCGCTGGCAAGCTTCACCAAGGCGCGGGTGACCGTATCGTAGTCGACCATGTCGCCAAGCCCGCGCACGAACTCGCGGTCGATCTTGATTCGGTCGATGGAAAACTGCAGCAGGTGCGTGAGCGATCCGAAGCCGGTACCGAAATCGTCGAGGACGATCGCAAGACCAAGCTGCTTCAGCTCCCTCAGCAGGCCGATCAGGTCCTTGGTCGGTGCGAGGAGGATGTCCTCGGTGATCTCCAGCTCCAGGTTGCGCCCGTCGAAGCCTGTTCGTTCGAGGATGGTGCGCACCCGGTTCACCAGGCGTGGATCGCGCAACTGGCCGGAGAACAGGTTGACGGAGAGCCGGAAGGGATCGCCGCAGGCGGCCTGCCAGGCGCCGGCGGCGCGGCAGGCCTCTTCCAGCACCCAGTATCCGACGTCCGCCGCATGCCGGCTGCTGTCGAGCGTCGAGAGGAACGCGCCGGGGGGAAGCTGGCCTCTCACCGGATGATCCCACCGCAGGAGTGCCTCGGCTCCGACGATGGTTTCGTCGCTGATGCGAACGACCGGCTGGAACACGAGCTTGAACTGATGGTGGTCGACAGCCTCGCCGATCTCACGCGTCAGCGTGTTGCGATGGTCTGCTTCGCGGCGAAGCTCCATTTCGAACACAGTGAAGCGCCGCCGGCCCTTGCTCTTCGATTCGTACAGGGCGAGATCGGCGTTGCCCATGATCTGGCTGAAGGTCGCCCCGTGGTCGGGTAGCATTGCGATGCCGATGCTGCACCCGCACTCGACCACCCCGTGGCCGGTGTCGAACGGATTGGCGATGGCCTGCGAAATCGCCGCAGCATATTCCGCAACCGCGCCGTCGCGCGCCAGTCGCGGCTCAAGGATGGCGAACTCGTCGCCGCCAAGCCGGGTGATGGTCGCATCCGGCCCGACACAGGAGCCAAGCCGTTCGGCAACCGCGATCAACAGCGCGTCTCCCGTCGAGTGCCCATGGGTGTCGTTGACCAGCTTGAAATGGTCGATATCGATCAGGAATATGGTCGCCATGGCACCGCTTTCCTGCCATTTGGCGAAAGCGGCGTTGACGAAATCCTCGAAGGTGGCCCGGTTCGCCAGTCCGGTGAGCGGGTCGTGCCGCGCCAGATGCTCGATCTGGCGGCGGGCCAGCTCCTCCGCCGTCACGTCCCGTGCCGAGCCGCGGTAGCCGATGAAGACACCACTTGTTCCAAAGACCGGGCGGCCGCTGATTGCATAGACCCGCTCGACACCATGGTCGAACCACCGGAAGCGCAGGTCGCGGAACGGACGTTGCGCGTCAAGGTCGGCCTTGTGCGCGGCCCAGAACGCGGCACTTTCACCATTGCCGGTCATGGCATCCCAGCGGGTCTTGCCGAGGATCAGCTCCGGCTTGATGCCTGCGTCGATTGCGCTGCGCGACAGGAAGGTGAAACGGTGGCGGGTGTCCTGTTCCCAGATCCAGTCCGAGGCGATCTCGAGGTAGCTGCCGAGGCGCGCATCGCGCTGATGTCCTTCCAGCACGCGCACGCAAAGGCTCGTGAGGGAGCTGAGCGTGTCCATTTCCTCGATGGTCAGCCCATCCGGTCGGGGACGCGGATCGCAGACGCACAATGTGCCGATTGCCCCGCCATCGGCGACACGAACGGGAAATCCGGCGTAGAACCGCGTGCCGCCTTCGGCGCGGACGTAGTCCAGATCCTTGAACCGTTTGTCTTGGCTCAGGTCCGCGACGATGAGGGGGGAGGAAAGCCGGTAGGCTGTGCCGCACACGGCCATGGCCGTTTCCGTGCGCTTCAGAACGCTGCCATGGGCGGCGATGACATGCAGGGTGTCGCCCTGGATCAGGGTGATCAGTGCGCGCTCGCAGTTGGTCGTGCGCGCGGCGAGCCGGACGATCTGGTCCAGCGCCTCGTCGGAGTGCAGTTCGATGACGGAGAGGGCGGCCAGGTCGGCGTGCGGCGGCCGGGACGAACCTTCCGCGCCAGCGGATATCCGCGCGCTCGCCATTGGCAAAGGTACACGATCTCGCCCGCTCTCGCGCATTGCAATCCCACCCGGTTTAAACTCAATAATTAACGCAACGACATTTACGATAAGTTAATCTTGCACAGAGTCGCGAACGACGTCGACCGATGGAATCTTCTCAGTCGCGCCGTTCTGGACGCCATAGTCCATTCAAGAACATGAAAATTGATAAATTCTCTAGATCTCACCAAAGGGAAAGATTGTATATCTCCGCCCGGACCTCGGCGATGCCGATCGATTTTTCGGAAGACGTTTTGAGAATGGCCGGATAGGCCGCCGGACGCCTGCTGATCCGCGTCATCGTATCCTCGACCACCCGCTGCAAGGCGCCGGGTTTGATCTTGTCGCTTTTGGTCAGGACGATCTGATAGTTGACGGCCGCGCGGTCGAGAACATCCATCGCCTTGATGTCGGCATCCATGATCCCGTGGCGGCTGTCGATGAGCGCGAACACCCGCCGCAGCCGTGTGCGCCCCTGGAGATAGGAAAAGACAAGCTCGGTCCAGGCGTCGACCATGGCCTTGGGAGCCTGGGCATAGCCATAGCCGGGCATGTCGACCAGGGTAACGGGGCTTTCGGGCGCGTCGAAGAAGTTCAGCATCTGCGTCCGTCCCGGCGTATTGGACGTCCGCGCCAGCCCGTTGACGCCGGTCAGCGCGTTGATCAGGCTCGACTTGCCAACGTTCGACCGCCCGGCGAAGGCGATCTCGAGCTTGTTCTCGACCGGCAATTGCTCGAGCTGCGCGACGCTGGTCTGGAAGGTCCAGGGGCGTCGGAACAGCAGGCGGCCCTGTTCGAGGGTTTCCTCGGTCGGGGCGAAGGGATCTTCAGCGTCGCTCATCGTGCTCTTGCGTTCGGGTCATGGACGCCCGGGCGCGCGGATGGGCGCGCCCGAACAGGCCGGGGGAGATCAGGTCGCCGTCTTGAGCGCGTCCGGATCCTTGCCACGGATGGCGTTGAGGTTGCGTGCGATCCGCTCCGCCGGCCAGGTCCACCAGGCCGTTTCGAGCAGGGTCGCGATCATCGCATCGTCGAAGCGGTATCGCACAACGCGGGCCGGGTTTCCAGCCACCACCGCATAGGGCGGGACATCGGAGGCGACCACGCTCTTCGCGCCGATGATCGCGCCGTCGCCGATGGTGACGCCGGGCAGCACCGTCGCATCGCGGCCGATCCACACGTCGTTGCCGACCACCGTGTCGCCGCGCATGCCTGCCTCGAGCCCGGCTATGTCGAAGTCCGTCTCCCATCCGTTGGCGAAGATGTTGAACGGATAGGTGGAAACGCCGGTCAGGTCGTGGTTTGCCCCGTTCATGATGAAGCACACGCCGGTCGCCAGCGCGCAGAACCGGCCGATCTTCAGCCGGTCGCCGATGAAGTCGAAGTGATAGAGGACATTCCTCTCCTCGAACTCGGCGGCGTGTTCGGGGTCGTGATAATAGGTGTAATCGCCGACCTCGATGGTCGGACGCGTGATCACCGTCTTGAGGAAGACGGTATGGGGTGCGCCACCCATCGGGTGGCGGGTAGCGGGGTCGGGTCCATGCATCTGGCGGATCCTTGCTGGATTTTCCGCGCCGGAGAGCCGGGTGCCGCCGGGGCGCGAAAGCACCCTCGCGAGCGCGTTGGCGTCTCCGCGCGTTCGGTGTCGTCCTGGTCTTGAGATGAGGTTTGCCTTGCGCTGCCGGTCGCGGCGGGCAAGTCGGGATGGCTGGGCCTGGTGCGGGGCACCGCGATCACGTTGCGACCGGTGCAGGGTCGCCCGCTCTTGCCATCCTCAGGCTGGAGTGTTCATCCGCAGGGTCCTCCGGCTGGATGCCGACTGCGTGGAAGGATGGGGATGCGACGGCGTGCGCGCAACCCCGAACGGCGGCTTCGCCCATGAAAAAAGCCCCGCACCGTCAGGTGCGAGGCTTTTGTGTCACGGTCGGAAGAGGGGGCTCATTCGGCCTTGTCGTCCGCCTGCTTTCGTCGGTTGAACATGCCGCTGAGATTGTCCCACAGCTCGACCTTCACGCCCTGTCGGCGCATGATCACATACTGCTGGGCGATCGACAGCGAGTTGTTCCAGGCCCAGTAGATCACCAGTCCGGCCGGGAACGAGGCCAGCATGAAGGTGAAGAGGACCGGCATCCAGGTGAAGATCATCTGCTGCGTCGGATCCGGCGGAGCCGGGTTCATCTTCATCTGCACGAACATGGTCACACCCATGATCAGCGGCCAGATACCGAGCATCAGCATATGCGGCGGATCCCAGGGGATCAGGCCGAACAGGTTGAAGATCGACGTCGGATCAGGCGCCGAAAGGTCCTGGATCCAGCCGAAGAACGGCGCGTGCCGCATCTCGATGGTGACGAACAGGACCTTGTAGAGCGAGAAGAAGACCGGGATCTGGATCACCACCGGCAGACAGCCCGCCAGCGGATTGATCTTCTCCTTCTTGTACAGCTCCATCAGCGCCTGCTGCTGCTTCTGCCGGTCGTCCTTATAGCGTTCGCGGAGTTCCGTCATCTGCGGCTGCACGAGCTTCATCTTGCTCATGGAGACGTAGGATTTGTTGGCCAGCGGGAAGAACAGCAGCTTCACCATCATCGTGACCAGCAGGATCGCGACACCGAAGTTGCCCACCATGTGGAACAGCCAGTCGATGACGAAGAACATCGGCTTGGTGAAGAAGTAGAACCAGCCCCAGTCGATCAGCAGGTCAAACTGCTTGATGCCGAGATCCTCGCTATAGGCGTTGAGCTGCTTGGTTTCCTTGGCGCCGGCGAACAGATGCGACGTCGTCTTGTTCGAGCCGCCGGCGGGAACGGAGATCGGATCGCCCAGATAGCTGGCCCGGTAGCTGTCGGTGGCCGTGGAATAGGCGAACTCGGGCTGGAACTTGGCGTCGCCAGCCGGGATCAGCGTCGAGGCCCAGTACTTGTCGGTGATGCCGAGCCAGCCGCCGGTCACGGCATCGGGACGCTGCGGGCCTTCCTTCTTCAGGTCGGAATAATCGACTTCCTTCAGGCCGGCGTCGCCGAGTACGCCGATCAGGCCTTCGTGCAGGATGTAGAAGCCCGCCGTCTTCGGCGTGCCGAACCGGTCGATCAGGCCGTAGGGGTAGAGCTGGATCGCCGCGCCGGTGCTGTTGATCACCTTCTGATCGATCGTGAACATGTAGTTCTCGTCGATCGCGATCTGGCGCTCGAACACGAGGCCCTGGCCGTTGTCCCAGCTCAGCGTCACCGGCGTTTCCGGGGTCAGCGTCGCGCCCTCGGGCGCCTGCCACTGAGTTGTCGCGTCGGGGACGGCGGCGGTGGCGCCATCGGCGGTCGCGAAGCCGAACTCGGCGAAATAGGCGTCCGGCGCCTTGCGCGGGGAGAACAGGATGATGGTCGGGCTCGTCGGGTCCACCGTCTCGCGGTAGTCCTTCAGGCGAAGATCGTCGATCCGCCCGCCGACAAGATTGATGGACCCCTTGACGCTGGGCGTCTCTATGGCGATGCGCGGATCCTGTGCGAGGGCGGCGTCGCGGGTGAGCGAGCCTGCGGCTGCGGACGATGCCGCGCCTCCGGGAACGCTCGCTGCGCCCGTGGCCGTGGTCACGCCGGGAGCGGGGGCCGTTGCGCCATCCTGGGTCGCCTGCGTCGCCGCCTGCTGCTCGGCGCTCAGGCGCTGCCGCTCGATCTCCGGCTGGGCGATGAAATACTGCCATCCCAGCAGAACGACCAGGGACAGGACAATTGCCAGGATCGTATTACGGTTGTCGGCCATAGTCGGCGTTCATCCTCGGTGTTTGGGGCTTTTCGGCTGGGCCGCGCCTTTGCGGGAGGCAGGTTTGCCACGGTGCGGACGCGGCGAAGTGTCCGCTGAAAGCGGCGCGCGGGCAAGCCCGTGCATGACGTCGCGTACAAGGTCGCCATAGTCCTGCGACAACGCGCCGCGACGTCCGACAAGGACGTAGGACACGTCCTGTCGCGCGGCATTGGCGACCTCGCGCACCGCGGCCCTGAGCCTGCGGCGGATCCGGTTCCGCTCCACGGCGTTGCCGGTCTTCTTTGTGACCGTGTAGCCGATGCGAGAGGGGCCGGGCGTTGGAGCGGCCTGCAACACGAAGGCGCGCCGAGGCATCCGACCACCTTTGGCGATGGCCAGAAACTCGGCGCGCTTCTTCAGCGTCGGCAGTGTGGAGGACGGCGAGACTGCGGTCGGCTGTGTCTGGGACACGAGAACGATTCCTCCGCGGTCTTGCCCGTCGGCTCCTGTTACGCGCTCAGCCGCTTGCGGCCCTTGGCGCGGCGGCGAGCCAGGACCTGACGGCCGTTCTTGGTAGCCATGCGGCTGCGGAAGCCGTGACGGCGCTTGCGGACGAGGCGGCTCGGCTGATATGTGCGCTTCATTGTCTCTTTTCCACGCGCAAGGGGCGCGCGGCCCTGGTTTCCGAATTGTCTGGTGGTCGAGTCCCGCACATTTCCGGTCCGGTTCTCTAAAATGAACGCGGAGCCGCAAAGACGCGGTAGTCGTGGGCGCCGAGATAGTCAGCCGACCCGATTGCCGGGCTTATACGGGCCGGTCACGTTGAAGTCAACGACAAGCGGCGGCGGACTGCGCGATTTCGGACCTTGGGGGGCGACTGGCCCCGGCTGCACCCCACGGGTGCGTCCGTCCGCGCCGGGCAGTGCTTCCGGATGGCTGAAATGCTCGTTTCTTCGAGATGTTGCGCGCCTCGCCCGCGCTCTCACGCGAAGGTGACGGCGCAGTCAAGCGCCTTCACTTCCCGGTGAAAGCGGCCGAAAGAGCACGCCACGTGCCCCACATTGACGGTACGAAGGACATCGGTTGCCAGGGTGGGACGTGCGAATCCGGTGCTCGGGCGGCCAATGGGGGTGCGAATCTCGAGGAGAACTGCATGGGGTCGCAAGGACGGAACGGCGCGGATGGCGCTGCGGCTTCGCCGAGCAGGCAGGGGGCGCATGTGGTCCCGCGTCTGCAGACGCGGCGCACGGTTCTTGGAGCGCTTGCCTGCGGCACACTGCTCCTTGGCGGGGCTGCCGGCCGCGCCATGGCTGCCCCGTCGCATGATCCGTTCTCCGAGTTGCTCCAGCGCTATGTCGTGCGCGGCGCGGATGGCCTCAACCGCGTGCGCTATGCCGCGTTCCGCGCCGAGGGGGGCGCCGAACTGGAGCGCTACATCGCAACGCTGGCTGTGACCCGGGCCTCGGCGCTGTCGCGTGCGGAGGCTTTCGCCTTCTGGGTCAACCTCTACAACGCCGTCACGCTTCAGGTGGTGCTCGCGCACTACCCGGTTGCTTCGATCCGCGAGATCGACCTCGGCGGCGGCTTTTTCTCGCGCGGCCCCTGGCGGCGGGCGCTGGTCAAGGTGGAGGGCCGCGACCTGTCCCTCGACGACATCGAGCATGGCATCCTGCGCAAGCGCTTCTCCGAGCCACGCGTGCACTATGCGGTGAACTGCGCCTCGCTCGGCTGCCCCGACCTTGCCCGGCGGGCCTATTCGGGCCCCCTCCTGGAGGAGATGCTGGAGACGGGGGCGCGGGCTTTCGTCAATCACCCGCGCGGCGTGCGGGTAGAGCGCGACGGCATCCATGCCTCGCGCATATACGACTGGTTCTCGGACGATTTCGGCAGCGAGTCGCATCTTCGCGCCCATTGGAGACGCTATGCGGGAAAGGCGCTGGCCGCCGGCCTGGCTGCCGGTCCGCCGATTGCCGGCTATCACTACGACTGGGAGCTGAACGATGCGGCATGAGGACGACACCGCCGCCGCGGAGCAAGAGGCCGGCCCGCGCCGGTTCGCCCGCCTGCGCCGATGGCTGCCACTTTGCATCATTGCGGCTGCGATGCTCGCCGGCTATCTCGCCGGCTGGCACGAGTATCTTTCGCTGTCGAGCCTGATCCGCCAACGCGCCTTTCTTGCAGATTTCGTCGCGAACAATCTGGCGCTCGCGGCTCTGGCCTTCGTCGGGCTGTACGTCGCGGCTGTCGCGCTCTCCTTTCCCGGCGCCTCGCTTCTCACCGTGATGGGCGGTTTTCTCTTCGGCTGGGTGATGGGGGGCTCCCTGACGGCATTGGCGGCCACCGCCGGCGCTGCCGTCATCTTCCTGGCGGCGCGCACCTCGATCGGATCGGCGCTGCGTGAGCGCGCTGGCCCGCTGGTCAACCGCATGGCGCGGGGCTTTCGCGAGGATGCCTTCAACTACCTCTTGTTCCTGCGGCTTGCGCCGGTCTTTCCCTTCTGGCTCGTCAACATCGCGCCGGCCCTCTTCGACATGCGGCTGCGGCCCTATGTGGTGGCGACCTTCGTCGGCATCCTGCCTGGAACCTATGCCTATGCCTTCATCGGCTCGGGGCTCGACAGCGTCGTCGCGGCGCAAGAAGCCGCTGATCCGGGCTGCGCGGCGGCTGGAACCTGCACTGTCGAGGTCTCCGCGCTGGTGACCCGCGAACTGGTCCTGTCCTTCGTCGCGCTTGCCGTTGCCGCGCTCATTCCCGTCCTCGTCAGGAAGCTGCGCAACCGCCGGCCGGGCCCGTCCCTCTGACCGCAAGGCCCTCGCGCAGGCAGGGCAAATGGGAGGTTTCATGTCTCTGACGCTGACACCGGATATCTGCGTCATCGGCGCCGGCTCGGGCGGCCTGTCGGTGGCGGCGGCCGCCGCCGCCTTCGGCGTCGATGTCGTTCTTGTCGAGAAGGGACGCATGGGCGGCGACTGCCTCAACCAGGGCTGCGTTCCCTCAAAGGCGCTGATCGCGGCTGCCCGGTCCGCACGCCATGCCGCCGATGCCCGCGTCTTCGGCGTCCACGCGGAGCCGGTGACGGTCGACTTCCAGGCGGTGCACGACCACGTCCACAAGGTGATCGCCGCCATCGCGCCGCATGATTCGGTCGAGCGCTTCGAGGGGCTTGGCGTCACCGTCATCAAGGCGGAGGCGCGTTTTGTCGATGCACGGACGTTGCAGGCCGGGTCCACGACCATACGGGCCCGCCGCTTCGTCGTCGCCACCGGTTCCACGCCTGCGGTGCCGCCGATTCCGGGGCTCGACACAGTGCCCTATCTCACCAACGAGACGGTGTTCGAGCGCACCGTCTGCCCGCTGCGCCTTCTGGTGATCGGCGGCGGTCCCATCGGCCTGGAAATGGCTCAGGCCCATGCCCGGCTGGGGGCCCGCGTCACCGTCGTGGAAGCGGGCAGGGCGCTTGCGAAAGAAGATCCCGCGCTTGCCTCGATCGTGCTCGAGCGGCTTCGCGGCGAAGGCATCGAGATCCTGGAGGAGGCGAAGGTGGTTGGCGTGACCGGCGCTGCCGGAGACATTCGCCTGAAGCTGGAAACGTCGGACGGGCGGCGCGAGATCTCCGGCACCGAGCTTCTCGTCGCCGTTGGGCGAAAGCCGACGGTTGCCGGGCTCTCCCTGGAGGCGGCAGGCATCCGCTTCTCGGCGCGCGGCATCGAGGTCGGCAAGAGCCTGCGGACGTCCAATCGGCGCGTCTATGCCATCGGCGACGTGGCTGGCGGGCTGCAGTTCACCCACGTTGCCGGCTATCACGCCGGCCTCGTCATCCGCGCCATCCTCTTCCGGCTGCCAGCCCGGGAGAACCGCGACATCATTCCGCGCGTTACCTTCACCGAGCCCGAGATCGGCCATGTCGGGCTGACGCCGGATGAGGCGCGCCAGCGTTTCGGTGCGGCATCGATCCGGGTTCTCGAAGCGCCTTTTTCCGGAAACGATCGCGCGCAGGCCGAACGGCGCACCGAAGGCCTTTTACGCCTGGTCGCGGGTCGGCGCGGGCGCATTCTCGGTGCCGACGTCGTCGGCCCTGGCGCGGGCGAGATCACCAACCTTTTGTCGATCGTCGTCGCGCGTCGCCTGAGCGCGCGGGATCTGGCCGGCGTCGTCCTGCCCTATCCCTCGCTTTCGGAAGCTGTTCGCCGCGCCGCAATATCCTACTATGCTGAAAGCCCGAAGGACCCCTGGGTCCGGCGGCTGTTGCGGTTTCTCGCGCTTTTCGGATAGCGCTGCCGCGCGGGCCGGCTAGGGAACGCGAGACGAGACAGCGAGGACGGCGTGACGACGCCTCGAATGACAGAAACCGGCGCGCCCGACCGGGACGCGATGTCACCTGCCCAGGCAAGCCTGGAAGACGGCAGGCCCCCCGACCCGCGCTCGGGCGATCCCTTCCCCTTGGAGGACGAGGCGGAGGCGGCACTCGCGCGCGTCAATGCCGAGGCGGACCGCACGCCGCGCTGGAGCGGCCTGTCCGGCAAGCTGCTTGTTCTCACAGTCCTTTTCGTGATGCTGAGCGAAGTGCTGATCTTCGTTCCCTCCATGGCGAACTTCCGCAACACCTGGCTTCTCGACAAGCTCACCATCGCCGGTGTCGCGGCGAGCATCCTCGTCGAGACCGACATGGTTTCGCCCGGCGTCCAGGTTGAGCTGTTGCGCACGACCGGCGCGGTCGCCATCGCCCTGGACGACGGCGAGCGTCGCCGGCTCATCGCCATGTCATCCCGGCCCGAGGATCCCGCCGGCATCACCATGCGGGTCGATATGGGCGCCTCCGATCCGATGACCTCCATCGTCGAGAGCTTTCGAACCTTGCTCTTCGGCAGCGAGGGGCTGATGCGCATTGTCGGGCCGACGCAGATGGGGCTCGGCGGGCGGGTCGACATCGTCATGCCGCAGTATCTCCTGCATGACGCCATGCTGGCCTTCTCGGTGCGCATCCTGGCGCTGTCGCTGGTCATCTCGGCGATCACGGCGACGCTGGTCTACCTGTCGCTGCGCTGGCTGTTCGTGCGGCCGATTCGGCAGCTGACGCGGGCGATGGCGCGCTTCCAGGCCGCACCGGAGGATCCCTCCGCCATCATCGTGCCCTCCGGCCGCAACGACGAGGTGGGAGACGCCGAGCGCCGGCTCGAGGACATGCAAAGGACGATGGTCGAAACGCTCGAGCAGCGCCGCCGTCTCGCCAACCTCGGCCTGGCCGTTTCCAAGATCAACCACGACCTGCGCAACCTGCTGGCCTCGGCCCAGCTCTTCTCCGAGCGCCTCGAACTGGTCGCGGACCCGACCGTGCAGCGGCTGGCGCCCAAGATCGTCGCCCGTCTCGACCAGGCGGTCGGCTACACCCGCTCGGTCCTGGCCTACGGCAGCGCCCGCGAGGCGCCGGTGCAGCGCCGGCTCGTACATCTTGACGTGATCGTCCGTGATGTCGGGGAGGTGCTGGGCCTGAGCGCCGAGGGTGAGATTGCCTTCGACAGCCGCGTCGCGGAAGGCGCGGAGATCGACGCCGATCCGGAGCAGCTTTTCCGCGTCCTCATGAACCTTTGCCGCAATTCGGTGCAGGCGATGCAGGCTGGACGCGGCGAGATGGCGGTACATGGAGATGCGGCCGTGCGGCGGCTGACGGTTGAGGCGGAATGCCGACGCGATGGGGCGACGATCTTCATTCGCGACACCGGGCCGGGTATCCCGCCGGCGCTGCGTGGGCGGCTGTTCAAGCCGTTCCAGTCGGTCGCCAAGTCGGGAGGGACCGGACTGGGCCTTGCCATCGCCGCTGAACTCGTAGCCGCCCACGGCGGCACGATCCGTCACCTGGAAGAGGGCGGGCCGGGCGCGACCTTCGAGATCACGATCCCGGCGCGACCGCGCGCAACGACGGGCCCGGACAGCATGGATCCTGACCTCGCCGGTGGTCGCAGCACCGCCGATCTCTTCTGAAAATCAGTGGCATAGACAGGTTTTCAACAGACTTGCGACACTTCTTGCGAAGTTTGAAAAAAACTCGACGGCCTTGCTTGCAATCCTCGGGGGACCGCTGTAGAGGTATCGCCCTGTCAGGCGGCTTTGTCGCCCGGCGGTGAACCGGCCGGTTCGCTTGACGGATACGGCCGAAGATGGAAGCGCCCGTAGCTCAGCTGGATAGAGCACCAGACTACGAATCTGGGGGTCAGAGGTTCGAATCCTTTCGGGCGCGCCATTCTTCTCAATAGTTTGACATCCTCCCGATTTCTGAAATCGGCGAGGTTTGCAGGGAGCCTGCAAACTTTGCTGTGTGCGGGCGCTTGCGATCGGGCACTGCCCTTGACGCGGGAAGTCGCGTCCGCGGCATGTATTTCGCCAGGAACGTGCCTGCCACGCGCAGCGAGCGGCCGGTGATGGTTGCGAATCAGACGCGCTTTTCGAAGCGGAACATCCCGTCGTCGCCCGGCAGGTCCGGCTCGTGGGCATGGTTCGGGTCCGGGTGTCGCGCGGTGTAGTACTCGACGATGCTGAAGCCGCAGACGTTGACGTAGAAGTGGATGTTGCGCTTCTCGAAATACGGCGTGTGGGTCGTCCAGACCTTCGTGTCGGGATAGCGCTGTTCGATCGCCTCCCATGCCTTGCGGCCAATGCCCCGGCCGATCTCGTCTGCTCGGACGAAGAACAACTCGAGCGCATTGTGCTGCGTCCCGGCGTCGATGGAAACGACGGCCCCGCCGACCCATCGTCCATCCTCGAGGATGCGGTGCACCACGGCGTTTGGCGCCTCGAAGGAGGCTGTCACGTCCGCGTCGGAGGGGATCGCTCCGTCTCCAACCGATCCGTACTTCTCGACGACGGCGATCGCGAAGGCGGCCTGGAGATCCTTTCGGAAGCGGGGCAGATCGGTCTCCTGTGCGATGTCGAGAGCAACGCGGCTCTTGTTCTGCGAGGGTGTCATCGGGCGTTTCCAGGTCGAGGGAAAGTGGGACGGCAAGGCCGGTCGGATTGGCCTTGGATGTTCGGGCACGCGCGGCGGAACGGTGGCTAGGATCATGCGCGCGCCGGGTTCGCTCCGCCTTCGGCCCGCGCCCTGCGGTCTGCAAGCCGCATGACGAGGACAAAGAACACCGGCACGAAGACGACGGCCAAAACGGTGGCCGAGATCATGCCGCCGAAGAGGCCGGTGCCGAGCGCGTTCTGGGTTTCGGAGCTCGGCCCCTTGGCCAGGACCAGAGGCACGATACCGAGCGTGAAGGCGAGCGAGGTCATGACAATGGGCCGAAGCCGCAGGCGGGCCGCCTCGATGGCTGCGTCGCGAAGCGAGCTTCCCTCGTCGCGCAGCTTGCGGGCGAACTCCACGATCAGCACCGCGTTCTTGGCCGAAAGGCCGATCAGAGTGATCAAGCCGACCTTGAAGAATACGTCGTTCTCGAAGCCCTGCAGATGTACCGCGGTGACCGCACCCAGGACCCCGAGCGGCACGACGAGCATGACCGAGAGCGGAATCGCCCAACTCTCGTAGAGGGCGGCCAGGACCAGGAAAACGACGACGAAGGATAGCGCAACCAGAAGCGGCGCCTGTGCGCCTGACTGGCGCTCCTGGAAGGACTGGCCCGTCCACTCGACGGCGAAGCCGGCGGGAAGCTGGGAGGAAATCCGTTCAATCTCGTTCATCGCATCACCGCTCGACACGCCCGGTGCGGCGTCTCCCGAGATGCTGAGCGAGGGGTATCCGTTATAGCGATTGAGCTGAAGTGGGCTGACGGACCATTCCGGCGTCACCATCTCGTACAGGGGAACCATACCGCCCTTGTCGTTGCGCACATGGAGCTTCAGGACGTCCTCGACCTGCATGCGGTCTTTCGCCTGCGCTTGCAAGATGACCTGCTGAAGTTTGCCCGCGCGCGGAAAGTCGTTGACGTAGGTCGAGCTCATGGTCGAGGCGAGCAGGTCGCTGATTGCGGAAAAGGAGACACCCAGGGCACCGGCCTTTTGCCGGTCGACGCGAAGGTTCACGCCAGGCCCGTTGGGCAGGCCGTCTACACGAACGTTCCGCAGAAGGTTGCTCTGCCCCGCAAGCTCGATGAGCTTTCGCGACGCATCCCGCAGCGCAGCCGCATCGCGCCCTGCGCGGTCGATGAGGCGCAGCGCGACGCCTGACGTCGTCCCCAATTCCTCGATGGCCGGCGGCTTCATGATGAGGATCTCGCCTTCCGTTGCCTTCTGCATCGCCCGTTCAGCCGCCGCGATTTCGGCGTCTGTGCTGCCGCCCCGTACATCCCAGTCGCGCAGCGTGGTGAAGGCCATAGCCGCGTTCGGGCCTGAGCCGGAAAAGCCGAAGCCCATGATCGACAGGTTGTTGGCGATGTCAGGGCGTGTCGCGGCGTGATGGTCGAAGAGCTCGACGAGTGCCTTTGTCCGCTCGGCGGTGGCGTCTGCCGGTAACGTGAAGGAGGTCATGAACGTGCCCTGGTCTTCATCCGGCACGAAAGCAGTCGGCAGCGCGCCGTAGCCCAGCACCAGCGCGCCGACGAGGGCGCCATAGACCAGCATGACGCGGCCGACCCGTTTCACCAGCCAGCCGACCCACGCGGTGTACCGCTCCGTCAGCCTGTCGAAGCCCCGGTTGAACCAGGCAAAGAAGCCCTTCCTCTCGTGATGGGGGGCGACCGGCTTCAGGATCGTGGCGCAGAGCGCGGGCGTCAGGCTGAGTGCCAGGAAGGCCGAGAACAGGATCGAGACCGCGAGCGAGACCGTGAACTGGCGGTAGATTGCGCCGACGGAGCCTCCGGCAAGACCCATGGGCAGGAACACCGCCGTCAGCACCAGGGTGATGCCGATGACCGCACCCGTGATCTCCCGCATGGCTCGACGCGTGGCCTCGCGCGGCGACAGGCCCTCTTTCGCCATGAGCCGTTCGACGTTTTCAACGACGACGATCGCATCGTCGACGATGATGCCGATTGCCAGCACCATGCCGAACATCGTCAGCACGTTGATCGAGTAGCCGATGGCCCACATCACGGCGAAGGTGCCGAGGAGCGCGATCGGTGCAACGATCGCCGGGATCAGCGTGTAGCGGACGTTCTGGAGGAACAGGAGCATGATCAGGAACACCAGAACCATGGCCTCGGCGAGTGTCTGCACGACCTTCGAGATCGACAGCTTTACGAAGGGTGCCGTGTCGTAGGAGACAGCGTAGGCGACGCCCTCGGGCATGGCCGGGGCGAGTTCGGCGAGCCGTGCACGCACGCCTTCCGAGGTGCTGATGGCATTGGCGCCGGGCGCGAGCTGAATGGCTGCGGCGGTGGCCGGCTTGCCGCCGTCGAAGATCGAGAAGCCCATGGTCTGAGCGCCGATCTCGACCGTGGCCACCTCGCCAAGCGTCAACTTCGAGCCGTCAGGGTTGGAGCGCAGGACGATGGCGGAGAATTCCTCGGGCGTTTTCAACTGTCCGTCGAGGCTGAGCGGAACGCTGATCATCTGGCCGGGAACGGCAGGTGCTTCGCCGAGCCGCCCGGGTGCCACCTGGACATTCTGGGACTGGATCGCCTGCGTGATCTCGGCCATCGAGACCGAATAGGAGACGAGCCGGGCAGGATCGATCCACACGCGCATGGCGGCCTCCGAGCCGAAGGACTGGACGCGGCCGACGCCAGGCACCTGCTTGAGCTCCAGCGCCAGGTTGCGCACGAGATAGTCGTCCAGCGCCAGCGGGTCGGCCTTTCCCCACTCGGAGCGCAAGGACACGATCATCAGGAACCCTGACGTGACAGCTTCCACCGAGAGGCCCGCGCGGCGGACGGGCTCGGGCAGGCGCTGCTCGATGGCTTTCAGGCGGTTCTGGACGTCGATCTGGGCGAGTTCCGGGTCGGTGCCGGGCTTGAAGGTGACCGTGATGCTGGCATTGCCGGACGAGTCGGAAGAAGACTCGAAGTAGAGGACGTTCTTCACCGCCGTCAGCTCGCGCTCGATTGGCGTCGTGACGCTGTCGTTGATTGTCCGCGGACTGGCGCCCGTATAGGTGGCGACGATGCTGATGCTCGGCGGCGCGATCACGGGAAAGCGGGAGACCGGAAGCTGCGGGATCGAGGCGATGCCGGCCAGCACGATGAAAATCGCGATGACCCAGGCAAAGACCGGGCGCTCGATGAAGAATTGAGGCATGGGGGGCTCCTCAGATTTCGGCCTTGGATGAGGCAGGCTGGTAGGGGACGACCTCCAGTGGAGCGCTTCCCTCGGTGCGATCCTGCCCCCGCACGACCACGGTCTCACCGGCCTTCAGGCCGGACAGGATCACATACTGCCGGTCGACCAGCGCCCCCAGCTCGACGTCGCGGCTGCTGGCGGTATTGTCGTTCCCGAGGATCGTGAGTTGCGCGCGTCCCGACGGACCACGGCGCACGGCCTCCTGCGGCACCGTCAACGCATTCGCATAGATGGCGCTGGGCACCCTGGCGCGCAGATACATGCCAGGCAGCAAATGGCGGGAGGGGTTGGGCACCTCGATGCGCATGGCGATGCTGCCCGTGCCGGGATCCACCGTACTGTCGGAAAAGAGGACCTTGCCCTGGAAGTCGTAGGGCTTTCCCGTGATCGTCAGAATGTCGACCGGAAGGCCGCCGGCATTCTCGCTCCGGCCGCTTTCGAGCATCTCCTCCAGCAGTTCCCGACGTATCGAGGGCTGGCGGACGTCGAGATAGACACGGTCGATTTGTCGGACGACGGCGAGAGCGGTCGAGGCTCCGACGGAAGCGAGGCCTCCCTCGGTGGTGAGAGCCTGGTCAACGCGCCCTGCGATCGGACTGCGGACGGTCGCGTAGGCCAGTTCGAGTTTGCGGCGTGTCAGGTTGGCCCTGGCCTCGGCGACACTTGCACGTGCCCGCGCCAGCTCAGCCGTCGCATCGCCGAGCGCCGCAGCGCTCGCGGTTCGGGTGGCCGCGAGCGCCGTGATCCGTTCGTGCTTGGAGGCGGCGTTAAGGAGGTCCGCCTCCGCTCGTGCCAACACTGCGGAGGTCGCTTCGACATCGGCGGCGAACGGCGCGGGATCGATCTGGAACAGGGGCTGCTCCGCCGCCACCTCCGACCCTTCCGTGAAAATCACCTTCTGTACAATGCCGGTGACCTGAGGGCGTATCTCGGCCGTCCGCAGAGCCGACACGCGGCCCGGCAACTCGTCATAAACGACCACCCGGTGCGGCTGCACCTTCTGGACAGAGACACGGACGGGGGCGGCTTTTGCTTCCGTTTGCCCCTTGTCGCCGTCAGACTTCGGGCTTTCTGCGCCGGTGCACGAGCCAAGAGCCATCGCGGCGGCGGCGAGGAGAGCAAGCGGCAGGGGGTGGCGAAAGCGCATCATGGCGGCGATCCATCGAAACGGTCTGTCGCTCCATGCGACCTCGCCGTTATCGATCCGCCGTGTTGATGCTGTGTGGAGGAAATGTTGCGACTTGATGGAGAAGGGGCGAGAGCGCTCGACGCGGGCCGCGTCAGGTGGCATCCGTCATTCAAGGAGAACGACATGACAGCCCTCGTTCTGATAGCTGAAGACGACGATGAGATCTCCGCGATTCTGGACGCCTATCTCGTGCGAGAGGGGTTCCGAACGGTTCAGGCGCGAGATGGCCGCACCGCGCTCGACCTGCACCTCGCGTTGAAGCCGGACCTTGTCCTTCTCGACGTCACGATGCCCCGCCTCGACGGGTGGGAGGTCCTGGCGGAACTGCGACGCCGGGGAAACACGCCCGCCATCATGATCACAGCCCTCGACAAGGACATCGACCGTCTTCAGGGTCTTCGCATCGGGGCGGACGACTATGTTGTGAAGCCTTTCAACCCGATCGAGGTCGTGGCCCGTGCGAAGGCCGTCCTTCGCCGCTCGGGGCTCGCGACGGGGGCGGGCGTCTTGCGGGTCGGCGATCTCGCGATCGACCTCGACGCCTATCAGGCAAGCTTCGAGGCCGGCGCCAGGGCAGCTCCGCTTGCGCTGACGCTCACCGAATTCCGCATCCTTGCCCACATGGCGCGGAACCCTGCCAAGGTCTTCACCAGAAGCGAGTTGGTGGACGCCTGCCTGCCGGGCTCAGATGCGCTTGACCGGACGGTGGACAGCCATATCAGCAAGCTGCGCAAGAAGCTTGAGCAGGCTGGAGCGGCCGGCCTGCTGCCGGGGGTGCGGGGCGTTGGCTACCGGCTTTCGGCGTGACGTGATGGGCCTGCGCACCGGATTGAGCCGGCAAATTCTCGTCGCCATGTCAGCCATCACCGTAATGGCGGGATTGCTGGTGTTCTTCGGGACCTATCTCGCCTACACGGCAATCGTCGCCTTCTACCCGATGTCGGAGCCTGAGGGCGGGCTGACCTCCGTCGATTTTGCAATCGTGGGCGTGCTGATCCTCATCACGCTGCCGCTCGCGGCGGTGGTCTCCGTGCGCCTCGCGCGCCGGATCCTCGAGCCCCTGGACACGCTTGCCCGAAGCGCTCGACGCATCACCGCGGGCGATCTGACCGCGCGTGCCTCTTCCGGCGACCGGGCCCTTGGCGAGACCGCTGGTCTGATCGACGACTTCAACACGATGGCGCAACGCCTGCAGGACATGGCCGCCGACATGGCCCTTTGGAATGCCACCATCGCGCACGAACTGCGCACCCCGCTCACCATACTGAAGGGGCGCCTGCAAGGCATGATCGATGGCGTGTTCGAGCCGGACGAGCGCTCGCTGCAGGGACTGGTTCTGCAAGTCGACGGGTTGGCTCGACTGGTCGAGGATTTGCGCACGGTGACGCTTGCCGACAGTGGCCATCTGGATCTGCGCCTTGAGCCGATCCGCCTCGCGCGGGAAATCGAGCAGATGGCGGACCTGATGGCGCACGACCTGCGTGCCGGCGGCTTCCGCTTGCAGCTCGAGCTGGCCGACCTCACGGTTCTGGCGGACGCGATACGCATCCGCCAGGCCTTGCTGGCTCTCGTCACCAACGCGCGGCGTCATGCCATCAAAGGCGCGATCACGATCACCGTGACCGCGCGCGACGAAACGGTCGTGCTCGGCGTTGCCGATGAGGGGCCCGGGCTCTCGCAAGAGACGACCACCCGGGTCTTCGATCCCTTTGTGCGCGGCGACCCGGCCCGCTCGCGGGAATTGGGCGGCAACGGCCTCGGTCTCTCCGTCGTGCGCGCCATCATGGAGGCGCACGGCGGGCGCCTGCGCTACCGGACCGCTCCTGAAGGTGGGGCTCTGTTCGAAATGATCTTCATGAAGACCACGGGCCCCGATCCGGCGCGCGATGCCTAGCCCAAGCGCTGCAAGGCTCCGCCCGCCCTGCGCCGGGCTTCTGGCGGGCCTGCCTCTGCGTTGCGCGCCATTGCATGACGTGCCGCTTTCCAGTACCAAAACCTTTGCGAGTAGCCGAAAGCCATCTCCCCTGAAGGCCTGGAGAAAGTCCAGGCCCAGCCCGGGCGCGCCGGGCCAGCGACCGGAGACACGGCTGTTGGGTTTCGCCAAGGGAAACCTCGAGACATATCGGCTCCACCGCAGGCGGCTTGTCGACTACGCGGCATCGATCGTGGGCGACAGGTCCCGTGGCGAGGATATTGTCCAGGAGGCGTTCATCCGCATGGGCGGGGTGGCCTCGGATCGTCGGATCGACGAGCCGGTCGGGTACCTGTTGCGCATTGTGCGCAATCTCGCTCTCGACTGGCGCCGGCGCAACGCCGGCGAGGTCCGCCTGTTCGACCCGGACTTCGGGGTTGAGGACGCGGCCGAGGACCGTCCCTCGATCGAGGATGAGCTTGCCCACAAGGAACAGCTCCATCTCCTCATGCAGGCCCTCTCCGAATTGCCGGCTCGCACCCGGCTCGCCCTCGAACTGCATCGCTTCGAGGGGCTGAAGCTGCGCGAGATCGCGGTGCGTCTGGACATCTCCGTATCGCTTGCCCATTCCCTTGTGTTTCAGGGGCTGGATCATTGCCGCAGACGTCTGGCGAAACGATCCTGATCGGTAATTCTTGAAAAAACCGCCGGTTCAAACGTCCATCGTTTAGACAGCGCAAGGATCACGGCTCGGGGCGAGGGTGCCGCGCTGCGGCCAAGAAGGGAGAGGCGGCGATCGAACCGCGAGACGACAAGGACGGCCGCGCGCAAGCGGCGATGACCTGGCTCATCGCCTTGCAGGACGACCCGGACAACCGGGAACTGCAGCATCGTATCGAGGTCTGGCGCGCGCTTTGCGAAGAGAACGCGCACGCCTATGCGGAAGCGCTCGGCGTCTGGGAGCTGCTTGGGGAACTGCCTGCGGACGCGCGTCTCGCCGGAACGGACAGACCGACCAACAGCGGTCACGTTGCGGCACCGGTCGGGGGCGCTTCGCAGGCGCCTCAGCCTGCCGCGCGCGGCGCTTCGGTGCGGCGATGGATGCGCCGGGGGCTTGCCGGCGGAGCGGTGTGCGCTCTTGCCGCCTGCCTCGCGGTTTTCCTGCTCCCCGCGGTTCTTGTCTGGCTGTCGGCCGACCACATCACCGGAACGGCCGAATTGCGCCAGATCCGTCTTGAGGATGGAACCTCCGTCTTTCTCGGCGCGGCCAGCGCGCTGGATGTGGCGTTCGAGCCGGAACGGCGGCGCGTGCGCCTTCTTCAGGGCGTTGCCTTTTTCGACGTGACGCGCAATCCCGAACGGCCTTTCGTCGTCGATGCCGGGGGCGTCGAGACAACCGTGCTGGGAACGGGTTTCGAGGTGGGCCTGGCCGCCGGCGGCGTCGCCGTTGCCGTCGGCAGTGGCCAGGTCGCGGTGGCTCCGCAGAGCGCGGAACCACGCTCCCGCGTCGATCTCCTGCCCGGCGACTGGACGCGCATCGATGCTGCCGGACACGTCGAGCGTGGAACAGGCTCGCCGGATCTCGTCGCCTCCTGGCGCAAGGGGCTTCTCACGGTGAACGACGAAACGGTTGCCGGCGTCGCCGACGACCTGGCCCGCTACTATCCGGGCGTCGTCATGGTCGTCGGCGAGAGGCTTGCGCGCCAGCGTGTCACCGGTGTCTTCAGGACAGAGGATCCCGTGGCCGCACTGGAGGCGGTCGCGGCTGCCCATGGCGCCACCCTGAGGCAGGCCGGTCCCTGGCTCGTGATCCTGTCATCCATTTAAGATGTTGATTTTAAACGTAATTAAAACATGAGTATTTTTCTCTGAAAAAAAGCCCGCCGGCTTCGTCTCTTGAGTGAGAGGAGCTTCGCGGGCCGTGCCTGCCAAGCTCGGGGTCACCAACGAGAGCGATGGACGGCAATGCAGTTTGTGGTGAGTGGGGCGGGAGCGCGGCGTCGCATGGTCGGCGCGTTGCTTCTTGGGGTTTCGACATGCGGACTGACCGGCGTATTGCCGGCACAGGCCCAGCAGGCGGGGGAGGGCCTCGCCGAGGCGCGGGTCGCGCGGTTCGATATTCCCGCCCAGCCGCTGCCCCGCGCCCTTGCCGTGTTCGGCCAGCAGGCCGGCCTGCAGGTCTCGGTGGACGCGGCCGCTGCCCGTGGCCTCGACGCGCCGGCGATCTCGGGCGCGCTGACTGCCGGCCAGGCGCTCGGCCGGCTGCTCGCGCGCAGCGGTCTTGCCTGGCGTCCGGGCGGTGCCCGTACGGTCATCGTCTATGACCCGGCCGCGCCGGGGACGGTCGATGTCGGTGGCGGCGATGCGACCCGGCTGGCCCCCATCGTCATCTCCAGCCTTTCGGGCTACGGCTACCAGGGCACGCCCGACTGGGTCTATTCGGATCCCGCCAGCGTGAGCGTGGTCTCGCGCGAAATGATCGAGCAGGCCCCGGTGCGCAATACCCGCGACCTGCTCGACACGGTCGCCGGTGTCTATGTGAACCGCTCCGAAGGTCAGAACCCGGGCATCGCGGTCAACATTCGCGGCCTGCAGGATCAGAACCGTGTCGTCACCATGATCGACGGCGCGCGGCAGAACTTCCAGCGCAGCGGCCATGGCGCGAGCCAGCGGACCTATGTCGACACCGCCTTCGTCCGCGAGGTGGACGTGGAAAAGGCGGCGACCTCCGGCGTCGGCGGCGCGGGCGCGCTTGGCGGCACGGTCAATTTCCGCACGCTGGAGGCGGACGACCTCATCGAGGCGGGCCGCACCTGGGGTGTCGAGGCGAGCGTTGGAACGGGAACCAACGCCTTCGCGTTCGACGGTTCGGTGACGGCGGCGGCGCGTGTGTCTGATCGGTTCTCGGTGATCGCCGGCGTCAGCCACAAGAAGGTCGGCTCCTATGACATCGGCAAGAACGGCACCGTCAAGCTGATGGACGACTTCACCTATGTGGACGAGACCGTCATCTTTACCGGCCAGGACGTCGTCACCACCTTCCTCAAGGGCGAGGCCGATCTCAGCGACACGCTGAAATTCACCCTGAGCTGGATGCGCAACCGGACGGAATCGAGTCAGGGCTCCTATTCCGCGGGCAACGGTTTCGACGAGGATACCGAGGAGATCACCAACAACACCATCGTCGCGAATCTCGCCTGGAACCCGGAGAGCGCCCTCGTCGATCTGAAGGCGAGCCTTTGGTACAATCATCTGGCGAATGACGAGACGCGCGGCTACGTGCTCGATCCCAGCGTTCTCTTCCCGGTCGACTACAAGATGGCGACGGTGGGGGGCTCGCTTGAAAACACGAGCCGCTTCGACATCGCTTTCGGGGCCCTTTCGGTCAACTACGGCGTGGAAATGTTCCACGACGACGGCAGCACGCAGGCCGATGCCGATTATCTCGCCTCGGCCTACCCCATTGTCGGAGATTCCGGGGCCGACCTGTCGGTCGGGTTCAGCGGCGCCAATCCGAACGGTCGCCGCACCATGGTCAGCGGCTTCGCCAATGTCACTCTGGAGCATGACGACTGGCTGACCCTGTCGGGCGGTCTGCGCTACGACCATTCGAAGCTCTGGGGCTCGACGACGATCTACGGGAACGCGGTCCGCACGCAGGTGCCTTGCGACCCTGGCGATACCAGCTTCACCTGTCGCCGATACGGATACACCTGGGCCAATGTCCACCCGGGCGCCGATGTCTCGGTGGACCGCTCTGACGGGGCGTTGCTGCCCAATGCCATGGTGGCGGTCAAGCCCCTCGACTGGTTGCAGGCCTTCGCCCGCTTCTCGCAAAGCTACCGGGCGCCCTCGGTCATGGAAGCGCTGATCGCCGGCGGGCATCCGCCGCCCGCCCTGCCGGTCGACAACGCGCCCAATCCGGATCTGAAGCCGGAGCGGGGCAACACCTACGAGGTCGGCGTCAACATCTCGCGCGACGGCATGTTCTCCCAGGAGGACGGGTTCCGCATGAAGGCGGTGGCCTTCTACCGCGAGATCCAGGACTACATCTCCATGGGTACGGTGCGCCGGGCCGAGTTCAACAAGGAATACAGCTCCTATGTGAACATCGACGGCACGACGCGGATGAGCGGTGTCGAGATCGAGGCCGGCTATGATGCCGGGCTCTACTATCTCGGCGGTGCCTTCACCTGGCTCAACACCGACTTCGGCAACACCTACACCTACGAGGGCGTGTCGCGGCCGGTGGAGCCCTCGGTGATCTTCGTGCCGCCGGAGTTCAAGGTGACGCTCGATGCGGGGGTGCGCCTGCTCGAGAAGCGTCTGACGCTGGGTGCGCGGATGAACCATGTCGGCGGCACGAACCCGGCCATCGGTTCGCTGGCATCGGGGTACGTGACCAGCGACTACACCCTCTTCGACCTCTACGGATCGCTCAAGTTCAACGACAACGCGAAGCTGCGCTTCGGGGTCAACAACCTCACCGACGTGGCTTATGTGCCCGCGCTTGGCGCGGATTCCCTGCCTGCGCCAGGCCGCACGATCTCGGCCTCTTTCAACGTCAAGTTCTGACGAGCTTCGCGGCGCCACCCAAGGTGCCGCGCCCCCCGGTTCGCCGAACGGCGGACATCTGAAGACGCTCCGTCGGTGCCCGCCGGTGCCACGGAGCCAGCCTCAAGGAAACGACCATGACTGTGAAGATCGACCTCAACGGCGTGACCGATCTGCTCGACTACCTGGAGAACTCCTGGGTTGCGAACTATTCCTACAACAGCCACGGCTTCTTCGCCGGACCGGGCGCCAGCAACGACTACAGCCAGTGGGGCGCGGGCAACGCCGGCACGTCCCAGTCCGCCGTCCTGCTCAATGGCGACTTCGACTATGGCGCTCCGGGCGGGTTCAACGGAGACATCGACAGCCTGGTCTTCGGCAACAATCTTGCCGGAAGCGGCTCGGGTTACACGATCGATGCGTCGGTAAGCTTCGACCTGTCGGGCGCGACCACGAGCGGCTCGTTCAACTACGCCATCTACTACATGTCGAACACCGGCAACCTGAACACCTTCTACGACTATCTGGGCGAGCAGGGCACCGAGCAGACCAGTTCGTCGGCCGACGAGGTGTTCTACGGCTTCGACGGGGTCGACACGTTTGTCTTCGACGGTGGCTGGGGTGATGACAGCATCGATGGCTTCGCGGACGGCCAGGACCTGATCGACCTGAGCGGCCTGGGCTTCAGCGACTTTGCCGACTTCACCGCCAACGGTGGTGCCGTCGACAATGTCAACGACGTCATCTCCTACAATGACGGGTCGACGACGAGCACCATCTCGCTGGTCGGCTTTACCGGAACCATTGACGCTTCCGACTTCATCTTCGTCTGAGACACGCTGTAGTGTTGCAAGCCCCACAGCGGACCCCGTCGCAGCCTCTGGCTGCGACGGTGGTTGCGTCTCTCCGACAAAGCATAGCGTCCATAGCGCTCATCAGCGGGGTTGTAAATCTCCTCGCCCTGACCGCGCCGCTGTTCATGCTGCAGGTCTATGACCGGGTGCTCGCCAGTCGCAGCATTCCGACGCTGATCGGCCTCGCCGTGCTGGCGGCGGGACTTTATGCGATCCAGTCGGTTCTCGACATCCTGCGCGCGCGCGTATTGCTCAGGCTCGGCGAGCGCGTCGACCGGCAATTGTCGAACCGCGTGCACGAGGCGATCATCCGCCTGCCGCTACGCCGCCGCGTTCCCGGCGACGGGCTCCAGCCCTTGCGCGATCTCGACAATCTGCGCGGCTTCCTCTCCGGGCAGGGGCCTACGGCATTTTTCGATCTTCCCTGGATGCCTGTCTACCTTGGCATCTGCTTCCTGTTTCACGTCTGGATCGGCGTCACGGCGCTTGTCGGCGCGCTGGTGCTGGTGGCGCTGACACTCGTCACCGACATGCTGTCGCGCGGGCCGACCCGCGATGCCATGCGCCATGGCATGACCCGCAACGCGTTGATGGAGGCGTCCCGGCGCAATGCCGAATCCGTCTGGGCAATGGGCATGGCAGGCCGTCTTGCCGGGCGCTGGCAGCAGGCGAATGCAGCCTATCTTGCAGCCAACCGACGGGCCGGCGATGTCGCCGGCGGCCTGGGAGGCGCTTCCAGGTCTTTCCGCATGATGCTGCAGTCGGCAATCCTCGGCGTCGGCGCCTGGCTCGCCATCCAGCAGGAGGTTTCGCCCGGCGTGATGATCGCCAGTTCAATCATGATGGGGCGTGCGCTTTCTCCCGTGGACCTTGCCATCGGCAGCTGGAAGCCGTTCCTGATGGCGACCCAGAGCTGGGCGCGCCTGAAGGATCTGCTGGTTCTGGTTCCGGCCGGTAGGGAGCTCATGCCGCTGCCCGCGCCGGAGAGCGAACTGAAGGCGGAGGCCGTGACGATCGTGCCTCCCGGTGCGCGCAAGCCCACTGTTGCCGGTGTCGGCTTTACGGTTTCCGCAGGCAGTGCGCTGGGCATTGTCGGGCCGAGCGGAAGCGGCAAGTCGAGCCTGGCGCGGGCGCTTGTCGGCGCCTGGGACGTCGCCAATGGCAAGGTAAGGCTCGACGGGGCGAGCCTCTCCCATTGGGATGGAGAAGCGCTCGGTCGTCACATCGGCTATCTGCCGCAGGGCATCGATCTTTTCGACGGCACCATTGCGGAGAACATCGCCCGCCTGGTGCCCGATGCCGAGCCGGCGGCCATCGTCGCGGCGGCAAGGGCTGCAGGGGCCCATGACATGATCCTCAGACTGGACGAGGGCTACGAGACGCAGGTCGGCGAGGCGGGATCGGCGCTTTCGGCCGGTCAGCGCCAGCGTATCGGCCTGGCCCGCGCGCTTTTCGGCGATCCCTTCCTCGTCGTGCTCGACGAGCCGAACGCAAATCTCGACGCGGAAGGCGAGGCCGCGGTGACGGCGGCCATCGAGGGGGTGCGTGCGCGCGGCGGCATCGCGGTCGTCATCGTTCACCGCCCCGGCGCGCTCGGCGCCGTCGATCTGGTGCTGATGATGGACGCAGGGCGGGCGCGGGCCTTCGGTCCGCGCGACGAGGTGCTGGCAAAGGTCGCCCGCCCGTCGCACGCCGCGCCGGCGGTGGCGCAAAAGGGCGGATTTGGCGCGCCCGTGGCGACCGGATTCCGGCCCATGGGGCGGCCGTTGGCGCCCTTCCGCGTCGTCTCCGGTGCATCGGGTGAGGCGGACACGGGCGATGAGGCCGCCAGCCGCGGGGACAAGGAGCAGGGTGCCAGGGAGCAGGACGATGATGCAGGACAATGATGTCGCCGGCCTGTCGCGCTCGATATCGCGCCATCTGCTGGCCGGGCTTTTGGTGTGCCTGGTTCTCGTTGTCGGCGTCGGCGGCTGGGCGGCGGCGACCAGCCTTTCGGGCGCCGTGGTCGCCAGCGGCACCTTCGTCGTCGACTCCTACGTGAAAAAGGTCCAGCACCCGACCGGGGGCGTCGTTGGCGAAATGCTGGTGAGCGAGGGGCAGCGCGTTGCAGCGGGCGAGACGCTGATCCGCCTCGACGCGACGCAGACCCGCGCGCGGCTGGCCATCGTGCTCAAGCGTCTCGACGAGCTGCGCGCTCGCAAGGCGCGGCTCGAGGCGGAACGGGATGACCTCCACGAGGTGACTTTCGACAAGGCGCTCGTGCAGAGGTCCGGGACGGAAACCGGGCTTGCCGCCACGCTTGCGAGCGAGGCGCGGCTCTTTTCCTTCCGCAGGCGGTCGCGTGAAGGCAAGAAGGGGCAGCTCGGCGAGCGGATCAGCCAGTTCGAAAAGGAGATCGAGGGGCTGAGGGCTCAGGAAACCGCCTTTGACCGGGGGCTCGCCGTTCTGGAACAGGAGCTCGACGGCCTGCGCGGGCTCAAGGAGCGTGGCCTTGTCAGTGTCCAGCGTCTCAACGCGCTCGACCGGGAAGCGGCGAGGCTGGGCGGAGAGCGCGGCGAGGCCATCGCCGGTCAGGCACAGGCGGCCGGCCGCATATCGGAGGCACGGCTGCAGATTCTCCAGATCGACAGCGACCTGAAGACGGAGGTGGGCGCGGAGCTGCGCGAGATCGACGCGCAGATCGGCGAGTTCGTCGAACGCCGGGTCGCGGCGGAGGACGAGTTGCGCCGGATCGACATGATCGCGCCACAGGCCGGCGTCGTGCACCAACTCTCGGTTCATGCCGCCGGCGCCGTGATCTCGCCGGGCGACGTCGCCATGCTGATCGTGCCGGACCGCGACCGGCTTGCGGTCGACGCGCGCATCGCGCCCAGCGATATCGATCAGCTCAGCATCGGACAGAAGGCGGTGCTCAGGCTGTCGGCTTTCAATCAGCGCACCACGCCTGAGCTTTCGGGGGCGGTCACCCGGATTGCCGCCGACCTGACCCATGAGGAGCGCACGGGAGTTTCCTACTATCTGGTCAGAATCTCCGTGCCGCCGGAGGAACTGGCAAGGCTGGGCGCGCTGGAACTGGTGCCCGGCATGCCGGCGGAGGCGTTCATCCGCACCGGCGAGCGCACGGCGCTTTCCTATCTGGTGAAACCGCTCTCCGACCAGATCGCCCGAACCTTCCGCGAGGACTAGGCATGCCCGGAAGGTGTCCAAACGCCGGCGTTTCCTGCAATTTCTTGCGAAAATTTACGCTGAAGTGAGTCTGGAACTCGCGAAATTGTCGCGGCGAGGGGCGCTTCAGCACTCCACCACGTTGACCGCGAGCCCTCCCTTCGAGGTCTCCTTGTACTTGTCGGTCATGTCGAGGCCGGTCTGGCGCATGGTCTCGATACAGCTGTCGAGCGGCACGAAATGGGCGCCGTCGCCGTGCAGGGCGAGCGAGGCGGCGGTGACGGCCTTGACCGCGCCGAAGGCGTTGCGCTCGATGCACGGCACCTGAACCAGTCCGCCGATGGGATCGCAGGTCATGCCGAGGTGGTGCTCGAGAGCGATCTCGGCGGCGTTCTCCACCTGCGTGTTGGTGCCGCCGAGCGCGGCGCAAAGACCGGCGGCGGCCATCGCCGAGGCGGAGCCGACCTCGCCCTGGCAACCGACCTCCGCTCCCGAGATCGAGGCGTTGGCCTTGATGATGCCGCCAACCGCGGCCGCGACCAGCAGGAAGGTGCGAACGCCGTCGCGGCAACCGTCCGGGCAGTGGTCGAGATAGTAGCGGATGACGGCCGGCACGACGCCCGCCGCGCCGTTGGTCGGGGCTGTGACCAGCGTTCCGCCGGCGGCGTTCTCCTCGTTGACGGCCATGGCGTAGACGCCCAGCCAGTCCATCACCGTGTGCTGGAAGGCAAGATTGCGGCCGGTCTCGTCCATGAGCTTGCGGTGGATGTCGCGCGCCCGGCGGCGCACCTTGAGCCCGCCGGGCAGGACGCCCTCGCGGCTGAGCCCGCGTTGCAGGCAGGCGTTCATCACCTCCCAGATCCGGTCGAGGCCGGCGTCGAGATCCGCGCCCGGCTCGCGGGCGACCTCGTTGGCGCGTTTCATTGCCGCGATCGAAAGGTCGGAGGTGTCGCCCATGGCGAGCATTTCCTTCGCCGTCCTGAAGGGGAAGGGGACGCCCGTCTCCCGCGTGTCGGGCATCAGGTCGTCGCGGGCGCAAAGCTCGGCCGCGTCGACGACGAAGCCGCCGCCGATGGAATAGAGCGTTGCTTCCAGCAAGGCTTCGCCGCTTTCGTCGAGTGCGCGGAAGATCATGCCGTTGGCATGTCCGGGAAGCGGAGGGCCGTAGTCGAAGACGAGATCGACCGCCGGATCGAAGGCGACGGGGCCGAGCGTCTCGACGTCGACGTACTTTTCGCGCGCGAGCCGCTCCATCTCAGCCTCGACCGTGTCGGGATCGATGGTCGCCGGATCATGGCCGAGAAGACCGAGGCAGACCGCGCGGTCGCTGGCATGGCCCTTCCCGGTGAAGGCAAGGGATCCGTGCAGCGAGACGGCGAAACGCGCCGGTCGGAGTTTGCCGGCGCGAAGCGCGTCGAGAAAGCGCCCGGCCGCCACCATGGGGCCCATCGTGTGCGAGGATGACGGGCCGATGCCGATCTTGAAGATGTCGAACACGCTGATGAACACGGATGTTTTCCCTCCCCGGACAGATCCGGCCCGGATCATGGCGTGCTTTGCCGCTTGCGTCACGCGCAGCCGGCGGGAAGGACGCAATGTGAAAACTTCCTGTCGTTTTTGGCTGGTTGGCTTGCGCCCGGCCTACCCGGCCTCGGGCCACAGGAACGCGTAGACGGCGAGCGAGAAGCCGACGTGCTCGCGCAGCAGCGCCACGGCGGCGGGCGCGTCGCGGGCGAGCGTCGCCTCCATCATCGCGGTGTGATGGGGGAGACCGACGGTTCGCGCAAGGAGCTCCTGGAAGTCGGCGCGGGCCTGCTCGTCGAGGTCGCGTTGTCTGCCCGGACCGAAGATCATGTGCCGGTGATGGCGGCGAAGCTGCTCGGTGAGGTGCTGCTGGAAGCGCATCAGCGAGGAAGACTGGCCAGCGGCGAGAAGCGCGGTGTGGAAGGCGTCGTGCGCGTTCTCCCATTGCGCGGTCTCCGCCTCGCCGATGCTCGGGCCGAGCGCGGGGGCAAGTGACAGGCGATGGTGGGTGGCGACGAGACGGTCTTCCCAGTCGGCGTCCCCGGAGGCGATCGAGCGGGTCAGCAAGGCCTCCTCGACCGCCTGGCGGGCAACCTGGAGGTCGCGGATCGAGGCGGCCGAGACGGGGGCGACGCGATAGCCCCTGTTGCGCTCGGAAATCACCAGCTGCTCCGCCTCCAGACGGGAGAGGGCCTCGCGCAAAGGCGTCCAGCCGAGCCCGTAGCGGGCGCTGAGGCCGGCGACCACCAGCGGCGCGCCGGGCGCAAGCTCGCAGCGCAAGATATCTGATTTCAGCCGTTCGACGGCATCGTCGGTCTTTGCCATGGCGGATCCGTGTGTCGGCTGGTCGCGATCATCGCGGGCGATAAAATATAATCATCCAGATTATATATAATAGGGTTGAGCGCGGCAATTCGACTTGCTAGCCTGCTTGAGACAGGTCCGGCGCCGGACGCCGGGCCCCTGGAGACCCAGGGCGTGCCCGCGTTGGCGCGTCCGTGAGGAAGGGCAGCCGGCCATGACAGGTCAATCCGAAGTCGATTGCGCCGCGCTTGATCGCGACGATCCGCTCGCGGCCAAGCGCGCTGCGTTCACCTTGCCCGACGGGGTGATCTATCTCGACGGCAACTCGCTTGGCGTGCTGCCGTCCGCCGTGCCGGCCCGCATGCGCCACGCAGTGGAGACGGAATGGGGCGAAAGCCTGATCCGCGCCTGGAACGAGCACAACTGGATCGACCTGCCGCAGCGCGTCGGCGACCGCATCGCGCGCCTCGTCGGTGCCGCTCCCGGTACGGTGACCGCCTGCGACAACACCTCGATCAATGTCTTCAAGGTGCTGGCGGCGGCGCTCTCGCTGCGTCCCGAACGCAAGGTGATCCTGTCGGACAGCGGCAATTTTCCGACAGATCTCTACATGGCGCAAGGCCTGCGCAACATGCTCGACAAGGGGCATGAACTGCGGATCGTCGAGCCGGAAGCCGTCGCCGACGCCATCGATGACAGCGTCGCGGTGATGATGCTGACCCAGGTCGACTACCGCACCGGTCGCCTGCACGACATGAAGGCGCTGACCGACAAGGCCCATGCCGCCGGCGCGCTGGCTATCTGGGACCTGGCCCATTCCGCCGGCGCCCTGCCGGTGGAACTTGACGCGGCTGGCGCGGATTTCGCCGTCGGCTGCGGTTACAAGTATCTTAATGGCGGCCCCGGCGCGCCGGCGTTTCTCTATGTCGCCGCCCGTAACCAGCCGCATGTCGCTCCGGCGCTGTCGGGCTGGATGGGTCATGGCGCTCCGTTTGCCTTCGACCTCGACTTCCGCCCCGACGAGGGCATCGGCCGCATGCGGGTCGGCACCCCGCCGATCCTGTCTCTGAGCGCGCTCGACGCGGCCCTCGATGTCTTCGACGATGTCGACATGACGGCGCTCAGGGCCAAGTCGATCTCGCTCTCGGAGCTTTTCATCCGCGAGGTCGAGCGCCGCTGTCCGGATCTGGAGCTTGCAAGTCCGCGCGATCCGGCGGCCCGCGGCTCGCAGGTTTCCTTCCGTTTCAAGCACGGCTATGCGCTGATGCAGGCGCTGATCGCGCGCGGCGTCATCGGTGATTTCCGCGCCCCCGACGTGGCGCGTTTCGGCTTCACGCCGTTGTATCTCTCCCATGCCGACGTGCTTCGGGCCTGCGGGATCCTGCAGGAGATCCTGGACACGCGCGCCTGGGACCAGCCGCAGTTTCATGCGAAGGCGAAGGTCACATGAGCGACGCAAGGACGACGGGGATGTCTCCCTACGATCCGGCCGACGACGGTGCGGAAATGGCGTTCGACGGCCGCATGTCCTACGGCGACTATCTGGCCTTGCCGAAGATCCTGTCGGCGCAGCAGCCGCTTTCGGACGCCCATGACGAGTTGCTGTTCATCATCCAGCACCAGACGTCGGAGCTCTGGATGAAGCTCGCGATCCACGAGCTTCTCGCCGCCAAGAAGAGCATCGCCGCGGGCGAGGTGCAGCCGGCCTTCAAGATGCTGAGCCGCATGGCACGCATCTTCGAGCAGCTTACCGGCGCCTGGCAGGTGCTGCGCACCATGACGCCCTCGGAATACACCGACTTCAGAAGCTCGCTCGGCCAGTCCTCGGGCTTTCAGTCGTATCAGTACCGGGCGATCGAATTCCTGGCCGGCAACAAGAACGCGGCGATGATGCGTCCGCACGCCCATGTCAAAGGCGTGCATTCCTGGCTCGAGGAGATCCGCCAGGATACCAGCATCTATGACGAGGCGATCCGCACGCTGGCGCGCTCCGGCTTTGCCATCGACGCCGACCACCTGAACCGCGACGTGTCTCAGCCCTATGTGAAGAACGAGAGCGTTCATGCGGCCTGGCTTGCGGTCTACCGCGATCCCAGGACACACTGGCCGCTTTACGAGCTTGCCGAGAAGCTGGTCGATTTCGAGGATTATTTCCGTCGTTGGCGCTTCAACCATGTCACCACCGTCGAGCGGGTCATCGGCTTCAAGCGCGGGACCGGCGGCACGTCGGGCGTGCCCTATCTGCGGCGGATGCTCGAGGTTGTGCTGTTCCCGGAGCTCTGGGAGATCCGCGCCGACATGTGAGGCTGGCGGGAGGAGGGGAGAGAAATGTCGCGACTGATCGACATCACGCCGCCGCTTCGCCCGGGCGCGGCGGTGTTTCCGGGCGATGCGCCCTACAAGGTGACCAGCACCTTCGCCATCGCTCCGGGCTGCCCGGTCAATGTCACCGAGGTGTCGCTGTCGACCCATTGCGGCGCCCATGCCGACGCGCCGCTTCACTACGCCGCCGACGGGGCCTCGATCGACGAGCTCTCGCTGGATGATTATATCGGCCCGGCCCGGCTGATCGATGCGCGTGGCGAGGGGCCGCTGTGTCGGCCCGAGGCACTGCTGCCGGCGCTGGAGGGCGCGCCGGCGCGCATCCTGTTGCGTCTGGCCGACGGGCTTGACCCCGATCGCTGGCCGCACGGCTTTCGCGCGCTTGCTCCCGAAACGGTTGAAATGCTGGCCGAACGCGGCGTGCGCCTTGTCGGCGTCGACGTGCCTTCGGTTGATCCCGAGACCTCGAAGGACCTGCCGTCGCATATGGCGTTCCTGCGGAACGACATGAGGATTCTGGAGAATCTGGCGCTCGAGGGCGTCGAATTCGGGGATTATGAGTTGATCGCGCCGCCATTGAAGCTAGAAGGGCTCGATGCGGCACCGGTGCGGGCGGTCCTGCGCCGAGTCTGAAAGCCGCGACGTCAAAATGTCGAGGGAAGCTGTCCGAACCGATGCCCGATCAAAGAGGCACGGACGGAAAAAGGCGGGGAGACAGGGAAATCATGAGCGCACACGCGCATATGCTCGAGGTCGACGGGCTCGTCATGGATTATGGCGGGTTCCGAGCCGTCGACCATTGCTCGCTTGTCGTCGACGAGGGAGCCATCACCGGCCTGATCGGACCGAATGGCGCGGGCAAGACGACGCTCTTCAATCTGATCGCGGGAGCCTTTCCGCCGAGCGCGGGGCGCATCCGCTATCTGGGCGAGGACGTCACCGGCCTCTCGACCGACCGGCGCTTCCACCGCGGTCTGGTCCGCACCTTCCAGATCCCCCATGAATTTCATCGCCTGAGCGCGCTGGAAAACCTGATGACGGTTCCCCCGTCACAGGCCGGCGAGAGCCTGCTCGCCAACTGGCTGGCGTGGGGGCGTGTCGCGCGCGATGAGACCGAGGTGCGCCGTCGCGCCGAGGAAACGCTGGCTTTTCTGGAACTCTCGCATCTCGCCAACGAGCGGGCCGGCAATCTGTCCGGTGGCCAGAAGAAGCTTCTCGAACTCGGTCGCACCATGATGACCGATGCGAAGCTGGTGCTCCTCGACGAGCCCGCCGCCGGCGTCAATCGCACGCTGCTGCGCAAGCTGGAGGAGAAGATCGCGATCCTCAACAAGGAGCGCGGCTACACCTTCATCCTGATCGAGCACGACATGGAAATGATCGAGAAACTCTGCGATCCGGTGATCTGCATGGCCGAGGGGCGGGTGCTGATCGAGGGCGACTTCGCGACCGTGCGATCCGATCCGCGGGTGCTTGAGGCCTATCTCGGCGAGACGGTCGCGGAGGCTGGCGAATGAACAGCTTTGTCCATATGGGCGATATCCTCGACATGCGCGGCGTCTTCGGCGGCTATGGCGATGCCAACATCCTGCAAGGCGTGACAATCCGCGCAGCGCGGGCTGAGATCGTCGTCATCGTCGGTCCGAACGGGGCCGGCAAGTCGACCGCGATGAAGGCGATCTTCGGCCTGCTCAACGTGCGCGACGGCACGATCAGCGTCGACGGCACCGACATCACCGAAATGGAGCCCAACCGCATCGTCGAGGCGGGCGTGTGCTACGTGCCCCAGGTCAACAACGTCTTCCGCGAGATGACGGTGCACGAGAACCTGGAAATGGGGGCCTTCCTGCGCTCCGGCGATCTGTCGGCCGCCTATGACCGGGTCTACGGCCTGTTCCCCGATCTCAAGGAGCGCCGGCGCGCGCTGGCCGGCAATCTCTCGGGCGGACAGCGGCAGATGGTGGCCATGGGCCGGGCGCTGATGCTTGAGCCCAAGCTGCTCCTGCTCGACGAACCGACGGCGGGCCTGTCTCCCAAGTACATGGAGCAGATCTTCCAGATCTGCCGGGACGTGCGCGAGACCGGCGTCACCATTCTCCTGGTGGAGCAACACGCAAAGCAGGCGCTGGCCTTTGCCGACCGCGGCTACGTGCTTGCCTCCGGCGCCAACCGGCACGAAGGCACGGGGGCGGAGCTTCTGGCCGACCGCGACGTCGCCGCCATGTTCCTGGGAGGTTGAGCGATGGGCGCGCTCGAGATCATCAATTTCTACCTGGTGCCCGGCATCGTTGTCGGCTCGATCTATGCGCTGGGCGCGGTCGGCATCACGCTGGTGTTCGCGATCCTGCGGTATGCGCATCTGGCGCATGGCGATCTGGCCACCCTTGGCGCCTTCCTGGCGCTGGGCATGGTGAGCGTCGCCGGCGTCTCGCCCTATGTGGCTCTGCCGGTCACCATGGCGCTGACGGCGGCGGTCGCCGTTTTCATCGACAAGACCTTCTATGCCTATCTGCGCGAGCGGCCGAAGATCGTCACCGTGATGGCCTCGCTCGGCGTCGCGCTGATGCTGCGCTCGGTGGTGCAGGTCGTGTGGGGGGTCGATTCAGAGACCTACACCCGCGGCATCACCCGGCCTGAAAACTGGTTCGGCCTGCGCATCCGCGACCGCGAGATCGTCACCGTGCTGGCCATGATCGGGCTTGTCGCGGGCCTGCAGCTCTTCCTCAAGTACAGCAAGTGGGGCAAGGCCATGCGCGCCATGTCCGACAATCCGGACCTGGCGCTCCTGTCCGGCGTCGACAACCGCAAGGTCGTGATCCTCACCTGGGTGATCGTCGGCGGCCTGTGCGCGGCCGCCGGCGTCTTCCTCGGCCTCAACTACGAACTGAAGTCGATGATGGGCTGGACCATGCTGCTGCCGATGTTCGCAGCCGCGATCCTGGGCGGTGTCGGCCGGGTCGAGGGCGCCGTTCTCGGCGGTCTCATCGTCGGCATCGCCGAGGAAATGTCGACGCTGGTTCTCCCGACCGAATACAAGGCGGCCACCGCCTTCGCGATCCTGCTCATCATGCTCGTTGTGCGCCCGACCGGGTTGCTCAAGGGCAAGGTCCTTTAAGGGGGGAACGACGATGGAATGGTTCGGACTCCTCAACTACGCCGTCTACATGGCGATCTTCATCTGCATCTACGCGCTGCTGTCGCTGGGTCTCAACATCCAGTGGGGGTTCACCGGCCTCTTCAACGCCGGCATCGCGGGCTTCTTTGCCGTCGGCGCCTATACATCGGCGATCCTGACCTCGCCCGAGGTCGCAAGCCGCATCGGCGGCTTCGGGCTGCCGGCGCCGGTGGGCTGGATCGGCGCGATGGTGGCCGCCAGCCTCATCGCCTGGCCGATCGGCAAGATCTGTCTGCGGCTGCGCTCCGACTATCTGGCGATCGCCACCATCGGGGTCGCCGAGATCATCCGCCTCGTCATCAAGTCCGAGGGCTGGCTGACGGGCGGCGCGCGCGGCATCACGGGGATCCCCAACCCCTTTGCCGATCTCTCCTACTTCTGGTCGCAGGTGGCCTATCTCGCCATGGTCGGCGGCATCCTGCTGGTCGCCTACCTGCTCGTCGAGCGGCAGATCGCCTCGCCCTGGGGGCGCATGATGCGGGCCATCCGCGACAATGAGGACGCCGCGCGCGCCATGGGCAAGGACGTGCCCTTCCGCCGGCTCGAGGCGTTCATCTTCGGCTCGGCGCTGATGGGCCTCGGCGGTGCGCTGTTCGCCCATTTCAACCGCACGATCACGCCCGAGGCGATCGATCCGATGGTTGCCACCTTCCTTGTGTGGATCATGCTGATCCTCGGCGGGTCGGGGAACAACCGCGGCGCGATCCTGGGCGTCGCGGTGATCTGGATCATCTGGTCGATGTCGGAGATCGTCACCGACCAGTTGCCGGCCGACTATGCGGTGAAGGCCAAGTATCTGCGCATGTTCCTGATCGGACTGATGTTGCAGGTCGTGCTGCGCTTCCGTCCCGAGGGGCTGCTGCCCGAGCCGAGCGGGAAGCGAGCTGAGCCGCCCGGCGCCGCGCATGAGCCAGACCGGCCTTGAAGCCTTCGCACGTTTCGGTTGAAACTGCGGCACGGCCGGTCGGACCTGGGGATTTGCGCCCACAGGGGCGAACCCGGGCCGCCGGCCTCGGAACTTCGGAAGCCGACACACTCTGTGGCGGCTCCGCGGACCGCGCGCGGCCCCTTCGCGGGGCGCGCGGGCGGGGACAATGACAATATGTGGAGGTGAGTGATGACCAAGTTTCATGCTGCTCTCGCGGCCGCGTTTCTCGGCGCGACGGCGCTTGCCGCGCCTGCCCAGGCGGATGTGAAGATCGGCCTTCTCGGCGGCGTGTCCGGCCCGATCGCGGCCATGGCTCCGTCGATGATCGATGCGGCCAATCTTGCCCTCAAGCAGGTCAATGACGCCGGCGGTGTGCTTGACGGCGAAAAGCTTGTGGCCGTGGTCGGCGACAGCGCCTGCAACCCGCAGAACGCCACCGACGCCGCGACCAAGGCGGTCAACATCGAGGGTGTCGTCGGCATCGTCGGCCCGTATTGCTCGGGCGCGGTCCTGGCGGCCGCCAACTCGGTGACCATCCCGGCCGGCATCACGGCGATCTCGCCGTCGGGCACCTCGCCCGAGATCACGTCGCTGAAGGACAATGACACCGTGTTCCGCACCGTGTCCTCGGACGACTACCAGGGCCGGGCGCTGGCGCGCACGCTGCTCGAGCGCGGCACCAAGAAGGTCGCCGTCGCCTATCTGAACAACGACTACGGCAAGGGACTGGCCGACTCCTTCAAGGAGGAGTTCGAGGCCAAGGGCGGCGAGATCGCCGGCTTTGCCGCCCACGAGGGCGAGAAGGCCTCTTACCGCTCCAACCTGGCCGAGCTTGCGTCGGGCGGTGCCGACACGCTCGTCATCCTCGACTACGGTGACGGCTCCGGCCTGACCATGCTGCGCCAGGCGCTGGAGAACGGGTTCTTCGAGAACTTCGTCGGCGCCGACGGCATGAAGTCCGACGCTCCGATCAAGGAACTCGGCGCGGAGAACCTGACGACCTTCTTCGCCTCCTCGCCGGTCGGCGAGAAGTCCGATGCGCTGGAGATGTTCAGCAAGGCCTTCACCGAGGCCGGTGGCGATCCCAACGCCATCTTCGTCACCACCTCTTATGACGCAACCTTCCTGATGGCGCTCGCCATCGAGAAGGCCGGTGGTGACAAGGCGAAGGTCCACGAGGCTCTGCGTGCGGTCAGCAACGGCGAAGGCGAGCCGATCCTGCCGGGCGAATGGGCCAAGGCCAAGGAGCTGATCGATGCGGGCAAGGCCATCGACTACAAGGGCGCGGCCGGCGATCACAACTTCGATGAAAACGGCGACGTTCCGGGCAGCTATGCCCTGTTCAAGGTCACCGACAAGGGCTTCGAGCTCGTCACCGAGATGAAGTGATGCCCGCTCCCGCGCCGGACCTCCTGTGGGGGACGGCGCGGGGGTTGCCTCCGCCTCGCGTGGAGGAATGCAGTGCCGAGAGCTGACGGCGGCCCCCCGAAACGGGGGCCGCCATTTTTCGTTCAGCCCGCGGTCAACGCGCGCGCGCACAAAAAAACCGGCGCGGGTAAGGCGCCGGTCGGGTCGGTGCAAGTTGGGCGTGCGGCCTATTGGGCCGCGGCCGCGCCCATTTCCATCGCCTCGTCCATCTTCAGTAGGAAGCGGATTTCGTGGCGGTCCTCGGCAAGCTCGGCGATCGTATGGGCATCAAGCACCGTCATGAACGCTTCGAGAGCTTCGTGCAGCAGCCCGTTGAAGCCGCAGGAGGTGATCAACGGGCAGTCACGCCGGCCCGAATCGAAACACTCGGCGAGAAGAAAGCTCTCCTCGGCCGCGCGCACAACCTGTCCCACCGTGATCTCGCTGGCCGGCTTGGCGAGCATCAGACCGCCATTGCGCCCGCGGATCGTCCGGACGAAGTTGTTGCTGACAAGCACCTTCAGGATCTTGAAGAGGTGCGCTTCCGACATCTCGAAGCTCGCGGCGACATCGGCGACGCGGCTCGGGGTATCGGGATTCGCCGCGCAGTAAATGAGCGTGCGGACGGCATAGTTGGTTTGCTGAGTGAGGCGCATGCTCATAGATATGCGTCGCGGGGCGCGCTACGTCAACGGGGGTTTCGCAAAAAAACATGCATCTTATTGTCATGTTTTAATTTTCACGCGGGAGGCGGCCGCCGTTGTAGCGTCGAACCCTCGGCAATCCGGCGCAGGACGGGTTTCGGCTTGCAATTTTCCGGCATGACATGAATGATGAATCATGATTCATGTTTAGGAGGAGGAAGCGTCGTGATCGGGAGCACGGGAGGGGCGTCCGGGCGTCCGGGAAGGCGAAAGCCGGCGGACGTGGCGGCGGCTGGGCGCGCGGATGCGCCGGAGGCTGGCGGTGACACGTCTGCCCCGCGCCCGAAGACGGCGCGCGGCGAAGCAACGCGGCGCGCAATCCTGTCGGCGGCGGAGACCGTCATCGGCCGGCAGGGTTACAGCGAGGCATCGATCGGCGCGATAACGCGCGAGGCCGGCGTTGCCCAGGGGACATTCTACATCTACTTCGCCAGCAAGGACGAGGTGTTCTCGGAACTTGTCGCCGACATGGGGCGGATGTTGCGTCATGTGATCAACGAGGCGACCGCCGGCTTTGATGACCGGCTCGCGGCCGAGCGCGAGGGATTGCGCGCGTTCCTCACCTTCGTGTCGACGCACCCGGAACTCTATCGCATCGTCCAGGAAGCGCAGTTTGTCGATCCCGCCGCCTATCGCGCCTATTTCCGAACGTTCGCCGAGGGCTACCGCGCCGGCCTCGAAAAGGCCGCCGCCGCCGGGGAACTGCGCCCGGGTGACGCCACCATCCGCGCATGGACGCTGATGGGCATTGCCCGCTCGCTGGGCGAATATCAGGTGGTCTTCGAGGGAGGGGCCGCGATCGACGATCTTGTCGCCTCGGCTCATGACCTGCTGGAAAACGGCCTGCGTTGCGGGCGTGGGCCTGCGGGGGGCGACGATGGCTGAGGCGCCGACGCGGGCGCGTGGGGCGACGTCCCTGGCGCATCTCGAGCTTGCCGGCGGGAGCGCCCGGATCGTTCTCGACCGGCCGGGCCGGGGCAATGCGCTGATCCCGGAACTTCTGCACCAGCTGCGCGCGGCAATCGCGGCCGCGCGCGATGCCGCGCCGCGCGCCCTTGTGCTTGCGGCGAAAGGCCGTGCCTTTTCGGCTGGCGGAGATGTCGCCGCGTTCCAGGACCATGCCCGCACGCCGGAGGGCCTTGCCGCTTATGCGCAGGAGATCGTCGGGCTGCTCAACCAGGCGATCCTCGATCTGCTGTCGTTTCCCGCTCCGGTGATTGCCGCCGTCAATGGCGCGACAACCGGAGGAGCGGCGGGCTTCGTGCTGGCCGCGGACATGGTGGTCATGAGCCGGGAGGCTTTCCTCCAGCCCTACTACGGGGTCATGGGGTTTGCCCCCGACGGAGGCTGGACCGCGCTCCTGCCGGAGCGCATCGGAACGGCGCGGGCGCTTGAGGTGCAATATCTCAACACGCGGCTGTCGGCGGAGGCGTGCGAAGCGCTTGGTCTGGCGAGCCGGGTTTGCACAGCCGAACGGCTGGACAGCGAAGTCCGCGCGCTGGTCGCCGAGCTGTCGAAGATGGACGCGGGCAGCCTTGGCGCCACGCGTGCGGCGGTATGGACGCCGGCCCGTCGCGCCCGTGTCGCCGAGGCCCTGGAGCGCGAGCGGCAGGGGTTTCTGTCGCTGATCGGCAGGCCGGAGACCCTGGCGCGCATGGCGGAGTTCACCTCGGCGCGGCGTGCCTAGGGCGGAAATACAGGTCGAACGGCCTTTCGGGAGAAGGCTTTCATGCAATTCGTTACCGACATGGCGGCGCGCCGGGCGGAGCTGACGCCGGACAAGACCGCCTTCGTAGATCATGAGACCGGCGTTGCACTCAGCTTCGCCGAGGTGGAAACGTGGGCAAACCGGATGGCGCGCGCGCTTGCAGCGCTCGGTGCGGGGCGCGGCGAGCGGGTGGCTGTTCTGACGCAGAACCACGCCGAGTTTTTCGTGCTGCTGCTTGCCGCGCAGAAGAGCGGAACGATCCTGTTGCCGCTCAACTGGCGCCAGCCGCCGGCCGAACTCGCGCCCACGGTCGCGGAGGCGGCGCCGCGTTTCATCCTTCACGACGCGGCGACCTGCGCGACAGCGCAAGGGCTTGCCGGCCTCGTCGGGCTTGCCGCCTTCGCCTATGCGGATGCGGCTGCGGATACACGGGAGACGGGCGACCGGTTTCGCGACGCGTGTGACGCGGCATCCGCGCAGCCGCTTGCACAGGGCGGGAGGATCGAAGCGGACGCGCCCTGGTATCTGCTTGCGACCTCGGGCACCACCGGTGCGCCGAAGCTGGTCATCCAGACCGCCGGCATGGCCTGGGCCAACGCGGTCAACTACACCCAGGCCAGCGGTATCGGGCGGCAGGATGCGAGCGTGAACTTCCTGCCGCTGTTCCACACCGCCGGCATCAACCTCTTCACGCTGCCGCTGTTTCTTGCCGGGGGAAGCTCGACCATCCTGCGCCGCTTCGACCCCGCCGCCGTGTTGCGCCTCATCGACGAGGGCAGTGTCACCGCGTTCTTCGGCGTTCCGGCGATCTACCAGGCGCTGGCGCTGGAGCCGGGGTTCGCCCGTGCCGACTTCTCCGCCGTGAAGAGCCTGGGCTGCGGCGGCGCGCCGATGCCCGCTCCGCTGCTGCGCAGCTACATCGAGCGGGGGGTGACCGTCTGCAACGGCATGGGCATGACCGAGACCGGTCCGACCGTGTTCCTCTCCGATCCCGAGCGCGCGGCCGAGAAGATCGGCTCGGTCGGCAAGGCACAGATCCTTGCCGAGGTCCGGCTGGTGGCGGCGGATGGCAGCGAGGTGACAGGCGAGGGCGAAGGCGAGCTCCAGATCCGCGGTCCCGGCGTGACGCCCGGCTACTACGGCAACGCGGAGGCGACGGCGGCGGCCTTCGCGCCGGGCGGCTGGCTGCGCTCGGGCGATGTCGCCCGGCGCGACGCCGACGGCTATTTCGCCATCGTCGACCGGATCAAGGACATGTACATCTCCGGCGGGGAAAACGTCTATCCGGCCGAGGTCGAGCGGGTCCTCGTGACCCATCCCGACATTCAGGAAGCCGTCGTTGTCGGCGTGCCCGACGCGCGATGGGGCGAGGTCGGCGCGGCCTATCTGGTGCCGCGTCCGTCGGCCCGCATCGACCGCGACGCGCTCGTCGCCTGGTGCCGCGAGCGGCTTGCCGGCTACAAGCTGCCGCGCCACATCGAGGTCGCCCCGGATCTGCCGCGCACCGCCGCCGGCAAGGTGCAGAAACACGTCCTGAAAACCCGACATCTGGCCAAATGCAAGGAGGATGGCGCATGAGCGCAGCCCTGGCAGACACCGTCCCGCAAGCGCCCCTGACACTGCGCTGGACGCCGACGCAGGAGGAATTCGACCGCTTCGCCGTGCTCTCGGGGGATGACAATCCCATCCATGTCGACCCGGAGTTCTCCGCGCGCACGCGGTTCGGGCGGACGGTCTCGCACGGCATGCTGCTGTACGCGCGCGCCTACGCGGCAATCCGTCGCCGGTGGCCGCAGGCGGGCCATGCGACGCAGACGCTGATGTTCCCGAATCCCGCCTATGCGGGCGAGGAGCTGGAGCTTGTCGTTGCGCCCGATGCGCGGTTGCCGTGGCGGCTTGCCGTGTCGATCCGCCGGGTCGCGGACGATGCGGTGGTGCTTGCGGGGGAATGCGGGCTGGCGGAGGACGGACGATGACGCTTGAACTCGGCCAGAGCGCGGAGACGATCCGCAGCTACTCGGAGCGGGACGCACGCGATTTCGCCGCGCTCGCCGGTCTTTCCGAGGTTCCGGGTGCGGTGCCGGAGCCGCTCGTCGGCGGGCTCTTTTCCTATCTTTTGGGCGTCAGGCTGCCGGGGTCCGGCACCAACTACCTGAAGCAGGAAATGACGTTCCTGGAGGCGGCGGCCTTCGACGTGCCGCTGATCGCCCGGGTGACGGTGACGCGGCTGCGCCCGGAAAAGCACCTCGTCGATCTGGAGACCGTGTGCGAGACGACGACCGGGCAGCGGATCTGCCAGGGCAGGGCGCTGGTCTATGTGGAGGATGTAGCCGGTTGAACGAAACTGCCGTTGCGACAAACAAAAACCCCGCCGGCGGGGCCGGCGGCGTTTGAAACCGTGCTTGCTGTGAGCGCTGGGCTCAGCCGAGCTCGATCTGAGCGGCCTGCAGGCCACGACCGCGACGGTCTTCCTCGGTGATGAAGGTCAGCGCCGTGCCTTCAGCCGGGACCGCGATGCCGGAGCGCTCGAAAGCGGTGATGTGAACGAAAACGTCCTTGCCGCCCTCGGACGGCGTAAGGAAGCCAAAACCACGCTCGTGGTTGAAGAACTTGAGGGTGCCGGTCTGGCGCATGGGGAAACTCCTGTCCCGTAGTCTGTAAAAATTAAAGAGCGCAAGTAAGCGCACTTGCTTGCGCGAGCGTGGCATTCTGAAACGGGAAAGGCAGTTCTTCTCGACAATACCGGCTCAACGAACCGGGCATGCGCCGTATACCGAAACTTTCTTAACCGGGATTCGAATTTTCAAGCCCGCCTAGCCGGAACAAGTTCCAGCACGCGCAATATAATCCGAAATGCCGCTACCTTCAAGTGAGGAAAAATCGAGTATTTCCCGACTTTATTGAAAAACCTGTTCGCCGAGCATTTCATTGAAGGCCAAACTTTCCTCCAGATGCGGTGCATGACCGGAGGCGGCAAAGGAAAGAACGCGCGCCTCTGGCAATTGTCCAGCCTGCCACAGGGCTGTTTCCGCAGAATACAGCTGGCTGCGCGCACCGTGGGCGAGCGTCACCGGAATGTCGAGGCGGGGCATCAGCGGGCGGAAGTCCTGGGCGGTGAGCGAGTGCCACATGGCGGCGAGGCGCAAGGGATCCGCCTTTCGGATCTCCGCTTCCGTCCAGGCGACGAGCGCGGGGTCGGCGTCGGCGGCAAAGCAGCGCCGCGCGGTTGCCGGGGCAAGGCGGGGCCACTGGCTCCCGATGGCGCGCAGGAACACGAGGTTGCGCGCCGCGTCGAGCCCGTTGAGGCTGCCGTGGGGCCAGTCGGGCGTGTTGATCACCTTCGGCGACATGTCCTCCACCACGAGACGGGCAATGCGCGCCGTGCCGTGACGGGCGATCAGCGACCAGGCGACGAGCGCGCCCATCGACCAGCCGGAAAGGACCACGTCCGAGAGGTCCTCCCTGTCAAGCAGGTCCGCGAGCGCGTCGGCGGCCGCCTCGATGGTCGGCGCGGGGAATGCCGCGCTCTCGCCATGGCCGGGAAGGTCCGGGGCGAGAACCAGCGTCCGGGATGCGAAGGCGGTCATCTGCGGCGCGAAGAAGCCGCCGTGGCAGGACCAGCCGTGCAGCAGGACGAGCGGTCTGGCGCCAGGACGCGACCGTCCGTCGCGGCGGACGTGAAGACCGGTCATTTGCGGCTCCTGAGCCGTCCGACGATCCCGTCCGGGAAGAAATAGACCGAGAGGATAAACAGCACGCCGAGCCACAGCAGCCAGCGCTCCGGGGCAAGCAGAACGGGCAGCAGCGGCACGGCCTGCGTCGCCTGCTCGGCACCGGCCATCAGCGTTTGCAGATAGGTCTGGGCCAGGATGAACAGCGTCGCCCCGATGACCGCGCCATACATCGTCCCCATGCCGCCGATCACCACCATCAGCAGGATGTCGATCATGATCTCCATGGAAAGCGTGGTCGCCGGCCCGGTGTAGCGCAGCCAGATCGCGAGCAGCGCGCCGGCGAGGGCCGCGACAACGGCGGAAAGCACGGTCGACGTGGTGCGGTACCAGACGACACGGTAGCCGATCGCCTCGGCGCGGAAGGCATTGTCCCGCACCGCCTTGAGCGTGCTCCCGAAGGGCGAGTTGACGATCCGCAGCAGGGCCAGGAAGAGCAGCGCGGCGACGGTGAAGATCAGGTAGTAGGCGAGCAATCGGCCGTCCATGCGCACGTCGAGGATGCGTGCGTCCGCGAACTTGAAGGCCGGCGTCAGCACCTTCGGAATCCGGTAGGTCAGTCCGTCCTCGCCGCCGGTCAGCCACGACAGCTGCGAGGTCAGGACGGCGAAGGCGCTGGCGATGGCGAGCGTCACCATGGCGAAGAAGATCGCCTTCACCCTCAGCGAGAAGAGGCCGATTGCTAGCGCCAGGACGCCGGCGAGTGCTGCCCCCCCGAGCGTGCCGAGCGCGATTGCCGTGAAGGAGGCGCCAAGCGTGGAGAGTGCGATGGCGACCCCATAGGCGCCAATGCCGAAGAACATCGTATGGGCGAAGGAAACGATGCCGGTGTAGCCGAGCAGCAGATCGTAGCTTGCCACCAGCACGATGAAGATGCAGATGCGCGCGGCGGTGTCGAGCGACTTGGTGCCGGGAAAGAGGAACGGGGCCAGCGCCAGTGCAATCAGGATGGCCACGAGCAGGAGCGCCAGCGAGCGGCTCCGCGGGCGGTCGCCGGAGAGGATCGTGTCGAACATCTGGGGCTCCTACTTGGCCTTGACCACCGGGAACAGGCCCTGCGGACGCCACATCAGCACGGCGACCATCAGCGCGATCGTCGAGACCAGCGCGACCTTGGGCGCGAGGAAGGCCATGTAATTGGACAGGAGCCCGACCAGCAGCGCGCCGATGAAGCAGCCCTCGATGGAGCCGAGGCCGCCGATAATGACGACGATGAAGATCAGCACCATGATCTCCGAGCCCATGTGGGCGGTGATGGTTTCCTGATAGAGACCCCACATGACGCCGCCGAGCCCGGCCAGCGCCGAGCCGGCCATGAACACAAGCAGGAACAACCGCCGGATGCGATAGCCGAGCGCCTCGACCATCTCGCCGTTCTCGACGCCGGCGCGCACCAGCAGGCCGACCTTCGTCGCCTGCAGCACATGCCGCAGAGCGACGAACAGGACGAGACCGACGGCGACGGCGAAGATCCGGTATTTCTCGATCACCGCGTCGGCAATCACCACCGATCCCTGGAAGATGGCCGGGCGGGCGACATGGAGCGCGTCAGGCCCCCAGATCACGTGGATCATCTGCTGGGCGACGATGAGCCCGCCCATGGTGACGAGTATCTGCTTCAGGTGATGGCCGTAGACCGGGCGCACGATCACGCGCTCGAAGGCCAGGCCGAGACCGCCGGTGACCGCCATCGCGGCAAGAATCGCCAGGAACACGGCCGCCAGGTTCAACGCGACGGCGCTGGAAGCGCTCCAGCCGGAAAGCCAGGCGAGCACGGTGAAGCCGACGAAGGCGCCGACGGTGGCGAAAGCGCCATGGCCGAAGTTGATCACGTCCATCAGGCCGAAGACCAGGGTCAGGCCCGAGGCCATGATGAAGATCATCAGGCCCATGGCAAGGCCGGCGACGGTGAGCGTCAGCCAGGTCGAGGGCGCGCCGACGCCGATGAAACCGGCGAGCGCCATCGCCGGCACCAGCAGCAGCGGCGCCGCGCGAACCAGCCGCTCGCGCGGCGAGGCGGCGACGAGACGGGGGCGGATGGCGGTCTCGCTCATTGATGTACCTCCAGGCTCAGTCCCATCAGTCGCTCCTGCAGGGTTGCGTCGGCGGCCAACTCCGCCATTGTTCCGGCGTGGACAATGCGGCCGTCGTCCATCACCGCGACCGTGTCGCCCAGAGCCGCCGCCATGGCGAAGTTCTGTTCGACCAGCAGGATTGTCGTGTCGGTGCGTTTCAACTCCGCCAGTGCGTCCGTCATCGCCTGCACGATGGCCGGGGCGAGCCCCTTGCTCGGCTCGTCGATGAGGATCATCCGGCGCGGCTCGATGATGGCGCGGGCGACGGAGAGCATCTGCTTCTGGCCGCCCGAAAGCGTGCCCGCGGGCTTGTCCCAGAAGGTGCCGATGGGCGGGAACAGGTCCTTGATCCAGGCAAGGCGTCCGGCGTCCATCGGCCCGTGTACGGCGGCGAGACGCATGTTCTCGCCGACCGTAAGGTCGGAGAAGATGCCCATATTTTCCGGCACATAGGCAATGCCGGCAAGCGCGATATCGGGCGTCGCGCGCGCCTCGATGCGCGTTCCGTCGAAGCGAATCTCGCCGTCGCTGGCCGACCACAGTCCCATGATGGTGCGCAAGGTTGTGGACTTGCCCGCGCCATTGCGCCCCAGCAGCACGGTCACGCCGCCGCGCGGCACGCACAGATCGACGCCCTGCAGGATATGATAAGGGCCGATGTGGGTGTGGACGCCGGAAAGGGTGAGGAGGCTGTCGGTCATGAGCTGGCCTCCGTCGCTGGCGCGGCGCGCCCGAGATAGGCCTCCTGAACGATGGCCGAACGCATCACCTCGCCCGGCTCGCCATCGGCGACGAGCGCACCGTTGTGCAGCACCACGATGCGGTCGGCGAGGCTGCGGATGACGTCCATCTTGTGCTCCACCAGCAGGATCGTGCGGTCACGATCCGCCTTGAGACCCCGGATCAGATCTAGGATCACCGGCACCTCGTCGACGCTCATTCCCGCGGTGGGTTCGTCGAACATCAGCACCTGCGGGGCGAGCGCGATCATCATCGCCACCTCCAGCTTTCGCTGGTCGCCATGGGCAAGCTCTGAAACCGTCATGTCGCGCTTGTCGGCCAGCCGCACCTCGGCAAGCACATGCTCCGCCCGCTCGACAAGCTCGATGTGGCTGTCGGCGCGGGAGAACAGGTCGAAGCCGCGCCGCGCCCGCGACTGGGCGACGAGGCGCACGTTCTCGCGCACGCTGAGGCTGGCGAAGAGGCTCGTGAGCTGGAATGCCCGCCCGATCCCCCGGTCGCAGCGCGCCGCGACCCCGAGCCGGGTCACGTCCTCGCCGTTGAGGCGCACCGTGCCCGAGGTTGCCGGAAGCTGGCCGGAGATCAGGTTGAAACAGGTGGTCTTGCCGGCGCCGTTGGGGCCGACGATGGCGGTCAGCGTGCCGCGCTCGAAGGCGCAGGTAACGCCGTCGACGGCCACATGCCCGCCAAAGCGGATGGTCAGGTTCTCGGTGGCGAGAACGGGCGGTTCGCGCGTCAACACGGGCCTCCGGCGAAGGAATGGGGAGAGGGCGGCGGGGCAGGGGCGGCTCGGGCACCGGCGTGGATCTCTCTCCCCGCCGGTGCCCGGGTCCGCCGGGCGCGCTAGCGCTTGTTGCGAACGGGAATGTCCATGTCCCCGATCTTCAGCTCGCGCACAAGTTCGGGAATGCCCCACTCGATCTCCGGATCGACCCGGATCTTGAAGTGATACATGGACTGAAGGGCCTGATGGTCCTCGGCGCGGAAGGTCATCGTGCCCTTCGGCGTTTCGAAGGACATGCCCTCCATCGCGGCGATCATATCGTCCGTGTCGGTGGAACCCGCCTTGCGGATGCCCTCGACGATGGCGATGCCTGCCGACATGCCTCCGGCGGTGAAGAAGTCCGGCGGCGTGCCGTGGCGCTTCTCGTGCTCGGTGACGAGCCAGTCGTTGGCCGCGTTCTTCGGGATGTCATGGTAGTAGTAGGTGGCGCCTTCCATGCCCGGCAACGCCTTGTAGGCCTTCATCGCGGCGAGGATGTTGCCGCCGGTGGCGATCTCGATACCGAGGCGCTCCGGGTTCATCGCCTTGATCTTGCCGATCGGATTGTTGCCTCCTGCCCAGATCACGAAGAGGAACTTGCGCCCCTTCTCGTCCTTCAGTGCATCGAAGATGCGCTGGGCGCTGGCGGTGAAGTCCTGGGTGTCGGTGGGCGCGTATTCCTCGAAGACCAGCTTCGCGCCCGTCGGGCCGAGCGCCTCGCGGAAGGCTGCGACGCCGTCCCGCCCGAACGCATAGTCCTGTGCGAGCGTCGCGATGGTGACGCCCTCGGCACCCAGCGCCACGGCGTTGGCCACCGCGTCCTGCGAGGAGTTGCGACCGGTGCGGAAGATGTAGCGGTTCCAGTTCTCCCCGGTGATCGAGTCGGCCACGGCCGGCTCCACCAGTAGGATCTTGCCGTATTCCTCCGCCACCGGCAGCATGGCGAGCGCCACGCCCGAGGAAACCGGTCCGACGGCGATGTCCACCTCGTCATCGCCATAGGCCTCGGCAAGCGCCGCGCGGCCGATATCCGGCTTGAGCTGGGTGTCTTTCTCGATGACGGTGATCTTGCGTCCGTCGATCTCCATCGTGCCGCCGGTCGCATATTCGAGGCCCATCATCAGACCGATGTGCGACTGCTTGGCATAGGCCTCCAGTGCGCCTGTCTTGCCGTAGACATGGGCGATCTTGATATCGTCCGCCATGGCCGACGATGACAGGCCCGCCGCCATAAGCGCGGCCGCCGCGATAATGCGTTTCATCCCCTCTCCTCCCTTCGATCCGCCATGGCGGCTGTCGCGCCCATGGCATTGGCCTGACGTTCCGCAGGGCAGGGCGGCTGCAAAAGCCGCCGGTCTCCTGCGGACCTCCTCGTCCGCCGCATCGTCTCGACCCGCGCGGTGCTCGCGAACGTCTGGCGTTCGCGAGCCTGCGCGACTGTCACGACAATTATATGACGCATGATTCATGTTTCATGTCAATCGGGATGCCTACGCAGAAGGCCCGGAGACGATGGACGGCGGCGATATGCAGCGCTGGAGCAGGGCGGCTTTCGGCCGTGATTTTCGTAAAAATTGAGCAATTACGGGAAATGAACTGGACGTGATGGCCATCACATCAACGGAAGTTTTGTTTGTGTACTTTCGTTTCATGGGTGATCGAGGTTTCATCCTGAAGATTGAAATAATAAAGTGAACGGAAAACAGAGGGAATGTCGTCATGTACAAGAAGATCGCAATCACTGGATTCGCCATTGCCCTGACGGCTGGCGCCGTCCTGGCCACCGCCAACACCGGTGCCGAGGCAGGTGGCTGGAACCATCGCAACGGCTGGGCCGCGGCTGGCGGCTTTGCTGCCGGCGCGCTGGTCGGATCCGCCCTGTCGCAGCCGCGCTACTATGTCGAGCCGGCGCCGCGCTACGAGCCGGCCCCGGTCTATTATGACCGCCCCGAGCCCTGGACGCCGGCCTGGTATCGCTACTGCTCGGCGAAGTATCGCTCCTTCGACCCGCAGAGCGGTTATTTCCGTACCTACTCGGGCCGTGCCAGGTTCTGCCGCTGAAGCTCCGAACCGACGTCTGCTGCACAACGGGAAAGGGCCGGCGACATGCCGGCCCTTTCCCGTTGTTTTGCGTGCCGTCGCAGGTCCGGCCGTTGGTGTGCCGGCCCATCGGCGGGATGCAGCGCGCTCAGAGCCCGAGGCGCCGCGCGATGCCTTCCGCCGCCCGCAGTCCGGTGGCGAAACTTGCCTGAAGCAGATAGCCGCCCGTCGGCGCTTCCCAGTCGATCATCTCGCCGGCGACGAAGACGCCGGGCAGGGAGGCGAGCATCAATGCCTCGTCGAGCCCCTCCCAGGACACGCCACCGGCGGTCGAGATCGCCCGGCTCATCCCGGCAATGCCGGAGAGCGGGATGTCGAGCGCCTTGATCTTCGCCGCAAGTGCCGCGGGCTGCTGTGGCCGCTCGCCGAATTCGGACAGGAGGGAGATGGCGACGGGCGCAAGCCCGGCGCTCTTGCGCAGATGCGTGGAGAGCGAACGCTTGCCGCGCGGCGTCGAAAGCCGTTGCTCCAGTTCCCCCGGTTCGATGTCCGGACGCAGGTCGAGCGTCACGCTGGTGGCATCGCCGGCCGCGAGCGCCTCCCGCAGGTCAGCCGACAGCGCATAGATCGCCCCGCCTTCGATCCCGGAGCGGGTCACCATGGCTTCGCCGGCGACCGCGTGGCCGCCATGGGACGCGACGATCCGTTTCAGCGGCGTGCCGGCGAAGCGGCTGGAGAAGAACTCCGACCAGTCGACTGTGAAGCCCGAATTCGCCGGCCTCAGCGGTGTCAGCGCAACGCCGGCCTCAGCCAGGATCTCGTGCCAGGAGCCGTCGCTGCCGAGCCTTGGCCAGCTCGCGCCGCCAAGCGCCAGCAATGTGGCATCCGGCGCCGGCAGGATCAGCGCTCCGTCCGGCGTCTCGAAGCGCAATCCGTCGTCGAAACCGGTGAAGCGCCAGCGGGTGCGGATGGTCACGCCGCGCGCGCTCAGCCGGGCAAGCAGCGCGCGCACCAGCGGCGAGGCCTTCAGCGCGCTTGGAAAAATGCGCCCGCTCGAGCCCACGAAGGTCTCGATGCCGAGACCCGTGCACCAGTCGCGCAGCGCCTGGGGGCCGAAGTCGGCGATCGCGGGAGCAAGCCTTGCCTCCGCCTCGCGGTAGCGGGGCAGAAAGGCCTCCGCCGGCTCGTTGTTGGTCAGGTTGAGGCCGCCGCGTCCGGCCATGAGCAGCTTGCGCGCGACCGAGGGCATGCGCTCGTAGAGCGTGACGCGCGCGCCCTTTTCCGAAAGCCGGTCGGCGGCGATGAGCCCGGCCGGTCCCGCGCCGATGATCGCGATGGAGGGTGATGTCATGATCGTGCCTGTTGCGGCCCGGTGGGCCGTCGTGTCGGGGTGCGCGCGAAAAGGCGCTGCTCAGCGCAGATGCCGCTTTTGCCGGGAAAAGAGAAAGCCGCGCTTGGCCTCGAAGAGCCAGAGCCCGAGGCGCGAGAGCACCGCGACGTCGAGCGCCGAATGCAGCGCCTTGCGGCCGACGCGCGTCAGGTGGAAGCCCTTGAAGGGGGCGAACACCCGGCGCGTCATGCCGAAGGTCTTGTGAAAGCGCGGATGACCGCCGGCGGCGAACCGGGGGTGGAAGGAAATGAAGACGTCGATCTCCGGCCGGTCGAGCAGCGGCGCCAGCAGGGGCGCCACGTCGTATTCGGCGCCCTCGATGTCCATCTTGATGAAGAGCTTGTCGTTGGGCCCGATCATCGCGGCGATCTCTTCGATGCCGATGCATTCGACGCTCCAGGTCACGTCCGCGTCCTTGTGCACGAAGCTCGACATGGAATCGCCCTGCGCGGTCTTCGCCGACATGGTCTGCTCGCCCGCCTGCGTCCACACCGCCTTGCGCAGCACGGTCACCTTGTCGGCGATCTCCGGATTGAGCGCGATGTTGGCCTCCAGCTCGTCGGCCGCCGCCGGATCCGGCTCGAAGGCGATGACCTTCCGCGCGCGCGGGGCTTCATAAAGAACCGTCGGGCCGACCCAGGCCCCGAAATCGAGGCAGATGGTGTTCTCGTCCACGCAGGCGTCGAGGATGTCGTAGGTCGGCTTTTCCCAGTTGCCGTCGACGGCCTGCTTCCAGAAACCCGGGCGCGCGTCGGTGACGTTGAACGTGGTGCTGCGAATGGTGACTGTCTGCATCGGGTCGTCGGCCTGGCTGGTCGTTGAGGGAAGGCTTGGTCGCGTATAGCCTTCTTAGCGGATTGCGGATGCGCGTGTCATTTATCGGCGCTCAGCCGCGCTCGTTGAGCTCGCGCTCATACGCCTTGGCAAGGCGCAGGAAGCGCGTGTAGGCGAAATTGGTCGAGATCACGAGGCCCCACCAGCCGTAGAGCGCATAGCGGCGCAGCAGATAGGCCTTGGCGAAGGCGAGCGGGAACTCCGTGACGAGCCGCCATCTGGCCATCCGCCGGCCGCGCGCGGCCATGTCGTTTGCCTGCATGGTCGAGTAGCGGTTCATCTTCTCGACATGGAAGGCGATCGAGCGGATGGAGCGATGCGCCATCGCCGCCTTCAGCTGTCCCATGCGCGCGCCGTCGGGCGGACGGACGGTGTCGTGCACCGGGGAGGCGGAGAAGCGCCCCTTGCTGCGGTCGTAGAGGCGGATCTGATTGTAGCCGTAGGCCCAGGGCGCGGGGCCGTCCTCATGAGCGAACACATCCTTGATTCGCACCCGCCAGAAATCCGCCGCAGCAAGCCCGTCACCGTCGCGCAGGGCGACGATTTCCGAGGCCAGTTCGGGCGTGGCCGCCTCGTCCGCGTCGAGATTGAAGATCCAGTCGTTGGCGCAGGCGTCCTCGCCGAATCGCTTCTGTGCGCCATAGCCCGGCCACGCGTTGACGAGAACGCGCGCGCCATGGGCCTCGGCGACCGCGTGGGTGCCGTCGCTCGATCCGCTGTCGATGACGATCACCTCGTCGGCGAAGCGGGCGACGCTGTCGATCGCCCGCCCGATCCGGTCTGCCTCGTCGCGCGCTATTATAAAGACGGAGATGGCCGGTCTCTCGCTCATGTATCCTCGCTCGCATCGGTGTCGCGCGGATGTCGCGCGGGCGGTCCCGGGCGCGACTGCTGTGTGTGCCGCGCGCCGTTCGGGGTGTTTACGGCATCGGGAGGCAAAGTGGCACCCGGTTTTGCGCGCGCGGCCGGCTGGGAAGGCGGGCAGCGATTCTGTCTGCGCGCCGCCCGCGCGCCGGATGGCGGGGAATCACGGTGCCCGCCATCCGGCGCGCGGGCACGCGAAACGGGTTCCGTCCGGCGGTCCCCGCAGGGAAGGCGGGGGATCGGGCCGCCACAAACGCCGGCCGTCTCACGCCAGAAACGGCAAAAACCGCCGAAAACAGCCCGTTTCCTAACAGAAGGTAAAGAGAGTGCTAACGGAGCCTTAACGAGGTGTCACCACAAAGACACACTGTGTCCGCGCAGTGCCGCTTCGGGTCATTTGCCGGTTGCGACCTCCCGACCCGGTGGCTTAGAACCAGACATGAGCTCGCGGGGAAGCTTGCTCACTTAATCACTCCCTTGGCCGCCAGGTCACACAGGGAAAAACGACGAGGTCAGGAAATGAACATCAAGAGCATCCTGCTCGGCGCTTCCGCTGCCGCCCTTGCGGCTACGGGCGCTCAGGCCGCCGATCTCCCGGTGGCTCCGGAGCCGATCGATTACGTCCGCGTTTGCGACGCTTTCGGCACGGGCTTCTTCTACATCCCGGGCACCGAGACCTGCCTGAAGATCGGTGGCGGCGTCCGCGTCGAGTTCCGCTTCAACGACATGCTCGACAAGGGCACTTCCGCTTGGGATAGCCGTGGTAAGAACGCCACGACCATGCGTGCTCGTGGCTACATGAACTTCGACAGCCGCACCAACACCGAGTACGGCCTGCTCCGCACCTACGTTGCCGCGTACATCACGACGGACAACAATGGCGCCGAGGGTCTGACCCTTGACGAGGCCTTCATCCAGCTCGGCGGCTTCGTCGTCGGTCGTACGGCTTCCTACTTCCAGTTCTACACCGGTGACAACTGGGGTGCGGTCCTGGATCAGGGCTTCGCCGACTACGGCGAGACGAACCTGTTCGCTTACACCGCTCAGTTCGGCAACGGCTTCTCGGCCTCGCTGTCGGTTGAGAACGGCGACGAGAAGCGTGGCCAGATCTTCTACAACGGCCTGCAGCTTGCTACCCCGGGTTCGGCAACGGCTTTCCCGGCCAATGTCTCCGGTTACGGCGGCCACAAGGTTCCGGACTTCGTCGCCAACCTGCGCGTTGACCAGGGTTGGGGTTCGGCCCAGATCATGGGTGCTCTGCATCACGTCTATGGCGCTTCCGTCGCTCCGACCACGCTTGCTGGTGGTGTTACTGGTGTCGCAGTTGGTGCCGGTCTCGGCGGCAAGGGCAAGATGGGCTGGGCGATCGGCGCTGGCGCCACGTTCAACCTTCCGATGATCGCTGCTGGCGACAGCTTCTCGCTGCAGGCGTCCTACGCTTCGGGCGCGATCGGCTACGTCAGCTCTGCGTGGGATGGCGTCTTCACCGACGGTTCCTACAACGGCACGACCGGCGGCCTGAAGCTGTCGACCGCTTGGGGCATCGGCGGTGGCTTCACCCACTTCTGGACCCCGGCTGTTTCCACGTCGCTCACCGCGTCGTACAACAAGATCGACCAGGCTCTGAGCGTCAACGACTTCGCCGACACCACCGTCCAGGGTAACCTGGTGTGGCGTCCGGTGTCCGGTCTCTCCACCGGCATCGAGCTCGAGTACCGCAACCGCAACTTCAAGTCGGGTGCGACTCTCGCGAACCAGGACGACCTGGTCGGCGTGTTCCGCGTGCAGCGCACGTTCTAATCTGATCCTTTACCGGATTTGATGGGAGAGACCCGGCGGGAAACCGCCGGGTCTTTTCTTTTGTGCCGGCCCTTGCACACGCATCGTGCACCGGGGCGAGTTGTCTTTCATGACTTGCAAGATATTTCGCATCTAATTGATTTTAATGAACTATTTCATATGAATTGACGTTCTCGTAAACAACGCGCTTGCGCCGGTCTCCCGAAAGTGAAATCGTCGCCTCGTCCATGCTGGATGTCCGTGCGGCTCGCGGGGGCTTGCGCGCACCGGCGGACAGCGGATCAGCGGATGGCCAGCCGTGGTGAGGCCAGTCGCTGGATACTGGCCGGCTGTGTGGGGGCGCGCCGGCGAGACAGGGAGAAACATCATGACAGCAGCGATTGTAGGCTGGGCGCATACGCCGTTCGGCAAGCATCCGGAAGAAACCGTCGAGAGCCTGATCGTCTCGGTTGCGCGCGACGCGATCGCGGATGCGGGTTTCGAGCCGGCGGATATCGACGAGATCGTGCTCGGCCACTACAACGCCGGCTTCACGGCGCAGGATTTCACCGCCTCGTTGGTGCTGCAGGCCGATCCGGCGCTGCGCTTCAAGCCGGCGACCCGTGTCGAGAACGCCTGCGCGACCGGCTCGGCCGCCGTGCATCAGGGCGTGCGGGCAATCGCCAGCGGCGAGGCGCGGGTGGTGCTGGTCGTCGGCGTCGAGCAGATGACCAGGACGCCGGGGCCCGAGATCGGGCGCAACCTGCTCAAGGCTTCCTATCTTGTCGAGGAGGGCGACACGCCGGCGGGCTTCGCGGGCGTATTCGGCAAGATCGCGCAGGCCTACTTCCAGAAGTATGGCGACCGGTCGGACGCACTGGCCGCGATTGCTGCCAAGAACCACAAGAACGGTGTCGCCAATCCCTACGCCCAGATGCGCAAGGATCTCGGCTTCGACTTCTGTCGCACCGAGAGCGAAAAGAACCCCTATGTCGCCGGGCCACTGAAGCGTACGGATTGTTCGCTGGTGTCGGACGGTGCGGCGGCGCTCGTCCTTGCCGACATTCCGACCGCGCTTGGACGCGACAAGGCCGTCGCCTTCCGTGGGCATGCCCACGTGCAGGACTTCCTGCCGCTGTCGAAGCGCGACATCCTCGCCTTCGAGGGCTGCACGCACGCCTGGAAGCAGGCGCTTTCGTCCGCCGGCATCTCGCTGGAGGACCTGTCCTTCGTGGAGACCCACGACTGTTTCACCATCGCCGAGCTGATCGAGTATGAGGCCATGGGCCTGACCGCGCCGGGCGAGGGGCATCGGGCGATTCTCGAGGGATGGACCGAAATGGGCGGCAAGCTGCCGGTCAATCCGTCCGGCGGGCTGAAGTCGAAGGGGCATCCCATCGGCGCCACCGGCGTATCGATGCACGTCCTTTCCGCCATGCAGCTGACGGAGCGCGCCGGCGACATTCAGGTCAAGGGCGCGGAACTCGGCGGTATCTTCAACATGGGTGGCGCGGCGGTCGCCAACTATGTTTCGGTGCTTCAGGCGCTGAAATAGGCACAAGCGGCGGCGCGGCGGCGATTGTCGTCGCGCCCGGGCTTCGCCTCTCAGAAAATCGCCGATTCCAGATGCCGGGCAAGATCGAGAAGATCGAAGGCGACCACGTCCCATGCCTCGCTTGGGGCGAGATCCGCTTTTGCCTGACCGCCCGTCTCCTTCGGGCGCGCGAAGAACCCGGTCTTGAAGCCGGCTGAGCGTGCGATTTCCAGATCGCCATTGTGGCAAGAGGCGACCATAACCTCGCCGGGCGCGAGCCCGAGCGCGGCCGCCGAGGCGGTGTAGAGGCGCGGGTCCGGCAGGCGTGCTCCTGCGATATCCGCACCAAGGACGAGGTCGAACGGAAGGCCGGCGTTCTTGGCGAGCCAGGTCGTCGAGGCAATCGAGGCATCGCAGCAAGCCGCGACAACATATTCGCGCCGCAACGACCGCAGGCCCGGGATGCTGTCGGGCCAGGCAGGCAGCCGCTCAAGCGCGTGCTGAAGGACCGCCTTCTCCTTGTCCGGAATCGGGACGTCACCGGCGTGACCGCGCAGCGTCCGCTCCAGTGTCTCTTCCACAATTTCCCTGAACGGGCGGAAAGCGTCGGGGACGTCGGGCCGAGACGCGCAGGCCTCCCTCAATTCGGCCATCCAGAGATCGGCGAGGCGCCCGCAGGTGACCTGCGTGCCATGCCGCGCGAAGGCGCGATGAAATCCCTCGCCGAGGCCTTTTCGCCAATCGACGATTGTCCCGAAAACGTCAAAGAAAACAGCTTTTACCACGGTAAATACTCAGGCTGGAAACGACAAATGAGCGGGAATCGAGTTAATTCAGACTATGGAATCAACCAAGGGTGTTAGAGCGGTTGCAAGCCTACCAAGGCCTGAAAGGGATTTCATTCACTTTCATCTTGCTTGGCTGAAATGCCGAGGCGTCAGAAAAGTATGAAATAAAATCAACATTCGGATGTCGCACTTCAGTCGTGACACTCGAGCGGGAAGGATGAAGGCGGATGAATTTTACACGGCTGCCTTGCCATCGCCTGACCTGAGCGGCGATTGTGATTGCCACAGACGGGGATATCCGCAGACCGGGCGGGGGAAAGCCTGCCGGTCCATCGGTGCGTGCACGCGGCAGGTGTCGGCTGTTTGCGGAACGAATTTTCTCTCCTTTCCTGTCGCTTTGAAAAGCCATGCCCGGCGTTGGACGTGGCAAAGCCTTATCTCTGGTCTTGCTCACGCAAGGTCGGAGATCTGGGCATGTCTGGCGCTGATGATACGAACAACCGCAAGCTTTCCGTTTTCCCGACCTTCCACAAGGTGGAGGGGCGTCGGGTCGTGGTCGTCGGCGAAGGCGACGAGGCGGCCGCGAAGGTCCGGCTTCTGTCGGAGACGCGCGCTCGCCTTGTGGTGATTGCCCGCGCGCCGGAGGCGCCGCTTGTCGCCGCGGCGGAAAAAGCCGCCGCGAGGATCGTTGCGCGCGCGTTTTCCCCTGACCTGATCGAGGGGGCCGCGCTCGTCTTCGCTGCCAGCGGAGAAGAGGATGCGGATACGGCCGTCGTTGCCGCCGCGCGCCGCCTGGGCATTCCGGCCAATGCGGTCGACCGTCCCGACCTGTGCGACTTCTATGTTGGTGCGCTGGTCAATCGCGCGCCAGTTGCCATCGCCATCACCTCAACCGGCGTCGGTCCGGTGCTCGCGCGCCACATCCGCGCCCGCATCGAGGCGCTTCTGCCGCGGGAAACCGGTGATCTGGCCCGTCTGGCCGAGAGCTTTCGCGATACGGTCGCCCGCGTGCTGAGGGACGGCGCGGCGCGGCGCCGGTTCTGGGCGCGCTTTTTCTCCGGCGCGGTCGCCGCCAACCTGCAGGCCGGCCGCCCGGGTGTGGCGCGCGCGCAAGCTCAGCGCCTGCTGAACGGGGAAGCCGATGAAGCCGGTTTCGTCTGGCTGGTCGGCGCGGGCCCGGGCGCGGAAGATCTGCTGACCCTGCGGGCGCAACGCCTGCTGCAGGAAGCGGATGTGATCGTTCACGATGCCCTCGTGCCCGACGCCGTCGTCGCCATGGGCCGGCGCGACGCGGAGCGCATCTCCGTGGGCAAGCGCAAGGGTGCCCATTCGGTCGCCCAGGACGAGATCAATGCCATCCTCGTGCGCGAGGCCTCGGCCGGCCGCCGTGTCGTGCGGCTCAAGGCCGGCGATCCGATGGTGTTCGGCCGCGCTGGCGAAGAGCTCGCCGCCCTTCGCGCGGCCGGAATTTCTCATGATGTCGTGCCCGGCGTTACCGCGGCGCTGGCTGCGGCGGCCAGCATCCGCCTGCCGCTCACACTGCGCGGCGTCGCCTCCAGCCTTGTCTTCGCGACAGGCCATGACCGCGACGGCGACACCCTGCCGGCGTGGGGCGAACTGGCGCTCACGGGGGCGACCGTCGCCGTCTACATGGGGCGCTCCGTGGCCGCGCGGGTCGCAGGGCGTCTTGTCGAGGCGGGACTGTCGCGGGAAACACCCGTCGCTATCGTCGAGAACGCCGCCCGGCAGGGAGAGACCGTCCATGCCGGCACCTTGCGCGAGCTTGCCGGGCTCGAGACCCGCGACGACATCGCCGGGCCGGTTCTGATCGTCATCGGCGAGGTGGTTTCCCACGCGGATCTCTCGAGCGCGCGGTCGATCGATGTCGCGCCTGGCGCGCGCGTGCGCCAGGTCGCTGCCGCCTGAGACGCCGGGCAAGCCATTCCAGGAAGGATAGCCAAGCATGAAAGCAATGACCGCCAATCGCCTGATCGACGGGGAGGTCGTCTGGCTCGGGCGCTCCGGGAGCTGGGTCGAGACGCTGGACCTTTGCCGCCTGCTCGAGACCACGGACGCGGAGGCGGATGCCGAGGCATTCGCCGCGCGCGCGGTCGCGGAGCGCGAGGTGGTGGAGCCCTATCTCATCGATCTGGCGCGCAAGGAAGACGGCAGCCTGTCGCCCGTGCGCTTGCGTGAACGCATCCGCTCCACCGGCCCGACCTCGCGCCGCGACCTCGGCAAGCAGGCGCGCCGCACCAGCTCGGTCGCCTGAACCTGGCACCAGACCCCAGACCCCAGACCCCCGACCCACGACGCCGACCCCTGCCGCGACAGGCGAGACGGAGACGATACGATGTACCGCTATGATGAATTCGACGCCCAGTTCGTGTCGGCGCGTGTCGAGCAGTTCACCGACCAGGTGCGCCGCCGGCTTGACGGAGACCTGAGCGAGGAGCAGTTCAAGCCGCTGCGGCTGATGAACGGTGTCTACCTCCAGCTTCATGCCTACATGCTGCGCGTCGCTGTTCCCTATGGAACGCTGAACGGACGCCAGATGCGCCGGCTCGCCCATGTGGCGCGGACCTATGACCGGGGCTATGGCCACTTCACCACCCGCCAGAACATCCAGTTCAACTGGCCGCGGCTGAAGGATATCCCGGCGATCCTGGCCGAGCTCGCCGAGGTCGAGATGCACGCCATCCAGACCTCGGGCAATTGCATCCGCAATGTCACCGCAGACCATTTCGCCGGCGCCGCCGCCGACGAGATCGTCGATCCGCGCCCCTATGCCGAGATCCTGCGCCAGTGGTCCTCGCTCCACCCGGAATTCACCTTCCTGCCGCGCAAGTTCAAGATCGCGGTCACCGGCGCGCCGCATGACCGCGCCGCGGTGCAGGTGCATGACATCGGCCTTCAGGCGGTGCGCGCGCAAGACGGCTCGGTGGGCTTCGCCGTTTTCGTCGGCGGCGGCCTCGGACGCACGCCGATGATCGGCCGCAAGGTGTGCGACTTCCTTCCCGAAGCGGATCTTCTGGCCTATTGCGAGGCGATCCTGCGCGTCTACAACCGCTATGGCCGGCGCGACAACAAGTACAAGGCCCGCATCAAGATCCTCGTCCACGAAACCGGGCTGGAGACGCTGAAAGCGGACGTCGAACGCGAGTTCGCGGAGACGCGCAACGGCATCCTGACGCTGCCGCAGGACGAGATCGACCGCATCGTCGCCTATTTCGCAGCCCCCCCCTTCGCGAGCGAGGCGGAAGCGGCAGCGGCTGACTTCGAAAGGGCTGTGGCCGCGGATCCGCAGCTTGCCGTCTTCGCCGAGCGCAACGTCCATGCGCACCGTGCGCCGGGCTATGCCAGCGTGACCGTCTCGCTGAAGCCCATCGGCAAGGCGCCGGGCGATGCGACGGCGGAGCAGATGGAGGTCGTCGCCCGCCTGGCCGAGACCTATGGCCACGACGAGATCCGTGTCAGCCACGAGCAGAACCTCGTGCTGCCGCATGTGCGCAAGCGGGATATTCCGGCGATCTTCGCGGAGCTTCGCGCGCATGACCTGGGCGAGGCCAATGCCGGGCTCGTCACCGACATCATCGCCTGCCCGGGAATGGACTTCTGCGCGCTGGCCACGGCGCGGTCCATCCCGGTCGCGGAGCGGATTTCCGAGCGCTTCGCCGCCGCGGGTCGGCAACGCGAGATCGGCGATCTGAAGATCAAGATCTCGGGCTGCATCAACGCCTGCGGCCATCATCACGTCGGCCACATCGGCATTCTCGGCGTCGAGAAGAAGGGTGAGGAATTCTACCAGATCACGCTCGGCGGCTCGGCCGACGAGAAGACCTCCATCGGCGAGATCGTCGGTCGCGGCTTCTCCTATGACGAGGTTGTCGATGCGGTGGAAAAGATCGTCGACACCTACATCGACCTGCGCAGCGACCACGACGAGGATTTCCTCGCCGCCTACCGGCGCGTCGGCGATGCCCCGTTCAAGGAGGCGCTTTATGGCACGGCCTGAACCCATGCGCGCGCCGGACGATCCGGCGCTCGAGGCGGCGCGCCTGGCACGGATCCACCGTGGCGGCTCGGCGCTCGACATCATCGCCGCGGCGCGGGCGCGCTTTGGCGACGATCTGGCGCTGGTGTCTTCCTTCGGGGCGGAATCGGCGGTGCTGCTGCATCTCGTCTCGCGCGTCGATCCCTCGATCCCGGTGCTGTTCATCGACACGCGCAAGCTCTTTCCGGACACGTTGCGCTACCGCGATGCGCTGGTCGCGCGCTTCGGCCTGAGCGACGTGCGCACGCTGGGTCCCGCGCAGGACGACATCGCCACGCTCGATCCCGGCGGCGCACTGTGGATGCGCGATACGGATGCCTGCTGCAACATCCGCAAGGTGCTGCCACTGGCGCGAGGGCTTTCGGGCTTTTCGGCCTGGATCTCCGGGCGCAAGCGGTTTCAGGCAAGCACGCGCTCCGATATTCCGGTGTTCGAGAGCGATGGTGCGCGGATCAAGGTGAACCCGCTGGCCGACTGGGATCCTTCGGACCTGCGGGCCTATATCGCGGCCGAGGACCTGCCGCCGCATCCCCTCGTCGCGAAGGGCTATCCCTCGATCGGCTGCATGCCCTGCACGAGCCCGGTCGCCGAAGGCGAGGACCCGCGCGCCGGCCGGTGGCGCGGCCGCGAGAAGACCGAATGCGGCATTCACATCGCACTTCCCCTTGAAAACGAGCAGGGAGCGGGGATCTGACCATGACTGCGACGCTTTATCGCAACGGCGCCTTCGAGGCCGATGACTGGACGTTCGTCGACGAGGAGACCGCGCTTTCGGAGGTGGCGACACGGGCCGTCGTCCTGACGCTCGAGCGGCTCCTTGAGGACGCCGGCGACCTTGACGAGGGCGTGCGGCTCGCCGTGCTCGTCAGGGCGGGCGAGGACATCAACCGGCTTGCCCCGCATCTGGCGCGGCTTGAGATGGTTGCCATTGATTTCAAGGCGTTCTCCGACGGACGAGGGTATTCCAGTGCCCGCATCCTGCGCCAACGGATGGGATTTTCCGGCGAGGTCCGGGCCGTCGGAGATGTGCTTCTCGACCAGATCCCCCTGATGCGCCGTGTCGGCTTCGATGCTTTCGCCATCACTCATGAGCCGACAAGACGCGCCCTCCAATCTGGTCACAGCACCGAGGTGCCGCTATATCTGCAACCGGTCGGAGGGTCCGACGAAGTGCCCGCGGGCGCGCGCGCCTGGGCGCGCCGCCCGGCGAATGAGCAGCAATACTGAAGCCGGATCGGCGCGAGAGATGTAGATTTCCGCCGCTGGCACCGCCCGAGCGCGCGCGTCGCAAGGAGGCGCGCGCGACCTGGAATCGAGGATGGAAGCATGAATGTGGTCAATCTTGCAGGCGACCTGACGGACGCCGTTCCCGCCGGAGCCTCTGCCGAGACCGTGACCGAGGTTCAGCACTACACGGACGAACTGTTCCGGTTCCGTATCACGCGACCGGCAAGCTTTCGGTTTCGCTCCGGCGAGTTCGTGATGATCGGTCTGATGGTTGGCGAGAAACCGATTTTCCGTGCGTATTCCATCGCCTCGCCGTCCTGGGACGAGGAACTGGAGTTCTTCTCCATCAAGGTGCAGGACGGGCCGCTCACCCAGCATCTGCAGAAGATCAAGCCGGGCGACAAGGTGCTGATGAAGAAGAAGCCGACGGGCACGCTGGTCAATGATGCGCTGCTGCCGGGCAAGCGCGTCTACATGTTCTCCACCGGCACCGGCTTCGCGCCCTTCGCGAGCCTGATCCGCGACCCGGAGACCTACGAGAAATTCGAGGAAGTGATTGTCACCCATAGCTGCCGCAATGTGGCGGATCTCGCCTATTCGCGCGAGATGGTCGCGGCGATCAAGGACGATCCGCTGATCGGCGAGTTCGCCGGCGAGCGGCTGAAGCTCTTCACGTCCACCACCCGCGAGCAGCACGAGAACATGGGGCGCATCACGACGCTGATCGAAACGGGCGAGTTGTTCGAGAAGCTCGGCGTGCCGCCGCTCGATCCGGCGATCGACCGGGGCATGATCTGCGGGTCCATGGCGATGCTCAAGGACACAAAGGCCCTGCTCGAGGAGCGCGGCCTGACCGAGGGTGCCAACAACCGGCCCGCCGAGTTCGTCATCGAGCGGGCCTTCGTCGGCTGAGCTGCCTGCCTCGGGACACCGACTGACCAGACGAACGCGGGGAGGCGGCCAAGCCTTTCCGCGTTTTGCGTTTCGCCTTTTCCCTGTCACGGTCGTTGACCATTGAGGACGCGGGCGAGACGCGCATTCTGCAAGGAGCACCTGACTTCATGACTATTTCGAACCGGTCAGACCGTGTGCGCGTTGTCGCGCGCCGGGTCCTTTACCAGGGTTTCGGCGAGTATGTTGAACTGGACGTGGAGCAGAAACGGGCCGATGGCGGCACCCTGCGCCTATCGCGCGAGTTCCAGAACCGCACGGATGTCGTCGCGGTGCTGCCCTATGACCCGGACCGGCGCGTCGCACTTCTCGCCCGCCAGCTTCGCGTGCCGCTCTATGCCCGTGGTGATCAGGACGGCTTTCTGCTGGAAGCGCCGGCCGGCCACATCGACGCAGGGGAGGAGGCGGCAGGAGCCGCGCGCCGCGAGGCGCTCGAGGAGGTCGGCGTGCGGCTCTCGGAGCTTGAGCATGTTGCCGACGTCTTCACCTCTCCCGGCGCCATCACCGAGCGCCTGTCGCTCTATCTCGCGCCCTACGGCCAGTCGGATGTGACGCATGCCGACGGCGGCGGCATCGCCGACGAGGGCGAGGAGATCGAAATCGTCGAGGTGCCGCTTGCCAAGCTCGAGGCCGAGCTGGCCACGCCGGCGGGCAGCGATGCCAAGACCGTTCTGCTGCTTCAGGCATTGCGGTTGCGTCGGCCGGAGCTTTTTTGCTGATCTTGCTTCCTGCCAATCCGAAAGGCCATGCCATGTCCGTCAATCGCGTTGTCCGTCTCGCCAAGCGCCCCGCGCCGGGGCTGATCTCTCCGGATATCTTCGAAATCCGCGACGAGCCGATGCCGGAGCCCGCTGAGGGCGAGTTTCGGGTGGCCATCGAATATGTGTCTCTCGATCCGGCCATGCGCGGCTGGGTCAACGAGGGCAAGTCCTATGTGCCGCCCGTTGGCCTTGGCGATGTCATGCGCGCCTTCGCCGTCGGCCGGGTCGAGGTCTCCCGCCATCCGGACTTCAAGGAAGGCGATGCGGTCGCCGGCCTCCTCGGTGCGCAGAGCCATGCCATCTGCGACGGCCGCAACGTGCAGCGCGCCGATACCTCGATCGCACCGCTCCAGAGCTGGATCGGCGGTCTAGGCATGCCTGGGTGGACCGCCTATTTCGGTCTTCTGCGTGTCGGCGCACTGAAGGAAGGCGACACGGTGGTTGTCTCAGCCGCATCGGGCGCCGTCGGGCAGATCGTCGGGCAGATCGCCCGCATCAAGGGTGCCCGGGCGGTCGGTATCGCCGGAGGCGAGAGGAAATGCCGTGCGCTGATCGAGGAAGATGGCTTCGACGCGGCTGTCGACTACAAGGCTGGCGATCTTGCCGCCGATCTGGACAAGGCCTGCCCGGACGGCATCGACGTCTATTTCGAGAGTGTCGGCGGCGAGATCCTCGATGCGGTGCTGCCGCGCATGAACACCTTTGGCCGGATCGCGGTGTGCGGCCTGATCTCGGCCTACAATGCGACGTCGGTGCCCGACGGCCCGAAAAACCTGCGCTATCTGCTGACGTCGCGACTGAAGATGCAGGGCTTCATCGTCTTCGACTTCGCCGATGAATTGCCTGTAGCGCTCGCAGATCTCTCGCAATGGGTGTCGCAGGGGCGGCTGAAGTTCCGCGAGGACGTGCGCGAGGGAGGGCTCGACGTTTTCCCGCAGACGCTGAACCTGCTCTTCAGCGGCGACAACTTCGGCAAACTCAGCCTGAAGGTCTGATCCCGCGAAGTCCTGTCGCGATCATGCCGGGCGCGCCATCATCGCGCCAAAGTGGCACGGCCATCATGGCATCGCCTGGGTGCGGTGCAACGCATGTGGCCGGTGCGATGGCGCGCCGGCCAGCGGCGGGGGGTGATGATGGTGCGTGCGAAATCTTCTGTTCTGAAATCCGGGCTGTCGATGGCCGGACGCAGGGCGATTGGCCTCATGCTCGCCGCCGGCATGACGCTTGGCGCGGCCCTGCCGGCAAGCGCCTCCTTCGAGAGTTGCCTGGCGCGTCTGCGCCAGGACGCGGTCAGGGCCGGCGTCAGCGAGGCGACCGTGATGGCTGCGCTCGGTTCGGTCGACTACGACGAAAAGGCGGTGCGCTTTTCAGGTAGCCAACCGGAATACAAGACGCCGATCTGGGACTATCTTGCCTTTCTCGTCGACGCCGAGCGCATCTCCGACGGCAAGAAGATGATGCAAAAGCACGCCAAGACCCTGGCGCTCGTCGAGAAGACCTATGGCGTGGACCGCTATATCGTTGCCGCCGTCTGGGGCGTGGAAAGCGACTACGGTCAGTTCCACGGCGATTTTCACGTTCCCCATGCGCTCGCCAACGTTGCCTGCTTCGGGCGACGGGCCAAGTATTTCCGTTCGGAACTGATCGAGTCGCTCAAGATCGTCGACCGCGGAGATGTGCGGCTGAAGGACCTGAAGGGCTCCTGGGCCGGCGCCTTCGGCCAGACGCAGTTCATGCCCTCGACCTACCGTCGTCTTGCCGTCGACTTCGATGGGGACAAGCGCCGGGATCTGGTCAACTCCGTGCCCGACGCGCTCGCCTCGACGGCCAACTACCTGAAGAAGGGCGGTTGGACCACGGGGATGCCCTGGGGCTACGAGGTTTCTGTTCCGGCAGGCTATCACGGCCCTTCCGGGCGCAAGCGTCGGGCGACCGTCTCCGACTGGGGAAAGCGCGGCATCCGGCATCTCGACGGCGGCGAACTGACCGGCGCGGCAAGCGCCGCGCTGTTGCTTCCGGCTGGAACCAAGGGACCGGCGTTTCTCGTCTTCAAGAATTTCGACGTGATCTATTCCTATAATGTTGCCGAAAGCTACGCGCTGGCGATCTCGCACCTGGCCGACCGGCTGCGCGGCGGCGGAGCCTTCAACAAGGCCTGGCCGACGAATGACCCCGGCCTTTCGAGGGCGCAACGGCTCGAGTTGCAGAAGCTGCTGTTGCGAGCGGGCTACGACATTGGCGAGGTGGACGGGCGGGTCGGCGAGGCGACGCGAGACGGCATTCGCAAGGCGGAGGCGCGCCACGGGTTGCCGCAGACGGGCCGGCCGGGACGCAGGGTCTACGAGGCGCTCGGCGGGCGCTGAGGCGGAGAGAGACCCGTCCCACGCTCGTCTGCAATGCCGCATCGTCCCTCAGGAAAGAACGATGCGGTCGCGCCCGTTGTCCTTGGCCTCGTAGAGGCGGTTGTCGGCGGTGGTCAACGCCGTGCTGAGGCTGGCCTCCTGCCCGCCGGAAAGGCCTGCGCTGAGTGTAACGCGTCCGATATCGCGAAGCGCGCCGGATGATGTCACCTGCGCGAGTTCTTCACTCAGCCTGTCGAGGGTTCGCTGTCGCTGCGGCTGCGTCATGCCGGGGAGGATGACGCAGAACTCATCGCCGCCGAGGCGGGCGGGGAAGGCGGGCTGCGGGCAGACCTCGAGCATGATCTGTCCGAAGGCCGCGAGCAGTGCGTCGCCACGGTCGTGGCCGTGACGGTCGTTGACGAGCTTGAAGGTATCCATGTCGAGAATGGCGACGGCAACCTCCTCGTTGGCCCGCCGGCAGCGCTCGAACAGCGCATTGCCCTCGGAGAACAGGTGTCGTCTGTTCGACAGCCCGGTCAGTGCGTCGCGATGGGCCAGCTCATCCAGGTTCTTCAGCCGGTCGAGCATGTCAAGGTTCTGCGAGATGCGCAGCATGAACTCTTCCGGCGTGCAGGACTTGGGCAGGAAGTCGTTTGCCCCCGACTTGAGAAAGCGGGCGATCACCTCCGCGCTCGCCTGGCCGGAAAGACCGACAACGGCGAGTTCCTGCATGCCGTAGCGCCGGCGCAGCGCCCTGAGCAACTCGAAGCCGTCCACGTTCGGCATCAGATAGTCGAGAACCACGAGGCGCAGGTTCTCCAGCTTGTCCAGCTGCGCCAGCGCACTGGCCGTGTCGGACGCGCAATGAACGCGGAGCCGGTAGTGCTTGAGGCGGCGCACGATCACCTCCGCATCGACCCGGCTGTCGTCGACCACGAGCGCGTCGATGGTGTGATTGGCACAGATCCTCTGCACCAGCGAGGTGAGGTAGGTGAGGCTGGCGGGGCTGTCCTTGAGAATGTAGTCGACGACGCCCTTGCCCAGGAGCATCTGGCGCAGCTTTTCGTCAAACCGGCCGGTAAAGACGATGGTCGGCAGCTTGGCCGCCAGCGCAAGGTCGACGACCTCGCCATCGGGCGCATCCGGCAGCGTCAGGTCGACAAGGGCGACCACCGGTTCGACGTCGGGACGGGCCAGCAGCTCGCGGGCTTCGGCGAGCGAGGCCGCCGACAGCACCTGAAGCCCGTGAATCTCGTTGAGCTGGCGCCGGATCACGCGCTCGAAGAACGCGGCGTCTTCGACAAGTAGGACCTGGGTCATGGCAGCCTCCCGATGGCGGTAAAAGTCATGTGGGGAAATGGGATGGGGGGAGTAACTGGCGGGAAATACGGATGTGGAGAAAACTTTGAAGCGCGTCTCGCGGAACATGTTCGTGACGCGACGTCGGAGGCGCGCCCCTCGTCTCGGGATGGACGAGGGGCGCGACAATTGGTCTCGGCAATGACGCGTCAGGCCGCGATCTTGAGCTTTGCCTTCGTCGCGGCCTTGACGTCCTCGACCGTCACCTCGGGGGCGAGTTCAACGAGCTCGAGACCGTCCTTGGTCACGTCGAAGACGCCGAGATTGGTGATGATCCTATGCACGCAGCTGACGCCGGTCAGAGGCAGCGTGCACTCCGGCAGCAGCTTCGAGTCGCCCGACTTCGACGTGTGGTCCATGATCACCACCACACGCTTGACGCCGGCGACGAGATCCATCGCGCCGCCCATGCCCTTGACCATCTTGCCCGGGATCATCCAGTTGGCGAGATCGCCCTTCTCCGACACTTCCATGGCGCCAAGAATGGCCATGTCGATATGTCCGCCGCGAATCATCGCGAAGCTGTCGGCCGACGAGAAGAAGCTCGTCTGGGGCAGTTCGGTGATGGTCTGCTTGCCGGCATTGATCAGGTCCGGGTCGACCTCGTCGTCGGTCGGGAAGGGGCCCATGCCCAGCATGCCGTTCTCGGACTGCAGCGTAACGCTGACACCATCCGGGATGTAGTTCGACACCAGAGTCGGAATACCGATGCCCAGGTTGACATAGAAGCCGTCCTGCAGCTCCTTCGCCGCCCGACGGGCCATGTCATCGCGTGTCCAGGCCATTGTGTTGTCTCCTTGCTTCCCCGAGCGTTCCGGCGCATCCGTCAAGGGCGCCGTCCGGGGATATCCGGCCACTCGCGAGAGGGCCGTGGAATGCTCTCATGACTGTGGCGGCCGCAGTCAGGCGGCGCGCGTCGTCCGCTTCTCGATACGCTTCTCGTGCTTGCCGACGATGATACGGTCGACGTAGATGCCGGGCGTATGGATGCTGTTGGAATCCAGCTCGCCGACCTCGACCAGTTCCTCGACCTCGACGACGGTCATCTTGCCGGCGGTGGCCATCATCGGATTGAAGTTGCGCGCGGTCTTCCGGTAGACGAGGTTGCCTTCCTTGTCGGCCTTCCAGGCCTTGACCAGCGAGATGTCGGCGACGAGGCCGGTCTCGAGAATGTAGGTCTCGCCGTTGAAATCCTTGTGCTCCTTGCCTTCGGCGATCATCGTGCCGACGCCGGTCTTGGTGTAGAAGCCGGGAATGCCGGCGCCGCCGGCGCGAACGCGTTCGGCGAGCGTGCCCTGCGGATTGAACTCCAGCTCGAGCTCGCCGTTGAGATACTGGCGCTCGAAAGTGGCGTTCTCGCCGACGTAGGACGAGATCATCTTCTTGATCTGGCGCGTCTGGAGCAGGAGACCGAGGCCGAAATCGTCGACGCCGGCGTTGTTCGAAATGGCGGTAAGCTCCTTCGCGCCGCTGTCGCGCAGGGCTGCGATGAGGTTCTCCGGGATGCCGCAAAGGCCGAACCCACCGGCCATCACCGTCATGCCGTCGAAGGTCAATCCCGAAAGCGCGGCGGCCGCGTCGGGGTAGATCTTATTCATGCGTGTCTCCTCGCAAGAGCGACTCCCAATGCCCGCGTGTCCGGCTGGGATGCCGGCCGGGGCGGTCGTCCGGGTTCCCCGTGATACCGCTGATACCCGCTTTCCTCAAGCGCTCGCGGCGAATGCATCGCCTGGCGGAGCGTTTCGCCTTGAACGGGGCGGCGAGAGCGCCTATTCCGCACACAGGGGAAGCGAAACGTGGTGGACAGACCTCCCGTCGTCGCCTGACCAACGTTCGCCCCGGGTGGGATTCAATGAGGAAACGCCTGCTGACGGCCGCGCTTGCGCTCGTCATCGCCCTTGCCACCGCAATCGCGTTGCTTGCCGCGCTTGTCACCGGCGAGAGCGCCCGCGTGCGTGTCGAGGCCGAGCTGTCCCGCTGGTTGGGCGCCCGCGTTGAGATCGGCTCCGAGCCCGGATTTTTCCTGCGCCCCGCGCCCGGCATCAGACTTGTCGATGTGAACCTGGAAAACAGCCGGGAAGGCTGGGCGGTGCGCGATGCACGGTTGATGGTCGATCTCGACATCGTGGCCTTGCTTCTTGGAGAGGTTCGCATTTCCTCCGCGACGCTCGAGGACGCGCGTATCAGCGTTGCGAGCCTGCCGGCGGACGTCGACGAGGCGGTGAGTTCGGCGGAAAGCACTGTCGCAAGCGTCGCGCGTCTTCTCGCCCATCCGTTGCGCATCGACCGCGCGACCCTCGTTCTGGCCCGGCGCGGCGTCGGCGAGGAGGTGATCGCCCGGGATTTGTCGCTGCGCCTGTCTGCCTCTGGAACCTCGGCAAACCTGCGCGGTGCGCTGCGTGTCGCGGACCAGACCGTCGAGATCAATGTCGCGTTGCGCGACAGATCGCTGCTGGCGGGCGAGGGGAAAAGTCCGTTCTCGCTCTCTCTAGCCTCGCAACTCGCCACCCTTCGCCTCGATGGAGAAATCGGGCGTGTGAACAAGACATGGTTCGGCGGTACGATCGAGTTCCAGACCAGCGACCTGCGTGGCCTCGGGGCGCGCTTCGACTGGGCGATGCCCGGCGAAGCTGCTTTCGGTGCGCTGCTGATGCGCGGCACCGGCGAGATCTCGTCTGCCGCGCTGTCGCTGCCGCAAGCCCGCATCGAGTTTGATGGCAACGTCGGCGACGGAAGCCTGGCGCTGGACCTTGGACGGTCGCGTCCCCGGCTGGAGGGAACGCTCGCGTTCGAGACCTTCGATGCCTCGGCCTATCTGGCGGAAGTCGACGACGTGTCGGCGCTTCTGCGCGATGAAGCCCGCATGGGCGATCCGCTTGCCGGGCTTCTGCAGACCATGGACATCGATCTTCGGCTGTCGACCGGGCGGCTTGCCGCCGGCACCCTTGTCGCGGGGCCGTCGGCCGCGTCCATTCTGTTGCGGGAGGGCGATCTGTCGCTCGACCTAGGCGAGACGCAACCCGACGGCGGCCAGTTCGATCTGGCGGCTCGCCTCAAGCCCGGCGGTGAAGCTGGCGACTACATGGCTTCCGTATCCCTGGTCGCCGACCCGCGCCCCGTTGCCGCCTTGCCCTGGCCCGATCCCCTGCCGCGCCCGACCGCAGGCGTCCTTGGCGGGCGCGGGGCATGGAAGTCGACCGGACGGACCCTGTCGGAGCTCCTGTCGCGGGGCAGCGGGGAGGCGCGCCTCTCGGGGCGCGATCTCGCCTTTGGAAGCGGAGGGGCGGAAGCCGTTTTCGCTGGCCTGCTCGGACGTACGGACGCCGCGGACGCGCAAGCTCCGAGCCGCTTCGCCAGCGTCGAGGCGAGCCTTTCGTTCGCGCCGGAGCGCATCGAGGTGACGGCCCTGGAAGCCGAGACGGAGGCCCACCGGCTGGAGGCCACCGGGCGCATTGCACCGGAGAATGGAGCGCTTTCCTTGCGGGGAGGCCTGCGGGCGCGCAAGGCCGCAGGCGATGCGCCAAGCCTGCCGGTGCTGCTGCGCGGCACGCTCGCGCATCCGCTCGTCGTTCCCGATCTCACCAACATGAGCGAGCGCCCGGGGCGCTGACGCTATCGCTGCCGTCAGACCTGCGCTTCGGCCCGACGCATGTCCTGCTGGCGCAGCGTTTCCTGGCGGCGGGTGTAGAGCGATGCCGCGATCACGATCAGCGTCACAACGCCGACGAGGATGGTGCATACCGCATTGATCTCCGGCGTCACACCGAGGCGGACTTGCGAATAGATCTTCATCGGCAGGGTCGTGGCTTCCGGTCCGGTCGTGAAACTGGCGATCACCAGATCGTCGAGTGACAGGGTGAAGGCAAGCATCCAACCGGCGATGACGCCCGGCAGGATGATCGGCAGCGTGATGGAAAAGAAAGTCGGCAGAGGCGGTGAGCCGAGGTCGAGCGCGGCCTCCTCCAAGGATCGGTCGAAGCCGGAAAGCCGCGATTGCACCACCACGGCGACGTAGCACATGGCGAAGGTCGTATGGGCGATCATGATCGTCCAGAAGCCGCGCGACTGGTCAACGGCGACGAACAGCAGCAGCAACGACAGGCCGAGGATCACCTCGGGCATGACGAGCGGCGCATAGACCATCCCGGAAAACAGCGAACGCCCGACAAAGCGCCCCGAGCGTGACAGCACCAGAGCGGCGACCGTGCCAAGCACGGTGGCGAGCGTTGCCGACACGAAGGCGATGCGAAGGGTCACCCAGGCCGCGTCGAGAAGCTGCTGGTTGTTGAGGAGTTCGCCGTACCAGCGGGTGGAAAACCCGCCCCACACCGTGACGAGGCGGGAATCGTTGAACGAATAGATGACCAGCAGCACGATCGGCAGGTAGAGGAAGGAGAACCCCAGCACCAGCGACGTGACGTTGAACCAGCTCGGTCCCTGACGCATCACGCAAGTCCTCCCGTATGGATGTCATGGGCGGCGGGAAAAGCCGGGTCGCGCGCGCTCACAGCCCCTTCTCCGCGGCTTTTTGCTGCTGGTTCTGGAAGAGCACGATCGGTACCACCAGGATGAGCAGGAGCACGACGGCGACGGCGGACGAGACCGGCCAGTCGCGGTTGGTGAAGAACTCCACCCACAGCGTCTTGCCGATCATCAGCGTTTCCGAGCCGCCAAGCAGGTCGGGGATGACGAACTCTCCGACCGCGGGGATGAAGACCAGGAAACAGCCGGCGATGACGCCGGGCAGCGACAGCGGCACCGTGATCGCCCAGAAGGCGCGCCAGGGTGGGCACCCCAGGTCGCTGGCCGCTTCCAGCAGCGCCCCGTCGAGCTTCTCCAGATTGGCGTAGAGCGGAAGAACCAGGAACGGCAGGTAGGAATAGACGATGCCGATATAGACCGCGATATTGGTGTTGAGCATCGTCAGCGGCGTGTCGATGACGCCGAGCCACAGCAGCAGCTGGTTGAGCAGGCCCTCGTTCTTGAGGATGCCGATCCAGGCGTAGACGCGGATCAGGAAGCTTGTCCAGAACGGCAGGATGACGAGCATCAAGAGGGTTGCCCGCCAGGCCTTGGGCGCGCGCGCCATGCCGTAGGCGAGCGGGTAGCCGACGGCAAGCGTGATGAGGGTCGAGATCGCCGCGATCGAGACGCTCGACAGGTAGGACTTCCAGTAGAGGTCGTCTTCCGTGAGCCAGATGTAGTTGTCGAAGGAAAAGCCCCGGAACATCTCGACCAGACCGGAAAGGCCCTCGGCCGGGTCGAAGGTCGGAATATAGGGAGGGATCGCCACGGCGATCTCGGAAAAGGAGATCTTGAGGACGATGAAGAACGGCGCGAGGAAGAAGAGCAGAAGCCACGCGTAGGGAATGGCGATGAGCACGATGTCGCCGAGACTGCGCCGCTTGCGTGCAGCCTTCGCGGCCACCGCCTCCGGCACGACGTTGCCCGCGTCTTGTGCCCGCATGGCTCCCGCGCCGGAAGTCTCGCCCGCCGTCGGATCGGTCGCGTCGTGCCTGTCGCTCATGCTCGGCTCCCCTTCCGTCCCAGTGCCGGCCGCGGCCGGCGCCCGCCCGGGCTCAACGTGTCAGCACCATCCCGCCGTCCGCGTCCCAGCTCAGCCACACCTTGTCGTCCCATCCCACAGGGTGCTCGACCACGCGGCTGCGGTTCGCCACCGTCGCGCGCACGGTTTCCTCGTCGGAAATATGCGTATGGAAGATCGACACATCGCCGAGGTAGGCGATATCCCAGACTTCGCCGAACAGCGCGTTAACCTTGCTTTCGGGTTCATCGAAGGAAATGCGGACCTTCTCCGGACGGATGGCGAACCAGACCGTGTCTCCGGCCGTGGCCTCCACTGTCTGGGCGACGAGGATCTCGCACCCGAAGAGGATCGATTTCAGCCGCGTCGCATCGCCCTCGCGGCCGATCACCTTGCATTCGATCATGTTGATGTCGCCGATGAAGTCGGCGACGAAACGCGAGTTTGGAACTTCGTAGATCTCCGAGGGCGTGGCGATCTGGACAATCTTGCCCCGGTCCATCACGGCGATGCGGTCGGCCACCGTCATGGCTTCCTCCTGGTCGTGGGTCACGATCAGGAAGGTCATGCCGAGCTCGTACTGCAGGTCCATCAGCTCGAACTGGGTGTCCTCGCGCAGCTTCCGGTCGAGCGCGCCGAGCGGCTCGTCGAGGAGCAGCACCTTCGGCTTCTTGGCGAGCGAGCGGGCGAGCGCCACGCGCTGCCGCTGGCCGCCTGAAAGCTGGTGCGGCTTGCGCTTGGCAAAGGCCTCCAGCTTGACGAGCTTGAGCATCTCGGCGACGCGGCTGGCGATGTCCGCCTTGGGCAGGCCTTCCTGCTTGAGGCCAAAGGCGACATTCGCCTCCACGCTCATGTGCGGGAACAGCGCGTAGGACTGGAACATCATGTTCACCGGCCGCCGATAGGGCGGTACGCCGGAAAGATCCTGTCCGTCGAGCAGGATCTGGCCCGCGTTCGGGGTCTCGAAGCCGGCGAGCATGCGCATCATCGTCGTCTTGCCGCAGCCGGAGCCGCCGAGCAAGGCGAAGAACTCGCGCTCATAGATCTTGAGGGAGAGGTCATCGACGGCGGTGAAATCGCCGAAGGTCTTGGTCACGTTTCGGAATTCGATAAACGGCCGCGCGCCGGGATCATCCCATGGCGCAAAGCTGCGGCGAACTGGTCCGACCGGTTTCTTCGCCAAGCTTACCCCCTCCTGTACCCGCTGAAGCATCCGGGGAACCGGTGGTGAGCCGGCTCCCCCTGTCAACGAAGAGCGGCTCAGCTGCCGGTCTTGACCTTGGTCCATTCGCGGGTGCGCGACCGCATCGCCTTGGGCGACTTGGTGGTGACGCTGAAGAGCTTGTCGATCGTCGCCTCGCTCGGGTAGATCGCCGGATCGTCAAGCACTTCCTTGCTGATGAACTCCTGGCTCGCCTTGTTGCCATTGGCGTAGAAGACGTAGTCGGTCGCCTTGGCGATGACTTCCGGCTTCATGATGTAGTTGAGGAACGCGTGGGCCTCCTCGACATGCGGCGCATCCGCGGGGATGGCCATGTTGTCGAACCACATCATCGCGCCTTCCTTGGGGATCGAATAGGCGACGGTGACGCCGTTGTTGGCCTCCGACGCGCGGTCGCGGGCCTGCAGGATGTCGCCCGACCAGCCGATGGCCATGCAGATGTCGCCGTTGGCGAGCGCGTTGATGTACTCGGAGGAGTGGAACTTCTGGATGTAGGGACGGATCGTCATCAGGAGCTCGCCCGCCTTGGCGAAGTCCTCGGGATTGTCGCTGTCCGGATCCAGCCCGAGATAGTTGAGCGCGGCGGGGAAAATCTCGTCGGCGGTGTCGAGGAAGTGGATGCCGCAGTCGGCGAACTTCGAGATGATCTCGGGCTTGAAGACCATGTCCCAGCTATCGAGCGGCGCGTCGGGCATGCGCTCCTTGATCTTCTCGACATTGTAGCCGATGCCGGTCGTGCCCCACATGTAGTTGATCGCGTGTTCGTTGCCCGGGTCGAATTTCTCGATGCGCGAGGAGATCTCCGGCCACATGTTCTTCAGGTTCGGCAGCTTGGATTTGTCGAGCTTCTGGAACACGCCGGCCTGGATCTGGCGACCGAGGAAGGTGCCCGTGGGAACGACGACGTCGTAACCGGTGCCGCCGGCCAGCAGCTTGGTCTCCAGCATCTCGTTGCTGTCGAACACGTCGTAGACGACCTTGATCCCGGTCTCCTTGGTGAAGTCGGCGAGGATCGAATCGTCGATGTAGTCGGACCAGTTGTAGATGCGCACCGTTCGCTCTTGCGCACTGGCGGCGGTGGCGCCAGCGAGCGCGGCAAGGGCGATGCCCGTCATGAGGAACTTGTTCATGTGTCCTGCCTCCGTTTCGGCGGTGGGCCACTCCGTCCGCAGTGTCGCCACGCGGCCGGAGCGTCTGGATCCTTGTTATGGTGCAAGCAGCCTAGAAGCGATGATCCTGGTGCTCAAGAGCGCTGTTGCGACTCGGTCGATGTTCTCCCGTCCCTGTTTTGCCTCAGAGGTAGGTTTGCCGTTCCAGTGATGAAATCTCGCGCCCGAATGCAAAGAGTTCGTGACGCTTGATGTCGACCAGCACCTTGTGCATGTCCTCGCCGACCGCCTCCTTCATCCGCTGGGAGGCGGCGAAGGCGTCGATCGCCTCGTCCATCCAGGGCGTCAGGTGCGGCGCGGTCTTCTCGTAGGCGTTGCCCTCGACCGGCGGCGGCGGGGCCTCCTTGCCGAGGATGCCCTGCAGCATGCCGGAGAGCACGCCGGTCAGCACCAGATAGGGGTTGGCGTCGGCTCCGGCGATGCGGTGCTCGATGCGCTCCGAGCCGGGCGTGCCGGCGGGAACGCGCAGCGCCACGGAGCGGTTGTCGTGCCCCCAGCAGATCGATGTCGGCGCATAGGAGCCCGGCTGCATCCGCCGGAAGCCGTTGAACGTCGACACGAAAAGCAGATGCGCCGCCTGCATGCTGTCGAGCAGGCCCTTGATCGCGTGTCCGAGCCGGATCTCTCCAAGGGCTGCGTCGGAGAAGATGTTGCCGTTTCCATCCTCCAGCGAGACATGGACGTGCATGCCGCTGCCCGGCCATTCCACGAACGGCTTGGCCATGAAGGAGGCCTTGAGATTGTGCTTGCGGGCGACGCCGGCGACGAGGCGGCGCAGCAGCACCGCGTCGTCCGCTGCCCGCAGCGGGTCGCGCCGGTAGTGCAGGTTCAGCTCGAACTGGCCGGGCGCGGCCTCCGACACGGCCGCGTCGGCCGGAATGTCCTGGGCATCGGCGGAGCGGCGCAACTCGTCCACCAGCGGCATCAGCGCCTCGAGGTCCGACAGCGCATACATGTTCTGCCGCGCCGGTCCGAGATGGGTGGAGAAAACCGGCGTCGGGGCGCCCGACCAGTCGGCGTCGTCCTGGTCCTCGAAGAGGTAGAACTCCAGTTCGAAGGCGGCGGTCGCCGTCAGCCCGTGGGCGGCCAGCCGCTCGGTCATGCGGCGGAGCACGTGGCGCGGATCGCAGAGGAAGGGCATGCCGGCGCGGTCATGCATGGACAGGAGCACCTGCGCCGTCGGCCTGGCGGCCCATGGCACGGAGCGCAGGGTCCCGGGCACCGGCCAGCAGACGCCGTCCTTGTCGCCGGTCTCGATGTGCATGCCCGTTTCCTCGACCTCGCGTCCCCAGACATCGAGACCGAAAAGCGAGAAGGGCAGGGCGACGCCGCCCTCGAAGACCTTGCGCAGGGCGCTTCCGGGAAGCCACTTCCCCCTGAGCACGCCGTTGCTGTCGGGCAGGATGACCTCGACCGTGTCCAGGTCGGGGTATTCCGCCTCGAAGCGGGCGAGTTCCTCGTCCAGAAGCTCGCTGCCTTGCGGGCGGGTCCAGGCCGAGCGCTGGGTCTCTCGCATTCATACCTCCGTGACGACGCGGAAGGGCCGCTCTTGTCGAGGGTCCGGGGCGCCGGGATTGTCGTTGATCTAAAAATGTGATCACTTGTAGCGAGAACTGTCAAGCTAAGCCGGAGACCAAAAGAATGGGCGCCAGGCCCCGAATGCGCGTTGAGGAAGGTTTGCGCCGCACCCGCGGACCGATGCGCAGCGAGGTCGAGCGAAGCCTGCGCGAGGCGTTGCTCACCGGGCGTTTCGTGCCGGGGCGCACGGTCACCCTGCGCGGTCTTGCCCAGGAGCTCGGTGTCAGTCCGATGCCTGTGCGCGAGGCGCTGCGCACCATCGCCGCGGGTAACGCGCTGGAGATCCGGGCGAACGGCCGCATCCAGGTGCCGACCATGACGCTGGCGCGGCTCGCGGAGATCCTCAAGGCGCGTCTCCTGCTGGAACCCGAGCTTGCACGCCTTGCGAGTCCGGGTCTCGGGCCTGTCGATGCCGAGGCTCTGCTCCTTATTGACAGGCGTATCGACCAGAGCCTCGAGACGGGCGACGCCGAGACCTACATGCGGTTGAACCATGAGTTCCATTTCCGCATTTACGAGGCGGCCGGGTCGGAGGTTCTTCTGCCGCTGGTCGAGAGCCTGTGGATGCAGTTCGGCCCGTTCATGCGCACGGTCTATGGTCGGGTGGGCACCGCGGTTCTCGTCGATCACCACAAGCAGGCCGTCGAGGCCATCTCCGCCGGCGACGGGGAGGCGCTGGCACAGGCGGTCGAAGGGGACATCCGTTGTGGCATGGAGTTGCTGGAGCGCGCCGTCGGAGCCGCTGATTGACAACGTCTGTAATGTGATCACAAATTGGCGCCGAGACTGCGGGGCGATCCGCATGGGCCGGGGGCGAATTGCCCGCAAGCCGGTCCGGGACTGCACGGGCCCGCGCCGCGCCGGAAAGGCAGGATGACGTGAGCAAGAAAAAGAAATCCGCACCCAAGCTCGACAGCCGTCGCGGCGTCGCGACCCTCGACGAGGCCCGCATCTGGCTTTCGGAGCGCGGGATCGAGGACATCGAGTGCATCGTGCCCGATCTCGCCGGCGTGGCGCGCGGCAAGATGATGCCGACGGAGAAGTTCTTTTCGGGGCCGGTGATGACGATGCCCTCGTCGATCTTCGCCCAGACGATCTCGGGCGACTATCCGCCAGACGACGAGCGCTTCCAGCACAGCCCGACCGATGGCGACCTGTTCTTTCGCGCCGACTATTCGACGCTGACGACGGTGCCCTGGGAGACGGATCCCACCGCCCAGCTCATCCACGACGCCTACACGCGGGAGGGCATTCCGGTGGAGACGGCGCCGCGCAACGTGCTGAAGCGCGTTCTGGCGCTCTATGAGGATGAGGGCTGGGAGCCCCTGGTCGCGCCGGAGATGGAGTTCTACCTGGTGCGTCCGAACACCGATCCGGACTATCCGCTGGAGCCGCCTACCGGCCGCTCGGGCCGTCCGGAGGTGGGGCGTCAGTCCTATTCGATCTCCGCGCTCAACGAGTTCGACGATCTGATCGACGATTTCTATGACCTCTCCGGCGCGCAGGGGCTGGAGATCGACACGCTGATCCACGAGGAAGGCGCGGCGCAGATGGAGATCAACCTGCGCCACGGTCACCCGCTGGAACTGGCCGACCAGGTGTTCCTGTTCAAGCGCACCATCCGCGAGGCGGCGCTGCGCCACGACATGTATGCCACCTTCATGGCCAAGCCCATGTCGAACCAGCCGGGCTCATCCATGCACATCCACCAGTCGCTGGTGGACAAGGAGACGGGCAACAACATCTTCTCGCGCGAGGACGGCGAGGCGAGCCAGGAGTTCCTGGCCTTCATCGCCGGCCATCAGGCGTTCCTGCCGGCCGTGACCTGCATCCTTGCGCCCTACGTCAATTCCTACCGGCGCTTCACCCGTGGCACGACCGCGCCGGTGAATGTCCATTGGGGATACGACAACCGGACGGTCGGTCTGAGGGTGCCCAACTCCAAGCCGGCGGCGCGCCGGCTGGAGAACCGGGTGCCATCCTCCGACGCCAATCCTTATCTCGCCATCGCCGCCTCGCTGGCTTGTGGCTATCTCGGCATCAAGCAGAAGCTGACGCCGGACGAGCCCATCATGGGCGACTTCAGCGAACGCATGCACGCTCTGCCGCGCGGGCTTCTCGAGGCGGTCGACCTCTTTGGCGAATGCGACGATCTGATCGATGTCTTCGGAGAGAAATTCGTCGCCACCTATCGTGCTGTGAAGCAGGAAGAGTTCGAAACCTTCATGCGCGTGATCAGCCCCTGGGAGCGGGAATACCTGCTGCTCAACGTCTGACACACGCCTTCCCTCACGCTCCATGCCAATCAATGATGAAGAAACGACCGGGAGACGCACCATGACCGCTTCTTCGAACCGATATCCGACGAGCGACCTGCGCGCGCGCGACGCGGCTCATCACATCCACCCTTTCACCGACACCGGTGCGCTGAACCGCGAGGGCGCACGCATCATCACCTCGGCCGAGGGCGTCTGGCTCACCGACAGCGACGGCAAGCGCTATCTCGACGGGATGGCGGGGCTCTGGTGCTGCCAGGTCGGCCATGGCCGTGAAGAGATCGTCGATGCGGTCACCCGCCAGATGCGCGAACTCGAATATTACAACACCTTCTTCAAGACGAGCCATCCGCCCGCGATCGCGCTGGCGGAGAAGCTCGCGGAACTCGCTCCGGCCGGCTTCAACCGCGTCTTCTTCACCTCCTCGGGGTCCGAGGCCAACGACACCGTCTTCCGCATGGTCCGCACCTATTGGGACCTGGAAGGCAAGCCCGGCAAAAAGGCGATCATCGGCCGCTGGAACGGCTACCACGGCTCGACGCTCGCCGGCACGAGCCTCGGCGGCATGAAGGGCATGCACGAGCAGGGCGACCTGCCGGTGCCCGGCGTCCATCACGTCGCCCAGCCGTACTGGTTCGGGGAGGGCGGAGACATGTCGCCCGACGAGTTCGGCCTCTGGGCGGCCCGCGAGCTTGAGCGCAAGATCGACGAGCTTGGCGAGGACACGGTCGCGGCCTTCATCGCCGAGCCGATCCAGGGGGCGGGCGGCGTCATTATTCCGCCCGACAGCTACTGGCCGGAGGTCGCGCGTATCTGCAAGGAACGCGACATTCTTCTCGTTGCCGACGAGGTGATCTGCGGTTTCGGCCGGCTCGGCACCTGGTTCGGCTCGCAGTATTACGGCATCGAGCCGGACCTGATGCCGATCGCCAAGGGCATTTCCTCGGGCTATCTGCCGATCGGCGGCGTTCTCGTTTCGGACAGGATCGCCGACGCCTTCATCGAAAAGGGCGGCGAATTCTATCACGGCTATACCTATTCCGGGCACCCGGCCTGCTGCGCGGCCGCGCTCGCCAATCTCGAGATCCTCCAGCGCGAGAAGCTGGTGGAGCGCGTCGCCGACGACATCGGCCCCTATCTGCAGAAGAAGTGGTTGGAGCTCGGCGAGCATCCGCTGGTTGGCGAAGCGCGCATGGTGGGGCTGGTCGGTGCGCTCGAGCTGGTGCCGGCGCGCGGCGACCGGTCGCGGGCTTTCGAGCCTGTCGGCGAGGTCGGTGCGCTCGCCCGCGACACGTCCTTCGACAATGGTCTGGTCATGCGCGCGGTGCGCGACAGTCTGATCATCTCGCCACCGCTGGTGCTCTCCCACGAGGAGGCGGACGACCTGGTCGCACGGGCCGAACGCACCCTCGATGAGACCTGGTCGGCGCTGAAAAAGGACGGGCGCGTCGCCGCCTGAGACTGTTTTTCCGCGCCTTCAGCCCCGTTTCGATCCGAGCCCCGATGCCTGCACGAGCCGCCCACGCGCCCAGCTACTATGCCGCCACGATCCCTCAGCGCCCGCCCCGCGCGGCGCTCGAGGGAACGCTCAAGGCGGACGTGGCGATTGTCGGGGCAGGGTTCACGGGGCTCAATGCCGCCCTGACGCTGGCGGAAGCCGGGCGACGGGTCGTGGTTCTCGAAGCGGAGCGGGTCGGCTGGGGCGCGACGGGGCGCAACGGCGGCCAACTCCACAGCGGCCAGCGGCGCGACCAGCACTATCTCGAGGCGCAGTATGGCCCCGAGATGGCGCGTCGCCTTTGGGATCTGGCCGAGGAAGCCAAGGCGCTGCTTCACGCGCGCGCCGAGCGCCATGGCATCGATTGCGACTGGATGCCGGGCTTGATCGAGGCGGCGCACAAGAAGCGTTTTGTCACCGAGGAATGGGACTACGCGGAAAAGCTGTCCCGTGACTACGGCTACGAAAAGCTGCGCCCGCTTGGCCGTGAGGCGCTTGCCGAGGCGATTGGCACGGATGTCTATCATGGCGGCGTGCGCGACATGGGCGGTGGTCACCTGCATCCGCTCAAGCTCGCCGAGGGTCTGGCTGAGGCCGTGGAAAGGGCCGGTGGTGCGATCCATGAGACAAGCCGGGTCGTCAGGCTCGAACACGGTCCCTCCGGCGCGGTTCTGACGACGGATTCGGGCGGGCGGGTCGAGGCGGAGGCCGTGCTTCTCGCTGGCAATGGCTATCTTGCCGGCCTCGATGCGGCAAGCGAGGCCCGCGTCATGCCGATCAACAATTACATCCTGACCAGCGAGCCGCTGACAAAGACGCAGGCGGATGCGCTCATCCCCGGTCGCGAGGCGGTCTCGGACAGCCGCTTCGTCGTCTACTACTGGCGCCTGACGAACGACAGGCGCCTCCTGTTCGGCGGCGGCGAGACCTACCGCCGGGGCGGTCCGCGGGATCTGGAATCCTTCGTGCGCGCGCATCTGGCCAAGGTCTACCCGGAGCTTGCCATGGTGCCGGCCTCCCACGTCTGGGGCGGCACGCTGGCGGTTACCCAGACACGGCTTCCCGCGATCCGGCGCACCCATCCGCGCGTCTATGTCGCCGCCGGCTTCTCTGGCCACGGCGTTGCGATTTCGGGGTTCTCGGGCCACGTGGTGGCACAGGCGATCCTCGGCGACACGGATCGTTTCGACGTCGTCTCAAGGCTGAAGACGCCGCCTTTCCCGGGCGGGCGAATGTTCCGGTGGCCGATCCTCGCGCTTGCCATGAGCTGGTTTTCGCTGCGCGACCGCCTCTGGTAGGCGGCTGGCAATCGCGTGGGGAGCGGGGGAGAAAAGGCGGCTGTTACCTGCCCTGGCCGGTCTTGCGGGTGCTGCTGCGGTCGCGGAAGGTGCGTGCCGAGGTGCGTGCCAGCATGATCGCCGGAACCAGGCCGACCAAAACGATTAGCAACGCCGGCAGCGCCCCCTCGCCGAAGGCTTCGCGTGAGGCAGCGTTGTAGACGGTTGTCGCGAGCGTTTCGAAATTGAACGGCCTAAGCAGGATGGTCGCCGGCAATTCCTTCATGCAGTCGACGAAGGCAAGCAGCAGCGCGGTCATCAGCACCGGGCGGATCAGCGGCAGATGGATCTCGAACAGCAGCTTGCCGGAGGAGCGGCCGAGCGTGCGCGCGGCCATGTCGAGGTGCGGCGTCACCTTGCCGAGCCCGCCCTCCACCTGTCCGTAGGCGACAGCCAGGAAGCGGACCATGTAGGCGTAGACGAGCGCCGTTCCCGACCCCACGAGCAGCAGGCCGGTGGAGAAGCCGAAGGTCGAGCGGGCGACGCCGTCGATGAAATTGTCGAATTGGGCCAGCGGAATGAGAATGCCGACGGCCAGCACCGTTCCCGGGATCGCATACCCGATGGAGGCGATGCGACCGCATAGGCGGGTCAGCGCGTTGGTTCGCACGCGCTGGGCGAAGGTGAGGACGATACCGATCACGACGGTCAGCAGGGCCGCCGAAATCGAAAGGGTCAGCGTGTTGCCGACCGCGGCGAGGAGTTGCGGTGACGCGAGATCCTCGAGCCGGCGGCTGGCATAATCGGCAAGCAGGGCGGCGGGAAACACAAAGCCGATGAGAATTGGCACGGCGCAGGCAAGTGTCGCGGCAAGTCCGCGGACGCCGCCGAGCGCGTAGCTCGGCAGGGCCAGATAGCGCGACGAGGTGATGTGGAAGCGCTGCCGCCGCCGCGCGTGCCGCTCGATCCACAGCAGCGCGAAGACGAGCGCCAGCATGGCGCAGGCAAGCTGCGCGGCGCCGGCAAGGCTCGAGCGGTTGATCCAGGTGTCATAGACCGAGAAGGTCATGGTGTGGACGCCGAAGAAGGTGACCGCGCCGATGTCGTTGAGGCATTCCATCAGCGCAAGCGACACGCCGACGACGATGGCCGGGCGCGCCAGCGGCAGCGCGACACGCAGGAACAGGCGCACCGGCCCGGCGCCGAGCGTGCGCGATACGTCGAGGGCGCAGGCCGACTGCAGGAGAAATGAGGCCCGCGTCGTCAGGTAGACATACGGGTAGAGGACGAAGCCCATGACGAAGATCGCCCCGGGCAGGGAGCGAACTTCGGGAAACCAGTAGTCGCGCGCCGTATGGAAGCCGAAGACAGCGCGGATCGCCGACTGCACCGGTCCGGTGTAGTCGAGGATTTCGACGTAGGTGTAGGCGATGATGTAGGTCGGGACGGCCAGCGGGATCAGAAGCGCCCAGTCGAAGAACGCGCGCCCCGGAAAGCGGCACATGGTCACGAGCCAGGCGGTGCCGACGCCGACGACCAGCGTGATCGCGCCAACGCCGGCCATCAGCAGAACGGTGGTCCACAGCGAGCGCGGCAGGACGGTATCGATCAGGTGAGACCAGACATTGCCCGTCGGCTGGGCGGCGAGCACCACAAGCGAGAGGATCGGAAGCAGCGTCAGCGCCGCGACGACGATACCGGCGGTGACCCACAGCCGGTCCGCCGCGGTGGCGGAGGTCTTGGGTGCGCGCGCTGCACGGGGTGCGGCGCCATGATCGAGAACGTCAGTCATCGGGCCTCGGCCATGCTGTGCGACGCAAGTTTGTCTTCAGGCTCGCACGTTGGCTTTAACCAACGGCAAACGGCGCCCAGTGCAATGACCGGGCGCCGCGTCGCGGGGAACTGAACTCTCGAGATCAGCTCGCGGGTCCATCGTTGAAGCCGACCTTGTCGACCAGCTCGCTGGCCTCCTTGCGGTGCTTGGCGATGTCCGACAGCGACATGTCGTCGGGGTGGATCTCGCCCCAGGACGCGACCAGCTCGGAGACCGGCACGCCCGGCTTCACCGGGTATTCGTCATTGGTCTCGGCATAGACGTGCTGCGCCTTGTCGGAGGTCAGGAACTCGATGAGCTTCACCGCCTCGGCCTTGTTCGGTGCATTCTTGGCCATCATCACGCCGGAGATGTTCACATGCGTGCCGCGACCGTCGGCGTTCGGGAACAGGATCTTGGCGGAGTTGGCCCATTCCTTCTGCTCCGGCTCCTTCTCGTTCTTCAGCATCGCACCCATGTAGTAGGTGTTGCCGAGCGAGATATCGCATTCGCCGGAGTAGATGCCCTGCACCTGGCTGCGATCGTTGCCGGACGGCTTGCGGGCAAGGTTGTCGCGAACACCCTTCAGCCACTGCTCGGTCTTCTCCGGACCGTCATTGACGATCATCGAGGCGATGAGAGCGACGTTGTAGACGTGCTGGCCGTTGCGCGTGCAGATGCGCCCCTTCCACTTCGGGTCGGCAAGCTCCTCGTAGGTGATCTTGTCCTGATCGACGCGCTCCTTGGAGGCGTAGACGACGCGGGCGCGCGTCGTGAGGCCAATCCAGTGGCCTTCCGGGTCGCGATACTTGGCCGGAATGTTCTCGTTCACCACCTCGGACGAGATCGGCTGGGTGATGCCGAGCTGCTTGGCCGCATCGAGGCGCCCGATGTCGACGGTCAGGAGCACGTCGGCCGGCGAGTTCTCGCCCTCGGCCTGAATGCGCTCGGACAGGCCGTCGGTCGCGAAGATCACGTTGGCCTTGATGCCGGTTTCCTCGGTGAACGCCTTCAGGATGGGCTCGATGAGGAAAGGCTGGCGGTAGGAGTAGATGTTGACCTCGCCGTCGGCGAAGGCAGGTGTCGCGAGTGTCGCGGAAGCAAGGACCAGGCCGGCAAGAGCGCTGGCACGCGTTGCGGAAATCATTTTCGTCATGGATGTCTCCTCACGTCCAGGGGGCAAGGCCCTGACGTTGGTGGCACTCGCTCAAGCACAACTTTCGTTGCGCGAGTCGATGCCGGCATCATAAAAACAAGAGTGTCACTGTCAAGAATAATCACGTGTAAAATCAATAATCTGGAATGATTCCAAACTATTGCCCGCGATGCGGAGGTGGTAGTTGGACCTTACGCCGGCTTTGCGTCGAGGCTGGCGGTGGCTGTCAGACGCCAGGTGTCTTTCCCGCAAGAATTTCCGACATCAATCCCGTGTCGATGTTCTGTCCCGACAGGACGATGCCGGCGGTGTCGCCCCGGCGCCGGTCGGCCACAAGGCCGGCAAGAGCGGCGGCACCGGCTCCTTCGGCGAGATTGTGGGTCGAGCGGTAGAGAAGGCGCACGGCCTCGGCGATCTGGTCGTCGCCGACCCGGATGATGTCTTCTGCTCCGGCGCGGATGACGGCAAGCGCCGCCTCGTCCGGACAGCGGACAGCCATGCCGTCGGCGAAGGTCACGGCGCTGTCGCTGTCGACAAGCTGGCCGCTCTCGAAGGAGCGGGCGTAGGCATCGGCGTTCTCAGACACCACGCCGACGATTTTCGTCCTGCGTCCGAGGACGTTGCGCGCCGAGATCAGCCCGCAGATGCCGGAGCCCAGGCCGATGGGCACGTAGATCACATCGAGGTCAGCTACGGCGCGCATGAATTCCATGCCGTAAGTGGCGACGCCGCGCACCAGATCGGCATGAAAGCTCGGGATCATGGTGAGACGGCGCTCGTCGGCCAGCACGGCCGCATGGGCTTTCGCTGCATCGAAATCCTCGCCATGCTCGACCAGCTCTGCGCCGAAGGCCCGCATCGCGGCGTTCTTCTCGGGCGAGTTCCCCTCGGGCACGACGATCGTGCAGGCCAACCCGTAGCGACGGGCGGCAAAGGCAAGGCTCTGGCCGTGGTTGCCGCGGGTCGCGGAAATGACGCCCGCTCCGCCCGGCAGCCGTCCGGCCAGTTCGCGCAGCATCACCAGCCCTCCGCGGACCTTGAAGGCGCCCGTTGGCGTGTGGTTCTCGTGCTTGGTCCAGACCGTCCGGCCGGTGGCCTCCGACAGCAGCGGCCACGCATATTGCGGGGTGGGGCGCATGGCGCGGTAGACGATTTCGGCGGCGTCCTCGATAGCGGCAAGGCTCAGCATCGGCATGTCCGGATTTTGGGTGGCCGCACACGGAAGCGCGCGGAAAGACGGCGGGCCCACACAATGTCCCGCCCTCTACCTGCGGTCAATGGCCTGCCTTATTCCGCCAGAACCCGTTGCGGCGGGAAGGTGATCTCGATCAGCGTGCCGTGGTTCAGTTCTGAATCGATGCGGAAGCTTGCGCGGTTCGCCTCGACCAGCGCCTTGGTCAGCGGCAGGCCGAGACCGGTGCCGCCGCCGTGACGGGCGGTGTGGAGCTGGCGGAAAGGCTCCATCGCGGCCGAAAGGTCCTGATGGCTCATGCCCATGCCGGTGTCGCGCACGCGCAGGATCACCTCGCCGGAATCCTCCAGCGCCGAGGAAACGATCACCTGCCCGCCCGGCTGGTTGAACTTGATGGCGTTGGACAGGAGGTTCAGCACGATCTGGCGAACCGAACGTCCGTCGGCGACGATGTTCGGCACAGAGGTCGGCAGACTGGCGCGGATGATCACGCGCTCGCGGTTGGCCTGCGGCTGCATCAAGGCGACGCACTCGCGGATGATGTCATTGGCCGAGACGGCCTCGAACGTCAGGTCGAGCTTGCCCGCCTCGATCTTCGACAGGTCGAGCAGGTCGTTGATCAGGCTCATGATATGCGAGCCGGAATTGTGAATGTCGCGCAGGTAGCCCTTGTAGCGATCATTGCCGACGGGACCGAAGCGCTCCTCCATCATCACCTCGGAGAAGCCGATGATGGCGTTGAGCGGGGTGCGGATCTCGTGGCTGATCTTGGCCAGGAAGTCCGACTTCTTCGAGCTGGCGTTCTCGGCCTGGCGCTTGGCGTCGGTGAGCTCTTCCTCGGCCTTCTTCCACTGGGTGATGTCGCGCAGGACCGTGCAGAAGCGCGCGCCCCCCTCTCCATGGCCAACGCGGCCGATGGTCATGAACAGCGGGATCAGGCCGCCCGAACCGAGCTGCCCGATCACCTCGCGCCCGTCATTGAGCACACTCGCCACGCCGTTGCGGGCGAGCCCGTCGAGATAGTCGACGGCGTCGCGATGGCTTTCCTGGGCCAGATAGTCCGTCAGCGGCGCGCCGACCATTTCCTCGCGCGTGGCGTTGAACAGCGCCTCGGCCGAGCGGTTGACCTTCACGATCAGGCCGTTCTCGTCGAGGATCAGCACGCCGTCGGTCGCCGTCTCCAGCACCGCGTCCATTTCCGCTGCCTGCTCTTCGGCCAGCGACAGCGCGGTCTGCGCCTCGTGCAGCCGGTCGAGGGTGGCCTCCTGCACCGGGTCGTGGCGGTCGAGCAGCGACATCATCAGCGCGGTGCCGTCGCGCCACGGCACCGTGTGCAACCGCGCCTTGACGGGCTTCCCGCCGCCCTCGGCGAGACGGATGCGCATTGTCCGTTCGGTCATCGCGCCGGGAAGCGAGCTTGGCCAGTCCTCCGGCTCGGCGAAGAGCGCGTCGAGGCCGCCGGCTTCCTTCAGCGCGGTCATGTTCGGGTAGCCGAGAAGGTCGAGCAGCGTTGCATTGGCGTAGTCGACGTCCTCGCCGTGCACGATCGCCACGCCGACCGGCAGCTTGTCGAGCAGCGTCGTTCGCGGCGCGCGCGGCGTCTCGGCCCGGCCCGTTGTCTCGACCGGGGGAACCGGTGCGGTGGGGACGGCGGAGATGCGCGGGCGCGCCGGAGCTTCCGGCAGGGGGGAGATGACGTTCGGGTCCGATGCGCTCGGCAGGACCTCGTCCTCGTGCCCATTGTCGTTCGTGAGGAGCGGATCCGTCTCGCTTGCATCTGCGACCGGCTCGTCCGTCGACGCCGTGTCGTCGCGCGGTTCGCTGGCGACGGGAGGCAGGTCGGAGATGGCGGGTCCGGGCGCGGATATCCTGGCCGGTTCATCGGCGGTATGGGCGCCGAGCGCCTCCGCGATCTTGCGGAAGGCCTCGCGCTCCGGACGCGAAAGACGCGATCCCTCCAGGGCCGTGTCTTCGTGCCGGGAGACGCCCTCGGGCCGTTCTGCGGCGGCGTCTTCGGGGCCCTCGGACGCCGGTGCCGGAGCGAGGCCGGTTCGGTCGTCGGTTTCGTCGGCGACGACCCGCAGGATCTCCTCGCCCGACAACAGATGTTCCGGCGTTACCGTCTCCGCCAGCTGGCCGGCGGCGCTCTCGTCGACGTCAGTCACGGGGGCGGCATCATCCGCGTTTGCGGCGTCGTCTTCCCGTGCGGCTTCGTTCGCCTGCGCGAAGAGATCATTCTCCGGTCGGCTTTCCGTGTCCGGTGCGTTCTCGGCAAACACGGTCTTGAGGATGGCGGCTTCGGTGTCGCCGGCTTCTTCAAGGAGGGTGCCGGATGCCTCCGCATCAGCGGTTTTAACGTCGTCGGAAAGGGCTTCTTCCGCCACATCGCCGTCGATCTCGTCCGTCGACGATATGTCCTCTGCGCGCGGCTCTGTATCCGCCTCGATCTCGAAGGCCTGCGCCTCGGACGGGGTGAGGGCGCTTGCGATCACCACGCCGGTCGCGGCGACGGCGGCAAGCGTTCCGGCAGCCTCGCCAGTGTCGGTGTCGCGCTCCGCCTCGCGGGGGGCTGCCGCGGCCTCAGACACCGGCTCCTCGGCGGTCTCACCGGTCTTGGCAGGCTCCGGCGAAATCTGTGCGGCCTCGCGCGGCAACAGCGTCGTGCCAAGCCCTTCGGGGTCGGCTTCCGCTTCCGCCGTGCGGCAGACACCGAAACCGCGGAACCCCTCGAACACGCGATTGCGGTCAAAGGCGGGAAGGGCGGCCATGTCGACGGGAACGCGCAGCGCCTGGCCACTCACCGGCCAGAGCACGGTGCGCCCGCTCCAGGTGTCGCGCCGGCGCAGGGCCGCGGCCACGCGGCCGTCGTCGTCCAGCGCGAACCGCTCCGCGACTTCTTCCCACGTCAGGCCAACGATGTCGCCGGCTTCCGGACCGAGCGCTTCCTCGAACTCCGGGGAGAGAAAGGTGAACCGCCGGTCGATGTCCATCTTCCAGGCGAAGCGGGCCGCGCGCTCGCGCCGTTCGAACAGGAAGCCGGAGCCGGCGATATCGGCACTGGCCTCGGGTTCGGGGGATGCCCCGGAGACAACAGGAGCCGTCTCGCTGGCGGACGAAGCGTCGCCGTCCGGCACCTCGCCGCCCGCATCCTCTGTTTCCCGAAGCGATGCGTCGGCCTCCGCCAGAACGGCGGTCGCGGGTTCCACGGCTTCCGCTTCGGTATCGGTCCACTCTGCAGCGTGCTCGTGCGTCGGCAGGAGGGGGGCGGAAGTGTCATCCCGTTCCCCGTCGTCCTCGATCGGAGCGTCTTCGGCCTCGCCGAAGGTCTCCTCGAGACTGTGCTCGACAAACACGCTGGCCATGTCCGGCTCGGCAAAATCGCTTGCGGCGTTGTCCGGAAGCGGCCTCTCGTCAACCACGTAGTCGCCGGCATCGGCGATCCCGGTGTCGGCTGCCGGTTTCGCCGCGGGCGTGGCCGGGCTGCCTGGAGACAGGAAGCGCGTCGCGCTGGCAAAGGCAAACAGGCTTCCGGCAGCGCGCCAGCCGTGCCGGACCGGAGCCGGCTCTGTCGCGGGCGCTGTGGCCGGAGCTGCAGCGGGCGCCGTCACGGAAACGGAAGGGGTGTCTTCTTCGCCCGACGCGTCTTCGCCGGATACGTCTTCGTCTGATACCTCCGCCCTGTCGTCGTCGGTATCGGCGACAAGGGTTTCCGCCTCCGGCGCGTGCGCCTCGGCAACGCTGGTCGCCGGCGCCTCGAGGATTGCCGAAGCAGCGCTGATTTCTGTCTCCGCGGGATCGGAAACGCCAGCGTCGTCCGGTGCGGTATCGATGGCGAGCAGGATCTCGCCGGTCTCCAGCATCAGCAGGCGCGCGTCATGCGCCTCGCCGTCGACCTCGAGGCGGGCGTGCGCGGGCGCGTGCTTGGCGGCGTGAAGCGCATCTTTGACCGCCTCGAAGGAGGGCGTCGTCGCGATGGCGGGGGTCAGTGCGGCGATCTCGCCGTTGCGGCGATAGACGACCACTGCGGTCCCCTGGGCTGCGAGCAGCGTGACCAGATCCGCCGGCGAGGCCGGCGCCCCGGCGCGGTCCGGTGCGTCGGTTGCCACGATCAGCGCGCCGTTGCGCCCGTCGGGAAGGACGAGGCGGCGGCAGGCGCAGGTCAGCAGCATGACCCTGAGGCCGCGGTAGAAGCGCAGCCGATCGGTGGTGTCGCGGTCGGTCGGGCCCGTGGTGGCGACGCGGGCGATGTGCGGCCGGGCTGGCGCACGGGCAAGGCCGGACAGATCCGACAGCTCTCCAAGCGAGTTGACGCCGAAAAACGCCGCGCCGGCGGGATTTGCCCAGAGCACGGTCTTGCCGTCGTCGGCCCATATCCAGGCCGGACGGTTGTCGGTCAGATAGATGGTCGCGGCCGCGAAGCCGCTCAAAGCCATGAAGGTGCTCAACTGGCTGTTCATGGGCATGCCGCCTCCGCCTTTCAGCCCGTTTTCTGCCCCAGCGCCGCCCGCGTTCCGGATGGCGGTCGGCATCCCGGTAGACGCCGGGTGCGGTAAACAGAATGTTAAATATCGCTTCAACTTCGAGTCGTCCACGCCGCGCAGGCGCTGGAGCGCTATTCTCTGCCGCCGTGGTTAACCGCGCGTGAGGCCACGGGGCCGGAAACCGAGGCGCAAGGACTCCCATTCATGGCGATTTCATCTAGGATCGCTACCTGTTGCAAGGGGTGTCCGCGTGCGGGCACCGGGTTTCGCTCCCGCACCGGCAGTCGCGGGTGGCGGCGAGCGTATTGCGACGTCAACGAGGACCGAGCGCAGAAGGAGAAACGACATGACGAAGGGCAAGACCCCTGGTTTCGAAATTCCCGAGCAGATGCGTGAGGTCGCCGACCGCAGCGTCGAACAGGCGCGCAAGGCCTTCGATGAATACATGGCAGCCACGCGCAAGGCCGTCGGCACTGCCGAGGACCATGCCCAGACCGTGCGGGCCGGAGCCGACAATCTCGGGCGTGCGGCGCTGGAATACAGCGAGGAGAACATCACTGCCGCCTTCGAACTGGCGCAGAAGATGGTCCGCGCCGGCGACGTGCAGGAAATGATGGCGCTGCAGAACGACTATCTGCGCAAGCAGATGGAGACGCTCGGCGAGCAGGTGCGCGATCTCGGCGACAAGGCCACCAAGACGGCCCAGGCGGCAGCCCGCAACGCCGGCACCAAGTAGGACGCGATCCCGGCGCGGCGGCGATCCCGCCCGCGCCGGGTTTTGCCGGAACCGCCGTTTCGGGCGGTCTCGCGCCGTCCGGGCGCCATTGCCCGGCTTCCTCGCTCCGGCTCCCTGAAGCCTGAGTGATGAGCTTTGTTTCGTCTCGAATATGGTGCGTTGCGAGATTTATGTTGCAATGCACAATAAGTGCGGCTATATAGGGTGGGTAGTTGGCGATCGGAGCATGTCCCTGCTTGCGGATCGCGAGACCTTTTCCCAGCCGGAGCGCCGGGCGGGCCGCAAGGCCCGGACCCGATCCGGAAAAAAGGAGCTGGAAGCATGACCGAGACAGAGGCCAAGACCGCGGCTGCCAAGACCGCGCGCGCCAAGACTGCCAAGGCGATCGACGATACCGTTGTCGCATTCCCGAATTTCGAGGCTTTTTCGATGCCCAAGATGGAAATCCCCGCCGCCACCCGCGAGATGGCCGAAAAGGGCATCGAGCAGGCCCGTGAAGCTTACTCCCGCATGAAGACGATCGCCGAAGACGCGACCGACCTCATGGAAGACGGCTTCGAGACGTCGCGTCGCGGTGTCCTCGACCTGAACCACAAGGCTGTCGACGCCGCGCGCACCAACAGCGACGCGACCTTCAGCTTCATGAAGGACCTCATCGAGGCGAAGACGGTTGCTCAGGCGATCGAGCTTCAGACCTCCTTCATGCGCAGCCAGTTCGAGGCTTTCTCGTCGCAGGCCAAGGACATGCAGGAACTCGCCACCAAGCTCGGCAGCGAGATGTCCAGCACGTTCAAGGGCGCCGTCGAGAAGAGCTCCAAGGACTTCAAGGTCGCCTGATTTCACAGGTGCCTTCTTGAGCTATGAAAGGGCCCGGCGTGCTCGCACGCCGGGCCCTTTTTCATGGCGTATTGGCCAGATCGGCGCTTCCGCGCGAGACCTGTGTTGATACGGCGTGCCGATTGCGCTATCCCCTGCCGCAGCGGCGCTAACGCAGCCTCTCCATGGCTGTGGACGAGGCGGAAAAACACGGGTGCGGACCTCTTGCATTCCCCGCGTTTTCAAACTAGCTTCCGCCACCGAATTGACGTGCAGACGTAGCTCAGTTGGTTAGAGCGTCGGATTGTGGCTCCGAAGGTCGTTGGTTCAACTCCAACCGTCTGTACCATTCGCCTCCCTGATATTTCCCCTGTCGAAATTCATTGAAATGCGGGCGCTCCTGCATCCGCCGCTTATGCGCGTTTGCGGTGTTGTGGCCGCGCGCGGGGCCGTGCGCGGTCTCGCTTGTCGCGGCTTTCAGCGCATGTCTTCGACCATCCGGTTGAACCGCCTGCGTTGTGCGTCGTGGGCGAATGCCCGGGCCATCCGCTCGCGGTTGCAGGCGGCGAGCTGCCCGAGGTCCGTTGCCAGAAGCCGCTCGATCTCGCCGAGTGTCGCGGCGGCGAGTTGCGCATCGGCCGTCCTGAAGGTGGAATAGTCGTCGCTGTACCAGCCGGCGTCCTCGCGCCTGTAGACGGTGTCGAACACGCCCTCGACCCTTCCGGCCGTGAACTTGTCCTTCCCGAGAAACTCGTCATAGCCGAGCGCGTCGGAAACCAGCGGCACGCAACCATGCGCGACGGCGCGCACGAGGCCATAGGAATGCAAGCCAGCGGAAGGGCTGGCGAAGATCTTGGCCTGACGGTAGAGCGCGTCCAGTTCGCCATCGTCAACGCGGCGATCTATCCATCTGATGCCCTGCGAGGTCTCCGAATACGGTCGGTCGGCGAACTCCGGCGGCTTGGAGGAAAGAACCGTCAGGGATACGTCGGCACCCTGGGCGCGCAGGCTTTCGACCGCGCGTAGGACGAAATGACCACCGCGCAGGTAGAACGAGCTCGGATTGTTGTGAAAGGAGTTCGTGAAAAGGATCTCGACACCGGGCGTCTCGTACTTCTGCGGAAACCAGTCGGTGTTGTCGAGTTGAAAGGCGAGGGGAACATAGTGGACCTTGCGCGCCACGGAATCGCCCATCACCTCGCGCAGGATTTCCGTGCTGTGCTCGATATGGGAAAAGATCGCGAGGCAGCGGCTGGAGCCGAGTTCGGCCAGAAGATGTGCGTGGTATCCGTGTTTCTTCAGGTCGACGCCGCGGGTCTGTCCCGTGAACAGCAGCGGTGTGAACAGGGTCTGGAACGACTCGAAGTGAAAGATGTAGGGCCGCTTGCCGAAGTAGAGTGGCGCCGTGTGGACGAACAGGATGGCATCCTCGGGAAGGGCCTGGTCCATTGCCTCTATCTCGGCAAAATCCACCTGGCGCGCCAGTCGCCACGACTGGCGGCTCGGCAGCCCGCGTGCTCGTGAGCGAAGATAGGATGCGACCCGCTGTGTGCCGCGACGAACGGCAGAGGGCGGGGACTGCTCCATCGCTGCCACATGGTCGAAACTGTGATCCTTGCAATTGGTCGCATAGGAAACCACGAGGGGGTGCGGTCCGCCCACCATGCGGGAGAACGCCAGATTCCAGGGAAGATGAAAGCGCATTCGTGCCTCAAAGAGCCTGCCTTTGCAGGGGAGAAAAGAGGGGCTGAGGGGCGGGAGGGCTGGCCCGGCAAAGCCTCAGGCCAGGAGTGTCGCCGGCATCGTGTCAAGCAGTTGGCATGGTCCCGCCGACGGAATGCTCCCAGTTCCATGATGCCAGAGGCCGGTTGGATGTCGCAAGCCGGGCTTGTGCCGGAGCAGTTGCGCCAGGCGGCTTTTCCACGATAGGGCGAACAGCTTGCCGCGTATCGTTGCGCAAGTGGCTGTCCTGATGCACGCTTGGTGGCCAGGTCGGTGGCGACGGCTATGCGGTTGTCGCGGCGCGGCCGAGAGCGAGGAGGCAGGACGATGCCAGTTCCGGCGAAACCTGGAACAGCCGGCGGTGCCGGATCTTCTCCCACAGCGCGCACTGCGGCGGATGGCGAGGAAGAGAGGGCGGCTTCCGCCGGCGACGACGCGACGCAGGGAACCCGGTTTCGCACCCGTCGCCTGCTGGAAACCTATTACGACCTGACCTTGCGCATGCAGGACAGCTTTGAGGCGCGGGAAGTCGCCGATGTGCTGATGCTCGTGCTCATCGCGATCGCGGACCTGCGCGGCGCGCCGATGGACGCCGAACTGCTGGCCGAGAAGCTCGACGCCTCCCGCTCCACCGTCGAGCGCCGGCTGCGCCCCTATATCGAAAACGGCGTCGTCGCCAAGGAACGGCGCGGGAAATCAGTGGTCTTTCTCTTTGCCGGCGACATGCCCGATCCACAGAATCCTGAGCTGGACATGAGCGTGGGCATGGTGCGCGCGGTCATGGGGCTGGTTTTTGATATCTCCCGGGATTGACGTTAGGTGAATCCAATTCATTTAAAATTTATGGAAAACTGAAACTTCGCCGGTTCTACATTGCCTTTACGTAATCGCGAATCGTGAGGTCGGGCGGAATTGGGGCGAAAGTGATCTGGCAAGAGGCTGTTATTCGTCAAAATGACAAAGCAAGGGCAGAGGGACGCTGGCATGACGTCGCAGGATGAGGCGCTTACCACCGAGGCACATCGTATTCTTCGCCTTTACGAAATGTTCTTTAGCCTTATGTTCCGTTTTATGGAGGAATATGAAGTAAATGATCTTGGTAGTCTGATGATTATAACGACAATATCAATTGCGAATTCGAACAAGATAAAGGCGGATATCGATACGATATCTGAGGAAACGGATATTCCATACTCAACAGTTCGTAGGAAAGTTGAGAAGTTGTGTGATGATGGGGTGATATTGGCAAAAAAGGATGGGGTCAAATATTATTATACGATATCTACCGAAAAGGGGTTTGCCCACCCTGAGCAAAGTTTGCATAAGGCAAATATGAGATTTCAAAGTGATGTATTGGATATTGTTGTAAAATCACTTACATCAATAATACTTGAGAAAAAGAAGTAAAAATCAGATTGAAAACAGTTATAAATTGACCGATTAGCAATTTGTTAACTATGTTATTTGCATATTCGATGCACGGTCATCGGAGAGCACGGCCCCAAACAGGCAATAGCCGCAGGGTCCCCCATCGGCGATTTCGATCGCACACAATGGCAACGGAGTTGGTGGCTGTCCGGCATGAGGATGCTGGGCACCAAGAGGACCTCTGTATCTTCTTCAGGGTCTTCCGCCGACGAAAACAAGAAGTGAGGCAGGGCATGTCTTGGACCCAGGAACGCGAAGATCTGCTGAGGAAACTCTGGCTGCAGGGCCTGAGCGCCAGTCAGATCGCCTATGTGATGGCCGGCGTGACCCGTAATGCGGTGATCGGCAAGGCGCACCGGATGGGCCTGCCGAAGCGCTCGCCGGCCACCAGCCAGCGCCCCAAGGTGCGTGTCCAGCGCGGCCAGCCGTCGCTTGCTTTCGTTAGCGGTCGGCCGGCGCAGCGCCCGGTGACCGGCGAGGACACCGCCCGCCATGCGGCCCGTGACGAATTCGACGTGGCGCTCGCACAGGCCAATTTCGAGGCGTCCTGCGCCTCTCCGGCCGGCGAGGACAGGATCACGCTGATGACGCTCACCAGCCGCACCTGCAAGTGGCCGATCGGCGATCCCTCGGATGATGATTTCCACTTCTGCTCGGCCGGGGCTGATGGCGCAAAGTCCTATTGCGAGTTCCACCACCGGCTTGCTTATCGCGGCATCCGCACCCGCCGTGCCACGCCGCGCGCCGAGAGCGCCGTGCCTGCCGCACTCCCGGTGCGGGCGCTGGCCGGCTGAGATTTCCCCTCGGGTCGGACGACGCCCGCTTCCCCCCTCCCAGGCAGGGCGTCGTTTGCCCAGGCGGGGCCGGTATTCCGGCCCCGCCTTTTTTTTATTTTGGCCTGACACGGCGCTTGCGCTCCTGCGCGCTCGGCCTTGCTTTCCCGGTTTGACCTCCCTCAATGTGAAAGGCACTGTCCCGGCAGACGATATCGCCGGGAACGACAGGTGCCGTCCGATCGGGGCGGCACGCAAGAACAAGGGAGTTTGCGCCCATGAGCGACCAGAACGGCCTGAAGATCATCCGCCTCAATCTTGCGCGGACGAAGGAGTTTCCCAACGGCTCCGCCCGGCACGGCTACGAGTTTGTCGCTCCGCTCGACGGCGAGGGACACATCGATGCCGCCGCGTGGAAGCAGTTGCGCGAGCGTTGCCGCGTGCGGCGGTTTTGGGCGGATGAGGAGGAGGATATCGGCCACCTTCTGCATCGGCCGGGCGGGTCCTGGGCCTTCCACTACGATCTTGGCGGCGACGAGGATGACGAGGCCGGTTACCGCTTCGGCTCTCATCCCTTCCGCGTCGGCGAATATGTGTCGATCAAGGATGAGGATGGCGAGCTGGTGACGTTCCAGGTGGTGACCGTTCAGGACGCCTGAGCGGCCGCCTTTGCACCGGATTTCAGGACAGGCCGCCGGCATGCCGGCGGCCTTTGTCGTTTCGCACCAGAGGGGTCATTCCATTCTGGAATTGGTTGCGGATGTTCCCGGCTTTGCGGCTGTGCCGCCGGGTCGATATAAACCGCGAGATGGACAATTCTTCCGGGATCGGGGTGGAACGACGACATGGCCAACAACAACAGCCGGATTTCGGGCACGGGCGGCGCGCTGATCGTGCGGGCGCTGGAGCAGCTCGGCGCCGAGCGCGTCTTCTGCGTGCCGGGCGAGAGCTATCTGCCGGTGCTCGACGCGCTGCATGATGCACGGATTCCCGTCACCGTCTGCCGCCAGGAAGGCGGCGCGGCGATGATGGCCGAGGCCTGGGGCAAGATGACCGGCCGACCCGGCATCTGCATGGTGACCCGCGGGCCCGGCGCGACCAACGCGGCCGCGGGCCTTCATGTCGCCCAGCAGGACTCCACGCCGATGATCCTCTTCGTCGGGCAGATCGAGACCGGCATGCGCGGCCGCGATGCCTTCCAGGAGGTCGACTACGGACAGGTCTTCGGCTCCATCGCCAAGTGGGTGGCGGAGATCGAGGATCCCGCGCGCATCCCGGAGATGCTGTCGCGCGCCTGGCATACGGCAACATCCGGTCGCCCAGGCCCCGTGGTGCTGGCCCTGCCGGAAGACATGCTCGCCGAAACCGCCGAGGTGATGGCGCTGGCCCGCTTCCAGCCCGTCGAGAGCCATCCCTCGCTGGCGCAGATGGCCGATCTGCAGAAGCGGCTGTGGGCTGCCGAGCGCCCGCTTGCGATCATCGGCGGCAGCCGCTGGAGCGAGGCGGCGCGGGCCGCGTTTACCCGCTTTGCCGAGCGCTTCCAGCTTCCCGTTGCCTGTTCCTTCCGCCGGCAGATGCTTTTCGACAACCTGCATCCCAACTATGCGGGCGACGTCGGTATCGGCATCAATCCGAAGCTCGCGGAACGGGTGCGCGAGGCCGATCTGTTGTTGCTCGTCGGCGGTCGCATGTCGGAAATGCCGAGTCAGTCCTACACGCTGCTGGATATTCCGGCGCCCGAGCAGGCGCTCGTGCATGTCCATGCGGGGATTGAGGAACTTGGCCGCGTCTACCTGCCGGAGCTTGCGATCAACGCCTCGCCCAACGGCTTTTGCGCCGCGCTCGAGGCGCTGCAGCCGCCGAACGAGATCCCCTGGGACGGTCGTGCCGGAGACGCGCACGCCGACTATCTCGCCTGGTCCGGCGCGCGCCCTCAGGTGCCCGGCGCGCTGCAGATGGCCGAGGTCATGGACTGGCTGGAGGAGAACCTCGGCGAGGACGCGATCCTTACCAATGGCGCAGGCAACTACGCCACCTGGGTGCATCGCTTCCACCGGTTCCGCAAGCTCAACACCCAGCTTGCACCGACGAGCGGCTCGATGGGCTACGGCCTGCCGGCGGCGGTTGCGGGCAAGCTGAAGTTCCCCGAGCGCGAGGTGGTCTGCTTTGCCGGCGATGGCTGCCTGCAGATGACCATGCAGGAGTTCGGCACCGCTGCCCAGGAGGGCGCGGCCATTATTCTCGTCGTCGTCGACAATGGCATGTATGGCACCATCCGCATGCATCAGGAGCGCGAGTTTCCCGGGCGGGTTTCGGCGACGAACCTGGTCAATCCGGACTTTGCCGCCTTTGCCCGCGCCTATGGAGCACATGCGGAGACGGTGGAGACGGCGGCCGAATTCGGACCGGCGTTCACCCGTGCCAAGGCCTCCGGCAAGCCGGCGCTTCTGCATCTGAAGCTCGATCCGGAAGCGATCACACCGGTGCGCACGCTGAGCCAGATCCGCGCCGGCTGACGCGGCAGACGCGCAAGGGGCATGAAGGATGCGAAGGGCGGGGACGCAAGTCTCCGCCCTTTTTCGTGTCTCAGCCGGCGATCTTGCCGTCACCGACCGGCAGCGTCACTTCCGCGATCGCCTCATCGTCCGACGAGGGCCGTACGGAGAAGCCAAGCGCCTGGCACATGGCAAGCATCGTGGTGTTTTCCTTGAGCACCTCGCCCTTGATGGTGGCGATGCCGTCGGCTGCGGCATAGTCGATGATCAGCTGCATCAGCGCCCAGCCAAGGCCGACGCCCTTCAGGCCGGACTGCACGATGATCGCATATTCGCCGGTCTGGTGGTCCGGGTCGGCGTGGAGACGAACGACGCCGAGGATCTCGCCGGTGTCGGGATCGGACGCGGCAAAGGCCATGGCCCGGGCATAGTCGAGCTGCACGAGGCGGGCCATGAAGGCGTGGCTGAACTCCTTCACCGGCGCGAAGAAGCGCAGGCGCAGGTCCTCCGGCGAGACCTTTTCCTCAAAGAAGCGGCGGTAGCGCGCCTCGTCCTCCGGACGAACGGGTCCCACCCGCACTGACCGGCCGTCCTTCAGCGTGAGCAGCCGCTCCCACTCCTGCGGATAGGGCAGGATCGCCAGCCGCGAGGTGCCCTTGCGGCCCGGGTGGATGGCCGGCTTTGCGATGGCGACCCGCGCGTCGAGCGCGATCACGCCATGCGCGTCGACCGCCATTGGGTTGATGTCCATTTCCCGGATCTCGGGAATGTCGACGGCGATCTGCGACACCTTCACGAGGGTGAGCGCGATGGCGTGGAGGTCGGCCCTGGGCCGGTTGCGGAATCCCTCGAGCAGCTTGCTCACCCGCGTCCGCGAAATCAGTTCCTGGGCGAGGTTGAGATCGAGCGGCGGCAGGGCGAGGGCCACGTCCCCCATCACCTCGACGCCCGTTCCGCCATGTCCGAAAGCAATGACAGGACCGAAGGTGGTGTCGTCGGCAAGGCCAATGAAGATCTCGCTGGCGTGAGCGTGGCGCACCATCGGTTGCAGGACGATGCCGGAGATGCGGGCTTGTGGATGGCTTTCGCCGATGCGCGTGAGAAGCGTCCGCGCCGCTTGCTCCACCTCCTGCGGGTCGGACAGGTCGAGCACCACGCCGCCGACATCGGACTTGAAGGGAAGGTCGGGCGAGATGATCTTCATCGCCAGCCGGTCGGCATCGGCGAGCATTTCGCGGGCCATGTCGGCGGCGTCCTCGGGGCTCGCGGCCATGCGGCTTTCGACCTGGGTGATGCCATAGGCCGAAAGCACCTCGCGCACCTCATGTTGCAGGAGCCAGCTTTCGCCGCGTTCCAGCGCCGCCAGGACGACCTTGCGCGCCGTCTCGACATCGGGAGAGAAGTCGGCGGGCAGGCTTGGCGGGGCGGCCATCAGCATCTCGCGTGCCTCGGCGTAGCGGGCGAGATGGGTGAAGGCGCGCACCGCCTCCGAGGCGCTGGCGTGGCAGGGGATGCGCGCGGCATCGAGCGCCGCGCGTGGCAGCGGAGCGCCGGCGGTCAGGGCCACCAGCAGCGGCTTGCGGCGTGCATGGCCTGCGCGCCCTGGCGCTTGCAGGCTGGCGAGTGCGTTGGCCGTCTCGGCGATGTCGACGAAGGGCGAGGGGGCGACCACCGCAAGCACCGCGTCGACCGCGCGGTCGGCCAGCATGGCCGCGGCAGCCTTGGCGTAGCGCTCCGGCGGCGCCAGCTCGTCGAGGGTGAGGGGGTTGGTGCCGGCAAGGCCGGGCCGCTGCAGCGGCGCCAGTTCCCTGGCGGTGTCCTCTCCGAGCACGGCAAGCCGCCCGCCCTGCCGCTTCAACTGGTCGCCGGCCAGTGTCGCCAGGCTGCCGCCGGTCGCGACGATGCCGAGCCGCCGCCCGGAAATCGGCTTGATCCGGCTCACGGTCTCGGCCGCCTCGAACATCTCGTCGATGTCGTCGACGCGCAGCACGCCGGCGCGCGCGAGCGCCGCGTCGAACACCGCGTCCGGCCGGGCGATGCGCCCGGCATGGGTCACGCCGTCATGATTGCGTTCGCGGCTGAGGCCCGAGCGCAGCACCACGACGGGTTTGGAGCGTGCCGCCGCGCGGGCCGCGGACAGGAACTTGCGGGGGTTGGCGATGGTTTCCAGATGCACCAGGATCGCGCGGGTCTTGTAGTCGAGCGCGAACCAGTCGAGCAGGTCGGAAGCGTCGATATCGGTGCGCTGACCGAGCGAGACGATGCCGGAAAAGCCGGTGCCATTGGCCTGCGCCCACGACAGCGTTGCGTTCACGACCGTTCCCGAGCGGGCGATGAAGGCAAGGTCGCCGGGTTTCGCCTCGCAGGTGCCGAGATGGGCGGCGAGTTTTGATCCGGGCGCGGCGATGCCCAGGCTTCCCGGTCCAAGCAGACGCAGCAGGTTTGGGCGCGCGGCGTTGAGCGCGGCCTGCACATGTTCCGGATCCCAGCGGTCGTAACCGGCCGAAAGCGCGATGGCTGCGCGTGTTCCCGCGGCGCCCGCCTGTTCGATGATACCGGCCGCGTCCTGGGGCGGGCCGGTCAGGAGAAGCAGGTCCGGGGGCGTTGGCAGATCGCCGAGAGCGGCGGCCTGGGAGATCCCTTCGGGAAGGTCGCCGCCATGGTCGGCGGGTGGACCGATCAACGAGACACGGCCGCGAAAGCCGCTCTGCGACACGCGCTCGAGCAGCAGGCGGAGCGGGGCTTCGCCAAGCCGGTTAGGGCCGGCGATGGCGAGGGAAGCGGGACGGAACAAGCTTTCGAGATTGCGGATCGTCACGGCGGATCTCCCTTCCTTCCGCGTCAGGTCCTCCCGAAGACTGGGGCAGTTCGGTCGAAGTTTCCAGCCGTCATTTGCCCTGGCCGGCTTTCGCAAGAGGTGAGGCGCCGCCATCCCCCCGAATGGCGGCGCCCCCATGCCGGCTGCGGCGCTCGCCGCGAAGGCGGGGCTGCCGGCATGATCGCAACCGGGCCCGCGATCCTGTCGCCGGCCCGGTTTGGTCCTTGGATCAGTGCGCCATGAGGACCGGAACGGTCATCGAGGCGAGGATCTCCCGCGTCGCGCCGCCGAACAGGAACTCGCGCATGCGCGAATGGCCGTAGCCGCCCATGACGACGAGGTCGACATTCTGGTCGGAGACGTAGTTGAGGATCGCATCGGCGACGCCGCCGCTCGGCCGGGGCACCACGTCGATCGTCACGTCAAGGCCGTGACGGGCGAGATAGGTCGCGATGTCGCTGCCCGGCTCGCCATGGGTGCGCTTGCCGGTGTCGACCATGACCACGGTAACCTTGTCGGCCATCTGCAGCATCGGCAGGGCCGCGTGCACGGCGCGGCTTGCCGTCGGGCTTCCGTCCCAGGCGACCATGACGTTCTTGAGCGGCAGCGTGCCGCCGATATAGGGAACGACGAGAACCGGAACGCCACCCTCGAACAGGACGGATTCGATCATCAGCTCGCGCATCGGCTCCGGCTCGTCCGGGTTTTCCTGTCCGATGACGACGAGGTCGGTGAGGCGGCAATGTGCGAGCACGGTTTCCGAGGATCCGCCGGTGATCATCTCCGCGGTGCGGACTTCGGCGGTGACGCCGGCCTTGCGCGCCATGTCGTTGAAGGTCTTGCCGGCTTCCTGGGCCGCCTTGAGCGCCTGGTTGCGGGCAAGCTCGATGTAGTCGGGCGGCATGGGCGCGGCGACGAAGCCAGGCACAACAGGCTCGAAGGCGATTGTCAGGCCGGTGGCGTGGGCGTCGCATCGCGTCGCCAGATCCAGCGCGGCGCGCGCCGCGTGCTGCTTGCCCGCGAGATCGACCAGCGTGAGAATGTCCTTGATAGCCATAGGGTAATCCCTCCATTGCGTACGGCGGTGGCTGGGCGATGAGCCCTGGTATCGGCCGCCGGTTGACGAAAGCTAGCTCCGATCCGGCCTGCGATCCTTGATGGGAATCAATTTCCTGCAAGACTGTAGCAGGGTGACGCGGTGCGGATGGTTGTTCCGCCGCGCCGGCAGCGGCGCGGCAGTATGGTCAGACGTTCTTCATTGTCTCCCGGGCGATGATCAGGCGCTGGATCTCCGAAGTGCCCTCATAGATTGTCGTGATCCGCGCATCGCGGGCAAGCCGTTCCAGTGGATAGTCGCGAATGTAGCCCGCGCCGCCGTGAAGCTGGAGCGCGGTATAGGTGGCGCGCTGGGCGGATTCGGTGGCGAAGAGCTTGGCCATGGACGCCTCGCGGGAGAACGGCTTGCCGGCATCCTTGAGGGCGGCGGCCTGCAGGATCAGCAGGCGCGCGGCCTCCAGTTCCGTTTCCCGGTCGGCGATCATCCACTGGATGCCCTGCATGTCGGCGATCGCCTTGCCGAACTGCTTGCGCTCCGCGACATAGGCCTTCGCTTGCGCCATCGCCGCCCGGGCGATGCCTAGGGCCAGCGAGGCAACGCCGATGCGTCCGCCGGCAAGCTCGCCGACGGCGATGCGGAAGCCGTCGTGCAGCCGGCCGAGGAGCGCGGTCTTCGGCACCCGGCAATCCTGGAAGATCACTTCGTTGGTGGCGGACCCCGTCTGCCCCATCTTCTTTTCGGCTTTGCCGACGGTCAGACCTGGAGTGCCGGCCTCGACCAGGAAACAACTGATGCCCTTGCCCTTTCCCGCATCCGGGTCGGTTACGGCCCAGACGACGAAGACGCCGGCGTATTCGGCCGAGGAGATATAGAGCTTGGTGCCGTCAAGGACGAAGTCGTCGCCGTCGGCCACGGCGCGGGTGCGCATCGAGGCGGGATCGGAGCCCGCGCCGGCTTCCGTCAGGCAGAAGGCGCCGGCCGGATACTCGCCTCCGGTCAGCTTCGGCAGGTAGCGGGCGCGCTGGGCGTCGTTGCCCACCGCCTGGATTACCTCGGCGACCATGTTGGAGACGGAGACCGTGACGCCGGTCGAGGCGCAGGCCCGCCCGATCTCCTCGACGGCAAGCGCGAAGGCCACCGTGCCGGCGCCGGTGCCACCATGGTCTGGCGAAATGTTGAGGCCCATGAAGCCGTTCTCGGCGAGAAGCCGCAGGTTGGCCAGAAACGCCTCCCGCCCCTCTCCGGCGTCGAGCTGCTCGGCGAGCGGGGCGATACGGTCCGTGGCAAGCTTCCTTGCCGTGTCCTGGATGAGATACTCTTCCTCGCTGAGGGCAAACTGCATTCCGTCCTCCCTGACGCAATCCCTGCCCGAAGCCGTCGCGCACATCATGCCGACGGGTTCGGCAACCGGCCGGACAGATGTCCCGGGCAGCCGGCGCGAGATACTGTTATGACAAGGAATTCCCAAGCTGGCGAGGCCGGCGCAGGGCAAATCGGACAAGCGATGTCCCCAGAGGATATGCCTGACGTTGCGGAAGACGGTGGTTGGCGGCGGTGGGCGCGGGGCTGGCGTCGTCGCGCGTCCTGGCTTCCCTGGTTGCTGCCGCCGCTGCTGATCGTTGCCGCATCGTTCTTCGTAGCCGGTCTTGCCGAGGAGCGGGCGCGCGGGCTGAGCGATGCGCGCGCCCGCGAGCGGCTGACGCTCTACCGCGAGACCATCCTGCGCGAACTCGAGAAATTCAGGTATCTGCCGCATGTGCTCGCCCGCGACCCGCGCGCGGTCGCGGTGCTCGAGGCGCCGGAACGGGCAATGTCGACAAACCGCTTCCTCAAGGACATGGCGGCGACAGTGGGCGCGGACTCGCTCTACGTCATGGATCGGCAGGGGGTGACGCTCGCGGCGAGCAACTTCGACAGCGTCGGCTCCTTTGTCGGCCGCGACTACGGCTTTCGCCCCTATTTTCTGCAGGCGCTCGCCGGCATGGAGGGGCAGCTCTATGCGGTCGGCGTAACCACGGGCAAGCCCGGCTTCTTCTTCGCCCGCGCGACGCCGGACCGCACTGGCGTGGTCGTCGCCAAGGTGGACATGCGCGGGCTTGAGCGGACGTGGCGCGAGGCGGGAGAGACGGTGGTCGTGACCGACCGCTCGGATGTGGTCTTCCTCGGGACGCGCGACGACTGGCGCTATGCCTCGCTCGCGCCTCTCACGGGCGAATCCCTCGCCGCGATCCGTAGCATCCGGCAGTATGGCGACGTGCGCCTTCCCGTGCTTCAGGCAGGGCCGGTCGACGCGGAGGTGATGACCCTCTCGGACACCGCTTATCGCCATGCCCGACTGAAGGTCGGCCTGCTCGACTGGACGATCCACTATTTCACGCCTCTCGCCGAGGTGCGCGCCTCGCGGGCGGTGGTCTGGGCCGCGTCGCTGACGCTGATCCTGCTGTACGCCATCGGCGCTCTCGGCTTTCGCAGCATCCGGCTTGGTCGCGAACGGGCCGGCCTGCGGCGCGACGCGGCAGCGCTGCGCCTGCTCAACCGGCGGCTGCGTGAGGAGGTCGACGAGCGCAGCCGGGTGGAGCGGGAATTGCGCGACGCGCAGGCCGATCTTGCGCGCGCCAGCCGGCTTGCCGCCGTTGGCGAGATGTCGGCGGCGGTCGCCCACGAGCTTAACCAGCCGCTGGCGGCGCTCGGGATGTTTGTCTCCGGCGCAAGGCTCTACCAGCAGCGTGGCGAGACGGGCGAGGTGATGGAAAACCTCGACGAGATCGATGCGCTGCGCCACCGCATGGCGAGCCTGACGCAGGAGCTCAAGCGCTTCGCCCGTCCGGGCGAGTCGCGCATCGAGACTGTCGACCTGAGAGAATGCCTGAAGACGAGTGCGAAGCTCCTGCGTCCGCGTGTCGAGGAGACCGGCGCCCGCCTGCGGCTGCTCCTGCCGGATGCGGCGCTGGTGGCGACGACGGCGCCTCTCAGGGTAGAGCAGGTTCTGGTCAATCTGATGCGCAACGCCATCGACGCGGGACAGGTCGCCGATACGCCCCATGTCGAGGCCTGGGCCGGCGTCCGCGACGGTGCGGCGGTGATCGAGATCACCGACAATGGCGGCGGCGTGCCGGAGGACCTGCGCGAACGCATCTTCGAACCCTTCTTCTCCACCAAGCCGGCCGCGAGCGGGCTCGGGCTGGGCCTTGCGATTTCGGCGCGGATCGTCGAAGACCTCGGCGGAACCCTGCGCGTTGGAGCGGCCGCCGGCGGTGGGGCGAGTTTCGTGCTTCGCCTGCCGCTCGATGCGGAGCCGCGGGACGAGGAAGCGGCGCGCGGAGCGGGTGCCGGGGCAGGGGAGCCGGTGGCATGAAGCCGGTGTGCCGGCAGGGGAGGGGGCAATCATGGTGCGTGCCAGGGGAGGGGGGCGATGACGGTGCCGCGGAGCGACTTTTCCGGAACGGACGTCCGTCCGCCGGTTCTCGTCATCGATGACGACCCGGCGATGCGGGCAGGGCTGCGTCAGTGGATGCGGCTGGCGGGTTTCGAGCCGGTCGAGGCGTCGGATGCGGAGACCGCGCTTGCGCGGATCGACGCCGGCTTCCCCGGCTGCATCGTTTCCGACGTCCTGCTGCCAGGCCTGAGCGGCGTCGAGCTGCTGCGCAAGGTCAAGGAGATCGACGCCGATCTGCCGGTGATCCTGCTGACCGGCCATGGCGACGTGTCGATGGCCGTCGAGGCGATGCGGTTCGGCGCCGCCGACTTTATCGAGAAGCCCTTCGATCCCGATGTGCTCGCCGCGGTGGTGCGCCGGTCGGCGGAGCACCGCCGGCTCGTGCTGGAGAACCGAGCGTTGTCGCGCCGGCTTGAGGATATGGCGGGTCTGGAGGCCAGACTCCTGGGCGAATGTGCAGAGATGCGCAAGCTTCGCGCGGAGATCAGCCACTATGCGGCTACCGATGCCTCGGTGATGATCGTCGGGGAGACCGGAACGGGCAAGGAAGTGATCGCCCGGGCGCTCGCGGAGCTGTCGCCGCGCGCCGATGCCCCCTTTGTCGCGCTCAACTGCGCGGCCCTGCCCGAGACCATGGTCGAGGCGGAACTCTTCGGCCATGAGGCGGGGGCCTTCACCGGTGCCGAGCGGGCGCGCGCCGGCCGCATCGAGCAGGCAGACGGTGGCGTGCTCTTCCTCGACGAGATTTCGGCGATGCCGATGGCCTTGCAGCCGAAGCTTCTGCGCGTGTTGCAGGAGCGCGAGGTCGACCGGATCGGCGGACGCGGGCCGACCCGCGTCGACATCCGCGTCATCAGCGCCGTCAATGTCGATCCGCGCGATGCGGTCGCCGAAAAGGCGCTGCGGCAGGACCTTCTCTACCGGCTCAACGCCATCGAGATCCGCATTCCGCCGCTGCGCGCGCGCGGTGGCGACGCGCGGCTGCTGTTCGACAGTTTCACCAATCGCTTCGCCGCGGAATACCGGGTCGAGCGGCCACCGCTTTCCTCCGACGATGCCGCCTTCCTGTCGGCGTACGACTGGCCGGGAAACGTGCGCGAGCTGCGCAACGCCGCCGAGCGCTATTGCCTTGCCGCCGCCATGGGCCGGCCCGTGGTGCGCGACCTCGTGCTCGGCCCGAGGCCTGTTGAGGACCGCGCGTTGCGCGGCCGCCTGCGTGACCTCATGGAGGACCACGAACGGCACATCATCGCCGACGCGCTGCAGCGCCACGACGGGCGCATTGCGGCGGTGATGGAGGAGCTCGATGTGCCTCGGCGTACTCTCAACGAGAAAATGACCCGTCTCGGCCTGACCCGCTCGTGAGGCTTCCGAAGGGCTGAAGTCGGCAAGATGTTGCCGATAACTTCAGGTAATCGGCGATTTTTCGCCGACCGCCGGGCGCGCCGTCCATTGCCGAGAGATGCGTCTGCCTTTGTTTTGCCATGAAAATGCAGGTGCGCGCGGGGGCGGGCTACAACCTCTTTGCTGCTGGCACGCCGATTGCGTTAACGGTTTCATTCGCTGTCCCGGGAGGGGGCGGCGAGACTGGCAAACAGATGGCCGCCCGGTCGCGGGCCCGGTTCCTGGCGTCTCCCTATGGGAAGGGAAGGCGTCGCCCGGGGAAGCGTCCTTCAGCAAGGGGCGTTGCGACCGGTGGCCGGACAGGGAGGATTTCTCATGACCTTGCGTCGCAAGATGCTCGTGCTCGGCACTGCCATGTGCCTCGGTGTCGGCTTCGCCGGCGAGGCCTTCGCGCTTGAGTGGAACGTGTCCCTCTGGGGCAAGCGCCGCGCCTTCACCGAAAACGTCGAGAAGCTCGCCGAACTGGTGTCGCAGAAGACCAATGGCGAATTCACGCTCAACCTCGCCTATGGCGAGGCGCTGTCGAAGGCCCGCGAGAACCTCGACGGCATTTCCTTCGGCGCGTTCGAGATGGCGCAGATCTGCGCCTCCTACCACGAAGACAAGAACCCGACCCTCACCGTGATCGAGCTGCCGTTCCTCGGCGTTCCCGACCTGAAGAGCCAGATCGAGGTCGAGCAGGCCGTCTACGCCCATCCGGCGGTGGCCAAGGACCTGGCGCGCTGGAATGCCAAGCTGCTGATGCCGACGCCGATGCCGCAGTACAATTTCGTCGGCAAGGGCGATGCACCGGCAAAGGTGAGCGATTTTGAGGGCATGCGCGTGCGCGCGCTTGGTGGCATCGGCAAGGCAATGGAGACCATCGGCGCCGTGCCGACCACGGTGACGGCTTCCGAGACCTATCAGGCGATGGATTCGGGCACGGTGCGTGCTGCTTCCTTCGCTCCGCACGCTCACCTCGCGTTCAAGACGGTCGAGGCTGGCAACTGGTGGACCACCAATCTCAATCCCGGCACCGTGAGCTGCCCGGTTGTGATCAACACGGACGCTTATGCGGCCCTGCCCGACAATTTCCGCGAGGCGCTGGATTCTTCCGTCGCAGAGGCGCTCGACCACTACCTTGCCACCTACGACAAGGTCTACGAGCGCTGGTATCCGACGCTCGAGAAGATGAACATCGAGCAGATCACCTATCCGGCCGACGAGATCGCTGCCTTCAAGGACAAGGCCGGCAAGCCGATCTGGGACACTTGGGTTTCGGAGATGGACGCCAAGGGCATCCCGGGCCAGGAGCTGCTCGAACTCGTTCAGTCCAAGCTCAACTGAGCCTGACGGATCCTCGCGTCCGGCCCGCGTGACACGCGCGGCCGGACGCCTTTCCGTTCCCTTGGGCTTCGGGCACAGCGCTTGTGTCGCCGGACCTTGCGGGAACCCGGATCCGCCATCCCGCCGGGTGCCTCCGGCAATCCTCACCGAGCCTGGAAACGTCGCCGTCTTCCGGTTGGAGTCCGCAATGTCATCGCCTTCCGCATCGCGCGGCCGGCCCACCAACTACATCCGTTTCGACGGATGGCTCAGTGGGTTGGAAAATGCGTTCAATATGATCGCCGCCGCCAGCATTCTCGTTCTGATGCTTCTTGCCGTCGTCCAGATCGTCGGCCGAAATCTCTTCAACTGGCCGGTTCCGGGCTTCATCGACATCACCGAGCAGGCGATGGCCGTCTTCGCCTTCATGGGCATCGCCTATTGCCAGCGTGTCGGCGGGCACATCCGCATGGAGTTGTTTCTCGGCAAGCTCTCCGGTCGGTCCATGTGGATCGCGGAGATGGTCGGTGTCTTCGCCATCTGGCTGGTCGTCGCCGCGCTCATCTACGGGTCCTGGTACCATTTTTACCGCTCCTGGGAACTCGGCGACAGCTCGATCGACATCGCACTGCCGACCTGGCCGTCGAAGCTTGTCATTCCCGTCGCGCTGTCGCTCTTGCTGCTGCGCCTGACGCTGCAGCTTTGGGGCTACTGGCGGCTGGTGCGCGATCCCTCCGCCGCGCCGATCGCGGTTCCCGTGATCGCCGACGTCGAGACCGCAGCAAAGCATGAGATCGAGGAAGCCTTCGGCGACGAGGCGGATGATGCCGCCACGCCGGAAAAGGCCGAAGGAGACCGTCGATGACCCCGTTTGAAATCGGCCTGATCATGACGGGCCTGCTGCTTGTGCTTGTCGTGCTCGGCATGCGCGTTGCCTTTGCCGCCGCCTTTGTCGGCACCGTTGGCCTGATCGCCATCTTCTCCATGCGTATGGGCTTCGAGCGCGGCGTCGTCACCGCCCTCAAGATGGCCGGCACCATTCCGCACTCGAAATCCGTGACCTATTCGCTGTCGGTGCTGCCGACCTTCATCCTGATCGGCTTTCTCGCCTTCTATGCCGGCTTCACCCGACAACTGTTCGAGGCGGCCAAGCGCTGGCTCGGATGGCTGCCTGGCGGCATGGCCGTCGGCACCGTGTTCGCCACCGCCGGCTTTGCCGCGGTTTCGGGAGCCTCGGTCGCCACCGCCGCCGTCTTCGCCCGTGTCGCGATCCCGGAAATGCTTGCGGTCGGTTACTCCAAGCGACTGGCCTCGGCGGTCGTCGCAGCCGGCGGAACGCTGGCCTCGCTGATCCCGCCCTCGGCGATCCTGGTGATCTACGCCATCCTGGTCGAACAGTCGGTGGCCAAGCTGCTGCTGGCCGGTTTCCTGCCGGGCGTCTTTTCCGCGCTGGTCTACATCGGCATCATCATCACGCTTGCCATGTGGCGTGGCGATGCGCCGGCGGTGCGTGGTTTCAGCTGGGGTGACCGGATCAAGTCACTGCCTGGAACCCTGCCGATCATCGCCGTCGTCTTGATCATCTTCTGCTCGCTCTACTTCGGCTTTGCCACACCGACGGAAGCCGGTGCGCTCGGCGCCTTTGTCGTGCTCATCTCTGCCTTCTTCAACGGCATGCGAACAAGGCAGCTCTGGCAGGCGCTGCACGAGACGGCCAAGCTCACGGTGATGATCTTCACCCTCATCTGGGGCGTGTTGGTCTATGTGCGGTTCCTGGGCTTTGCCGGCCTGCCCGAAGCCTTCGAGGAGTTCGTTGTCTCCCTGCATGTCTCGCCCTGGCTGACACTGGTTCTGATCCTGTGCGCCTACGCGGTGCTCGGCATGTTCATGGACGCCATCGGCATGCTGATCCTGACCCTGCCGGTGGTCTACCCGGCCGTCATGGCGCTCAACGGCGGCGAGATGGTCTCGGCCGCGGACTCCACCTTCGGCCTCTCCGGCGAGATGTGTGCCATCTGGTTCGGCATCCTGGTGGTGAAGATGGCGGAACTCTGCCTGATCACGCCGCCCATCGGGCTGAACTGCTTCGTTGTCGCGGGCGTGCGCGATGACATTCCGGTGCAGGAAGTCTTCCGCGGCTGCGTACCCTTCTTCGTTGCCGACATCCTGACCATCGCCGGCCTCGTCGCCTTCCCGGCGATCGTGACCTTCCTGCCCTCGATCATGTGACGAGGGAAGCCCGGGAAAACAGCTGCGGGGCGCCTTGGCGCCCCGTTCGCGTTTCAGCCAGCGGCTGCAACGGCTCAAGCCTTTTCCGATCACAAGCCTGTTCGGATCAGAAGAGCGAGCCCTGTTCGGATGCTCCGGGTTTTCTGGAGGTTTTCGCAGGCTCCCTGCGCGACGCCGCTGCCTTCGGACGCCAGGCGCCGGCAGCCGGCGGCAGCCCGTCCTCGCCAAGTGCCGCGACGCTGCGGCGCGTCTCGTCACCGAACTCGATGGACAGCACCGCACCGTCGGCGATGCCGGAGGCCGAGCGCAGCGGTTGCCCGTCGGCGTCGCGCACCAGCGCGTAGCCGCGCGACAGCACGTTGCGGTAGGAAAGGCTTTCCAGCAGCTTGGCAGTGGATCCGAGCCGGGCACGCTCGACCGCCAGCCGCTGGGCATGGGCGCGCACGGCCCGTGCCGACAATCCGTCGAGCCGTTCGCGGGCAATCGCCACCGCCCGTTTCAGCGTATGCGGCGACAGGCGGGCGGCGGCGGCCTGCTGGCGCGAACGCCGGTCGCGCAGGGACGCGCGCAGCGCCGGAGAGAGCCGCTCGCCATACGTGTCGAGCCGCTGACGGGGAAGCGCCAGCAGATCGCGCGGCGACGGCAGGGCGGCCGCCGCCGCCCGCAGTTCGGTACGCCGGCCGGAGATCAGCCTCAGCAGCCCGGCAATCTGGCGACGGGCGAGGTCGTCGACAGAGGCGATCAGCTCGCCGCGCACGGGAACCGCGATTTCCGCCGCGCCTGTCGGCGTCGGTGCGCGCAAGTCTGCCGCATGATCGATCAGCGTCCAGTCGGTTTCATGGCCGACCGCCGAGATCAGCGGGATCGCGGAGGCCGCCGCCGCGCGCACCACGATCTCGTCGTTGAACCCCCAAAGGTCCTCCAGCGAACCGCCGCCGCGCGCCACGATGATGAGGTCGGGGCGCGGGATCGTGCCGCCCGAGGCAAGCCGGTTGAACCCCTCGATGCCGTTCGCCACCTCGCGCGCGGAGGTCTCGCCCTGGACGCGCACCGGCCAGACGAGCACATGCAGCGGGAACCGGTCGGAAAGCCGATGCAGGATGTCGCGGATGACGGCGCCCGTCGGCGAGGTGACGACGCCGATCACCCGCGGCAGATAAGGCAGGCGGCGCTTGCGGTCCTCGGAAAACAGCCCTTCGGCGGCAAGCTTCTTGCGCCGTTCCTCGAGCAGCGCCATCAGCGCGCCGACGCCGGCCGGCTCGATCGAGTCGATCACCATCTGGTATTTCGACTGCCCCGGGAAGGTTGTGATCTTGCCGGTGGCGATCACCTCCAGCCCCTGTTCGGGCTGGATCTTCAGCCGCGCCGCCTGACCGCGCCAGATGACGCCGGCCAGCACCGACTGGGCATCCTTCAGGTCCAGGTAGATATGTCCCGACGCCGGACGGGAGATGCGGCCAAGCTCGCCGCGCACGCGCACATAGCCGAACGTGTCCTCCATGGTGCGCTTGATCGCGCCGGAGATGTCCGAGACGGTATATTCGGCGACATTGTTGCTCTCGGCCAAGGCGAACTGCCTCTCCCTGCATGGTTCGAAACGGATGCCGAGGGGAGCCCAGCCGCCTCTTCCAGTCAAGGGGGCTGCCGGCCTTGTCGACAGGCGACGGCTTGCGGGGCAGGGCGCATGGCGCTAAGCCGCTTGGCAAGAGATGACTGTCCCAGTGAGGTATCATGCCGCGCTACGAGTTCCGCATGCAGCGCCTTTTCCTAGAGGCGGACCTGTGCGCCGAAACGCCGGTCGCCACCGACAGGGCGCAGGCCAACTATCTTCTCAACGTGCTTCGCCTGAAGGACGGCGAGCAGGTGCTGGTCTTCAACGGGCGTGACGGCGAATGGATCGCGCGGATCGCCGTTGCCGGGCGCAAGCAGGCGAGCCTTGTTCCGCAGGAACAGACACGCGCGCAGACACCGCCGCCCGATCTTCACTACCTCTTCGCACCGCTCAAGCACGCCCGGCTTGACTATATGGTCCAGAAGGCGGTCGAGATGGGCGCGGGAACCCTCGTGCCGGTGCTCACGCAGCACACCCAGTCGACGCGGGTGAACCTGGAGCGCATGCGCGCCAATATCATCGAGGCTTGCGAGCAATGCGGGGTCATTTCCGTTCCCTCCATCCGCGAGCCCGTTGCGCTGACGAGGCTTCTCGCCAGTTGGAGCGCGGACGAGGAGAGCCGCCGGCTGCTGTTTTGCGACGAGGGCGAGGCGAGCCAGAACCCGCTTGCCGCGCTTGAGCGCCTGGAGCGCGGGCCGCTTGCCGTGCTGATCGGGCCGGAGGGCGGTTTTTCGGAAGCGGAGCGGACGGAACTGCGATCTTTCGATTTCGTCACGCCGGTGCCGCTGGGGCCGCGAGTGCTCAGGGCGGACACCGCCGCGGTGGCCGCGCTCGCGGTGGTCCAGGCGCGGCTCGGCGACTGGCGATGAGCTCGCCGCCGGCGTTGGGAACGTTCGCGCGCGATCACGGAAAATCTCATTTGTTTTGGCGGGGGGGGCTGAGTAAGGTGCCCGCCGACCACGCGAAGGAACCAATCTGAATGGCCCGCGACACCCTAGATTCGACCCCGATCACCGGGGTTGCCGAACTGGCCGCGACGCTCGAGGCCGGATGCAAGCCGGAAAGCGATTTCCGGATCGGCACCGAGCACGAGAAGTTCGGCTTCAACCTCTCCGACAATTCGCCGATTCCCTACGAGGGACCGCGCGGTATCGAGGCCGTGCTGACCGGCATGGAAAAGCTCCTCGGCTGGGAACGTATCGAGGATAACGGCCTCATCATCGGCCTTGCCGATCCGATTGGCGGCGGTGCGATCTCCATCGAGCCCGGCGGCCAGTTCGAGCTGTCGGGCGCGCCGCTCGACAATCTCCACCAGACCTGCCGCGAGACCAATTGCCATCTCGCCCAGGTGCGCGAGGTGGCCGAGCCGCTGGGCATCGGCTTCCTCGGGCTCGGCATGACGCCGACCTGGCGCCGGGAAGACGTGCCGGTAATGCCGAAGTCGCGCTACCAGATCATGGCGCGCTACATGCCCAAGGTCGGCTCTCTCGGCCTCGACATGATGTTCCGCACCTCGACCATCCAGGTGAACCTCGACTTCTCGTCGGAAGCGGACATGCGCCGGAAGATGCAGGTCGGCATCGCCCTGCAGCCGGTGGCGACCGCGATCTTCGCCAATTCGCCCTTCACCGACGGCAAGCCGAACGGCTTCCGCTCTTTCCGCGCCGAGGTGTGGAAGGACACGGACAACAACCGGTCCGGCAATCTGCCCATTGCCTTCGACCCGGCCTTCGGCTTCGAGAGCTATGTCGAGTGGGCGCTCGACGTACCGATGTATTTCGTCAAGCGCGGCACGACCTACTACGATGTCACCGGCACCACCTTCCGCGCTTTCATGAACGGCGCGCTGAAGGACACCGTGCCCGATGGCCTGCCGAACATCGGCGACTGGAACAACCACCTTTCGACCCTTTTCCCGGATGTCCGGCTGAAGAAGTATCTCGAGATGCGTGGGGCGGATGGCGGTCCGTGGCGGCGCATCTGCGCGCTTCCCGCGCTGTGGGTCGGCCTTCTCTATGACGACGGCATTCTGGATCAGGCGGCCGATATGGTGGCCGACTGGACCCAGGAGGAGCGCGACGGGCTTCGCAACGATGTGCCGCGCGGCGGCCTGGAGACGCGCTTCCGCAACCGCACCGTGCTCGAGCTGGCGAAGGACATGGTGGCGTTGTCGCGCGAGGGACTGAAGCGGCGCGCCCGGATGAGCGACGGGGGACAGGACGAGCGCGTCCATCTCGCCGCCGTCGAGGAAACGCTGGCAAGCGGCATGACGCCGGCCGACGTCCTGCTGCAGCGCTACCAGGGCGCCTGGGGCGGGGATCTTGCCCGTATCTACAAGGACTACGCCTACTAGGCAGGGACACGGCCGGATCAGGCAGGTGCATGGCGCGGGCGCGGAGGCAACTCCGCGCCCGTTTGCCTTTTGTCGACGGCGCGCCCGCAGAACGTCGTTTGACCGCGACGGCGCAAAAGTCGATGATGCGATGTCCCGATCCGGAAAGTGCGCGCCATGTCAGACAGTTTCCCCAGTTTCGGAGCTTTCGATCCCGCCTCCGTCAACGAGGCGATGAAGAGCCGGTTCGGCTGGAGCGAGGCCGAGATCCGAAAGGCCGCGGAGGCGTTGATGCCGGCCGCGCTTGCCGGCATCCGCCATTTCGGCTCGACGCCGTCCGGTTTCGAGGCGCTGATGGCGCTGATGCCGGGACCGGGGCGCGTCTCGGCGCTGCCGCCCGGTGGCTTCGTCGGCGAGCCGCTCGCCTTCATCTTCGGCCCCGAGGACATGCGCCGGCGCGTCGCGGAATATGTCGCCGAGCAGACGGGGCTCGAGATACCCGGCATCGAGACGATGATGCCGGTCGCCGCGACGCTGGCGCTCGGGCAGGTGGCCCGCCGCTTCACCGTCGGCCCGGCGCGCGACCTTCTGGATGCCTTTCTCTCCGGCTATGCGCGCGGCCGGCCGAAGCCCGTGCCCAATCCCATGCGGATGATCGCGCCCTATGCCGATGCGATGCGCTCCTTCTGGGACGGCTACATGGGCCTCTTCTCCGCACCGGACGGCGGCGGCGACGCCTCTGATGTGCGGCCGCAAGAGGACAATCCGGCCGAGGACGCGGGCACGCTTGGCGCGGTGGCCGGCGGCAGTGAGACGCCGGTGGAAGGCGATGCCGGTTCAAGTCTGGTGGAGAGCTGGCTTGCACTTGGCCGCGACATTCAGGACCATCAGGTTCGCCAGTTCGAGGGCCTGTTCGACCGCGCCGACGGTCCCTCCGGCACGCGCTGACGCGAAGGCTCGTTCCCGACTTTCCCCCTCGCGCCTCCCTGCGCTTCGGTGCAGGTGCGACGATGCGGATCCCCACTCCGGCGCTAGAACGAAAAAAAGCCCGCCTCCGAGGAGGCGGGCCAGGTGTGTCGGCGAGGGGCCGACAGGGCAACTGCGCGGGAGCCACGCCGTGGCGGACGTGGAGCTGCCTCCCGCGCGTATGCGGGGAAAATCAGGGGCGGCGAATGCGCCGGGCAGAGAGTGCGGATGCCTTGCGCTCGTTGCGCAGCAGGGCAAGTTGGATGCTGGGATCGACAGCGTCGCTGGTCGCCAGGCTGGCTGCGACATCTCCACGCGTGATGCCGAGATCCGCGAGCATGTGGTCCTCGAAGTACATCAGCTCCGAGATCTGGATCCGGTTGCGCCGGCGCCGCCAGTAGGAGGAAAGCGCCTGGCCAAGCCCGGACAGGCCTCCCACGGCAAGTGCCGCGATGGAAAGACGGTTGGGGCGCGCGGATGATGAATGGATGAACGGGGCCATGACGGCACTCTCCTTTCCGGCCCTAGGGCCTCGATTTTCTGGCGGTCGGGCGGGATGCCGTTCCTTCGCCTTGCTTGAGTAAAATTAGCTGCCGGGCTTCCATTACACTAACGAATGTTTTTTATGGAAAATCATCGCGATTGGTGATGTATTGAAATTTACCCAGGGTTTGCAAGGCGGAGGCCGCTATGGCGCATGCGCTCGACATCGACCAGCTTCGGACATTTCTCGCAATCGCGGAGCTTGGCAGCTTTACCAAGGCGGCTGACGCGGTGAACAAGACCCAGTCGGCCGTCTCCATGCAGATGAAGCGTCTCGAGGACCGGCTTGATCGCCAGATCTTCGTCAAGGATGGTCGCCAGTCCCGCCTCTCGGAGGATGGACACCGCCTTCTCGAGTTCGCGCGGCGCATGATCCGGCTGAACGACGAGACCGTCTCCGCCTTCGCCTGCGAGCAGAGCATCGGCAGCGTCCGCCTCGGACTTCCCGATGATTACGCCGAGCGCCTTCTGCCCCAGGTCCTGGCCGCCTTCGCCCGTCTCAACCCGGCAATCGAGATCATGGTCCAGTGCCAGGGCTCGATCATCACCGGGCAGATGATCGAGCGCGGCGAACTCGATATCGCGATCGTCACCTCCGGCGACTGCGTGCCGATGCAGGGCGAGGTGATCCGCCGTGAACCGCTGCACTGGGTGGCTCCTGCCAACATGTGCATCCACTTCAAGGAGACCGTGCGTCTGGCGCTTGGCCCCACCACTTGCTCGTGGCGGCGACAGGCGATGGATCTTCTCGACCGCGTCAACCGCCCCTACACCGTGTCCTATTCCTCCTCCAGCGCCGCGGCCCTCATCGGTGCGGTGCAGGCCGGGCTTGCCGTAGCGGTTCTGCCGGAAAGCGCCGTGCGCTCCGGCATGCGCATTCTCGGCGAAAGCGACGGCTTTCCCTCGCTGCCCCCCTGCGACATCACGCTCCTGCGCGCCGCCGCCTCGACGGATCCGGTCCATGATGCGCTCTGCGCCCATATCCGCGCCGCCATCGGCAACGTGTCGCTGGAACTGATGGCCGCCGAATAGGTCTGTCTCAGACGGGAAGCCGCGTCCGCCCGCGCCGCAGCACGAGCAGATTGCCGGCCAGGACGAAACCGAGGCCGGCGAGTGCGTCCGGCCCCCAGGTGAACCCCTCCATTACCGTCGAGACGAGCAGCGCCGCGATCGGAAACATCACCGTGGCGTAGCCGGCGCGCGCCGATCCGATCCGCCCGAGCAGTGTGAGATAGCAGGCGAAGGCGATGACGGAGGCGACGATCGCGAGATAGACCAGCCCGCCGAGGTAGGAAGCCGTCAGAGGCACCGCGAAACTGTCGCCGCGCGCCAGCGAGACCAGGCCCATGAGCGCCGCGCCGTAGACCATGCCCCAGGCGCTGGCCGAGACCACCGGAATGCCGGAACGCTGGTTGGACGCCGATACCATGTTGCCAAGGCAGAAGGAGAGCGTGCCGGCGATGCAGAAGCCGAGCCCGACCAGCGCGGAGGCGTCGAAGTCGCCGCCGCCCATGACCTGGGGGCGGAACAGCAGCGCCACGCCGACGAAGCCGAGCGCTGCGCCGACAAGCACCCGCCGGCTGATCGTCTGTCCGAAGATCAGGAAGCCGAGCACGATGTTGAAGATCGACGTCAGCGAGAAGATCACCGACAAAAGGCCCGAGGGCACGGTGCGCCCGCCATAGTAGAAAAGCATGAAGTTCGTCGAGAACAGGAGCGCGCCAAGGGCGGCGAAACGCAGGTGTGTTGTCACGGGAAACCGCAGCCGCGCCCCGCGCGCCAGCGCCCAGGCCATCGTCACGCCCGAGGCAAGGACGAATCTCCAGAACACGGAGACCTCCGGCGGCACCTCCCCGACCTGCAGCTTGATTGCGTACCAGGAGAACCCCCAGGCAAGCACGGTGAGCCCGTAGAGGCCAAGGTCGGCGGGTCCGAGCCCGGAGTCGTCGCGGGGCGGAAGCGTGGCGGACAGCGATGTCATAGAAAGCCTTGCAAGGGGGACAGACTTGCATTCACGATACGATATCGGTTCGGGACAAACCAATCAGAATGTTTGACGTGTTTTCCGTTCGTCGCTGATGGTTCCAGCGCTTGCGTGCCAGGCGGGGCGATATCCCGCCGCAAGCACTGCAACGATTGCCGGTGGTGTCAGCACTTCGACTTCGCCAATCGAAGCGGCGCCCGCCACGTCGCGGTAGCCGGAGAAATCCCATTGCAGAAGGCGGTCCGCCCGCTTGACGAGGATGGTGCCGGCCTGGCGGAAGAAGGCACCTTCCGGGAGACGTTGGAGCGGCGCGGCGAAGGTCCGCTTCTCCCGTCCGTTGCGCCTTTCCGCATCAAGCCGGCGGTCCATGTCAGGTGCGCTCGGCGTCCCTTGCGAGAGGCCCGCCGCCACCCAGGACGCCTGGAAGGCGTGGGCGTCCGCGCGCCGGCATTCGAAGCAGGGCCGGTGGCCGGCCGCCAGTGCGGTCGCCTCGTCGAGAAAGAAGAATTCCGTGTAGCTTCGGCCCATCACTTGTCGTTGCCGGTCTCGGAAGCTGAGCCGGCAGCAGATCCAGGCACGGGAGCGCCAGCGCGCGCCGCCGAGCTCGCGTGTGCGCGGATCGTGCAGCCGGCCGCCGCGATTGCCCATGAAGGTTCCGCGGGCCGAGGTTGCATGGATCGATCCGTCCGGCGCGATGCGGTTGCAAAGGGGCAAGCCGCTCAGCCAAGCCTCCAGGTGTCGCGGGTCTGGCCGCGGGCGCGCATCTCCTCCAGCCGGGCGTTGGAATAACGCTGGAAGCCCTCCTCCTTATAGCTGCCGGAGCGGACCCATTCGAAGAAATGATAGAAGTAGAAAGGCGGCAGGTAGCCCTGGATGCGAGCGATCTCCGCCTCGTGCCCTGTCTTGCCCGCCACGGCGGCTGGATCATTGGGGAAGAAGAGGATGGTGGGCGTGAAATTGACCAGCCATCGCCGGCCGAGAGCCCGTTCCTCCAGCGCCTCGCCGTCGAAGTCCGTCGCCTCGCGCGCGCCGAAGAGGTCCAGCTGCACGATGCTGAAATTCTCTTTCAGATAGGGCACATAGTCGTCGCGGGTCAGGTTGACCTCATGCGTCTGGCGGCAGAAGGGGCAGCCCGCCTGCTCGAACATGACGACGAAATGCTTGCCCACGGCATGGGCTTCGCTGAGGTCGTCGCCCATGTCCAGGAAGCTGTCGACGAACCAGTCCTGCTTGTAGAGACCGTCATCGCCAAGCGTTGCGGCCCGCGCCGGGCCGGCCAGGCCCGGAGCAAGGGCCGCAGCCGCGCCGAGTGCCATGGTTCCTTGCGTGAAACGTCTGCGGGTGATCATTCCGTCCTCCCAGGGCAGGGCCCTTAAACACATTCCCTGGCGCGAATGTATCATTCCCTTTCAGGGCGCGCACGTCTTGACTGCGCCTCGCGTGCGCGGGGCGGGCAAACGCAAAACGCGCGCCGGACGGATCGCCTGGCGCGCGTTTGCAAGGAAGCGGGGAAGTGCGGGATGCGTTCAGGCGAACAGGGCGTCGATGTCGTCCTGGCTGGCGACACCCTCGTCGATGTCGAGCGCCGGGCCGTTGAGCAGCGCCGCGTCGCCCTCGCGCGAGGGACGGCTTTCCGGTTCGATCGACTGGAAGCTCTCGATGCCGCCCCAGATGTCCATCATCTTGATGATGCGCTCCTCGATGAAGCGCAGGGTGCCGACGACCTTGGTGATGCGCTGACCGGTGAGATCCTGGAAGTTGCAGGCCTCGAAGATCTGCACGACCTTTTCCTGGATGTCGTTGGCAAGCTCCGCGTCCTGACCCTTGAGCCGGGCGCTCAGCGTGTTCGCGGTCTCGTCAATGTACTCCGCCGAGGACAGGATCGTCTCCGTCGCGCCTTCTGTGCCCATGACCACCGCATCCAGCTCGTTGGTGACGCGGGTCATGTCGTGGCTTTCAGCACTGGTCGTGCTGTGCAGTGTCGCGATCTCGTGCTTCGTCTTGGCGATGGCCTCGTAGATCGAATCAAGCTCGCCCTTGAGCTTGGATGCCTCGCCAAGCTCCTTGCGGAAGTTGGAGAGCATCTGCTCGCTGATGTCCTCGACCGGGCGGATCAGGGATTTGATCGACGCGATCTCGGCCATCAATTCGTCATGCTGGGCTGACGACACGCTGGATTCGGTCGGAGCCGCGACCTGCGATTTTTGCAAGAGACTCTCGGCTCGAAAGGCCCGTCTTGTCGCCGTCATGTTCGTATTCGTCTCCGGGTCGATGGCCGTGCCGGTGCGTGTTGGTAATCCCTATATAGCTGGCGAGTTTTAAGGAATTCTTCCCCGACGGCGGGAAGATTTGCCGTATTGTCGATTTGGCTTCCCTCGGCAAGGCTCGGTTCTGTATGCTCGCCAGGCCGTAGTGCCCGCCGAGGCGAGCCCGGGGCGGCCGGGGAGACGGCGGCCGAAGACATCACGAGCGCCGGGACATCGAGCGAAGTGCGTCGAGCGAAATATCTCTTGTCCATGGCGGTCGTTGCCGCCCTTTTGGTGTCGGGTCCGCTTGCGTCGCGGGTGGGCGCGGAGCCCTATACCTTTTCCACCGAGGAATTGATCGACGGCTTCATGAAGACGGTGTTCGGCCTCGAGTACCGCTCGTGGAGCTGGCAACCCTATCTCGTGAAGAAGTACCCCGGTCCGGTGCGTTTCTACGTGCACAACCTCGCGCGCAAGAATCGCAAGCCGATGGTTTATCGGTTCATCGAGAACATGGGCAAAAGCATAAAGGGGCTGTCGGCGCAGGTCGTGCCGACGCCTGACGATGCCAACTTCCACGTCTATGTCGTCGACCGCGACCAATATGCCGGCGTCGTGCGCAAGACGATCTACAAGGATCCGCGCGCGAACGCGCCGGGGCGCTGTCTGGTGCGCGTCGTTTCCGACCGCAGCGGCATTTCGCAGTCGGCGGCGGTGATCGTTTCCGACGAGGGCGACTTCCTGTTTCGCCGGTGTATGGTCGAGGAGCTTCTGCAGGGTCTGGGTCCGATGAACGACGACGCCTCATTGTCCCATTCGGTCTTCAACGACCGCTCCCGTCACAGCCGCTTCACGTCTTTCGACCGGCTGATCCTCAACATGCTCTATCATCCGCGCATCAAGCCCGGCATGCGGCCGGAAGAGGTCAAGCCGATGCTGCCGTCGATCGTGCGCGAGGTGCGTCCGCTGGTGAATTGAGCCGGCGGCGTTTACGGAACCTTCACCACGTCCCGCAACCGGCTGCTAACCAAGCGGACGGAAAGTCGCGCCCGTCGCGAAAGGGTTTACGGTTTGCAACCTTCGTCCGACCTACCGTCGGGGGTGCGGCCATCTTCCGTTCACCAAGGGCGGAAAGGCGCGTTCCTGTTCGGCGAAAGGTTGCGAGTACGTCGATGCGAAAGACCCGATTGTTCATGATGGCGCTCACGCTTGGCCTGTTGCCGGCGCTGGGCCCTGCAGAGGCCGGCAGTCGCGGCGTTGGCGCCCCGCCGCTCCTGCTCTCCCCCGATCTCACCGAGCCCTGGGTGCTCCAGTTGCGCCCGCGCAATCAGGCGATGCGGCCGGCGGTCGCCGCAAGGCCGCTGCCCCAGCAGGCCCGCCCGCTGCCGGGGCGCGCGCGCACGGCGGTCTACGGATCGCCGCGCATTGCCCGTCCGGGCAAGCCGGCGCGCGCGGTGGCGCGTCAGGTCGATCCGCGATTCCTGCCCACCACCGTTGCCTATGATGGGCGCGAGAAGCCCGGCACGATCGTGATCGACACCGACAACCGTTACCTCTACCTGGTCGAGAAGGGTGGCTTCGCCCGCCGCTACGGCGTCGGCGTCGGGCGTCCCGGCTTCGAATGGGCCGGCACCCACAAGGTGACGCGCAAGGCCGAATGGCCGGACTGGCGTCCTCCGGTGGAGATGCGCAAGCGTCAGCCGGGCCTGCCTTCCCATATGCCCGGCGGGCCGAAGAACCCGCTTGGCGCGCGCGCCCTCTATCTCGGCTCGACCCTTTATCGCATCCACGGGTCGAACGAGCCCTGGACCATCGGACGGGCCGTATCCTCAGGCTGCATCCGCATGCGCAACGAGGATGTGATCGATCTCTACAGCCGCGTTCCGGTGGGGGCAACCGTCAGGGTCATCTGAGCCCGTCGCCTTGAGGTATCGCCAATGCAAAAGGCCCGCCGTGGTAAAACCGCGGCGGGCCTTTTGTGCGTGTCGGGCAGGTGCCTTGCAGCTATTCGGCAGCCTCCAGCGGCCATTCGCCGGCGCGGGCGGCAAGCCCGCTTTCCTCAAGCGCCTCCGGCGTTGCGCCGCCATAGACCCAGTTGAGCAGTTCCGCCGTGTGGACCACCGGCAGGCCGGTGCCGCCGCCGATCTGCGTCATGCAGCCGATGTTGCCGGCCGCCACCACATCGGGGGCGAGCTTCTCGATGTTGGCAACCTTGCGGTCGCGCAGACGCCGGGCCAGGTCGGGCTGGAGAATGTTGTAGGTGCCGGCCGAGCCGCAGCACAGGTGGCCCTCCGGAAGGTCACGCACCTCGAATCCGGCGGCGGAGAGCAAGGTCTTCGGCAGGGCGGTGATCTTCTGTCCATGCTGCATCGAGCAGGCGGAGTGATAGGCGACGGTCAGGCCGGGACGGAAGGCGGGTGCGCCAAGGTCGATCTTCGCCAGATACTCGGTCACGTCCAGGGCAAGAGCTGAAACGCGTGCGGCCTTGTCCGCGTAGGCCGGATCCCCGCGTAGCATGAAGCCGTAGTCCTTGATCGTGGTGCCGCAGCCCGACGCCGTGATCAGGATCGCATCCAGTCCCGCGCCATCGATCTCGCGCATCCAGGCGTCGACGTTGCGCCGTGCGTCTGCAAGCGCCTTCTCCTCCTTGCCCATGTGGTGGACAAGCGCGCCGCAGCAGCCCTCGCCCCTGGGCAGCACCACCTCGACGCCGGCGCGGTTGAGCAGCGCGATTGTCGCCTCGTTGATGCTGGGCTGGAGCACCGGCTGGGCGCAGCCGGTCAGCAGCGCGACGCGGCCCTGGCGCTTGGCCGCCTGCGGCGCGAAACTGCCTGGCCCGGAGATCCGCGAGCGCACCGGCGCCCGCGACGGCGCGAGCTCAAGCATCGCGCCGAGAGGCTTCAGTGGGCCACCGAGGGCTTTGAGAACCGGCGCGAGCGGGCGGGCAAAGAAGGCGGCGACCAGCGACAGGCGGAAACGGCCCGGGTGAGGCAGCACGGCGGCCAGCAGCGCGCGGGTGAAGCGGTCCGCCAGTGGCCGCTTGTAGGTCTTGTCGATATGCGCGCGGGCATGGTCGACAAGGTGCATGTAGTGAACGCCCGAGGGGCAGGTCGTCATGCAGGACAGGCAGGACAGGCAGCGATCGATATGCTTGACCGTGCGCGCGTCCGCAGGACGGTCGTTCTCCAGCATGTCCTTGATCAGATAGATCCGCCCGCGCGGGCTGTCGAGCTCGTCGCCGAGAAGCGCGAAGGTCGGGCAGGTGGCGGTGCAGAAACCGCAGTGCACGCATTTGCGCAGGATCTTTTCGGATTCCGCCACATGCGGATCGGCGAGCTGGTGGATCGAGAAAGTCGTCTGCATGGTCAGCTTCCCATCCGGCCCGGATTGAGGATCATGTGCGGATCGAACTGGGTCTTCACCCGCGCGGCGAGTGCGGCGAGCGCCGGTTCCTGTGGCTGGAACACATGGAGCGCGGCGCGCAGGGGCGCGGGCGCGCGCACCAGCGTCGCATGGCCGCCGCCGCAGGCCGCGACAGCCGCGCGGACCTCGTTCTCTTTTGCATCGGCGCCAGGAACCGCGAGCCAGACCAGACCGCCGGACCAGTCGTAGAACGCCGTCGTGCCGGCGACACGCGCGGCGATACGCGCGGCCGCCTCGGCACCTGCCGTCGGTGCGACCGAGAGCCTCCAGACCAGATCGTCCGTTCCCGCGAAGGGCTCGGCATCGCGCACCGAGCGCCACAATGCCCGCGACGCGTCCGCCTCGATCCGCGTGATGGGTGCGCGTGCGCCCAGAAGCCGGTTCAGAAGCTCGAAGCGATAGTCGACCGAGGGACCGAAGCCCTCGAGGCGCAACAGCGTCGCGGCGCCGGAAACAACGTCATGTCCCCGCGCGCGCAGCCCGGCGCTTGCCGCCTCCGGCAGATGCGCGGCCGCCGAGACCTCCGCCGAGGATCCCATCGCATCGGTCATCGCCGCGATGGCCTGCGTGTCGGACAGGCCGGCGAGATGGAACGTCGCCTCGGTCTCGCAGCGCGGATGCACCTTCAGCGTGATGCGGGTCGCGACCGCGAGCGTGCCCCAGGAGCCGGTGAGCGCGCGCGGCAGGTCGTAGCCCGTCACGTTCTTCACCACCTGTCCGCCGGACTTGAAGATCTCGCCACGGCCGGAAACCGCGTCCATGCCAAGAATATGGTCGCGCGCGGCCCCGAACTTCAGCCGCTTCGAGCCGGCGAGATTGGCGCCGATGACGCCGCCAAGCGTGCCCTGTCCGGCTGGCTGGCCAAGCAGTGGGCCGTAGTCGAGCGGATCGAAGGAGAGTTCCTGGTTCTCGCTGGCGAGCGCTGCCTCGATCTCCGCGATCGGCGTGCCGGCGCGCGCGGTGAGGATCAGCTCGGCCGGCTCGTAGAGCTCGATGCCGGAAAGGTCGGAGAGGTCGAGCACATGGCCCGCCTGCACGGGCTTGCCGAGCGCCCGCTTGGAGCCGCTGCCGATGATCTCGACGGGCTCGTGCTCGGCCATCGCCCATTGGACGGCGTCGCGGGTTTCCTCGGCCGTGCGCGGCTTGAACGTGTCGGACATGGTCGTCGTGTCGTCCTGGCTTCTTGCGGGGGCGCTCAAAAGCGCGGAATGTCGGGGAAGGGGAGCTGTCCCTTGTGGACATGCATCCGGCCGAGTTCGGCGCAGCGGTGCAGCACCGGAAACACCTTGCCCGGGTTGAGGAGCTGTTTCGGGTCGAAGGCGCATTTCACCCGTTGCTGCTGCTTCAGGTCGTCTTCGGTGAACATCTCCGGCATCAGGTCGCGCTTCTCGATGCCGACCCCGTGCTCGCCCGTCAGAACGCCGCCGAATTCCACGCAGAGCCGCAGGATATCGGCGCCGAAGGCTTCGGCCGCCTCCAGTTCGCCCGGTTTGTTGGCATCGTAGAGAATGAGCGGATGCAGGTTGCCGTCGCCGGCGTGGAAGACATTGGCGCAGCGCAGGCCGTGCTTCTCGCCGAGCGCCCGCATACGGGTCAGCACCTGCGGCAGCGCCTTGCGCGGGATGGTGCCGTCCATGCACAGGTAGTCCGGAGAAATCCGCCCGACCGCGGGGAAGGCGGCCTTGCGCCCGGCCCAGAAGTTCAGCCGTTCCTCCTCGCTCGTCGAGACCCGCACCGAGGTCGCCTTGTTGGCGGCCGCGATCGCCTCGACGCGGGCGAGCAGATGGTCGACCTCGGCTTCCGGTCCGTCGAGTTCGACGATGAGCAGCGCCCCGGCCTCGCGCGGATAGCCCGCATGGACGAAGTCCTCGGCCGCGTTGATCGCGAGTTCGTCCATCATCTCCATGCCGCCGGGAATGATGCCGGCGCCGATGATTTCCGCGACGCAGCGCCCGCCATCCTCGCTGCTGGGAAAGCCGATCAGCGCGGCGCGCGCCGTCTCGGGCTTTTGCAGGATTCGCACGGTCACCTCGGTGACGACGCCGAGCAAGCCCTCGGATCCGGTCATCAGTGCCAGCAGGTCGTAGCCCTCGCTGTCGAGATGCTTGCCGCCGAGCCGGATCACCTCGCCGGTGACCAGAACCATCTCCAGGCCCAGCACATTGTTGGTGGTCAGCCCGTATTTCAGGCTGTGCACGCCGCCGGAGTTCTCGGCGATGTTGCCGCCGATGGAGCAGGCGATCTGCGAGGAGGGATCGGGGGCGTAGTAGAAGCCGAGATGCTCGACCGCGCGGGTGATGCCGAGATTGGTGACGCCGGGCTGGACCACCGCCGCCCGGTTGGCCGCGTCGATGTCGAGGACCCGGTTGAACTTCATCATCGACAGCAACACGCCGTCGCCGACGGGAAGAGCTCCGCCGGAGAGCGACGTTCCGGCGCCGCGCGGCACCACCTTGACCGCATTCTCGTGGCAGTAGCGCAGCACGGCGGCGACCTGCGCAACGGTCTCCGGCAGCACCACGACCAGCGGCAATTGCCGGTAGGCGGTGAGCGCGTCCGTTTCATAGGGGCGCATTTCAACATCCGCGTCGATGACGCCCTCGCCGGGCACCAGCGCCTTCAGCGCCTTGACGATCTCGGCGCGTCGCTCGAGCACGCCCGCGTCGGGCTTCGGCATGGCGATGCCGCTCATGGCTGGCTCCTCCCGTGGTTTTCTTCGGCACGCTCCGCCGTGCGCCGTCCTTCGGCGCGCAGGCCGATGCGCGGATTCTGATTCTGCGAGTGTGACAGGACGCGAGACTGCGATAAACAGTCTAAAGTGGACAAGAATAAACTACGGTATGTTGAAAATGAGCAGCTTCCCCGACATGGAGATCTTCGCCCGGGTCGTCGGTGCCGGCAGCATGTCGGCGGCGGGGCGCGAGATGGGCTTGTCCCCGGCGGTCGTTTCCAAGCGTTTGCGACGGCTCGAGGACAGGCTGGGCACGCGCCTTCTCCAGCGTACGACCCGTCAGCTCACCCTGACCGAGGCGGGGCAGGGCTACTATGAGCGCGTGGTGGCCATTCTCGCGTCGGTGGAGGAGGCGGAGGCTTTCGTTTCGCGCCGCTCGGCGGTGGCCCGCGGCACCTTGCGGGTGAGCGCGCCGACCTCTTTCGGTCGCATGCACATCGCCCCGCATCTGTCGAAGTTTCTCGCCGTCAATCCCGAGCTTGCCTGCAACCTCGATCTGTCCGATGCGCTGGTCGACATTGTCGGCGAGGGCTACGATCTGGCGATCCGCATTGCCGAGCTTGAGGATTCGAGCCTTGTCGCGCGCCGTCTGGCTCCGGTCCACCGGGTGCTCTGTGCCGCGCCCGCCTATCTCGAGAAGGCCGGGGCGCCGCTGTCCATTGCCGACCTCCAGGACAATCACGTCTGCGTCTCCACCACCCAGCAGGAAGTGTGGCGGCTCGCCGGGCCGCAGGGGATCGAGCTGGTCAGGACCGGCGGCCCGATCCGCACCAACTCCAGCGAGGTGGTGCGCGAGGCCCTGCTTTCGGGCGCGGGCGTTGCACTGCGCTCGACATGGGACATCGGTCCGGAGTTGCGCGCCGGCCAGCTTTCCATCGTGCTGCCGCAGTATCGCGCGTCGAAGAACGTCGGGCTTTTCGCTGTCTACCCCAGCCGCCGCTTTCTGCCGGCGAAGGTGCGCGTCTTTATCGACTTCCTGGCCACGCTCTACGGTCTCTCGCCGTATTGGGACGAGGGGCTGGACAACTGGCTGGAGGCCGGGGCCACGGTGGATGACCCTGCGGATTGAGCCTGTTCGCGATGACGAGGTTGCGACAAAGTGCCCTGTCGGGGTGACGTGCCGGCGGATCGTGCTAGTGTTCGCGGGTGTGAAGACAGCGGCGGCCAGTGGCTGCCCGCTTCCAGAAAGCATGTTTCGGGAGAGATGCGAATGAAACGCGTGATGATGCTCGCTGGTGCCGCCCTTGTGGCGCTCACCTCGGCTCAGGCATGGGCCGACGGCGACCCGGCCAAGGGCGAGAAGATTTTCAAGAAGTGTGCTGCCTGCCATGCGGTTGGCGAAGGCGCCAAGAACAAGGTCGGTCCAGAGCTGAATGGCGTTGTCGGCCGCCCGATCGCCTCGCTGGAGGACTACAAGTACTCCAAGGCGATGACCGCGTTCGGCGAAGGCGGCAAGGTCTGGGATTCCGAGGCCCTGCATGGCTACCTCGAGGCCCCGCGCAAGATTGTGAAGGGCACGAAGATGGCCTTCGCCGGTCTGCGCAAGGAAGACGATCGCGACGATATCGTCGCCTATCTGTCGCAGTTCAATCTGGACGGCACCGCAAAGTGACAACCGGCCGCGGGTTCTCGCGGCTCGCGGTCGTCGACAGGGGCCGGGCGTTTCGCCCGGCCTTTTTGCGTGCGGAGCCTTCAGCCCTCGCCGTGGCCGTCATCGTGATGCCGGCGGATGCGGCGCACGGTCAGGAAGACGATGGCGAGAGCCGCCGGAACGGCCAGGCCGGTCAGCGTCTCGGCGGATGGCAGGAATACGCCGAGCGGCCCCTTCTTCGCGCCCTTTGCAAGATACCCGAACAGTCCGACCACATAGTAACTGATCGCCGCCACCGACAGGCCCTCGACCGTCTGTTGCAGGCGCAGTTGCAGCCGCGCGCGGCGGTTCATCGCCTCGAGCTGGCCGCGCGCCTGCTCCTGCAATTCCACGTCGACGCGGGTTCGCAGCAAGGTCGCGGCGCGGGCGAGCTTGCGCGACAGGTTGGCCTGCCGCTCCTCGAGCGTCTCGCAGGTGCGCATCGCCGGCGCGAGCCGGCGGGAGAGGAACTGGGCCAGCGTGAAATGACCCTCGCGGGGGCTTTCGCCGATCGCCTCCAGCCGCTGGCGCACGATCTGGTAGTAGGCTCGGCTCGCCCCGAACCGATAGGCGCTCGCCGCCGCGCCGGCCTCCAGGTCGGCGGCCAGACGGGTCAACTCGCTCAGCAGTCCGCGATTGGCGTCCAGCCCCTCGCTCTGGCGCATCCGCTCGGTGAGCGCCAGCAGCTTGCGCTCGATGCCGGCGACACTGCCGGACTGACGGTGCGCCTCGGCAAGGCCGAGCATGGCGAAGCTGCGATAGGTCTCCAGCTCCAGCAGCCGCTGCACCAGCGCGCCCGCCTGAACCTCGCTCTGTCCGCGTGCGCCGACAAGGATCCGCGTCAGCCCGTCCCGGTCCTGACGGAAGTCGGTGGCGATGGTCGCCTCGCCATTGCCTGCTTCCGCGACAGAAAGGCTGGTCTGGTCGAAGCCGGAGAAGCGTGTTTCGTAGCCCTCGCTGCCGGCGGGCAGCACGTCGCAGCGCATGGCGACGAGCAGCGGCCCGGGAGCGCGGAAACTGGTGCCGAAGGGATGGCCTGCCGGGGGCACGTCGGGAGCCGAGACCGGGTCCATAGGCCCGTCCCAGGTGTAGGTCACGAACTCACCGTGGCGCTCGCGGCGCAGCACGGTGTCGCCGATTTCCACCATGTGATGACGCGAGGCGGGCTCGGGGCCGGCAAGTCCGGCGGCGCGGCAATGGCCGGAAAACCAGTCGCGGTCGGCCTCGGCGGCCGTATCGTCCACCTGAAAGCCGTAGCGCAGGAACACCCGAGGGGTCTTCAGCGGGTGAAAGGGGCGGGCGTGAACCTCGCCGAGCACCAGATCCCGTGCGGGATGCGGCGCAAAGGACGGCATGCCGCCGGCCGTCCTTGCGGTCCCACTCTGCGTGTTGCCTGTCATCGTGCCCCCTCCGTGCGTCGCGCTTCCCACGCCATGCGGCGTGGAAGGCGCGACGCCGCCGGCAGGGGTGCCTGCCCCGCCCGCGGTGTTGTCCTCATGCGCGAGAGCCCGTCCGCTCCGCCGCGCGATCCTAGTGCATCGCGTTCGACAACAGAACATCCGCAAGCCACGGCACGAGGGCCATGAAAGGGAATGCACGGCGCCAGCCCGATCAGGGGAAGCGTACGAAAGGCGTGCTGTCCTTGTGGATGCGCTGAATCGTCACGCCGGGAGCCTGCCTCGCCCTTCAGGTCGCAGAAGGCGAGGCGCGCGGGCTGTCGCGATCACCTTGCAGAGCTGGATGTCGAGTTCCCTCAGGTGATTGGCGAGACTGCGCGCAACATCGTCTTGCTGCATACGCCGTGCTCCTGCTACCGTTCCTCCTCGACGGTGTGTTCTACAATCGGGCTTCGTTCTATCGCCATCCTGGATTTTGCGAGAAAATCTTCGACCAGCAGCGCGCCGTTCACGCGGCGCTTTGCGGGCCGATGCCGATGCCGCGGGACACGCGGCGGCGGCGCATCGTCTCGGCGTTGCGTCTGGAGCAGCGCCTCGACACGACGTACGAAGACAGCAAGCGGCGGCGAACGTCGCGGCGATCGACGGAGGATGTAATCGGATCATGACCGAATCCGCGCCCCAGGGGGCATCCGCGCGGCCCGAGACAGGGCAGGGCGCACCAGGCCAGGACACACCGCCGCTTCGGGTCGGTCTGTTCGTCACCTGCCTCGTCGACCTCTTCCGCCCGAGCGTCGGCTTTGCCGCCGTCAAGCTGATGGAAGATGCCGGCTGCACGGTTGAGGTTCCCGTCGCCCAGACCTGCTGCGGCCAGCCGGCCTTCAACTCTGGCGACCGGGCCGATGCGCGTGCCATCGCCGAGCAGGTGATTCGCGCCTTCCAGGGATACGACTATGTCGTCGCCCCTTCCGGATCCTGCGCCGGCATGCTGAAGAAGCATTATGCCGAGCTCTTCGACGGCGATGCGGCCGCGACGGAGCGGGCGGAGGCGTTTTCCTCGCGCGTTTTCGAGCTTGTGAGCTTCCTTACCGATGTGCTGGGCCTGACGCAGGTCGACGCAGTGTTTTCCGGCAAGGCCACGTATCACGACAGTTGCTCGGGCCTGCGCGAGCTTGGCATCCAGGCGCAGCCGCGCAAGCTGCTTGCCTCCGTCGAGGGGCTGGAGCTGACCGAGATGCAGGATGCGGATGTATGCTGCGGCTTCGGCGGCACCTTCTGCGTCAAGTATCCCGACATCTCCGACAAGATCGTCAGCGAGAAGACGCGCACCATCGCCGACAGCGGGGCGGAGTTGCTTCTGGCCGGCGATCTCGGCTGTCTCATGAACATGGCCGGCAAGCTCAAGCGCGAGGGCAAGGCCGTCCAGGTGCGCCATGTCGCCGAAGTTCTGGCGGGCATGACCGACCAGCCTGCGATCGGCGAGCGTCGGCGCTAGGCCGCGGACCGGATTTCACCGGGGAGGGAAACGATGCGGATCACGTCACCGCAGTTCAGGGAAAATGCCCGCGAGGCGCTGCACGACCAGTCGCTGCAGCGCGCGCTCGGCAACGTGCGCTCCGGCTTCATCGGCAAGCGCGCGAAGGCGGCGGCGGCACTGCCGGAGTTCGACGCGCTGCGCGACAACGCGCGCGATATCAAGAACCACGTTCTTGCTCATCTCGACCTCTATCTCGAGGCCTACGCCGAGAAGGTCGAGGCGGCCGGCGGCCACGTTCATTTCGCGCAAGACGCGGAGGAGGCCCGCCGCATCATTCTCGATCTGTGCAAGCAGAAGGGCGCGCGCACGGTCACCAAGGGCAAGTCGATGATCACCGAGGAGATCGGCCTCAACGCCTTTCTCGAAAGCCATTCGGTGACGCCGGTCGAGACCGATCTCGGCGAATACATCATCCAGCTGCGTGGCGAGCATCCGAGCCACATCATTGCCCCGGCGGTGCACGTCAACAAGGATCAGGTGGAGGCCGACTTCCGCCGTGTCCACACCCAGTTCGATCCGGGCCGCAACCTCGAGGAGGCGACCACGCTGCTGAGCGAGGCGCGCTCGGTCCTGCGCGAGAAGTATTTCCAGGCGGACATCGGCATCACCGGTGCCAATTTCCTCGTCGCCGAGACGGGCAGCTCCGTCATCGTCACCAACGAGGGCAATGGCGATCTCACCCAGATCCTGCCGAAGACCCATGTGGTCGTCGCCTCGATCGAGAAGATCGTGCCGACGCTCGAGGACCTCTCGCAGCTGCTGCGGGTGCTGGCGCGCTCCGCCACCGGCCAGGACATGTCGGTCTACACCACCGTCTCCACCGGCCCGCGCCGGGCGGAGGACCCGGACGGGCCGGAGGACTACCACGTCGTCCTGCTCGACAACGGTCGCTCGTCGATGCTCGGCACCGAGTTCGAGGAGATGCTGCGCTGTATCCGCTGCGGCGCCTGCATGAACCATTGCCCCGTCTATCACGCGGTCGGTGGCCATGCTTACGGCTGGGTCTATCCCGGACCCATGGGCGCGGTGCTGACCCCCTCGCTGATCGGCGTCGACCAGTCGGGCCACCTGCCCAACGCCTCGACCTTCTGCGGGCGCTGCGAGAGCGTCTGCCCGATGCGTATCCCCTTGCCCAAGATGATGCGTCACTGGCGCGAGCGGGAGTTCTCGCGCAATCTCAATCCTGCGGCCGCCCGCTACGGTCTCGCGCTGTGGGCCTGGCTTGCACGCCGTCCGGCGCTGTACCAGCGCGCAACCCGGATCGCGGCCGGCCTTCTCGGCTGGTTCGGCAAGGGGAGCGGCCGCTTCGCCTCCCTGCCGCTTGCCGGCGGCTGGACCAGGCACCGTGACTTTCCCGCCCCGGAGGGCGAGACGTTCCAGGCGCGCTGGGCGCGCGAGCGGGGCGCGGCCCCGGCCGGAAAAAGGAGGGCCGCATGAGCGACGCCAAGGCATCCATCCTGGCGCGCATGCGCGCTTCCATGGGACAAAAGGGCGATGACCCGGCGCGGCGCGCCGCCGTTGCCGACCGTCTCCAGCGCGCGCCGCGCGGACTGATCCCCGCGCGAGGCAGGCTTGAGGGTGCGGCCCTCGTCGATCTCTTCTGCAACATGGCCGGCGCGGTCCAGGCGACGGTTGCGCGCGTCGCCGCTCCCGCCGACGTGCCGAAGGCGGTCAGCGATTATCTGAAGGACAAGAACCTGCCCGCCCGCATTCGCCACGGTGCCGATCCGTTCCTGGCGACCATGCCCTGGGCGGAACAGAAGCAGCTCGAGGTCGACGAGGGGCGGGCGGAAGGCTCAGATCTCGCGACCGTCTCGCATGCGCTGGGAGGCGTCGCGGAGACCGGAACGCTGATGCTGACCTCCGGCCGCGACAATCCGACCACGCTCAACTTCCTTCCCGAGCATCACATCGTGGTGCTTGCGGCCGAAGATGTCGCTGGCGACTACGAGAGCCTTTGGGACCGCGTTCGCGCCCGCTTCGGCAAGGGCGTCATGCCGCGCACGGTCAACATGATCACCGGCCCATCACGCTCGGCCGACATCGAGCAAACCCTGCTCCTGGGGGCCCACGGGCCGCGCGCTCTGCACATCATCGTGGTGGATAAGGCGACTTTCGGCACCGCGTGAGGCGGCCTGGAGGCCACATGTCGGGGAGACGCGGCGCCAGCGCGCCGCGTCATCGCCTTGCACGGCCGACGATGGCTCTGTATCATGAACAAAAAGGGAACGACACCTTCCCCCTCCGCTCGACGCTGTCGGGGAGGGGTGGGAAAAGTCATGCGCGCAATGCGGCTTGGAGAAAAGGACGAAGGCGTGAGCGAGACGAATGGAACGGCGGGAGATCGCCAGGAGCAGCAGGTTCCAGCCGGTCTGATCCGGGGCGAGGACGGTCGTCTGCGCTGCTGGTGGCACGGCAACAAGCCGGACTATCTGAGCTATCACGATGAGGAGTGGGGCCGGCCGGTGACGGATGACTGCCGGTTGTTCGAAAAGATCTGCCTCGAGGGCTTCCAGTCCGGTCTCTCGTGGCTGACGATCCTGCGCAAACGCGAGAATTTCCGCGCCGCCTTCGCCGGTTTCGACCTGGCGCAGGTCGCGCAATTCGGCGATGCCGACATCGAGCGGCTGCTTGCCGATGCCGGCATCGTGCGCCATCGCGGCAAGATCGTCTCGACAATCAACAACGCGCAGCGGGCACTGGAGCTGGTGGCGGAGAAGGGCTCGCTTGCCGCCTATTTCTGGTCGTTCGAGCCCGCGCCGGAAGACCGTCCCGAGCGCTGTGACCATGCCACCTTGTCGGTTCTCGGGCAGACGGAGACCTCCAGGGCGATTTCGAAGGATCTCAAGAAGCGCGGCTGGAGCTTTGTCGGTCCGACAACGGTCTATGCCTTCATGCAGGCGATGGGCATGGTTAACGATCATCTCGAGGGGTGTTGCGTGCGCGAGGCCGTCGAGGAGGCGCGAAACGCGCTCTCCCGTCCATCGGTTTCCGCTGGTTGAAATCGCCGGACTCCGGCAGATGATCTTGGTCATCCGTAGAAGATGCAGGGAAGGAGTTGCGTAAGGCTGGCGGAGTCGTCTACCGTCATCGTGTTTTCGGAAGTCGGTCCGTCAGGTCTGTTGTCGCCAGCTTCCAGGTTCCGGAGAGAAACCGGGGTCCGGCGGCGCGACGGTCAGGCAGTGCGACAGACGGGCAGCGATGAGGACGCTGCCTGTGATGTCGCTGACTGGGACGACGCTGACCGGGACAACACTGATCGCGATGACACCGGCAGGGAGGACACCGGCCGGAAGCGGAAGAGCGCGAGGGGCCGGAAAGTCGGCGGTCTCGCGGCATGCAACGCGGAGAGCGCCCTGAAAGAAGGCGCGACACGCGCTCTGGGAGGAGAACATGAAGCTTATTCGTCTTGCGGTCGGCCTTGCCGCCGGCCTCGCCTTTTCCGTTTCCGCCGCCATGGCCGAGACGACCACGCTGCGCATCACGCTGCAGCTTCCACTGAAGAGCCATCTCGGTGAGAACGTCAGCGTTTTCAAGGAGAAGGTGGAGGAAATCTCGAAGGGCGAGATCGCCGTTGAGATCTATGATTCCGCCCAGCTCTACAAGGACAACGAGGTGCCCGAGGCCGTCGGCTCCGGTGCCATCGAGATGGGTGTCGCCTCGCTGACGCGCTATGTCGGCGACGTTCCTGCCGTCGATCTCTTCTACCTGCCCTTCCTGCTCAACAGCGAGGAACTGGTGCGCAAGGCCGTGGCACCCGACAGCCCCGTGCGCGGGCCGCTCGACGAGGCGATCCTCGAGACCGGAGGCCGTGTGCTCTGGTGGCAGGCCTATGGCGGCTCGGTGTTGCTGTCGAACGGCGAGCCGATCCGCACGCCCGCCGATCTCAAGGGCAAGAAGGTCCGTGTCTTCGGCAAGACGCTCGGCGAGTGGATCAAGGCGGCGGGCGGCGCGCCGACGCTGATCTCCGGCTCGGAGCAGTATATCGCCTATCAGCGCGGCACGGTCGACGTCGGCATGACCGGTGTTTCCGGCGTCAAGAGCCGGCGCCTGTGGGAGGTGATGGACACGATCACGGTCACCAACAACGCCGACATCGAGTTCATTGTCGTGGTCAACGACGACTTCTGGCAGGGGCTTCCCGAGCAGCACCGGGCCTGGATCACCGAGGCGGCGCGCTATGCCGAGAAGGACGTGCGCGACCGCATGTCCTCCATCGAGCAGGAAGCCTACAAGGCGGCCGAAGCAAACGGCATGAAGGTCTACGCGCTTTCCGACGCGGAGGTCGAGACCTGGCTTGCCGACGCCCAGCCGGTTTACGACCAGTACAAGGCCGATGCCGGCGCGCTCGGCGAGAAGGTGCTTGCCGCCGCCCGGGCCTTCCGGAACTGATCCCCTCCGCATCCCGCGCCGGCGGCGGTCTGCCGCCGGCGTATCCCCTCTCGATGATGGATCCGCCATGCTGCGTGCGATCGACCGGGTGTCCCTCTTTGTCGGGACGCTGGCCGGATGGGCCTATTTCGCCATTGCCCTGATGCTGGGCTACGAGGTGGTGATGCGCTACGTCTTCATCGCTCCGACGATCTGGGCGGAGGAACTGTCGCGGCTGTTTCTCGTCTGGGCGACCTTCGGCGGCGCGGCGCTGCTGGTGCATCGCCGTCAGCATATCTCAATCACGCTGGTGACCGACCTTTTGCCGCCTGAGGCGCGGCGCTGGCAGGAGGTCTTCGCGCTGCTCTTCATTGCCGCCCTTGCGCTGGTCGTCGTCAAGGACGGCGGCGGCATCGCACTGAACTCCTTCGAACGAGGGCGCACGACCGGCTCGATGCTCGATCTCCCCGCCTGGTGGGGACAGGCATCGCTGCCGGCCTGCTTCCTGCTGCTTGCCGTGCAGGCGCTCCTCGAGGCCGCGCGCGTTGCTCTTGCTCCGCCGCGCCAGGACGGGGAGGGCGGCCTGCCTTCTCCCCGGCATCCGGGGCACTGACGGCCATGGTGACGCTGCTTATCCTCGTCGCGCTCTTCTCCCTGCTGCTCGCCGGCATCCCGGTCGCCTTCGCGCTTGCCGGGCTCGGGCTGGGGTTGCTGACCCTGGGCGGCTTCTCGCCGCTGATGGTGCCGCAGGGCCTGTTGTCCTCGGCAGACAATTTCGTGCTGATCTCGGTGCCGCTCTTCCTGCTGATGTCGAACGTGTTGCTGAAGGGCGGCGTCGGACGCGATCTCTTCGCCGCCGTCCAGGCCTGGGTCGGCCACTGGCCGGGCGGTCTGGCGATCGCCACGATCCTGTCGTGCGGCATCTTCGCGGCAATCTCCGGGTCCTCGGTCGCCACCGCGGCGACCATCGGCACGGTGGCGATCCCGGAAATGACGGCGCGGGGCTATCCCCGCCGTTTCGTCCTCGGGCTGCTTGCCGCCGGCGGCACGCTCGGCATCCTCATCCCGCCGTCGATCCCGATGATCGTCTATGGCGTGATCACCGAGGAATCGATCATCGCGCTGTTTCTCGCCGGCATCGGGCCGGGCCTGCTTCTCATGGGCCTCTTCATCCTGTGGTCGGTGGTCTATGCCAGCTTCGCCTCCGACTATCAGCCGAGCCCGCGGGCAAGCTGGCGCGAGCGCTGGCAAACGGCGCTGCGCGCCCTGCCGACGGCGCTGCTTGCGGCCTTCGTCATCTCCGGCATCTATCTTGGTGCCTTCACTCCGACCGAGGCGGCGGCGATCGGTTTCCTCGGGGCGCTGTTCGTTGTCGGGGTGGTGCTGCGGACCCTCGACTGGCCAAAGCTGCGCGACGCGGTGCTGGAGGCGATGACGACGACGGTCGCCATCCTACTCATCGTTGCCGGCGCCAAGGTCTTCGGCAAGGCGATCACCCTCTACCGCATCCCCCAGGACATCTCGCTGTTCCTGTCCGAGCACATATCCACCGCCGGCCTGTTCGTTCTGGTGGTCGCGCTGGTGCTGCTCGTCATGGGGCTCTTCCTGGAGGCCCTGTCGATGATGCTGATCATGGTGCCGGTGCTCTCCGGCGCGCTGCTCGGACTGGGGATTGACCCCGTGTGGTTCGGCGTTTTCTTCGTCATCATGGTGGAATGCGCGCTGATCACGCCGCCCGTCGGGCTCAATCTCTATGTGATCCAGGCGGTCGGGAAAGCGACCATGGGGGAGGTCTCGACCGGTGTCTGGCCCTTCCTTGCGATCATGCTGGCGAGCGTCGTCATCCTCTTCTTCTGGACCGATCTTGTCCTCTATATTCCCTTCAGGATGTGAACCCCGCGCGGGCGCGAATGTCGCCCGCGCGAACCCCGCCACGACGCAGCCCGCACGAGTGCCACCCATGACCACGCCCGCCGCGCGCCTTCGCGCCCATCTCCAGACGACGCCCTTCACGCCGATGCCCTGCTGCTTCGACGGCCTCTCCGCCCGGCTGATCGGAGAGGCCGGTTTCCCCGTCACTTTCATGTCCGGTTTCGCGGTCTCCGCGACCCGCATCGGCCAGCCGGACACCGGCCTGATCTCCTACGCGGAGATGGTCGACACCGCCCGTAATGTCGCTGCCGCGACCTCGGCGCTCGTCATCGGCGATGGCGATACGGGCTATGGCAATGCCCTCAACGTCAAGCGCACGGTGAAGGGCTATGCCCAGGCGGGGCTGGCCTGCGTGATGATCGAGGATCAGGTCGCGCCCAAGCGTTGCGGCCACACCAAGGGCAAGCTCGTCGTCGACCGCGCGGAGGCGGTAAACCGGGTCAAGGCGGCGGTCGACGCGCGCGAGGAAGGGCAGGATATCCTCATCCTGGCGCGCACCGACGCGCGCCACGGTCACGGGCTCGACGAGGCGCTGGAACGGGCGCGGCTGTTCCGGGAAGCGGGTGCCGACATTCTCTTCGTCGAGGCGCCGCAAAGCGTGGAGGAGATGGAGACGATCTGCCGGGAGGTGCCGGCCTGGCACATGGCAAACCTTGTCGAGGGCGGCGCGACGCCGCTTCTCTCCCATGCCGAACTGGCGCGCATCGGCTTCCGGCTCGCCGCCTATCCCCTGACGCTGCTTTCGGCGGTGACGCGGGCGATGCAGCAGGCGCTGGCGGTGATGAAGGACGGGCGCCATCCCGACGACCTGCTTCTCGACTTCGCCGACCTGCGCAAGGCGGTCGGCTTCGACGCCTATTACGAGGAAGAGGCGCGCTACACCGACCGCCGCGACTGACGCGGCATTTCCGCTTCAGGGCCTGCATTTCCTGCAATATCGCGCGTAATTTTCGAAAACATGTGTTGCGCGCAAGCCGGATTGTATCAGGAGCGCCATCGCCGCGACCGGATTGTGATCCAGCCGACCTCCCCTCGCGTAATGCGCCAGAGAGAGGCACGGCTGCGGACGTCACCACCCGATCCCGCCGCCTACCCCACGCCTCTCTCGTGCGGGAGGTTCAACACGGTAGCAGCCCGCAGCGGAGGTCGCTCTTCCCCCGAGAGCGACCTCCTTTTTCTTGCCAATGCCCTTTCGTCAGCCGAGATCCGGTGCCTGGCCGAGCCAGTCCGTCGCCGCCTCATAGGCCGACGCGATCTTCAGCAGGCCGATATCGTCGCGCGGCCGGCCGATGAGCTGAAGGCCGGCGGGAAGACCGCCGCCACCAAAGCCGGCGGGCAACGAGATTGCCGGCAGGCCGAGCAGGCTCGCGGGGACAACGCATTCCATCCAGCGGTGATAAGTGTCCATCGTCCGGCCGGCGATCTCCTTCGGCCAGGCAAGGGTCACGTCGAAGGGAAAGACCTGTGCGACGGGGGCCGCCAGGAAGTCGTGGCGCTCGAACAGGCGCATCGCCGCCCGGTACCAGGCGCTGCGGGTCTGGCTCGCCTCCTCGATGCGCGCGAGCGACAGTGCCCGGCCACGCTCCACCTCCCAGACCGCCTCCGGCTTCAGCGCATCGCGGGTGGCGGGCGCATCGAGGATCGGACCGAGCTTGCCGGCCACGCGCCAGCTCCTGAGGTCGGTCCAGGCCTGCCAGATGCGCTCGGCATCGAAGCCGAGCGATGCGTGCTCTACCTCGGCGCCGAGGCCGGAGAAAACGTCGAGCGCCCGCCGGTCGAGATCGAGCACCCCGTCTTCCATGGCGAGGTGGCCGCCGAAGTCGCCGAGCCAGCCGATCCTGACCCCCTTGAGGCTTGCCGCCGCCGGCTGGTCGACCAGCGCGGCAAACTCGGTGCCGTCGCCAGGCAGTGACTGGGGCGCTGAGGGATCATGACCGGCCTGCAGCGACAGCAGCAGGGCGAGATCGCCGACCGAGCGCGCCATCGGCCCGTCCGTCGCCATGCTGTCCATGAAGAGTTCCGGGGCGGGGCCGGAGGGCACGCGCCCGTAGCTCGGCCGCAGACCAAGGACATTGCAGAACCCTGCCGGATTGCGCAGCGAGCCCATCATGTCCGAGCCGTCGGCAAGCGGCAGCAGCCGGGCGGCGAGCGCGGCCGCCGCGCCGCCGCTCGACCCGCCGGCCGAGCGTGTCCGGTCGTAGGGGTTGAGCGTCGCGCCGTGCAGCGGGTTGTAGGTATGCGAGCCGAGACCGAACTCCGGCGTGTTGGTCTTGCCGATCAGGATCGCACCGGCGGAGCGCAACCGCGCCACATGGGTCGCATCCTCCGCCGGGATCTGCCTGGCAAAGACCGGCGAGCCCATGGTTGTGGGAATGCCGGCGGTCATGGCCAGATCCTTCACCGCATGGGGAAAGCCGTGCAGCACGCCGCGCGAGCGTCCCTGCGCCAGTTCGGCGTCGGCCTGGTCCGCCTCCTTCAAAAGCGCGTCCTCGTCGCGAAGCGAGATGACGGCGTTGATCTCGGGATTGATCCGCGCAATGCGCGTCAGTGTCGCCTGCATCAATTCGCGCGCGGAAACCTCCCGCCGGTGGATCGCGCGCGACAGGGCGCGGGCGCTGAACTCGTGAAGATCAGTCGGAAGGGCTGAGGTCGTCATGGCTGCTGGTTTTCTCTCGGCATGGTTCTGGAAGGCGGGACGTTCTGGAAAGGCGGGGGCTGGATGAAGGGGCGCGCCGCCGGCATGGCGTCGGCCGCGGACAGGAAGGACGCCGACTTTCCCACGCACATCGCGGCTTGCCAAGCCCGGCGCGGGCGCGCAAGGCCGACCCGTAGCGGGGGATCATGGCGTGGCGCCGGGTGGGCAAGGCCGCGTCCCGCCTGTAAGCTCGCCTCTTCCCAGACAAGGCGGCCAGACCCAACCGGAAGAGAAGATCAGTGAGCGAGACAGACGAAAGCGAAAGCCCGAAGGGCGAACTCACCCTGCGCACCATGGCCATGCCCGCCGACACCAACGCGTCCGGCGACATCTTTGGCGGCTGGGTGCTGTCGCAGATGGATCTGGCGGGCGGCATAGCCTGCGGAGAACGCGCCGGCGGGCGGGTCGTGACGATCTCCGTCGACCGGATGACCTTCATCCGCCCGGTCCACGTCGGCGACGTGCTTTGCGTCTATTGCCGCATCGTCGGGGTCGGGCGCACCTCGCTCAAGGCGGAGATCGAGGCCTGGGTTCGCCGGCAGCGCCGGGGCGACCGGGTCAAGGTCACCGACGCGGTCTTCACCTTCGTCGCCGTCGATGACGACGGTCGCCCGGTGCCTGTTCCCCCCGAGGAGCCGGCCGACGCCTGACGGATCAGCCGTGGGCGCGCGGACCGCGCGCCCGTCGGCGCAGGCGGGTCCGCACAAGGGCGGCAAGCTCGGGATGGCGGGCTGCGAGGTCGGTGTAGAGAGCCTCGTCGATCACGCTGCGGCAGCCTGTCTGCCAGAGCGCAAGAAGCGCCTCGATGCGCCGCCGGCGTTCGACCTGCGAAAGGCCGGGGCCGGGGTTCGCGTTCGCCCGCACGCCGAGTGCGGCGCCGGCGGCGAGCACCCGCAGTTCCGCGAAGCTCGGCGTCGGAGCTGGCGCAAGGGAGCTGGCGGGATCTGTCTTGAGCGCGCATGGCCGCGGACGTTGCGGGCGGGGAGCGTCGTGCTCCGGTGCAAGCGGTGTCGACATTAAAAAATCCTCCATCGGTTTCCCGAGGAGGACTGGCGCAGTTTCGGTTCGACCGTTTGGTTGTCGCTTTCGCGACCCCATCCCCAAGTTCAGGTTCCCGCGAGGGACCCCGGTCAGGGAGACCACCTTGCCCGGTCGGGCAGGTTGGCGAGGGCGCCAGCCCTTCTCTTGATGATGGAGCTTCTATGCCACGGCGGGCGAGGCGGTGCAAGTGCGGGGTACGTCCGCCCGCGCCGCCAGCCGGGGCAGGGTGTCACGCGCCGGTCGGCGGCTTCGTGTCGTCCGTCGTCGGGGCATGGTCCTCGTCAGGGGCTGTGTCGGCCTCCGTTTCGGGCTCGCTTTCCTGCGGCGGCATGTCGTCGAGGCCGGCCTCGAACTCCGTTTCCTGAGGCTCGTCGGTCTCGGCGTCGGGCTGGCTTTCCTCGATCTCGCCCTCCTCCGTGCGCGGGTCGAGCGCGAGGGCTTCCGGCGTGGTCAGGCGACCGCCGGCGGCCATGGCGACGAAGTCTTCCTTGTCGTCCGTCGACAGCGCCTTGCGCTGGGTGATGCGCCATGCGGCGAAACCGATGATCAGCGCATGGGCGGCGGAGGTCACGATGAAAAGCCCGGCGGCCGTGGTCATTTCCATCATCACGGCGGCGAACAGCGGGCCGACGACCGAGCCGACACCGTAGAGCAGCAGCAGGCCGCCGCTGGTCTTCAGGAACTCGCCGTTCGGCGCGTGGTCGTTGGCATGGGCGACAATCACCGGATACATCGAATAGACCATGCCGCCGAAACCGCCGATCAGCGCAATGATGGCGACGGGTGGGAAGCTGGCGGCGAAGCTCAGCATGGCACCGATGGCGCTGCCGGCGCAGGCGAGCCCGATGAGCACGACGCGCCGGTCCATGCGGTCCGACAGCATGCCGACGGGGATCTGGATCAGCGAGCCGGCAAGCAGCGCCACCGACATCATCGTGGCGATGTCGGAGATGGCCAGGCCGATGTTGCGGCCGTAGACCGCGCCGAGCGTGCCAAAGGCGCTGTTGGAAATGCCGATCAGCACGACGCCGACGACGGCGATCGGCGAATGGTGCCAGAGTGCGCGCACATCGAGACGCACGCGCGCCAGGGGAACCGGCTGCACGGCGGTGGAAAGCGCCGTCGGCAGCAGTGCCAGCGAATAGATGATCGAGCCAATGACGAAAAACAGGTAGCCCCGCGGGTCGCCCACGGTCAGCAGCATCTGCCCGGCGGTCGTCGCCCCGAGATTGATCATCGTGTAGAAGCCGAAGATCCGCCCGCGCGTGTCCGGCGTCGCCCGCTCGTTGAGCCAGCTCTCCACCACCATCGCCCCGCCGGCAAAGCAGAAGCCGGAGATCGCCCGGAGCGGAACCCAGGCAAGCGGGTGCATGAAAACCAGGTTGAGCAGCACCACGATGCCGGCGAGCGAACACAGGACGCCGAAGGTGCGGATGTGCCCGACTCGCGATACGGTCACCGGAGTGAGCACGCAGCCGGCGATATAGCCGATGGCCCAGCCTGTACCGAGCAGACCGAGGGAGGTGTCGCTGAAACCCTCGATCGAGCCGCGCAGCGGCAGCAGCAGGCCGTGCAGTCCTCCCGCCATCAGGAGCAGGGCGGAACCGGCAAGAAGCGCCGCGATCGGGATGATGTGAGCCATGGTGGGATGCGGTGCCTTGCGTGGGTTCGGTCCGGCGTGGTTCGCGACGAAGCACCACGCCGGACCGACCCTAGCAAATTCTCCGGCCACCGCCACACCGCTGCCCGATATGCCGATAAATGATCGGCGGATAGATCAAACAGTTACGGAAAAATTTTTCGAATATTATATGCCGGCGTGAAATTCCTAGGTACAAATTACAGTGAATTATGGTGCTGCGGCCTCGAAGGCAGGGTATGCTGCGGTGGTTTGATCGTAACGGGGACCAGGGAAAGATACAGCAAGGACCTGATGCTCGATATCTCTACGTTACAGTTCGCGAGCCTGTCCGCCCGACTGGCTTTTGTCTTGCTTTTCCTGATTGCCTGCTTTCGCGGACCGGCGACGGCCGCGTTCCGTCACTGGACAGCCGGGATGGTGGCAAGCTGCGCCGGTATCTCTATCATCTACGGCGGGTGGGGGCTTTATGAGAGCGAACCGCTGTTGGCCGCGATGGCCTTCATGTTCCTGGGATTCAGCATCGCCTTCGCCGCGGCCGGTGGAGCGCGCTTCTTCGGGCGCAGCTATGCGATCCGCAGGCTGCTTTTGACGGGGCTGGCGCCCGGAGCCGCCTACCTTGGCGCCTGGCTTGCCAGCGGATCCTTCCACATCGCCATCCTGCCGGCGCTGCTGCTTCTGAGCTTCTTCAGCCTGAGGGCGATGGGTGCCTATGTGGCGCGGCGCGGCGAACCCTGGCTCCCCTCCCGCATCATCGTCGTCTCATCGCTTGCCACCTATGCCGGCGTGTTCGGCATGGTGGCTGTTGTCGTGCTGGTCGAGATCCTGCTCACCGGAGCTGCCCAGGCGCATTCGGACAATGAGTTCGCCACGATCTTCGTCATCGATCAGGCGATCGGCACGATCTTCTATGTCGGACTTTTGACCATGTCGCTGGAACGCGCCCAGGCGGCGCTGCGCGAGATGGCGACGACGGATCCGCTGACCGGGCTCGCGAACCGGCGCAGCGTGCAGGAACGCACCGGCCCGGTGTTCGTGGCAGGCCGCAGAAACCGCCGTCCGATGGTGGTGCTTCTGGCGGATCTCGACAACTTCAAGAGCATCAACGACCGCTACGGGCACGAGGCCGGCGACGCGGTTCTGGCCGAGTTCGCCACACGCTTCCAGGAATTGGTCCGTGGGCAGCAGGACGTGGTGGGGCGTTGGGGAGGCGAGGAGTTCATCGCCATACTCCACGATACGGACGCGGGGGAGGCGCGTCAGCTTGGCGAGCGCCTGTGCCGGGAAGTCGCCGGCACGCCCTTCGGCATCGAACGGGACGAGGGGCGCGCCCTTGTCGATCTGACCGTCAGCATCGGTGTCGCCGAATTCGAGGCGGAGGACGGTGAGCTCTCGAAAGTGATCGCCAAGGCCGACAAGGCGCTCTACGCAGCCAAATACGGCGGCCGCAACCGGGTCGACGTCTATTGCGCGGAGGTGTCGGATCGCACGCGGCCGGCTCCCGCTGCTCCCGGTGTGGCTCCCCGGGCCGGGTCGCTTCCGCCGCAATCGACGCCAGCCTGAGCGCGCGGTTTCGCTCACCCGCGACCGGCCGTGTCAGTAGTGAGGCGGGCGGGCCACCGGGGTGGGGTTTGCCGAAAGATCCTCGATTTCCTCGACATGCTCGCTCAGCCGGCGCAACTGCAGCGTCAACGCGTCGATCAGGTCTGCCTGGCGGGTAACAACCTCGTTGAGGTCCTCCAGGCTCTTTTCCTGGTGGGCGATCTGCTCCTCGAGCCGATCGATCCGGCCCCGTGTATCGCTGTCGTTCATCATGCGCTCCTTTGATGGTGCCGCACAAACGGAATGGGCGGCACGAGGCCGCCCATTCACTTGATATCGGTCGGAAGGACTTCTTAGAAGTCCATGCCGCCCATGCCGCCCATGCCGCCGCCCGGCATTGCCGGAGCGCCGCCGTCCTTCTTCGGGATCTCGGCGACCATGGCTTCGGTCGTGATCAGCAGGCCGGCGATCGAAGCCGCGTCCTGGAGAGCCGTGCGCACGACCTTGGTCGGATCGATGATGCCGCACTCGACCATGTTGACGAACTTCTCCGTCTGGGCGTTGAAGCCGAAGGTCTCGTCGTTGTTCTCGAGGATCTTGCCGACCACGATCGAACCCTCGACGCCCGCGTTCTGGGCGATCTGGCGGATCGGAGCCTCAAGCGCGCGCAGCACGATCTTGATGCCGGCCATGATGTCCGGATTGTCGGAGGTCAGGGCCTCGACGGCCTTCTTGGCGCGCAGGAGAGCGACGCCGCCGCCCGGGACGATGCCTTCTTCGACGGCCGCGCGGGTCGCGTTGAGAGCGTCGTCGACGCGGTCCTTCTTTTCCTTGACCTCAACCTCGGTGGCACCGCCGACGCGGATCACGGCAACGCCGCCAGCGAGCTTGGCAAGACGCTCCTGGAGCTTCTCGCGGTCGTAGTCGGAGGTGGTCTCCTCGATCTGCGCCTTGATCTGCGCGACGCGGCCTTCGATGTCGGCCTTGTCACCGGCACCGTCGACGATCGTGGTGGTCTCCTTGGTGATGGCGACCTTCTCGGCGGTGCCGAGCATGTCGAGCGTGACGCTCTCGAGCTTGATGCCGAGGTCCTCGGAGATCACCGTGCCACCCGTCAGGATGGCGATGTCCTCGAGCATGGCCTTGCGGCGATCGCCGAAGCCCGGAGCCTTGACGGCAGCGATCTTCAGGCCGCCACGCAGCTTGTTGACCACGAGCGTGGCAAGCGCCTCGCCTTCGACGTCCTCGGAGATGATCAGCAGCGGACGGCTGGACTGAACGACGGCCTCGAGGATCGGCAGCAGGGCCTGGAGGTTGGAGAGCTTCTTCTCGTGAAGCAGGATGTACGGCTTCTCGAGATCGGCGACCATCTTCTCGGCGTTGGTCACGAAGTACGGCGACAGGTAGCCGCGGTCGAACTGCATGCCCTCGACGACCTCAAGCTCGGTCTCGAGCGACTTGGCCTCCTCGACGGTGATCACGCCCTCGTTGCCGACGCGCTGCATCGCTTCCGCGATGTCGGCGCCGATCTGGGTGTCGCCGTTGGCGGAGATCGTGCCGACCTGAGCCACTTCGGCCGAGGTGGAGATCTTCTTGGAGCGGGCCTCGAGGTCCTTCACGGCAGCCGCCGCGGCAAGGTCGACGCCACGCTTCAGGTCCATCGGGTTCATGCCGGCGGCAACCGACTTGGCGCCCTCGCGGACGATCGACTGGGCCAGAACGGTCGCGGTGGTCGTGCCGTCGCCAGCGATGTCGTTGGTCTTCGACGCGACTTCGCGCAGCATCTGCGCGCCCATGTTCTCGAACTTGTCCTCAAGCTCGATTTCCTTGGCGACCGACACACCGTCCTTGGTGATACGCGGAGCGCCGAAGGCCTTGTCGATGACGACGTTGCGGCCCTTGGGGCCGAGCGTCACCTTGACGGCATTGGCGAGAATGTCGACGCCGCGCAGCATGCGGTCGCGGGCATCAGTGGAAAACTTGACTTCTTTGGCAGCCATTTTCAGGTCTCCTTGACAGAAAATCGCCCCGTGGGGCGCGACTTGCGGCGGACGACGAGGTTCGGCGTCCCGTTTTCAGGGCCGGGGCGGAACCGGCTTTCGCCATCCGCCTGTCTTCGGCCCCCGCAAGCGCCCCGGCATGGGGCAGATCAGGGAAGGTGCGTCGGTATCAGCCGACAACGCCCATGATGTCGCTTTCCTTCATGATCAGCAGGTCTTCACCGTCGATCTTGACCTCGGTGCCGGACCACTTGCCGAACAGGACGCGATCGCCAGCCTTCACGTCGAGAGCGACGAGGTCGCCGTTTTCCTTGCGCGCGCCGGGGCCGACGGCGACGACTTCGCCTTCCTGCGGCTTCTCCTTGGCGGTGTCCGGAATGATGATGCCACCGGCGGTCTTGGCCTCGGAATCGACGCGGCGGACAACGACGCGATCATGCAAAGGGCGGAATTTCATGTTGTGCTCTTTCCTTTCCCGGCCAGCGTGGTACTTCCTCCGTCGCGTTCCGCGCCATGCATGGGTCAGGAGAGCGCCTGTCCCCCGCCGGCATTGCGGATCCGACGACGGAAGCCGCGGACCACGTTGGCACTCTGTTGATGAGAGTGCTAACAGCGAGCTTGATGTAGGATGGGCCCCGGCGGCTGTCAATGACTCAGCGTCGAGTTTTTCCCAAGCCCTCGAAAGCCTTCGAAATGCACGGTCCGTGCAAGGAATTCGAAACCTGACGGGGATACCGTCGGCGCCATGAAAAGACCCCCTTCCGACGCCCCCCGCCAGAGCGGAATCCGCGCGCGCCTTGCCGGCTTCGTCCGCGACAGGCGCGGCAACATCGTCATTCCCTTCGCCATCGCAGCGGGGCTGATGATCATGATTGTCGGAGCGGGCGTAGACTTTTCGCGCGGCTACACCGTCAAGATCGGCCTGCAGCAGGCGGTGGACGCGACGGCGCTGGCGGCGAACTACGACAGCAACGGCCTGTCCGACGCCAAGATCCGCGAACGGGCGGAAGCCTATTTCAACTCCATCTACAAGGATCCCGACGGGATTGCCCCCGAGCTTCTCGTCTCCGTCGAGAAGGGAACGGTCAGCGTCACTGCCAAGACGAGCGTGCCGACCAAGTTCGGCGGCCTGCTCGGGCTGTCGGCGCTCGATGTCGAGGTCAACTCGCAGACCGTGGTCGGCAAGGCGGTCTTTGACGTGGCGATGGTGCTCGACAATTCCGGCTCCATGCGCGGCAGCAAGATGTCGACGCTGAAGAGCGCGGCGACGGATCTGACCAAGACCCTGTTCGCCATCAACGAGGAGAGCGACCGCAAGGACCGGGTCAAGATCGGGCTCGTGCCCTTCACCTCCTTCGTCAACATCGGTCCCGCGAACCAAGACGCGACCTGGATGGACAGGGAAGGCAAGTCGCCGATCCACTGGAAGAACTTCGAAACCCGGCCGAACGGCACGCCGGATCCGGCCGAGTTCGATCGTGACGCGCTGATCAACGGACAGCCAAGCCGCTTCAGTCTCTACAAGCAGCTCAAGTACACCAGTTGGCGCGGCTGCGTGGAGTCCCGGCCGATGCCCTATGACGTGGATGACACGGCGCCGACCGCGTCCAACCCGGCGACGCTCTATGTCCCGCAATTCGCGCCCGACGAGCCGGACGACTCCAATGCCGGCTGGTACGACTATTTCTCCAACAGCTATCTGTACGATGACGACGGCTCTTGCGACAGCCGAGTGCGCGACGTCTACTGGCGCGAGGGCATGGAGCGCTGGGAATACGCGCAGAAGCGGTTGTGCAAGTATCGCAGGCAAACGCGGAACTACGGCACGAGCTGGACCCGCGGCCCCAATTACAATTGCCGCACCCAGGAACTGACGGACCTGACCAACAACAAGTCCTCGGTGCTCAACGCCATCAACAGCATGAACGCCGACGGCAACACCAACATCCATCAGGGTGCTGTGTGGGGCTGGCGCCTGCTGACGCCGCAGGCGCCCTTCACCTCGGCCCGGGATCCGGAGAAGGAAGAGGAGGATACGGAATATGTCCGCATCCTCATCATCATGACCGATGGCGACAACACCTATGGCCAGCAGAATTCACCCAACAACACCCAGCCGGAAGCCTATGGCTACGGCACGGAGGAGCGTCTCGGGCCTGGTGTGAACACGTCCTGGTCGATCCCAAACAAGATGGACGAGCGCGTCGCGCTGACCTGCTCGAACGCCAAGAAGGACGGAGTGCAGATCTATACGATCGCCTTCCAGATCCGCGACCAGAACACGGTCACGCTGCTGCGCAATTGCGCAACCACCTCGGCCATGGCCTTCGATGCCCAGTCGAACGGCGATCTCGTCGATGCGTTCAAGCGCATCGCCAACGAAATCACCCGCCTGCGCCTGAGCCGATAGAGGGCAGTCCGCCGCCGCGTCAGTTCGCCTGTGCGGCGGCCTTCACGGTGAAGGGCAGGACGAAGCTGCCGGTCTTGTCGCTGGCCGTGTCGCGCAGCCGGGTCACCAGGCGGTAGTCGCCCGGACGCAATCCCTCGAACGCAAAACGCAGCGTGGTGTGGAACTCGCGGATCTTCACGCGGGCCCGGGCCCCGAGTTCGGCGAAGCCGGACTGGCTGGCAAGCACCTGACCCGAGGGGTTGAGGATCTCGTAGTCGGCGGCAAGCGCCACGCGGAAACCGTCGTCGGTCGCCGCATGGCCGAAGCCCACCGGTTCCGCGTAGACGACGAGAGGCTCGCCGGCGGCAAAGACCGCGTCGGCGCGCGGCGTATACTGGCCGTAGCCCGTGACATCGCCGGAAACGAAGGTGGCGGCGGTGAAGCCGAGCGGCGCTTCGGCCCAGGCCGCATCGAGCCGCTCATAGGCGGAGGCGAGGGCGGGCGGCACCGTGGCCGTGTCCTGGGCGGCCGCGCAGGTTGCGCCCACCGTCAGCAGCGCCACGCCTGCAAGAAGATGCCGCATGGCTCCGCCTGGGGTCCTGCCGCCGCAAATCCCTGTTCTCGTCATCCTAAGCCCCCGCCCTGATCTGGTCCGCGACGTGCGGTGAAACCGCGTTTTCGCAGCGCCCGTATAGACCGGGCGGGGATGTGCGACAAGGTTATCCGGCGAAACCGGTAAAGCCAGCCATCGCCGTTTCATCTCCCCGCCCGCTCCAGGACTGGCGCTTGCGGTAAATGGTCGATGGGCTGATCTCAAGCGCCGCCGCCGCCTTGGCGATGTTGCCGTCGAAGGCGTCGAGGGCGCTCTCGATGATGCGCTTCTCCTGGGCCCAGAGCGGCTCGATCTCGATCAAACGGCGCGGCTGCACGCCGCGTGGCGTCTCGAGGCGGACCGACAGGCCCTCGCCCGACAGGAAGGCGGGCAGCATCTGCGACAACAGCCGCGTGCCGTCGTTCATCACCACGGCCTGGCGAATGGCGTTCTCGAGCTGGCGGACGTTGCCCGGCCAGTCGTGGGTGAGCAGCCGCTCACCGGCGCAGGGCGCAATCTCGGTGAAGCCGCGCTGTTCCTCGGTGGCGTAGCGGGCGAGGAAGCTCTCGGCCAGCGGCAGGATGTCCTCGCGCCGGTCGCGCAGGGCCGGCATGCGGATCGGCAGCACATGCAGCCGGTAGAACAGGTCCTCGCGGAAGCGTCCGGCGGCGATTTCGCTCTGCGGGTCGCGGTTTGTGGCGCAGACGATGCGCACGTCGACCGAGCGCAGGCGGGTCTCGCCGCGCCGCTGGATCAGTCCGGTCTGGACAAAGCGCAGCAGCTTCGACTGAAGCGAGACATCGAGTTCGCCGACCTCGTCGAGAAACAGCGTGCCGCCGTCGGCAAGCTCAGCCGCGCCGGCACGATCCTCGCGCGCCCCGGCAAAGGCATCGCGGGCATGGCCGAAGATCTCGCTTTCCATCGTCTCGGCCGGAACCGCAGCGCAATTGAGGGCGATGAAGGGGGCGTTGTTGCGTTGCGAGCGCATGTGGATGGCGCTGGCGCAAAGATCCTTGCCGGAACCGGATTCTCCGGTGACGAACACGGGCGCGGTGGAAGGCGCGATGCGGCGGATCTGGTCGTAGACCTCGCGCATGCGGGCCGACCCGCCGACGAAACGCTCGAAGGTGAAGGTCGCCGCGGGCGGCGTCGCTTGCTGGGCTGAGCGCCCGCTGTCTCCGGCCTCCGCCTGGGCGGTGTCGCGTGGTCTCGGCGTGCGCATGCGGCGACTGCCGGGATCGCGCTGGCCGCGGGTGTTCTGGATCAGGAAGCGGTCGATCTTCTCTGCGACCGCCCTGGGGTTCGCCGGGAAGGCGATGACGTCATGGGCGCCGGCCTCCATCGCCGAGAGGCTGCGGGTCAGGGATTCCCGCGCGCTGACCGCCATCAGCATCGCCTGCGGCTGGGCGGCGGCGAGACGCGACAGGAAACCGTCCTGTCCCAACGTCTCCAGGTCGACGATCATCACGTCCGGTCGCACCTGGGTGTTGGCCGCGTAAAAGGGCTCGAAACTGTGGTAGGTCACAGGCGTGGCACAGGCATGGTCCATGGCATCGGCGATCGAGCCGGCGAGCTTGCGCGTCGCCCCGTCGCCATCCAGCACGGCCAGTCTGATCTGTCCCTCATCGCCAGGCATGGATTCCATGCTGTGGCGTCCCCCTTGCTGCTGTGCCGCCAGAAGCGGCATCGATTTGATTTGCCGGGGAGAATCTTCCTCCGACATGGTAAACAAAGTGTTGCCATTGTGGTTAACGAATGGTGACCGACGCCGTTTGCCGGCGTATTTGCACCGCAAATCGGCAAAGCCGCGACGGAAACCGGGGGTTGGGGAGCATCGCGGCGGCAAAAAAGCCGCGCCGAAGGGCCGGCGCGGCGCGTGTCGTCGCCTGCCGGGAGGCGGCGAAGTTAACGAATGGCGTTCCGGCGTTAACCTGTGCGGAGCCGCGCGGCCCTGGCCTGGCGGACCTCAGACGGACCTCAGGCGGCCTCGACGTCGTAGCCGGCCGCCTCGATCGCCTCGACAAGGCGTTGGCGCGGCGCGCTGCCCGATACGCGGGTCACGCCGCTCGCCAGGTCGATCTCGACCGTCGCGCCAGGATCGGCGGCGGTCACCGCCTTCGTCACGGACTTGACGCAGCCCTCGCAGGCCATGCCTTCGACCTTCAGCTCGATCATCTCGCAATCTCCGTCTTCGCCGCCCCATGCGGGCGGGCTTCCGACCGGTTATATGGTGCTTCCAGCTGCTGGAAGGTCAAGGGGAGGCCGACAGGCGATCCGCCGAGCAGGTCTTTGTTGTGCCCGAAAGGCCGCCACGGTCCGGCGGGGGCTGGAGATTGGCAAGAATCATCGTATTCATGCCCTATAAAGGGTATCGTTGATTCGGCTTCGGCTAGTCCTCGAGTATGGCCGGATGGGTATGGCAAGGGCGACAAACGTCTTCATAGTCCTCTGCATGGGGGTGATCTCCGCCTCGGCGGTGGCGATCATGATGTTCCAGTTCGCCCGGCCGTTCGGCGAAGCGCTTTCGCTCGGGCTCGCGTCCATGTGCACCATGGTCGTTCTGCATCTCGTCTTCTCCCGTCAACGCGAACGCGGCGAGGTCACCCGCAAGGTGGCCGCGCTCGAGGAACGCGTGCTCGAGGTCGACGAGGACATCGGCAATCTCGAGGGACGTCTGTCCGGCATGGAGACCAACCTGCCGCGCCGCACCCGCGAGGAGATCGACCCGCTCTTCGCCGAGGTCGAGGTGCTCGGCAGCCTGATCAAGCAGATGGCAGAGGCCATGGCCGGCATGGAGGAGCGCATCGACGAGCAGGACAGCCGCCAGCTCGAGCCGCCTCCGCCGCCCGAGCGCTATGCCCGCTACGAGGACACCCCGCGCGCGCTCGGCTACAACAGCCCGCCGCCTCCGCAGCAGCAGCGGCAGCCCGCGCCGGCCCGCCACCAGCCCGAACCTCAGGATTTCGGCGGCTACGGCCAGGCTCCCTATCAGTCCGACTTCGCTCCCCCGCAGCCGCAGCACCAGCCCGAGCCGGCCTATGAGGAGGCCGCCTACCGGCAGCCGCCGCGCGAGCCCTCCCGCGCCGCCCCGCCGGTGCAGCCGGATCCCGCCATGCGCCGACCGGCCGCCGAAGACCGCATGCCGGTCGCACATGCGCCGGGCCCGCGTCCGGGCGCCGGAGCACCGCGCGCGCGTCCCTCCGATCCGCAGATGCGCCGGGTGATCGAGGAGGCGCTCGACGCCAACCGCGTCGACCTCTATCTCCAGCCGCTCGTTACCTTGCCGCAGCGCCAGGTGCGCGAGTACGAGGCGCTGACCCGCATTCGCGATGCCGATGACAACCTGCTGGAGCCGGTCGACTTCATCGACGAGGCCGTGCGGTCACGGTTGATGCCGGCGATCGACAACCTGATGCTGCTGCGCTCGATCCAGGTGCTGCGCCGCCTGTCGAGCCGCAACCGCAAGTCCGGCCTCTTCGTCAACCTGTCGATCCAGACGCTGGCGGACGAGCGCTTCTTCCCCGGCTTCCTCGACTTCCTCCGGGCCAACGAGGCGTTTTCGGGGATGCTCACCTTCGAGTTCACCCAGGCCGATGTCGCCGAGATGGGCGCTCTGGAACACGAGAGCCTCGCGGCGCTGTTCGAACTTGGCTACCGCTTCTCCATCGACCGGGTCGAGGACCTGCGGATGGACTTCAAGGGCCTGTCAGACCGTGGCTTCCGCTTCCTGAAGCTGCATGCCGGCCGGTTGCTCGGCACCGAGCGGATGCAGGCAAGCCATATCCATCCCGCCGATCTCGGCGACCTCTTGCGCCGTTACGCGATGGAACTCGTTGTCGACCATATCGAGACGGAGTCGCAGGTTCTCGATATTCTCGACCTCGATGTGCGCATCGGCCAGGGCTATCTCTTCTCCGCGCCGCGCCCGGTACGCCCGGAAGTGCTCCAGCCCGCCGGCCGCTCCGCAGCCGCCGTGTCGCGCGGTTCGGCCTCCCGTCGCGCTGCGGAATAACCTTCCTTCTACACAACGCCCCGCACCCCGGAGGCGCGATGGCATGGTTGCGATGCGCAGCGCTTGCGGGCTTCGTTGGCGCTGCGAAGATGCAGCGCGCGCGCCGCTCCCGCTCTCCGCGCCCGAAGCTGTGTTTGTTGGCAGGGGCGAGAGACGGGGAGAGGAAGAGACGGGGAGAGGGGCGTGGCCGCGTTCGGTCCTTTCGGCGATAGCGGGTGTGCATAAAAAAGGGGAGGCGCCCGGGCCTCCCCTTGTCGTTGCGTTGTCGTCGCTTGGTCGGGCTATTGCGCGGCCGCAGCCTCCGCTGCGTCGGTCTGGCCGACGGTGACGACGATCGGCTTGGCATCGGAAAGCAACCGCTGGCGGACCCTTGCGATGTCCTCGAGCGTCACCGCCTCGATGAGGCTGTTGCGCGTTTCGATATAGTCCTTGCCGAGTCCCTCGATCTGCAGGCCGAGAAGCTGGTTGGCGATCTTGTCCGAGGTGTCGAAGCGCAGCGGGTAGGAGCCGGTCAGATAGGCCTTCGCCTTGGCCAGCTCTTCCGCGCTCGGTCCCTTGGCCGCCATGCGCGCGAACTCCTGACCGATGATCTCCAGCGTCTCGCCGGCCCGCTCGGAGCGGGTGCCGGTGGCTGCGATCAGCATCCCCGCATGGGCGTAGTCGATCAGATAGGAGCCGACCGAATAGGCCAGGCCGCGCTTCTCGCGCACTTCCTCATAGAGCCAGGACGAGAAACTGCCGCCGCCGAGAATGTGGTTCATGACGAAGGCCGGGATGAAGTCCGGATCCTCGCGCTTCAGTCCCGGCAGGATGACGCGGATCGAGGTTTGCGGCACGTCGAGCGCAACCGCCTTCTCGATGTCCGTCTTCGGCGTCACGTCCGCGACAGGCGTGAGGTCGCCGGTCTCGGGAAGGCCGGCAAACACCGTGTCGAGCAGCGTCGCCAGATGTTTGGCGTCTATGGCCCCGACCACGGCGATCTTCAGGCCCGTGCGGGCAAACAGCCGGGCGCGCAGGTCCTTCAGGTCCTGCGGCGCGAGCGGGGTGACGGTCTCCTCCGTGCCGTCGCTGCGCCGGCCGTAGGGATGGCCGGGGAAGGCGAGCTCGGCGGAGGTCCAGGAGGCAATGGCATCCGGGTCGGTCGCCTGGCGGCGCAGGCCGGAAACGATCTGGCGCTTCATCCGCCCGACCGCCTCCTCGTCGAAGCGCGGCTCGTTGACGGCCATGCGCAGCAGGTCGAAGGCCTCGTCCGTGTTGGGCGACAGGGTGCGCAGCGAACCGTAGAAGGAATCGCGGCCGGCATCGAAGCCGATGCGCACCGACAGGTCCTGCAGCCTGGTCTGGAAGGCCTGGGAATCGAGATCGCCGGCACCTTCGTCGAGCGTTGCCGACAGCAGGTTGGCAAGCCCTTCCTTGCCGTCGGGATCCTGCGTCGAGCCGCCATCGAAGGCGAAGTTGACGGCAACGATGGGAACCGTGTGGTCCTCGACCAGCCAGGCGGTGAGTCCGCCCGGCGTCTCAACGGTCTGGATGTCCATCGCCTCTGCCGAAAACGGCGTGGCGACGACGCTCAGCAAGGCGAGAGCGGCGACGGCGGTGCCGCGCCATGAGGCCTGGAGCGTCCGGCGGCCGGCTGCGATACGTCCCATGAGGGGTCTCTCCGGATTGGATGCGGGGGCGTGGCGAGGGGCGCTCATTGCGCCACCGTCGTCGGCGCGGGGACGCCCGATGCGTCGCCGGCGGCGGACGCCGCCGAGGCGCCGGCCGACGGGTCGCGGCGCAGATAGGCGGTGACGGGCTCATGGGCGAGATGGTCGGCGGCGGCCTTCTGCACGTCGGCGGCGGTGATCGAGCCGATCAGCGCCGGCCAGTCGCGCACCGCCTCGACACTCGAGCCGGTGGTGAGCGCCACGCCGAAGATGCGGGCAATGCTCGTCTGGCTGTCCTGGGCATAGAGCGCGCTGGACAGCAGCGAGGTCTTGGCCCGCTCCAGTTCCTCCTCGGTGATGCCGTCGCGCACCAGCGTGGCGATGGCCTCGTCCGCGGCCGCGGCCACATCCTCCATCTTCGCCCCGTCGGCGGGCACGGCGTAGATGGCGAACTGGGTCTCGTCGAGCGCGCTCGACTGGTACCAGCCGCCGGCGGAGGAGGCGATGCCCTTGTCGATCACCAGCGTCTTGTAGAGCCGGCTGGTGCTGCCGCCGCCAAGAACTTCCGAGAGGACATCGAGGGACGCGGCGGTGCGGGCACCGTTCTCCGCGTCGGCGCGGATCGCCGAGGTGTAGCTTGGCACCAGCCACGCCTGGCGCAGGCTCGGCTGGTTGACGCGCGGGTCGGCAAGGCTGACCTGCAGTGCGCCGCGAAGCTGCTGCGGCTCGGGCCGGATGCGCGCGCCGGGCTCCGCGCGGCGGGCAACCTTGCCATAGGTCTCCTCGGCAAGCTTGCGCACCTCGTCGGCGGTGACGTCGCCTGCAACCACCAGCACGGCGTTGTTCGGCGTGTAGAAGCGGTTGTAGAAAGTGATCGCATCGTCGCGCGACAGCGCCGTGATCTCGTCCGGCCAGCCGATCACCGGCGTGCCATAGGGGTGGTTGACGTAGAGCATGGCGTCGAGCGTCTCGCCCAGCAGCGAGGACGGGTCGCTGTCGACGCGCATGCGCCGCTCTTCCTTCACCACCTCGCGCTCGGGCGTCACCACCTCGTCGGTCAGAACGAGGTTCTCCATGCGGTCTGCCTCGAGCGCCATCATCTCGGCGAGATGCTCCTTGGCGACCCGCTGGAAATAGGCCGTGTAGTCGTCGGAGGTGAAGGCGTTTTCCTCGCCGCCGATTGCGGCCACGCGCTTGGAGAAGGCTCCGTCCGGATGCGCCTTGGTGCCCTTGAACATCAGGTGCTCGAGGAAATGGGCGATGCCGGACATGCCGGCGGGCTCATCCGCCGCACCGACCTTGTACCAGATCATATGGGTGGCCACCGGGGCGCGGTGATCCGGGATGACGAGAACCTCGAGCCCGTTGTCGAGGGTGAAATGCGACAGCTCGCCGCCGATGCGGATGTTGGCGAAGGCGGCCGCGTCGGCGGCCTGCGCGGTCTCGGCGCGCACGGCCGGTGCGGCGAGGAGCCCGCCGCCAAGTGCCAGCGGCAGCGCGGCCACGGCCAGCGCGCGCGCAAGGCGAAAGCGACGGCGTCTCGGCGGGGCGGCCGGCGCGCGGCTGTCCTGCGACATGTCGGAAGGGGAGAAGGGGACTGTATTCGGCACGAACGCTCTCCGGTTTGCGGCGCGGGGGCGCCGGACGGGAGCACGGCTCCGGCAAAGCTCGCCGGCGCGGTGCGGTGATGAGAGATATAGGCCGGAAGGGCTGCTTTGCCCCGTGAACTTTTCGTAAGGTTGGACCGGGCGGCGGGCGGCCGATCCGGCCGGAATGCGGGCATGCGCAAGCGGTCGGCGACAGGCGAGGCCCCGCCGTCCACGTTCGGCTTCGCGGGCGCGCGCCTACTTGAGCGTGCGCGCCGACTTGCCGTCCATGAGCTGTTCCGTGGTGGAGAGGCGCGGCTTGTCCTGCTCCATCTTCTCCGGCGCGCGCATCGGCGCGGCGTCGGAGGGCTTGGAGTATTCGGTCGGCGGCTCGATCAGGTACCGGCGCACGGGCTGTCCGTTGGCGTCCAGAACGGCGGTGTCCTGCTTGGTGATGCCAACGCGCTGGTTCAGCTCGCTGGGCTTCAGGCGCCCGCTCTCTAGGCGGTTTTCCTGCTTGATCTCGGCCGCGATGTTGCGGTCGGAGCCGCCGTTGGCGAGTTGCTTGATACCGCGCGACTGTACCGCGTTGCTTCGGCCGGCATCCTCGAGACGGTCGGGGTTTTTGTCCCGGTAGACGTCCTGGATCTTCTTGAGTTCGGCGTCATTGGCCTCGGGCCAGTTGGCGACGACTTCCTTTTCCTCCGGCGGCGGCAGATTGTCGACCGTGGTCGGCATCGCCAGCGGCGCGCGGGGCGTGTATTCGATCTTCTTGTTGGTCTTGGCGTCGACCGCGCCCAGACCTTCCATCAGCGAGCGCACCATCGAAACGTCGGGCGCCTCGTCATTGGTCGTGCCGTCGCTGAAACCGTCGGAACCCGACTGGCAACCGGCGAGCGTGAGCGTTGCCACGGCGATTGCCGCAAGCGCTCCGCGCCGCGAGGCGGGCCGGAGGGAACGGGTCAGGGAAAGTGAACGACGCGGCACTGCGACTATCCTTGGTCCGAAGGTTGGGTCCGAAGTCCCGAAAACGAGGCTTCCTGTCTTGTCGGCCCCCGTTCTTGCCAGCTCCCTGCTTGCCGGCCCCGTGCTGGCGGGCCCGGTCTCGCCGGAGCGCCCTTCGGCCGGGGGTGGCAAAGCATGCAAAAGCCAGCCGGCGGGCTGCCAACAGGCATCCGCGCGCTACTCAGAGGGCCGATTTGCGGCATCATTAGGGCTGCCGCGGAAACTGTCATACATGAGCAGCGCCGCACCGGCAACGATCCAGACATCCGCCAGGTTGAAGACGTACCAGGAGAACGTCCCGACGTGGAAATGGAAGAAGTCGGCCACCGCGCCATAGGCTATCCGGTCGATGCCGTTGCCGAGCGCGCCGGAAATGACGAGCGCGAGCCCCAGCGCCTGCAGCCGCCGCTCGCTGCGCGCGCCCCAGACCCAGAAAACCACGGTGACGAGCGCGGTGACGCCGACAAGCAGCCAGCGCCCGAGATCGCCGTCCTGCTGGAAGAGCCCGTAGGAAATGCCGTAGTTCCAGACCATCACCAGATCGAGGAACGGGGTGAGGACGACCCGTCCGCGTCCGGCGATGTCGAAACCGTCGAGCATCCACAGCTTGAAGGCCTGGTCGATCGCCATGCCGACAAGGGAGACGGCCAGCACGAGGCCGCTGTTGCGGCCCCACAGCAGGGGAGAGGGGGGGGCGGAAGACGTCATGACAACCTCGTTGGCGCGATCCCGGGCGCGGTCAGTCGGGCGGACCGGTGCGGTTGATCCGGGCGGCGAGCTCTTCCTGGCTGCGGCGGCTCTCGCGATGGGCGATGTAGATGCCGCTGCCGACGATAAGCGCGATGCCGATCCAGGTCGGCCCGTCGGGGAAATCGCCGAAGACGAGATAGCCGAACAGCGTCGCGCTGATGATCTCGAGATAGTTGAAGGGCGCCAGCACGGAGGCGGGCGCGGCCGCGAACGCCTTGACGATCAGCCCGTGGGCGAAGAACGAAAGCGCCCCGACGGTGGCCAGCAGTCCCCAGTCGGGCAGCCGTGGCGTGACCGCCATCGCCGGCGCGTAACCCGCGATGTTGGCCGCGATGAAGGCGACGCCGAGCACCACCGTGCCGGCAAGGCCCGCGGTGAACTGCACGCAGAGCATGCCGCCGGAGCCGGACAACTGGCGGGTGATCATCAGGTAGAGGGCGAACAGCAGCGCCGTGGCGAGCGGCAGCAGGGCCGTTGCCCCGAAGGTGGCGAAGCCCGGCCGGATGATGATGATCGCGCCGACGAGGCCGACGGCCACCGCCGCCCAGCGTCGCGGTCCGACCGGCTCGCGCAGCACGACGGCCGAGAGTGCGGTCAGGATCATCGGCTCGATGAAGAAGATGGCGATGGCATCGGCCACCGGCATGATGGCGATGGCGGTGAAGAAGCACACCGAGGCGCCCGACAGGAACACGCCGCGCAGCAGGTGCGGCCAGATGTTCGGCGCCTTCAGTACGGCAACGCCCGGCCCGATTGCCGCCGTCGCCAGCGCGAAGAGCATCTGGAAGGCGAAGCGGCCAAGGGTGATCTGCAGCGGCGGCAGCGTGGCGGTGAGGTATTTTGCCGTCACATCCATCAGCGGAACGAGCAGCATGGCCGCCGACATCAGCACGATGCCGCGCATCACCGTGGCCGCGGGGATCTCTGGCCCCTGGACGCTCATTGTCCCGGCCCGCCGTTGAGGGAGAGGTCGAGTGCGGAGAGCGGCGTCAGGCTGGCGAGCAGGGCGCGCGCCTCGGCGCTGTCGCGGTCCATCTGGGCGACGAGCGCCTCGGCGCTGTCGAACCGCAGTTCGGGGCGCAGGTGGCCGGCGACCACGACCCGCATGCGCTGGTCGTAGAGGTCGCCGGAAAAGTCGAGAAGATGCACCTCGAAGAGCGGCGCGCCATTGTCGAAGGTCGGACGGCGGCCGAAGCTTGCAACGCCATCGTGCCAGACACCTCCGATTTCGGCGCGCACGGCGTAGATCCCGTGCGCCAGCCCGGTCTCGGGAGGCAGGGCCAGATTCGCCGTCGGATAGCCAAGGTCGCGCCCGCGCTTGTCGCCATGGGTAACGTCGGCCTCGAAGAACCAGCGATAGCCCAGAAGCGCGTTGGCGAGCGCCACGTCGCCCTCGGCAAGGGCCGCGCGGATGCGGCTCGAGGAGACGGCCTCGCCGCCCTCGTCGGTCTCCGCGCGCACGATGGTGACGCCGAAGCCCTCGGCCTGGCCGGAGGCGACGAGGAAATCCGGCGTGCCGCGCCGAGCGCGGCCGAAATGGAAGTCGTAGCCGGTCACCGCGTGGACGATGCCCATCTTGTCCTTGAGGATGCGGGCGACGAAATCCTCCGCCTCAATGGAGGCGAAGGCGCGGGTGAAGGGGGCGGTGACGATGCCGTCGAGCCCGCACGCCCGCGCGATCCGGGCCTTGGCGTCGGCCGGCGTCAGGCGAAAGACGGGCCGATCCGGCGCGAAGACGGACCTGGGATGCGGCTCGAAGGTGAGCGCGTAGGCAGGCAGGCCCTTGCCGTGGGCGACCGCAAGGGCGGCGTCGAGCACCGCGCGGTGGCCGCGGTGAACCCCGTCGAAATTGCCGATCGCGACGACGCCGCCACGCAACGCCTCGGGAAAGGCGTCGAAGTCGGTGACGAGGGAGAAGCTGGTCGGGGCAGGCTCTGACATGGACGGCGGACCGGTACTGGCACCGGCTGGCGCCGGCAGGGCAGGAAACCGGCCGGATTCGCCGGATGGCGACTTCGCGCGATGCCGGCGCACCCGTCCCGCGGCCGGATGGCGGCGGGTGCCGGCGGACCCTGCCCATTCGGTCGGAAAACGTCAAGCGCGACGGGCCGCACCGATGAAACTCAGTCGTGCTCCTCCGAGGCCTCGGCGCGGGTCGGAACCTTGACGGTCGCCTCGCCCTCCAGGACGATGGTTTCGCCGACCCGGCAGAGGCAGTCGAGACGGGCGCGGTGGCCCCGCTCCGTGAGCTCCGCGACCGTCACCGTGACGACCACGTCATCGCCGATTCTCACCGGGGCACGAAAGTTCAGGGTTTGCGAAAGGTAAATGGCGCCCGGTCCGGGCAGCCGTGTGCCGAGCAGCGCGGAGATCAGACTGGCGGTGTAGAGCCCGTGTGCGATACGGGTCCGGAAGGGGGTGTTGGCGGCGAAATGCTCCGAGAGATGGATGGGGTTCCGATCCCCCGAGACCTCGGCAAAACCGACAACGTCTGAAGAGCTTACGTGCTTCGTCAGAGTCTCGCTGTCACCCACCGACAGGTCTTCGAAATAGAGTGTGCGCAAGGCCAGCACAGGACATTCCCTCCGTAGTTTGAGCGAGCCTCGGAGGCTATTGGCTTCCTGTGTGCAGTGCAACAATCCATTCACTGCATCTGAACCTGCGCATTAACGGAGTTTTCAGGGGCGCGGGCTACAGTAAGGCAGCGTGGGGAGGCAGAGACACAAAGAAAACGTGTCGTCCTCCTGGAAACAGGAAGCATCAAGCGCCCGTTCATAACGGGTCGGGCAGATTGACAGTATGGAGTAGACAATGGCCCTCGATGTTCAGATGCCGGTCCTCGTGGTGGACGATTACAAGACGATGATCCGCATCATTCGTAACCTGCTGAAGCAACTCGGGTTCGAGGACATCGACGATGCCGCCGACGGTACCGAGGCGCTCGAGAAGATGAAGCAGCGCCGCTACGGGCTTGTGATTTCCGACTGGAACATGGAGCCGATGACCGGCTACGAACTGCTCAAGCAGGTCCGCGCCGATGCCGGTCTCTGCAAGACGCCGTTCATCATGGTAACGGCGGAATCCAAGACGGAGAACGTGATCGCGGCCAAGAAGGCTGGCGTGAACAACTACATCGTGAAGCCGTTCAACGCACAGACGCTGAAGGGCAAGATCGAGGCGGTCTTCTCCGACTGACGATCGGCAATCGTTGATTTCTTTCCGTGTGATGCCGGCCTGCGGGCCGGCAGCATGGCGGCCGTTCCCGCGGCACGCCAACGGGTGCCTGCGGCCTGTTTTGGGCCGGGACAATAATGATAACGGGGCAGTCATGGGTGCAATGACGAAAGAGGACGTCGCCGGTCTTATCCAGTTTCTGGAGGAGAACCGGGACCGCGACGTCACACTGAACGACGTGATTCACCTGGCCGACATGATGACCGGGTCGATGCGCGAGTTTCTTGCCGGCGTGCAGCCGACGATCACCGCCGAGCTGACGGCGATCGCCGGTGAGATCGGACGCCTCAAGGACGAGATCGTCAAGCTGCGCCCGCATGACATGAAGGCGAACCAGATCCCGGACGCCGGCCGCGAGCTCGACGCGATCGTCGAGTCGACGGAACAGGCGACCCATACGATCATGGGCGCCGCCGAGACGATCATGAGCGCCGACGCCCTGTCGGAGCAGGACTACCGGGATCTCGTCAACGACAAGATGATCGCCATCTTCGAGGCCTGCGCGTTCCAGGATATTACCGGACAGCGGATCTCAAAGGTCGTCAGCACCCTGAATTCCATCGACCGTCGCGTCTCCGCCTTCGTCGAACGCCTGCGCATCGCCGAGAACGACGATGCGCCGAGCGAGGAGACGGCGGAGGAGCGGCGCAAGCGCGATCTGATCCTGCACGGCCCCCAGCACGATGGCGAGGGCGTGTCGCAGGACGACATCGACAGCATGATGTCGGGCGACTCGCAGGACGAGATCGACAAGCTTTTCGACTGAGGGCGCAGCGGCGACAGCCGCCACGCCATGGTTCGGCATCTGCAACAAGAGATGCCGTTTCGTCCTGGCCCGCGACCCCGCGAGTGGCCGGCGACCTGAAGGAGGCCGGAGCCGAAAGGTTCCGGCCTCTTTTTCGTTCGTGTCGTGGTTGCGCGCGGCCTACCAGGCGAGGCGCGGAACGGCGGCGCGGGCGGTGAGCCCTTCTTCTTTCAGCCGTGCACGCACCAGCGCCTCGTCGGGCTGGCCGGCGGGACCGAAGTCGGCGCCATGGATGCCGTCGGTGATGAACAGCGCGTCGAGCCGGTTGGCGACCGCACCGCGAATGTCGGTCGGCAGCCCGTCGCCGATGGCCAGGATCGCCGAGCGTTCCAGCTTGCGCCCGGCCGCCGCCTCGGCCCGGGCAATGGCGGCCTCATAGATCGGTGCATGCGGCTTGCCGACGATGGTGACCCGGCCGCCCATGTCCTCATAAAGCCTGGCGAGTGCGCCGGCGCACCAGATCAGCGTGTCGCCGCGCTCCACGACGATATCCGGATTGGCGCAGATGAAGGGAATGTCGCGCGCGATCAGCCGCTCGAACAGCGGCCGGTAGGTCTCTGGCGTCTCCTGCTCGTCGTCGACAAGGCCGGTGCACACCACCGCCTCTGCGCCGTCCTCGCCGGACAGCGGGGCCTTCAGGCCCTCGAACAGCGTCAGGTCGCGTTCCGGGCCGATGTGCAAAACCGGCGCGCCGTCGAGCGCCTCGATGGCGCCGCGCGTCACGTCACCGGACGTGACGATGTCGTCGAAGGCGGAGGTCGGTACGCCCAGTTCGGCAAGCTGCAGGCGCACCGGCGCGTTCGGGCGCGGGGCGTTGGTGATCAGCACCACCGGGCCACCGGTCTCGCGGCGAAACGCCGTCAGCGCCTCGCATGCCGGCCCGAAGGCGGCGACACCATTGTGCAGCACCCCCCAGACGTCGCACAGGACGGCGCCATAGGACGGGGCGAGGGCCGAAAGGCCCGGAACCAGAAGCGGGGTGGAAGACGGCATCGAAGGCTCTCTCGGGCTGGAAATCCGGTCATGGCGGGCTGCCGGCATGCCGCCGGCCAGTCGGCCGCGACCATAGACGCCCTTTCCTGAAAGCAAAAGACCCGCCCGCCGGCCGGCTCGTCAGTGCAGGGGCGGGGAGCCGCCAGGCAGGATAAAGTCGGCGACGAGCTTGACGTTGAGCGCGATGATGATGAGCGCGATCAGCCAGGCGCTCCCTATCAGCCAGCGCGGGGCGACCAGAAAGCCCATCTTGCGCCGGTCGGAGGTGAACTGCACCAGAGGCACCACGGCGAAGGAGAGCTGCAGGCTCAGCACCACCTGGGTCAGGATGAGCAGCCGTCCCGTCTCGGCCTCGCCATACAGCAGGATGACGCCGGAGGCGGGCAGAATGGCGATGGCCCGCGTCACCAGCCGTCGCAGCCAGGCCTTCACCTTGATGTTGATGAACCCTTCCATCACCGCCTGTCCGGCGAGCGTGGCCGTTACCGTCGAGTTGAGCCCGCTGGCCAGCAGCGCCACGCCGAAGAGGATGGGCGCGGCGGCGGAACCGAGCAGGGGCTCGAGCAGCGTCTGCGCCTGGCTGATATCGGTCACGTCGGTGCGCCCGCTGGCGTGAAAGACGGCGGCCGCGAGGATCAGGATCGAGGCGTTGATGGCGAGCGCCAGCATCAGGGCGATGGTGGCGTCCAGCGTGGCGAAGCGCAGCGCCTCGCGACGCTCCGGCTCCCCGGCCCCCCAGGCGCGCGTCTGCACCACCGCCGAATGCAGGTAGAGATTGTGCGGCATCACCGTGGCGCCGAGAATGCCGAGCGCCAGATAGAGCATGTCCGGGTTGGAGAGGATGTCGGTCGTTGGCGCGAAACCGCGGATGACAGCGCCCCAGTCCGGATCCGCCAGCCCGATCTCGACCGCGAAGCAGATACTGATCACCGCCAGCAGCGCGATCACCACCGCCTCCAGATAGCGGAAGCCGAGGCGCTGCAGATAGAGGATCAGGAACACGTCGAGCGCGGTGACAATGACGCCGATTTCCAGCGGCAGGCCGAAGATGAGGTTGAGGCCGATGGCGGTGCCGACGACCTCGGCGATGTCGGTCGCGATGATGGCGATCTCGGCAAGCAGCCACAGCGGCCACACCACCCAGCCGGGATAGGCGTCGCGGCAGGCCTGCGCGAGATCGCGGCCGGTGGCGATGGCCAGTCGCGCGCACAGCGACTGCAGCACGATCGCCATGATGTTGGAGATCAGCGCGACGACGAGAAGCTGGTAGCCGAAGGCCGAGCCGCCGGCGATGGAGGTCGCCCAGTTGCCCGGGTCCATGTAGCCGACGGCGACCAGATAGCCGGGGCCGACAAAGGCGGCGAAGCGGCGCATGCGGCTCTTGGCGGTGGTCACCGCGATGCTGCGGTGAACATCGGAAAGCGCCGCGCCCTTGCCGGAACGTCGCCAGCCGCTCTCATCGGCCGTGGTGGGCGGGGAGGCGGGCTGGCGGGAAGTAGCGGAACGGGGAGCGGCCGGGGTGTTCGGCTCTCCCGATGGTCCATTGCTCACGGGGATCTGGCCTTCGCGGGCTTGCTTGCCGGTGCGGCTGGCTTTTGCGAATGATATGCAATAGCGTTATTGCACTGCGGCGCATCTGTCAAATGCCGTTGTGCGCTTCCTGCGCGCGGCGGTGGCGTCGGGCGGGCAAACGGGGGATGTTGTCGCAGGACGAGGGCGACGATTCGGAGTGGCGAGCGGAATGGCAATCCGGCAGTTGAGCGATCACGCGATCAACCAGATCGCTGCCGGCGAGGTGATCGAGCGTCCGGCGAGCGTGATCAAGGAACTCGTCGAGAACGCCATCGATGCCGGCGCGCGGCGCGTGTCGGTGGTGACGGCGGCAGGCGGCAAGACGCTGATGCGCGTCGAGGATGACGGCGCCGGCATGGCCGCCGCCGACCTTGCGCTCGCGGTCGAGCGGCACTGCACCTCAAAGCTCTCCGAGGAGGGTCTCTTCGACATCCGCAGCCTCGGCTTTCGCGGCGAGGCGCTGCCGTCCATCGGCGCCGTGTCGCGGTTGACGCTGACCTCCCGCCATGCGCAGGAGCCCCATGCCTGGGCCATCGACGTGGAAGGCGGGGCCAAGTCGCAGCTCCGCCCGGCCAGCCGTCCCCTGGGCACGCGGGTGGAAGTGCGCGACCTCTTCTACGCGACGCCGGCGCGGCTCAAGTTCCTGAAGTCCGACCGGGCGGAAGCCGGCGCGATCACCGATGTGGTCAAGCGGCTGGCGCTTGCCCATCCCAGCGTCCGCTTCGAGCTTTCCGGCTCGGACCGGCAGGCGCTGGGCTATGCGGCGGCGAGCGGCGAGAGGGCGCTTGCGGCGCGCATCGCCCAGGTTCTCGGCGAGGAATTCGTCGAGAATTCCTGCGAGATCGACGCCGAGCGCGAAGGTGTGCGGCTCTATGGTCTCGCCGGGCTGCCGACGTATCATCGGGCCAACTCGCTCTCCCAGTTCTTCTTCGTCAATGGCAGGCCGGTGCGCGACAAGCTGCTGATGTCGGCGCTGCGCGGGGCCTATGCCGACGTGCTCGCCCGCGACCGGCACGCGGTCGTGGCGCTGTTTATCGAACTCGATCCGCGCCAGGTCGACGTCAACGTGCATCCGGCCAAGGCCGACGTGCGCTTCCGTGATGGCCAGCTTGTTCGCGGCCTTGTCGTCGGCGCGCTGAAGCGGGCGTTTCACGAGGCGGGCCATCTCTCCTCCTCGCACAATGCCGCCTCGGCGCTGGCCGCCTTCGCCACGGGCGGCGCGCAGACGCGCGCACCGGGGGCGACCGGTGGCGGCCATCCTGCTTCCTCCATGCCCTCGGCGCGCGGCTTTGCGGCGGGTGACTGGCGCAGCTCGCCCTACCGCCCGCTTGCCGGGCAAACCGGCGAGGGGGACGCGGTGGCGGGCATTTCGCCAGGGCTTGCGGAGGAGGGCGAAAGCGCCTTCGCCGCCGTCGATCTGCCCTCGGCGGATGCGCGCGCCCATGCGCAGGACGCGAGCGCCGAGCGCATGGCTCGGCCACTCGGCGCGGCGCGGGCCCAGATCCACGAGACCTATGTCATCGCCCAGACCGAGACCGGCCTTGTCATCGTCGACCAGCACGCCGCGCACGAGCGGCTCGTCTACGAGCGGCTGAAGCAGGCCCTGGCCACCCGCGCGGTGGCGACCCAGGGCCTGCTCATCCCGGAGATCGTCGAGCTGCCGGAGGAAGATGTTGCCCGCCTGGCCGAACGGGCGGAGGAGCTGTCGTCCGTCGGACTCGTGCTAGAGCCCTTCGGACCGGGCGCTATCGCGATCAGGGAAACGCCGGCGATGCTCGGCCAGATCGACATTCGGGGTCTGGTGCGCGATCTCGCCGACGACCTCGCCGAATGGGACGAGGCGACGCGGGTGCGCGAGCGGCTGGACCATGTCGCCGCCACCATGGCCTGTCACGGCTCGGTGCGCGCCGGGCGCAGGCTCCGTCCCGAGGAAATGGACGCGCTGCTGCGCGAGATGGAGGCGACGCCCAACTCCGGCCAGTGCAACCACGGCCGGCCAACCTGGATCGAACTGAAACTCTCCGACATCGAGCGGCTGTTCGGGCGCAAGTAGCGCAGCCATTTCCGGGCAAGGTCCGGCGTCACCCGCCTGTCGCGCAAATCATGTTCAACTGCGGGATCGAACGCGGGACGGTCGGGGCACGCCGCAATGAGGGTTCTCGTCTGGGCGGCCGCGGTCGTCCTCATCCTGCTCGGACTGCTGACCGTTTGGACGCCGATCCCGACCGGCGTGCCGCTGCTTGCCGGCGGCTTCGTGCTCATTCTCGGCACCAGCCGGCATGCCTTGCGCTGGCTGCGCGGCCACCGGCGCCGGAAGATGCGCCTCGACGCGCTCTTCACATGGGTTGAGGACCGCGCGCCGCCCGCCTTTTCCGCCATCCTTCGCCGCAGTCGACCCAGGCGAAAGCCTCCGCAGCTCCCCGATGCTTCGCAGTCAGCCTGCCTGACCCGGCGAGATGAGCTCGGGAGTTGCAATCCAAGATTGCGTGGCTGATAGTATTTCACATCTCTTTTCGACAGGAGGCGGGCCATGCCACGCTCCGGATTTATTGGTTTTCGGGGTGCTCTTCTTGCATTTGCCGCATTGGCTTTTCTTGTTCTTTCGCCGGACGCGCAATCCCGGGAGGAGACTTGCAGACTTGAAAAGTCGCTTGCCGACAAATACCCGGACGAACTGCTTGCGATGCAACTTCTTGAACAGTGTCAAAGGCGCGCCGCTGTGGTGATGCCCGCTGCACGTGGCGCAAGCGTGCGGTCCGCCGCGCCTGCGCCGTGTTCCACAAGCGAGCCGGCGCGGCTGCGGATCGGCACCATACAGGCCGGAAATCCAAACGGTTTTACGTTGCGGGATCTGGAGCGTTCCCTGAGGAGCATCAAGAGCGAACAGGGAATTGCCGACGGCGACTGGATCGCTCTGATGGCAGCGGGAATTCAGGACAAGAACTCCGTGCGCCTGCTGATCGATGAGGCCAACATCGCGCCGAAAGCGGATCTGCTTTCAGGTTTGAACAATGCGGGTATCGCGCCTGACAACCTGGGCATCGTGCCGGGCGACGCCGCCGATTTTTTGAAGTTTGATCGCCAGTTCAACCGGCCCATGCCGGCCTCGCCGGCAGGGGCGGCGCAGTGAGCGCCGACGCTCTCTTCGACAGCTGGGTTCTGGAGGGCACTTTCGTTGCCTACAAGGCCATCTTGCTGAGTGTCGCGGTGGCAGCCGCCAGTTCCGTGGCGATTGCTCTTGTCTTTTCCGGCTTCCGGGCTCTGCGGCGAGGGCGGGAGACGTCCTTCCCCGGAGCCTGGCTGACCGGCTTTTGCGCCTGCCTGCCGTTTGTCGCCCTCACCGGGCTCATCGGTGCGTTTACCGGCCAACTTGGCGGCTCCAGCCGCGACAGCGTCGTCGGCGATCTCGTGCCGGCGGTGTTCACATTGTTCGGCGGCTACATGATCTACTACATGGGTCAAAAGCAGGATCAGGGCGGCAGGATCACACTGTCTTCCCTGTCTTTTCTCCTGTGCTTTTTCTCGATGTACAACGTTGCGTCCGTCGTGCGGCAGAGCAATGAGAACTGGCAATTCTGCCGCGAGCTGTTTTCAAACCCCGACTTCAACACGGTCGAACTGCGAGTGGACCGGCACGAGTCCTGGGGATTGTTCTGCCAGAGCGTGTTCGATCAATGGACAAAGCCGGTCATTCCGCCGCCTGCGGAAGTGGACGCAAACCAGGCCGGGCCTGAGAACCTCAGGACGAGGACCTCAGGAAAATGACCTGGCTGTCGCCGACCGTGCGCCGGTCGAGTTCCTCGAACCCGTCAGGGAGCTCGATCTCGGCCTTGGCGTCTTCCTCAAGAAGCGCCAGCGCGCCGGGCTTCAGCCAGCCGCCGGCGCGCGCCGAGGCAAGCGCCGCCTCGCCGAGGCCCTTGCGATAGGGCGGGTCGGCGAAAACCATATCGAAAGGCTCGATGGTGCCGACCGGGCCAAGGCTCGTGGCATCGCGGCGAAAGAGCTTGGTTGCTCCGGTTAGCCCAAGCGCCTCCACATTGGCGCGGATGGCCGCGCGCGCCCCGGCGGCCTCCTCGATGAAGAGGCAGTGCCGGGCACCCCGGCTCAGGGCCTCAAGGCCCAGAGCGCCGCTGCCGGCGAAGAGGTCGAGCACGCGCGCGTCCTCAAGCAGGTCGCGGTAGCCGTGAGCAAGCACGTTGAACAGGGTCTCGCGCAGCCGGTCGCTGGTCGGGCGTGTCGAGGCTCCACGCGGAGCCTCGATCGCCTTGCCGCGAAACCGGCCGGCAACGATCCTCAACGCTTGCCTCCGCGATCCGGACCGCCACGGCCGGGGCCGCCTTTTCCGGGACCGTTGCGGGACGGGCCGTTGCGCGAGGGACCACTGCGGGAGGGGCCATTGCGCCCCGGACCGCCGCGACCGGGACCGCCCGCGCCAGGGCCACCCCTGCCGGGACCGCCGCTGCCAGGACCGCCCTTGTTCGGACCGCCGCGCGGAGCAAACCCGCGTCCGCCCTCACGAGGGCCATCACGTCCGCGCTCCCTGTTGGGGCCGCCGCGATCACCGCCATCGCGGTCGCGCCCGAAGCCGCCGCCGCGCGGAGCATCGCCGCGCGGAGCAAACCCGCGTCCGCCGTCACGGGGTCCGTCGCGTCCACGCTCCCTGTTGGGGCCGCCGCGATCCCCGCCATCGCGGTCGCGTCCAAAGCCGCCGCGTTTCGCATCGCTGCGCGGAGCAAACCCGCGTCCGCCCTCACGAGGTCCGTCGCGTCCGCGCTCCCTGTTGGGGCCGCTGCGATCACCGCCATCGCGGTCGCGTCCAAAGCCGCCGCGTTGCGCATCGCTGCGCGGCGCAAACCCGCGTCCGCCCTCGCGAGGTCCGTCGCGTCCGCGCTCCCTGTTGGGGCCGCCACGATCACCGCCGTCGCGTCCGCGATCCTTGCCGGGACCGGTGCGGTCGTCGCCCTTGCCGCGGGTATCGCGCTCGGGAGCGGGCCCGTTCTCCTCGATGAGCGAGCCGTCCTCGTCCCAAACCCGACGCCTGGCGCCCTGTTCGGGGCGTTGGTCGCCACCGCCGCGCGGCATCAGGTCCGGGGTGAAGCGGAAGCGAGAGCGCGGCGAGATATAGGTGGCCTTGGCCGGCGCATCCCGGCTGCCGGTCTTGCGGTCGCCAGCCTCGGGCTTGCGTCGGCCGTCGCGGTCGCCGTCGCGCTTTTTGCGTCCGCGCCCGTCGAATTCGGCTTCGCCCTCGCGCTTGCTGAGATAGCGGCCTTCCTGCTGCGGGGCCGGTCGGCCGGCACGGGCGGTCGCCTTGGCCGGCGCGCGGGCCGGCTTTTCGTCGCTGTCGGCGCCGGGGCCGAGCAGCGGCGCCTCGAAGTCGGCGCTGGCCTCCTTGGCGAGACGCTCGCCGAGCTGGTCGCGCAGCACCCGGCCGCGGATTTCGCGCACTTCGCCCTCGGGCAGCTCGGCGAGCTGGAACGGGCCGAAGGAAACGCGGATCAGCCGGTTGACCGAAAGACCCAGGTGTTCGAGCACCTTCTTGATCTCGCGGTTCTTGCCTTCGCGCAGCGCAATGGTGAGCCAGACGTTGTCGCCCTGCTCCTTGTCGAGGCTTGCCTCGATCGCGCCATAGAGAATGCCGTCGACGGAGACGCCGTCGGCGAGCTTGTCGAGCTCCGTCTGGGCAATGCGGCCATAGGCGCGGACCCGGTAGCGACGCAGCCAGCCGGTCTCCGGCAGTTCCAGAATGCGCGCCAGACCGCCGTCATTGGTCAGGAGCAGCAGGCCCTCGGTGTTGATGTCCAGCCGCCCGATGGTCAGCACGCGCGGCAGATCCCGCGGCAGCCGCTCGAACACGGTCGGCCGGCCCTCGGGGTCGTGGTTGGTGGTCACCAGCCCGCGCGGCTTGTGATAGAGCCACAGGCGCGTGCGCTCGCGCTCCGGCAGCGGCTCGTCGTCCACGGTGATCCGGTCCGATGGCGTCACGGTGACGGCCGGGGTCTTCAGCACGATGCCGTTGACGGCGACGCGGCCCTCGACCACCCAGCTCTCGGCGGTGCGGCGCGAGCACAGGCCGGCGCGCGCGATCACCTTGGCGACACGCTCCTCGACGGCGGCCTCTGTCGCACCCGCCTCCTCGGCGGCGGCGCGTCGGGCCTTGTCGGGGCGGCCCTTCGCGGCATGCCCCTTGTCGAACCGGGCGCCACGCGGGGCCTTGCTGTGATCGGCCTTGCCGCCGGGCTTGCGAGGCCCGCCGGGGCCGCGCGGAGATGTGGGGCGGCCGCCAGGCCGCTTGGGGCGATTGTCCTTGTTCATGGCGCGCGTCATACCAGAGCGGCGAGGTGCGGGGAAGCGCGCTTTTGCGCCAGCCGCAGACGGCGCGGCGCGGGGGTTGCGGCTGGCGGGTTTCGCGCGTACCACGCTTGCGCCCGAAGGGGCTCTCCGCCGCAGGCGCAAGGGGCCGGAAACCGGCCCGGATTGACGCGATGCGGCGCAAGGCGGAAAGATCTGCGTATGACCAAGTCCCCGGTGTCCGCCGCGCGTCCGAGCGCCGGCGGCTTCATGGATCTGGCGCTTGCCGAAGCGCGCGCCGCGGCGGCGCGCGGCGAGGTGCCGATCGGCGCGGTGCTGGTGCGCGACGGCGTGCTGCTCGCCGCCGATGGCAACCGCACGCTCGAGCTTTGCGACCCCACTGCCCATGCGGAGGTGCAGGTGATCCGCGCCGCTTGCGAAAAGCTCGCCAGTCAGCGCCTGCCGGATTGCGACCTCTATGTCACGCTCGAGCCCTGTCCGATGTGCGCGGCGGCGATTTCCTTCGCCCGCATTCGCCGGCTCTATTTCGGAGCGGGCGACCCGAAGGGCGGTGCGGTGGAAAACGGCGTGCGGCTTTTTGGCCAGCCGACCTGCCACCATGCGCCGGAGGTCTATTCCGGATTGGCGGAGGCCGATGCGGCGGGCCTGCTCAGGGATTTCTTCCGCGACAGGCGCGACTGAAGCGGAGGCGGCGCGGCCGCAAAAGGGAGGAAACGACAATGATCGCCGTGATTTTCGAGGTCTGGCCGAAGGATGGCCACAGGGGCGCTTATCTCGACATCGCCGCCGAACTGAAGCCGCTGCTGGTCGAGGCCGACGGCTTTCTGTCCGTCGAGCGCTTCGAAAGCCTGGCGGAGCCGGGCAAGCTCCTGTCGCTGTCCTTCTGGCGCGACGAAGAGGCGGTTGCCGTGTGGCGCAAGACGGCGGAGCACCGGCTGGCGCAGGCGGCCGGTCGCAACACGCATTTCGCCGGCTACCGCCTGCGGGTTGCCGGGGTGATCCGCGATTACGGCATGGATGCGCGCGACGAAGCGCCGGCGGACAGCCGCGCCCGGCTGGAAGGCTGAAGGACGCCTATCCGCCCGGCAGCACCAGCACGCGCGCCCGCTCCGGCAGCTCCGCGCGGCGGGCGACGAAAAGCGGGCCGGCGGAGCGCGCCACCTCGTAGCCCTCGACGGCCATGCGCGCCAGGAAGCTCTCGAGCGAGCCATGGGTATGGGAGTGCATCGGAATGACGATGCGCGGCTTCAGCGAGGAAAGCACCGCGACCATGCTGTCGAGCCGCAGGGTCGTGGCGTTGTCGACCGGCGCCATGACGATGTCGATGGTCCCCAGCCGCGCCAGGTCCTCGTCGGTCAGCCGGTGGTGCAGATGGCCGAGATGGGCGATGCACAGGTCCGCCACCTCGAAGACGAAGATCGAATTGCCGAGCAGGCGCGTCTCGCCGCCCCAGGTGCGCGTCGCGGTCTGGAGATTGCGGATGCGCACGTCCTCGACGGTGAGGTCGTGGGTCATCGGCCCGCCGGCCGGGTTCCAGCCCAGCAGAACGTGCTCGATCTCCGGCTCGGGATCCGGGGTGAAATGGGTGCGATGCGCGCCATTCATGGTGACCACGCGCGGCAGCCGTGCCGGGCGGTGGACGGCGTTGTAATCGGTTGCGATCCGCACGCCCTTCGGCGTTTCGATCTCGAAGGTCGCGTGGCCGATGTAGCGGATCGCAACCTCGTCGGTGGCAAGGCTCGCCCGCAGCAGCGGAAAGTCGTCCGCGTTGGCAAGAAGCTGGCAGGACGCCCGAGCTCCCGGCAGGCCGGCGGCAAGCATCGTAAGCGCGGCCGCGACGACAATGGCGGCGCGGCGCGGAAGTCGGGCTGGCATGGCGTCACGCTCCGGGCTGTCCTAACGTAAGGTGAAGGATAGCGCCGGAGGCTGGCGGTTCAAGCTGTTGTGCCGTCCTTTTCGAACCGCTCGATCATTGCCGCGAGCTCGCGCTTGACCTGCTCGCGCATGGGCTCGGCGCGCGCGAGGATCTCCTCGGTCTTGAGGAAGTCGAGCACCCGATAGCCGGGAATGTCGGGTTTCACGAGAATGTCCGGCGCGCGGTTCTTCAGCTTTTCCACGGTGATGGACTGCATGAGAACCTGGATCGAGCCGAACAGCGCATCGCCGGCGCGCGGGATCCTTCGCCCCTTGCGCGGCATCGGCGAGCCGACCACGTCGCTGGCGACGACGATGTCGAGGTCAGGGGGCAGCGCATCGAACGGCAGCGGGTTGACGATGCCGCCGTCGACCAGCACCCGGTCCTCGTAGTTCACGGGCTTGAACAGCGCCGGGATCGCCATGGAGGCGGCGACCGCGCTGGGCAGGCTGCCCTGCGCGAGCGTGACGGCGCAGCAGGCGTAGAAGTCGGTGGCGATGACGCTGAGCGGGATCTCCAGTTCCTCGAAACTGTCGGGGATGCTCTCGCCAACGAAGGTCTCGAGAACGCGCAGCGCGTCGAACTGCATGAGGCCGGGGGAGCCGAAGAAGTCGCCGAAGCGGCGGGGCCGAAGCTTCCAGAGACGCGCCAGCACCGCGTTGCGGTCGCGGAAGGTGGTGGTGGCAATCTCGCGCAGCGCCTCGCCGGAGAGCCCGCCCGCATAGCCGGCGGCGAAGATCGCACCGATCGATGTGCCGGACATGGCGGCCGGCCGCACGCCGAGGTCGTCCATGGCCTCCAGCACGGGCACATGCGCCATGCCGCGCGCGCCGCCGCCGCCGAGCGCGATGCCGATCCTCGGTGCTGTCATGAAACCGTCTCCGCCATTCCGTCTTCCGTCTGCCTCGGGCAATGGGCCTTAGGGACAAAAAGCGGAGCCATTGTGACAAGCCTCGAGATGCTCAGGCGCGGCCGGCAGGCTTGCGCAGCAGCGTCGGCGTGCGGTTGAAGGGGGCCTTTTGCGGGACGAGGTCATGTTTGGCGGCGAAGGCGTCGAGCGCGTCGCTGGCGCCGGCGACCGCGTTGTAGTCGTCGACGACGATGATGCCGCCGGGCACGACGCGCGGATAGAGCGTTTCCAGCGCAAAGACGGTGGGCTCCATCACGTCCATGTCGAGATGAAGAAGCGCGATGCGCTGGGCGGCGTTGGCCTCCAGGAAGGCAGGCAGCGTGTCGAAGACATTGCCGGCGACGAGCTCCACATTGGCAAAGCCCTTGGCGGCGACGAGACCGGCGACCTCCTCGCGCGCGAGACCCTCGCCGCCCGCCCCCTCGAACCGCTCGACGAATGCCCGGTCGGCGGAAAGCGACAGCGCCTCGCGGGGGAAGGCGCCAAAGGCGTCGAACCCGACGATGCGCCGGGCGTGATCGCCCTCGAGCAGGTGGCGGAAGGTGGCGAAGCGCAGCAGCGAGGCGGCCTTGAAGACGCCGAACTCGAGCAGATCGCCGGGCAGCGGCACAATCTGCTTGTAGATCTCGAAATGGGCGAGCGCCTTGGCGAGCCGGCTCGGATGGGAGAACCAGGCGAAGCCGTTCTCGTAGTCCCAGACGTCCCGGGCGCTGAGCCCTCTCAGGTCGCGGGGAAATCGCTCGTCGGACATCGGCTCTCCTGTCGTCCTCATGCGTCAGCTTGCGGCGCGGCTGGAGGGAACCACGGCGGCCGGTCGCATTCAACCGGCAATGCGGCGCGCCGGCGCGGGTTTTCACCGTGGTGCATGTCGCGCGAGCCAAGCGGGCCGAGCGGATGACGGATGGCGGGGTGCGTTTGCGTCCGCGCGTCGTGCTAGTCTGCGCGGTATCCGGCACCGCACGCCGGATTCGCAAGCAATTCATCAAGATCGGGCGCCGGGCGCGGTCCAACGCCTGAACAAACGGAAGGCCCTCATGGCAAGCGACGTCGCGCCGCCCTTCTTTGCCGAATCCATGCTGTTCCTGACGGCGACCGTGGTCGCCGTGCCGTTGGCGAAGCGCGTCGGCCTTGGCTCCGTGGTCGGCTATCTGGCCGCCGGAATGGCGCTCGGCCCCTATGGGTTCGACTTCATCGCCTCCGCCGGGGATGTGCTTGGCGTCGCTGAACTCGGCGTGGTGCTGCTGCTGTTCGTCATCGGCCTGGAGCTGGAGCCGGCGCGTCTGTGGAAAATGAAGGGCGACATCTTCGGGCTCGGCACCTCGCAGGTGCTCGCCTGCGGCGCGGCGATGACCGGGCTTTTGCTGCTGGCCGGGAAGTCGCCGGAAGTCTCCGTCATCGCCGGTTTCGGCCTGGCTCTGTCCTCCACCGCTTTCGCGCTGCAGATTCTGCAGGAGCGCGGCCAGCTCACAACCTCATACGGCCAGCGCGCCTTCGGCATCCTGCTGCTGCAGGACATGGCGATCGTGCCGCTGCTGGCACTGGTCCCGATCCTGGCGCCCCACACGGGGCCGTCCTCCGGACGCGAGGTGTTTGTCGAACTCGGCATCACCATCACGGCGGTGGGCGGCGTGATCTTCGCCGGGCGCTATCTGCTGACGCCGCTGTTCACGCTGCTGTCGGCGGTGCGGGCGCGCGAGGTCATGCTCGCGGCGGCGCTTCTCGTGGCGCTCGGCAGCGGCGGGGTGCTGCATGCGGCGGGCCTGTCGATGGCGCTCGGAGCCTTCCTCGCCGGCGTGATGCTGGCGGAATCGAGCTTCCGCCACACGCTCGAGGCCGATATCGAGCCCTTCCGCTCGCTGTTGATGGGACTGTTCTTCATCTCCGTCGGCATGTCTCTCGATCTTTCCGTCGTGCTCGGGCGCTGGGAGCTGCTGCTTCTCGGCGTCGTCGGGGTGATGTCGGTCAAGGGCGGCCTGATCTGGGGGCTGTCGCGGATCTTCGGATCGTCCAACTCGGATGCGCTGAAGATTGCCGTCACGCTGCCGCAGGGCGGCGAGTTTGCCTTCGTGCTCTTCACCACGGCGGGTGCCGCCGGCATTCTCGGCGGCGAGGAGCAGACGCTGCTTCTGGCCGTCGTCGTCGTCACCATGCTGATGACCCCGCTCGGCTGCGCGGTGCACGATCTGGTGGCGCGCCGGTTGCAGAAGCATGGCGTCGAGAGCGACGCCATCGAGGTCTTCGCCGATACGCGGCCGGCGGTGATGGTCGTCGGCTTCGGCCGCTTCGGCATGCTGGTGGCACAGATGCTGACCTCCGAGGAGATCGAGATCATCGCCCTCGACAATCGTCCGGAGCGCGTCGCCTACGCCAGGAAGCTCGGCTACAAGGTCTTCGTCGGCGACGCCACCCGCGCAGATGTGCTCAAGGCGGCCGGCGGCGACGGTGCCGTGCTGATCGCGCTGTGCATCGAGAACGACCGGGTGATGGGGCAGGCGATCCAGATCGTCCGGGAGAATTTCCCAAAGGCCAAGCTGTTCTGCCGGGCGACCGACCGGGCCCACGCGCTCGACCTGATCCGGCTTGGCGTCGACTACCACATCCGCGAGACCTTCGAATCTGGCGTCACCTTCGGCCGCGCCGCTCTTGGCGAACTGGGCATCGCTCCGGAGCGGGTGGAGGAAATCGAGGAGGATCTGCGTCTGCGCGACCGGCAGGGCATGGAGCTCCAGCTCCGCGACGGGCCGAAGGCCGGCGACGAGGGCATGACGCCGCGCCGGTCCCCCGGGCGCGGCGGGGAGCCGGAGCGGGAAGAGGGCTGAGTTGCAAGATCGGCTGTGGCCAATCCGGGACGCGCCCGCTATTTAGGGGGCTCAACCTTGCAAGGACACGGCATGAGCGGCCGACGCGCTCCGCCAGGCGGCGCCAGACGGACCGCGAGAGGCAGAAAAATGATGAACCGACTGGAAACTCCCCGCGCCGAAGGCGAGGCGCGCGTGCGCTATCTCGACGCCGACTATCAGCTTCTGTCGCCGGGCACCTTCGTGCGCTGCGCCGTCACCGGCCAGTCGATCCCGCTGGACGAGCTGAAGTACTGGAGTGTCTCGCGCCAGGAGGCCTATGCCGACGCCCATGCCGCGCTCGCCCGCTACCGGGAAACCGGCAACCAGGCGTGAGCCGCCCGGGCCGAAGGGGCCGGCGGACAGGCTAGGGACGGGGCTGGCCGACCCGCCCGAGAATGAAATCGCGGAACCGCGCCGGCTGACCCATGTGCATCTCCACGGCAAGGACGGCGATCCGGTCGCGCAGCCGTGCGCGTGCACTTGCTGTCGGCACGCCCGTCAGGCGCGCCCGGTCCTTGGTGGTGGTGACGGGCAGCAGGTCTCCGGCCTCCGCCTCGGCGAGCAGCGAGCCGGCTTCCCCGTCGCTCAGGACATGATGATCGCCGAAGGCGCGGGTCGCGATGACCTCCGCGCCGGCCGCGCGCAGCGAGGCGAAGACCTTCTCCGGCCGCCCGATGCCGGCAAAGGCAAGCACCCGCCGTCCTGACAGGCCTGAGGCCGGATCCGGCCGGATCGCGGCTTCGAACACCGGAATGCCAAGGCTGTGCGCCCGCGCGACAATGCCGTGCGCGCCGGTGCCCGCGCCGACGACGACCAGCGCGTCGGCACGCGGCAGCTGCGCGCGCAGTGGCGCGCGCAAGGGGCCGGCAGGATGGCAAAGGCCGTTGCCGATGCCGGTCTCTGCATCGACGAGGACGAGGGACAGGGTCTTTTCCAGCGCCGGATTCTGGAAGCCGTCATCCATAATGAGGATGTCTCCGAGCGTCTCCGCGTGCCGCGCGCCGGCCACCCGGTCCGCGCTGACGACCGTCGGGCCGGCCTCGGCGAGAAGCAGCGCCTCGTCGCCGACTTCGGCAGCGGTGTGGCGGGCAAGATCGACCGCGACCGGCCCGCCGGCGCGGTTGCCGAGCGTTCCGCCGTAGCCGCGGGTCAGGAACACGGGATGCCAGCCGGCATCCGAAAGCAGGGTGCGGAGCGCCAGCGCCATGGGCGTCTTGCCGCTGCCGCCGGCGACGAAGTTGCCGACGCAGACAACCGGCAGGGCAGGGCGCGCCTGCGGCGGTCGCTGCATGCGCCGTGCCGAAATCGTGCCATAGATCCAGGAAACGGGGGCAAGCAGGCGCGCAAGCAGGCTCGGGCGTGTCCGCCACCAGAAGCCCGGCGCGCTCAGGCCCCCGCTCATGTCGTGCCCGGTCCGGTGCCGCCCCCGGCCGCCGGCGCCGCGAGAAGGGGCGTTAGCGCCTCGAGCGTGCGCGCGAGCGCGCCGCTGCCGGCGTCGACGACGCGTGCCGCCGTCGCGGCCCGGCGTGCGGCGAGCGCCGGATCTTCGAGCAGGCCGGCGACGGCCGCCCAGAGCGCTTCCTCGTCCTCGACCACATACGCACCGCCCGCGGCGATCAGCGGCGCGTAGATGTCCTCCAGATTGGACACATGTGGGCCGGTGAGGATGGCACTGTCGAGGCGAGCCGCCTCGAGCGGGTTCTGCCCGCCCTCGGAGACGAGAGACTTGCCGATGAAGGCAACCGGCGCGAGCCGGTAGAACAGGCCCATCTCGCCGATGGTGTCGGCGAGATAGATGTCGGTGTGCGTATCCATCGTTTCGGCTTCGGCGCGCCGGGTGACAGCGAGCCCGTGCCCGCGCAGCAGTGCGGCGATTTCCGCGCCGCGCTCGGGGTGGCGCGGCACCAGCAGGGTGAGAAGACCGGGAAAACGCGCCTTCAGCCGGGTGTGGACCCGCCCGACGATGGCTTCCTCTCCTTCGTGGGTACTGGCGGCAAGCCACACGGGGCGCCCGCCGATGGCGCGGCGCAGCTCCGCCAGCGCCTCCGGGTCGGCGGGCAGCGAGCGGCTGTCGAACTTGAGGTTGCCTGCGACGACGACGCGGCGTGCGCCGAAGGCGGCGAGGCGGCTTGCGTCGGTTTCGGTCTGGGCGAGGCAGAGAGCGATGCGCGAGAAGATCCGCCGCGCCAGCATCGGCACCCGCGACCAGCTTTTCTCGGAGCGCTCGGACATGGTGGCGCTGGCGATGACAAGCGGGATGTGGCGGTCGGACAGCGAGGTGATCGTCGTCGGCCAGATTTCCGATTCCAGCGTGATCGCCAGGTCTGGATGCCAGTGATCGAGGAAGCGGCCGATGTTGCCCGGCGTGTCGTAGGGGACGAACTGGTGGATGACGCCGGCACGGACGCGGCTTTCCGCAATGCGCGCGGAGGTGACCGTGCCGGTGGTCAAGAGCACCTTCGCGCCCTGGCACAAGAGCGCGGCGAGAAGCGGCTCGGCGGCGTTCATCTCTCCGACGCTGGCCGCGTGAAGCCACACCAGCCGGCCTTCGGGACGTGCCTGCGAGGCGTGGCCGAAGCGCTCGCCGCGCCGCTCCGGATCCTCCTTGCCGCGCCGGGCGCGCCGCGCCCACACGACCGCGAGCGCCGGATTGGCGATGCGGCCGAACAGCCGGTAACCGGCAAGCAGCGCCTCGCCGCAGAACCGCGACAGCAAACCGTCGACCGTCGCCTGTCCGCTCATGCCGGAGACCCCGCTGGGATCTTGCCGGCGGCGATGGCATAGGCGCGCTGGGTGACCGCTTCGAGGCTGGCCTTGACTTCGCCGCGCGCGCGCTCGATCGCGGCGTCGTCGGCACCCGGCGCGACGTGGATGATCTTGCCCATCGACAGCACGATGGTGCTGAAGGGCAGGTTGATCGTCGCCTTGTCCCAGGTTCGCAGGTGAATGTGGCGGCTGCTGGCCATGGCGAGCGGCACGATCGGCCGCCCCGAATGGCTGGCGAGCTTGACAATGCCGCTGCCCACGACGCCGCCAACCTTCGGCACGTCGGCGGTGAGCGCGATGCTCGCTCCCTGCTTCAGCGCCCGCATCAGCTCGATGAAGCCGCGCACGCCTCCGCGCTTGGCTATCTGGCGGGCGGTTTGTCCACCGGACCCGCGCACCAGGCCCATGCCGAGCTTGCGCGCCGCGATGGCGTTGATCTCGCCATCGGCGGAGCGGGAAATCATCACCCGTATGTCGAAATGCGGCGGTCGGCCGACGGGCAGCAGGAAATGCTGCCCGTGCCACATGGCGATGATGGCCGGAATTTCAGCTTCGAAGCGGTCGTAGAGGTCGGGGGGATCGAGGACGAACCGGCTGGTCTTGCGCACCCCCTGAAGGTAGGCGGCGAGCCCGTTGCCGAGAATGCCTTGAACGAGCGGGTGACGCCCGGCGCGTTTCAGCATGATGCGCCCCGCGCGGACCCGCCCCGACGAATGGATGCGGTCATCGCGTTGGGATCAGTTATCGTCGGTCTCCGGGTCGAGCAGCCGGTGCATGTGGACGATGAAGTAGCGCATGTGCGCATTGTCCACCGACTGCTGGGCCTTCTGCTTCCACACCTTGAGGGCGCTCGCATAGTTCGGGTAGATGCCGACGATGTCGAGATCGTCGAGATCGCGAAAGGTCACGCCGTCCGGGGTTTCAAGTTCACCGCCGAACACAAGGTGAAGCAACTGCTTGCCGGTTACTGCATCGCTCATGAGATGTCTCCGGATGTTCCTGTCGCGCTAGAAGGTCTCGGCCAGCATGGCCCGCAGGGGGTCGACCAGTGCCGGCGGCCCCGCGAGGAGGGCGGGGTGTCGGACGCTCGCACGGTTGTAGGACAGCGGTGTGCCGCTGAAGTCCTCCAGCCGTCCGCCCGCTTCCTGCACCAAAAGATCGGCCGCCGCAAGATCCCAGTCGCAGGCGTTTTCCCGGGCGAGCGCGAGATCCACATCCCCCGCCGCGACCATCGCCAGGCGAAGCGCCAGCGAGGGGATGTAGCCGACGCCTTCCAGGCCTGCCGACGCGAGCGCGGCCTTGCCGGTGATCGACTTCGGCCCGGCGACGCGGGCACCCGATAGGCTGCCGCGCGCGGAGATCCGCGCGGACGCGCCGTTGAGCGTGGCGCCTTCGCCAAGCGTGGCGCGATAGAGATCCCCACCGACGGGCCTGTAAACGACGGCGGCCACCGGCCGGCCGGCCTCGACGACGGCCAGCGCGACCGTCCATTCGCTGGACCCGGAGAGGAAGCCGCGCGTGCCGTCGATGGGATCGACGACGAAGCTGCGCCGCGCGCTCAGGCGGGAATTGTCGTCGACGGTCTCCTCGGACAGCCAGCCGTAGTCGGACCGCGCCGCGCGCAGCAGCTCGCCGAGGTGTCGGTCGACCGCGAGGTCCGCCTCCGAGACGGGAGAATCATTCTCCTTCGTCCAGCGGCGCGGGTCCTTGCGGAAGAACGACAGCGCAATCTCGCCGGCCGCGCGCGCGGCTTCGGCGAGAAGGTCCGTATCGGTGCGATTGGTCGGGGCGTCGCTCATCGGGGCATCACTCACCGGCAATGGCCATGTTCCTCACAAGCAGGCTCGGCACGGCATAGGCCGAGCGGGTGTCGAGATCGCTGCCGGGCACCAGACCCGCGAACATGTCGATCAGGTTTCCGGCGAGCGTGATTTCGCTCACAGGATAGGCGATTTCGCCGTCCTCGACCCAGAAACCGGATGCGCCGCGCGAATAGTCGCCGGTGATGCCGTTGACCCCGTGGCCGATCAGGTCGGTGACCAGCAGGCCGGTGCCCATCTCGGCAAGAAGCGCGTCCTGGGAATGGGTGCCCGGCGCGAGGGTCAGGTTCGTGGTCGAGGGGCTGGTGCCGGAGCCGCCGCGCGCTGCCCGGCCGTTCGATGCAAGACCGAGCTCGCGGGCGGAAGGCGTGTCGAGCAGCCATTGTTCGAGCACACCGCCCTTGACCAGCGTCAACGGGCGGGCGGGCCGGCCCTCGCCGTCGAACGGGCGGCTCGCCGGACCGCGCGGCACGGTCGGATCGTCGGTTACGGTGATGCCCGCGGGAAAGATCGCCTCGCCCATGCGGTCCTTCAGGAAGGAGGTTCCGCGGGCGATCGCGGCGCCGTTGATGGCGCCGGCGAAATGCCCCAGCAGCGTGCGTGCGGTGCGCGGCTCGTAGATGACGTCGCAGCGGCGCGTCGAGAGTTTGCGCGGGCGCATGCGGGCAACGGCGCGCGCGCCCGCCTTGCGGCCCACTTCGGTGGCGTCCGCCAGATCGGCGAGCCAGGTCCGTCCGTCATAGTCGTGATCGCGTTCCATCGCCGTTCCCTCTCCGGCGATGGCTGTCACCGAAACGCCGTGGCGGGAAACGAGATAGCCGCCGGAAAAACCATTGCTGGTGACCAGCACCAGCCCGGCGATGCGCCAGGAGGCGCTGGCGCCGCCGGACTTGCTGACCCCGGGCACACTGAGCGCCGCTGATTCCGCTACGCGGGCGCGGGTGGCAAGCGTGTCGGCGGCGACGGCGACGGGATCGAGAAGGTCGAGGTCGGCGATGTCGGTGGCAAGCTCGCTTGCCTCGACGAGGCCGGCGAAGGGATCCTCGGGGGCCGCGCGCGCCATGGCGACAGCGCGTTCGGCGAGACGCTCGGGATTGGCGAAGGAGTTGGAGGAGACGCTGGCGACGCGCTGGCCGCAGAAGACCCGCAGCGTCACGTCGTCGCCTTCGGAGCGTTCGCTCTCCTCCACCTTGCCGTCGCGCACGTCCGCGCCGAGCGCGATGCCGGTTGCGGCGACGACCTCGGCGGCATCGGCGCCTGCCTTGCGCGCGGCGGCGACGAGGCGCTCCGCGCCGTCCCTGAGGAGTGTCTGGTCGATGGGTTGCGTCAGCGTCATGAAGCGGGTTCCCGACTGGCTGGTGTCGCGCGCAAACCTAGTGGCCCGAACGCGGTGCGGCAAGGAAGGCGTGGCTGCTGGTCACGATTTGTTTGCCTTGTCCGGTGACCAATCCCTAACCCTGGTTGCAGACAGAAAAACTTAACCGTGATCGTTAAGCCGATCGGGACACGGGCTTGCTAGAGTTCTTTCCATCAGAGGCCATCATAACCGGCCCGATGGAGAGCGAATTGAAGCGTCAAACAGCCCAACAGGATGCCGTGTCGAACGGGTCGGGCCGCGCCAAGCGGCTCGACCCGGCCCAGATGCCGCATCGCTTTGCCGCCCGGGGAACGGGCTGCGGAGAGGCGGCGGAGGCTGTTGCCTTCGACGTCTACATCGACCCGGGGCAGGTCATCGTCAAGCGCCGGCTCGCCGGTCTGCCGCTGACCCTCGCCCAGCCGATGAGCGCCTTTCTGGGCGTCTTCGCCGAGGTCTCGCCGGGCGATGCGCCCGGATCCTTCAAGGCCCGTATCGGTCTCATGCACCGTGATCCGGCCCTGTCGATCGAACTGGCCAGCGACGAGGCCCTAGAGGTGCTTGCCGCCGACTGGCGCGCCTGGGCCGATGCGCTCTCGCTGCCGCTGCTGCTGGTGGAGGCGGATGGCCACATCACCCGGCTCGACGATCCGGTGACACCGGCGGGAGAGACAGGCACGATCCGTGGTCGCTGGCTGCCCACGCGCCGCCGCGTTGCAGCCCTCACGGCCCGTCGTCCGCGCTTCCTGGTGCGCCGCAAGGCCGGTCGGGCTATCGGCACGGCGCCGGTCCATCGCGGCGAACGCGAGATCATCGCCCGGACCTGACGCGGGAGGCCCCGGCCCCCCGCCTCTCTACCCCCGGCCAAGCCGCCAGGGCAGAGAAGGTGCCTGACCTAGAAAGGCGCCTGACTAGAGAAGCGCCTGGACGAGGGCGTCGGCGACGAGGCCGGCAAAGAGGATCCAGCCGTAGCCGCCGTTGGAGCGGAAGAGCTTCAGGCACTGATCGTTGTCGTCGATGTCGAGCACGATGATCTGCCGGGCGAGATGGCCGAGGCCGAGAACGAGTCCGGCGAAGGCCGCCGGCCCGGCGTCCGCGCCGAAGAATGCCAGCCCGAACAGCAGCGTCGCCCCCCCGTAGAGCGCGATCAGCGCGAGTTTCGTCCAGTCGCCGAAGAGCCGCGCCGTGGAATGAACGCCGACGATGGCGTCATCCTCCTTGTCCTGATGGGCGTAGATCGTGTCGTAGCCGATTGTCCACAGGATGCCGCCGGCATAGAGCGCGAAAGCGGGCCAGGCAAGGCTGCCGAAGGCTGCCGCCCAGCCCATCAGCGCGCCCCACGAAAAGGCGAGGCCGAGGAAGAGCTGCGGCCAGTTGGTGACCCGCTTCATGAACGGATAGATGGCCACGACCGCCAGCGAGCCGATGCCCAGGAGCACGGTGAACATGTTGAACTGCAGCAGTACGACGAGCCCGACCAGAGCCTGCGCGACAAGGAAGATCTTGGCCCTGAACGGCGTGACCTGTCCGGAGGGCAGGGGGCGCGAACGGGTGCGTGCCACCTTGTCGTCGATGTCCTGGTCGACGAGGTCGTTGTAGGTGCAGCCGGCCCCGCGCATGGCGATGGCTCCGACCATGAAGAGCACGAGGTGCCAGATGTCGGGCACCGGCCGGCCGCCGGCGATGGCGGCAAGTCCGGCGGACCACCAGCACGGCCACAGCAGCAGCCGCCAGCCGATCGGCCGCTCCCAGCGCGCGAGCCGGGCATAGGGCCTGAGCCAGTCCGGCGCCATCGTGTCGACCCAATGGCCGCGAACCGCGTCCGCGACCCGTCCCCTGACCGTGCCGTCGTTCATGCTTTCCACCGATGCGCTTGCGTGTTTCCCGGGTGATAGCGGCTTTGGCCGTCCGATGAAAGGCCGGGTCTTGTCTCTCCCGCCCGCGCGCTGTACCACCCGGGCGCGGCCGGCGGGTCGCGCGCGCCGGCGCAGGCCGGACGCGGACGTGGCACCAGACGGGACAGGCGCGCGATGAACATTCTTCTGATCGGATCCGGCGGGCGGGAACATGCGCTTGCCTGGGCGATGGCGCGCTCGCCGAAGTGCGACCGGCTTTATGTCGCGCCCGGCAATGCCGGCATCGCCGCGGAGGCGACCTGCATTGCGCTCGATGTCTCCGATCACGCCGCCGTCGTGACGTTCTGCCGCGATCACGAGATTGGCTTCGTCGTCGTCGGCCCCGAGGCCCCGCTGGTCGACGGTCTGGTCGACAGCCTGACCCGGGCCGGCATCATGGCCTTCGGCCCGCGCCAGGCGGCCGCCCGCCTCGAAGGGTCCAAGGGTTTCACCAAGGACCTGTGCGCGCGCGCCGGCATTCCCACCGCCGCCTATGGCCGCTTCTCCGATGCCGAGGCGGCGCGCGCGCATGTGCGCAAGGCAGGCGCGCCCATCGTCGTCAAGGCCGACGGGCTGGCGGCCGGCAAGGGCGTCATCATCGCCATGACCGAGGAGGAGGCGCTGGCGGCCATCGACGCCTGCTTTGACGGCGAGTTCGGCGCGGCCGGCGCGGAAGTGGTGGTCGAGGCGTTCCTGGAGGGCGAGGAGGCGAGCCTCTTCGTGCTTTCCGACGGCGTCAACGCGTTGCCGCTCGCCTCTGCCCAGGACCACAAGCGCGTCGGCGAGGGCGACACCGGTCCGAACACCGGCGGCATGGGGGCCTATTCGCCCGCGCCGGTGATGACGCCGGAGATGACCGAGCGGGCGCTCGCCGAAATCGTGCGCCCGACCATCGCCACGCTCGCCGCCGAGGGAACGCCTTTCGTCGGCGTGCTCTTCGCGGGACTGATGATCACCGCCGACGGGCCCCAGCTCATCGAATACAACGTCCGCTTCGGCGACCCCGAGTGCCAGGTGCTGATGATGCGGCTGCGCTCCGACATCGTCGATCTGCTCGTGGCCGCCTGTGAAGGGCGCCTCGGCGAGACGGAGGCCGACTGGCACGACGCCGTGGCGCTGACCGTCGTGCTGGCGGCCAAGGGCTATCCGGGGGTCTACGAGAAAGGCACCGAGATCCGCGGCCTCGATGCGCTCGAGGCAACGCCCGACCTCAAGGTGTTCCACGCCGGTACCCGCGCCGAGGGCGCGCGCATTCTCGCCAACGGCGGACGCGTGCTCAATGTGACGGCGATGGGCGCCACTGTCGCGGAAGCGCGCGCGCGCGCCTATGCCGCGATCGATCGCATCGATTGGCCCGAGGGCTTCTGCCGCCGGGATATCGCCTGGCGCGCGCTGGAGCGCGACGGACACTGACGCGCGGCGCGGTGCGAAGAGCTTCAGCTTCGGTTATTGCCTTGAACTGAAAGGGCAGCTCCCACATTCTCCTGTTGCGGGAGAGGGAAGCGCGTCATGTGTCGCGATCTCCGCAAGGGGGATATGGCGATGGTGGAAGCCGCGCGCGATCTCTTTCCGGGGTTTGCCGCGCGGCGGCTACCTGGAGAGGGAGTCGAGATTTTCTGCCGCATAGGCGGGGAGGGGCCGCCGCTTCTGCTGCTGCACGGATATCCGCAGACCCATGCCATGTGGCACGGCATCGCCGGCCGGCTCGCAGAGCATTTCACGGTCGTCGCGGCGGATCTGCGCGGTTACGGCCAGTCCGACGCGCCGGCGGGCGACGAGGGTCATCACCTCTATTCGAAGCGCGTGATGGCGCGCGACATGATTGCCGTCATGCGGGCGCTCGGTCACGAGCGCTTCGCGCTGGTCGGGCATGACCGCGGCGGCCGCGTCGGCTACCGGCTGGCGCTCGACCATCCCGAGCGCCTGACAGGGCTTGCCGTCCTCGATATCCTTCCGACCTACGACTACTGGCGCAACATGGATTGGCGCTACGCCATGGCGATCTATCACTGGACGTTCCTCGCCCAGCCCAGACCGCTGCCCGAACGGCTGATTGCCGGCGCGCCGGAGTTCTATCTCGATCACACGCTGGCGAGCTGGACGGCGACCAAGGACTTGTCCGCCTTCCACCCGGCGGCGCGGGCGGACTATCTCGCCTCGTTCTCGCAGCCCGAACGCCAGCACGCGGCCTGCGAGGACTACCGCGCCGGGGCGACCGTCGACATGGTTCTGGATACCAGCGACCGGGAGAGCGGCCATCGTATTTTCTGCCCGGTGCTGGCGCTGTTCGGCGCGGCTGGCCTTGCCGGCAAGACGGCGCTTCCGCTGAATACCTGGTCGGACTGGTGCGACAATGTTTCCGCCGCTGGCGTCGAGGCAGGCCACTTCCTGGTGGAGGAAAACCCGCAAGGCACGCTCGAGGTGCTGCTGCCGTTCCTGCTGGAGAACGCCGGCGCCTGAGGCGCCGACACATCCCGGGTCAGACGGCGGTGCCGCCGATGGTCATCTTGTCGATGCGCAGGGTCGGCTGGCCGACGCCCACCGGTACGCCCTGACCCTGCTTGCCGCAGGTGCCGATGCCCGGATCGAGCTGCAGGTCGTTGCCCACGGCCGAGATGCGGGTGAGCGCGTCCGGTCCGTTGCCGATCAGCATCGCCCCCTTGATCGGCGCGCCAACCTTGCCATTCTCGACCCTGTAGGCCTCGGTGCAGGAGAAGACGAACTTGCCGCTGGTGATGTCGACCTGGCCGCCGCCGAAGGAGACGGCGTAGATGCCGTCCCTGACGCCTTCGAGGATCTCACCCGGATCGCGGTCGCCGGCGAGCATGATCGTGTTGGTCATGCGCGGCATCGGAATATGGGCGAAGGACTGGCGTCGGCCGTTTCCGGTCGAGCGCACGCCCATCAGCCGCGCGTTCTGCCGGTCCTGCATGTAGCCGGTGAGGATGCCGTCCTCGATCAGCACGGTGCGGCCCGTCGGCGTGCCCTCGTCGTCGATGGTGAGAGAGCCGCGCCGGCCGCCGATGGTGCCGTCATCGACGATGGTGACGCCGCGCGAGGCGACCTGCTGACCCATCAGCCCGGCAAAGGCGGAGGTCTTCTTGCGGTTGAAATCGCCCTCAAGCCCATGGCCCACGGCCTCGTGCAGGAGAATGCCGGGCCAGCCGGGTCCGAGCACGACGTCGAAGCTGCCGGCCGGCGCCGGCACCGCCTCGAGATTGACCAGCGCCTGGCGCAGGGCCTCGTCGACGGCGTGTTTCCAGCTCTCTTGCGTGACGAAGGCATCCACCATGTCGCGACCGCCGAAGCCGTGTGATCCGGCCTCCTGGCGGGTGCCGTCGCCGGCGACGACCGAGACGCCGAAGCGCACCAGCGGGCGCACGTCGCGCACCCGGTGACCGTCGGCGCGCAGAATGTCCACCACCTGCCAGGAAGTGGCGAGCGAGGCGCTGACCTGGCGCACCTTGGGATCGCGTGCCCGCGCATAGGCGTCGATTTCCTCGAGCAGGCGTGCCTTTTCGGCAAAGCCCGGCGCGAGCAGCGGGTTGGCATCGGAGTAAAGCTTGCCGTTGGTCCCCTGCGGTGGCTCGCTGTAGGTGCCTGAATGGCCGGCGGTAACGGCGGAGACCGCGTCGGCAGCGCGCTTCAGCGCGGCGACCGAGATCTCGCCCGAATGGGCATAGCCGGCCGCCTCGCCGGCGACGGCGCGCAGGCCGAAGCCCTGCGAGGTGTCGTAGTTCGCGCCCTTGAGCCGGCCGTTGTCGAAGACGAGGCTTTCGGACTCCCTGTACTCCAGGAAGAGTTCTCCATCGTCGGCACCCGAAAGGGCGCTGGCGAGGATCCGGCGCGCCTCGTCCTCGCCGAGATCGGCGCCGGCAATGAGATCGATGGCGGGCTGGGTCACGAAAAGCCTCCTCGGCGTGGGCCGCAGGCGCGCGGGCGCTTGCCGGCGGCATCGGGACATGAGCTTGCCCGCCCCGCCAAAGAGGCCGGCGCGGACGGGAAAACAGAGGGGATGCGGCCTGGGCGTCCCGCGCCGCGATCCGTACTCAGGGCAGTGTGGCGAAGCCTTCGGAGAAGCCCTTCAGCGAGATCGGGATGCCGATGCCTTCTTCGGGTGTCTGGAAGATGACGAAGGTGGCGGCCTGGCCCTTCTGCATCTTCTCGAGCAGGTCGTCCTGCATCACGACCTCGACGATGCAGCCGTTCGGCAGGCAGCGCACGAAGCCGGCGCTGCCGACGTCGACGCCGTCGACCCGCAGGCCAAGGCCCATCGGCAGCAGCACGCCGAGCGGGGCCAGCACGCGCAGCAGGTAGGATTTCTTGTCGGCCGTCTTCAGGACGATCACGGACAGACCGACATTCTCGCGGTCGTCTGCGGTCACGTTCTGGATCAGCGCGCATTGCTCCTGCTGTGCGCCGGCGGGCGTGTCGCAGCGCATCTGCCAGTCGCCATGGACGGAACGCACCGCCCCTTGCGCGAAAGCGGCGGGCGTCGTGGCAAGAACATGGGCGAGAATGACGGCGGCTACAGCGGCCATGCGCATCATCGGCGATCTAGCAAGAGGCACAGGCGGAACTCCGTTGGCTCGCGGCTCGTCGTTGCGTCACGTCGCCTGAAGGGCCGACCCGTGCACCGTCTCTCCGCGCGGGAGACATGGCGGCATGATTCGCCCGAAAAGGACGCGACACTGCTTTTTCGTTCCTCGACAGGCCGATTTCAAGGCGAAAGACCGACAATGGGCGATCGCGCCTGTCCGGGACGTGGGAAAGATGCGGCGAGCCGGTCGGGGGAGCCACGCAACGCCCTGAATTGGCCGGAATTTGGGCATTCGCGAAACTAGTGCATTGCGCAATGCGGCCGCATGTGGTTTTTCATCCCCGCTTTGATCTTGATCATGCGCGGCTGCGGCGTTTTGACGCCCCTTCATGCCATGGCGAGGTAAGATACACTCCGCGCAAGGAACGTTCCGCAGGCTGGCTCGGCCCGTCCATGCAGACACGGCGAGCGCGGACAGGATACGGCGGCGGCACGCAAGGTCGCCCCGACGGGCACTTGCGATCCGGGCACGCGTCGGCCGCGTGCTGATCGCGAAGATGAAGAAATGACCCGCACGCTCCGGCAGGGGCGGGGGCAGGAAGGGAGCACGGACGTGACACAGATGGTCAAGCCGACACGGGTGTTCAAGCGTCTGATGGGCGTGGCGGCGGGCGCAATGACAGCGCTTGGCGGTTTCGTGGGCACCGCGCTCGCGGCGCAGCCGGAGCCCTGGAAGATCGACATGCAGCCGGCCGTCACCGAGGTGATGGGCGATGTCCGCTGGTTCAACCACTTCACGCTTGTCATCGTCACGGTCATCGTGCTGCTCGTGACGGCGCTCCTGGGGTGGTGCGTCCTGCGCTTCAACGCCAAGAGCAACCCGAAGCCCTCGCGCACCTCGCACAACACGATGATCGAAGTGGTGTGGACGCTGGCGCCGATCCTGATCCTCGTCGTGATCTCGATCCCCTCGTTCCGCCTTCTCTACAAGGAGCTCGAGGTGCCGGCCTATGACATGACCGTCAAGGCGACCGGCTATCAGTGGTACTGGGGCTACGAGTACACTGACGAGGGCATGGAAGACGTGGTCTTCGACAGCCTTCTGATTCGTGACGAGCAGGAGCGCAAGGCGCGCGCCGCCGACTTCAAGCGTCCGGAGAGCGAATATCCGCGCCTTCTGGCCGTCGACAACGAGATGATCGTGCCGATCGGCAAGGTCGTGCGTGTCCAGGTGACTGGCGCCGACGTGATCCACTCCTTCGCCATGCCGGCCTTCGGCGTGAAGGTCGATGCGGTCCCGGGCCGTCTGAACGAGACCTGGTTCCGCGCCGACCAGACGGGCATCTACTACGGCCAGTGCTCCGAGCTCTGCGGCAAGGATCACGCCTACATGCCGATCGCCATCCGCGTGGTCGAGCAGGCGCAGTACGACAAGTGGGCAGAAGGCGCCAAGACGGACGTCGAGGGCGCCACCAAGGAACTGATGGCCGCGATTGCGGCGTCGAACGGCACCGCTGCCGTCGAGACGCCGAAGGCGCTGGAACTCGCCGCGCGCTGATCGCGGTCGCGAATTTCCGCCGCGGACGGTTCGCCGCCCGCGGCTCACGGCGGACCTAAGGCGTCCGTCAACCGGAATCAAAACGAGGGAGCTGGAAGATGGCCTATGCAGCGCATGCGCAAGGCGACCATGACCATCCGACCGGATGGACGCGCTGGGTCTATTCGACCAACCACAAGGACATCGGTGTCCTCTATCTGATCTTCGCGATCATCGCGGGCATCATTGGCGGCGCGCTCAGCGTCGGCATCCGTCTGGAGCTGCAGGAGCCGGGTCTGCAGATCTTCTCCAACCCGCACACCTTCAACGTGTTCACGACCTCGCACGGCCTCATCATGATCTTCTTCATGGTCATGCCTGCGCTGATCGGCGGTTTCGCCAACTACTTCGTGCCGATCATGATCGGCGCGCCGGACATGGCGTTCCCGCGGATGAACAACATCTCCTTCTGGCTGCTTCCGCCGGCCTTCCTGCTGCTCCTGCTCTCGCTCTTTGTCGAGGGTCCGACGGGCGGCTTCGGATTCGGCGGCGGCTGGACGGCCTATCCGCCGCTCTCCTCGGCCGGTCCCGAGGGCCATCCGGGTCCCGCGATGGATCTCGCCATCCTGGCGCTGCACATCTCCGGTGCGTCGTCGATCCTGGGTGCGATCAACTTCATCACGACGATCTTCAACATGCGCGCTCCGGGCATGACGCTGCACAAGATGCCGCTCTTCGCCTGGTCGGTGCTCGTCACCGCGTTCCTTCTGCTGCTGTCCTTGCCGGTGCTCGCCGGCGGCATCACCATGCTGCTGACGGACCGCAACTTCGGCACCACGTTCTTCGATCCGGCCGGTGGCGGTGATCCGATCCTGTTCCAGCACCTGTTCTGGTTCTTCGGTCACCCCGAGGTGTACATCCTGATTCTGCCGGCCTTCGGCATTGTCAGCCACATCATCTCGACCTTCGCCCGCAAGCCGATCTTCGGATACCTGGGCATGGCCTATGCCATGGTCGCGATCGGCGTTGTCGGCTTTATCGTGTGGGCGCACCACATGTACACGGTCGGTCTCGACGTGGACACGCAGGCCTATTTCGTCGCCGCGACGATGGTCATCGCGGTTCCCACGGGCGTGAAGATCTTCTCGTGGATCGCCACGATGTGGGGCGGCTCGATCACCTTCCGCACGCCGATGCTCTGGGCGGTCGGTTTCATCTTCCTGTTCACGGTCGGTGGCGTCACGGGCGTTCAGCTCGCCAACGCCGGTCTCGACCGCTCGCTGCACGACACCTACTACGTGGTGGCCCACTTCCACTACGTGCTGTCGCTCGGCGCGGTCTTCGGCATCTTCGGCGGCTGGTACTACTGGTTCCCGAAAATGTTCGGCTACATGTACAACGAGACCATCGGCAAGGCCCACTTCTGGATCACCTTCGTCGGCGTGAACATGATCTTCTTCCCGCAGCACTTCCTCGGTCTGCAGGGCATGCCGCGCCGCTACGTCGATTATCCCGACGCGCTCGCCGGCTGGAACGCTGTCTCCTCCTATGGGTCCTACATCTCGGCCTTCGCGGTCCTGGTGTTCCTGTTCGGCATCGTCGAGGCTTTCTCCAAGAAGCGCGTCGCCGGCAACAACCCGTGGGGCGAGGGTGCAACGACGCTGGAGTGGACCCTGTCCTCCCCGCCGCCCTACCACCAGTTCGAGGTCCTGCCGCGCATCAAGTAAGCGGCACGGCTGAAAACGATACCCGCGCCGCGGCTCTCCGCGGCGCGGTCTTTCCGTCGGACCGAAAGGCCCGGCGGCGGCGCGATGACAAAGGGACGGCCTGGAGCCGGACCGCGATGTCCGCGCACGAGACTTCGAGACCGGCTCCCGTCCGGGAGAGGCATAGGGCCGCGCAAGCGCTCGCGCCTGACGGGAAACGGGATGGGCCTGCCCCCGGATGGCGGGCGAACGAGACGAAGAGCAGAACATGTCGCTTGCTGAACTTCGGGACGGGCCGCTTGACGACGTCGCCGCCTTTGGCGGTGAGGGAGAGGTCCGCGATTATCTCGCGCTGCTGAAGCCGCGGGTCATGTCGCTGGTCGTGTTTACCGCGCTGGTCGGCATCCTGATCGCGCCGGGCGAGCTGCATCCGGTGCTTGGCCTCGTCGCGATCCTGTGCATCGCCATCGGTGCCGGCGCGTCCGGCGCGCTCAACATGTGGTACGACGCCGACATCGACGCGGTGATGTCGCGCACCCGCAAGCGGCCAATCCCGGCCGGTCGCATCGCGCCGAACGAGGCACTGGCCTTCGGCCTGACGCTCTCGGCGTTTTCGGTTGCGATCCTGGGGCTTGCCGTCAACTGGCTGGCGGCCGGCCTGCTCGCCTTCACGATCTTCTTCTACGCCGTCGTCTACACGATGTGGCTGAAGCGCTCGACGCCGCAGAACATCGTTATCGGCGGCGCCGCGGGGGCCTTCCCGCCGATGATCGGCTGGGCGGCGGTGACGGGCGATGTCAGCCTGCACAGCTCGATCCTGTTCCTCATCATCTTCATGTGGACGCCGCCGCACTTCTGGGCGCTGTCTCTGTTCAAGCGCGGCGACTATGAGGATGCGCGCATCCCGATGCTTCCCGTCGTCGCCGGCGAGGATACGACCCGCACCCACATCCTGGTCTATTCGATCCTGCTTGCACCCATTGGGGTCGCGCCGGCGCTGCTCGGGTTCGCCTCGCCGGCCTATGGCGTGATCGCCGGGGTCCTGGGCGCCATCTTCGTCGCCTATGCCGTTGCCGTCTTCCTCAGGCGCGAGGGCGATGGCGCGCGCAAGGCGGCGGTGGCGCTTTTCAAGTTCTCGCTGGTCTATCTCTTCCTCGTCTTCGCCTTGCTGTTCGCCGATACGCTGGCCGGCGATCTCTTCCCTGCATTCTGGTTTCCGGGGGCGGCATGAGCGAGAACGACGGCATTCGCCAGACGGAAGAGCAGAAGCGGCGTCAGCGCGCACGCTCGAGAGCCATCGGCATCACGCTTGGCGTGCTGGCGGTGCTCTTCTTCGTCATCACCCTGGTCAAGATGGGGCCGGGGATCATGAACCGCCCGCTCTAGGAGGTGACGCACATGACGCAGGACAGCCAGACCCCGGTCACGCCGGAACAGACCTCGCAAGAGGTCCGCGCGGCGCGCATGGCGCGGGTCAACCGCCGCATCGGCGTCGCCGCCTTCTGCGGTGTGCTCGCCATGGTCGGCGCCGCCTATGCCGCCGTGCCGCTCTACCAGCTCTTCTGCCAGGTCACCGGCTATGGCGGCACGACGCAGCGCGCAGATGCCGACAGCGGCACGGTGATCGGCCGCAAGATCACCGTGCGGTTCGACGGCAACGTCAATGCGTCGCTGCCGTGGCGCTTCGGTCCCGACCAGCGCTCGGTGACGATCCGCATGGGCGAGACCAAGACCATTTCCTATCACGCGACCAATCTTGGCGCGGAGGCCAACACGGGCACGTCCGTGTTCAACGTCACGCCCTTCGAGGCGGGCGCCTACTTCAACAAGATCCAGTGCTTCTGCTTCACGGAGCAGCCGCTCAAGCAGGGCGAAAGAGCGGAAATGCCGGTGGTGTTCTTCGTCGATCCGGAGATGGACGAGAATCCGGAGTTGAAGCATATCAAGGAGATCACGCTCTCCTACACGTTCTTCCCGGCCAAGGAGCCGGAAACGCCCGTGGCCGCGAAGGCGACCAAGGCGGAAGACGCAAAAAACAACAACTTGTAGAATAACGTAGCCCGCCACTTGGGGGCGTTCAGAGAGAGAAAGATCGGGGGAAGACCCATGGCGCACGCCAAGAACCACGATTATCACATCATCGACCCGAGCCCGTGGCCGTTCCTCGGCGGTGTCGGTGCGTTTCTTCTGGCCATTGGCGCCATCGGCCTGTTCAAGCACGTCGGCGACAAGCCGTTCCTGCTGTTCGGCGTCGATCTCGCCGGCTGGGGCATCTTCGCCGTCGGCCTTCTGGTCGTGCTCTATGTGATGTTCATGTGGTGGCGCGACACCATCCGCGAGTCGATCGCGGGCGACCACACGCCGGTGGTCCAGCTTCACCTGCGCTATGGCATGCTGCTGTTCATCGCTTCCGAGGTGATGTTCTTCGTGGCCTGGTTCTGGGCGTTCTTCGATGCCTCGCTCTTCGTCGGCGAAGCCAACCAGTACGCCCGCTTCGATGTCACCGGTGGCGTGTGGCCGCCGCATGGCATCGAGACCTTCGATCCCTGGCATCTGCCGCTGTTCAACACGCTTATCCTGCTGACCTCGGGCACCACGGTGACCTGGGCGCACCACGCGCTGTTGCACAACGACCGCGAAGGCCTGAAGTGGGGCCTGACGCTGACCGTCATCCTCGGCCTGTTCTTCTCGATGGTGCAGGCTTATGAGTACAGCCATGCGACCTTTGCCTTCTCGGGCTCGATCTATGGCGCGACGTTCTACATGGCGACCGGCTTCCACGGCTTCCACGTCATCGTCGGCACGATCTTCCTGATCGTCTGCCTGATCCGCGCGCTCGCGGGCCAGTTCACCCCGCAGAAGCACTTCGGTTTCGAGGCTGCTGCCTGGTACTGGCACTTCGTCGACGTGGTCTGGCTCTTCCTGTTCGTCTCGATCTACATCTGGGGTGCCGGGTCTTCCTACCACTCGTAAGGGCGCGGGCCCGGCTCATGGCCGGGCCGCCGTCCTTGTCGCAGATGCGAGCGCAGACATGCGGGTGTCCCCTGTCGCGATCCTGACATTGCTACTGGTTGCGGCGGCCTTGGCCGCCGCAGTTGCTTGGGCCGGTGGTTCGACTGCGGTCCCCCCGCCGACGCCCGCCGCGCATGAGGCGGAAATCGCCAGGGTCCTGCTTCTCAAGAGCGAGCGTCGGCTGGCTCTGATCGATCGGGAGGGCGTCGAGCGTCGCACCTATCAGGTTGCTCTCGGCGGGCAGCCTGTCGGGCACAAGCAACGCGAGGGCGATGGCCGCACGCCCGAAGGGACCTATGTTCTCGATTGGCGCAACCCGAAAAGCGCCTATCATCTTTCGCTTCACGTCTCCTACCCCGATGTCCGCGACCGCAGGGCCGCCTCCCGGCGGGGGGATGATCCGGGTGGCATGATCATGATCCACGGCCTGCCAAACGGGCTCGGCTGGTTGGGGAGCGCGCATCTCCGCGTCGACTGGACCGACGGCTGCATCGCCGTGACCGATGCGCAGATCGAGGAGATCTGGCGGATGGTGCCGAACGGCACGCCGATCGAGATCCGTCCCTGACCCGGCCCGCGTGCCGGGCGAGGGAAGACACCAAGGAGCGACATTCATGGCAGACGCAAGAGACAGCGCGCACTATCCGCCGCAGGACCCGCTGCGCACCGGGCTTGCCGGCCGCTGCCCGCGCTGCGGCCAGGGCAAGCTTTTCGACGGCTACCTGACCGTGCGCCCGACCTGCCGCAATTGCGGACAGAGTTTCGAGTTCGCCGACAGCGGCGACGGCCCGGCGGTGTTCATCATGATGCTCGTCGGCTTTGTCGTCGTCGCTCTCGTGCTGGTCACGGAACTGGCCTACCGACCGCCTATCTGGGTGCATCTCATCCTGTGGCTGCCGCTGACGGTGATCCTGGCGCTTTTGATCCTGCGCCCGCTCAAGGGCGTGATGATCGCGCAGCAGTTCAAGCATAGCGCCCGCGAGGGACAGATCGATGATGCCGGGGAGGAGGGCAAGGACCTTGACTGATCCCGCCACCTCGAGCGCTTCCGCCGAAGAACGGCCGGCCGCGCCGCGCCGCCGTCTGCTTGCGCCTGCCATCGCCGCCGTCGTCGTGTTCGCCGCACTCCTGGGCCTGGGCACCTGGCAGGTGATGCGCCTGCAATGGAAGCTGGACCTGATCGAGCGTGTCGAGGCGCGCACCGGCAGCACGCCCGTTCCGCTGCCCGACCCAGCCGCCTGGGCAGGGCTTTCCGAGGAAGCCTGGGACTATCGCCCCGTCGAGACACACGGTCGCTTCCTGGAGGGCGAGGCCTACTATTACATCACGCTTGGCGATGCCAAGGGCGCCTACGACGGGCCGGGCTATTTCGTCTATGCGCCGTTCGAGCTCGACGGCGGCGAGATCGTGATGGTCAACCGCGGTTTCGTGCCCGACCGCCTGCGCCAGCTGGAAACGCGGCCGGCGAGTGCTGCGCCCGCGGGCGAGATGACGATCAGCGGGCTGCTGCGGCGCGACGAGCGCGGCAACATGTTCATTATCGGGTCGGACCCGCAAAAGCGCATCTTCTTTGTGCGCGAGGGTGACGAGATGGCAGCCGCTCTCGGCCTCGATCCGTCGCGCGTTGCCCCCTTCACCATCGATCTGCCGGCGCGTTTCACGCCCGAGGGCGGTCTGCCACAGGCGGGGGAGACCATCGTCTCCTTCACCAACAACCACCTGCAATATGCGGTGACCTGGTACGGGCTGGCGGTGGTCTTGATCGTGATCTTCATCGTCTATGCCCGCGGCGAGGCGCGGCCACCCCGAAAGGGCTGAGCAACCGCGACGCGCGCGCGTCAAAAGGAAACGGCCGGGCGATTGTCGCCCGCCCGTTTCCGTTTTCAGGGCCTTGCCCGTCGTTTCCGCTCAGAGAGCCGAAAGGATCGCCGCTGCGCCGGAAACCTCGGCGGTGCCGGGCGTGTCCTCGACGTTGAGCGCCGTGACGACACCATCCTTGACGATCATCGCATAGCGCTTGGAGCGCACGCCCATGCCGAAGCCGGAGGCGTCCAGCTCGAGGCCGATGGCCTTGGTGAACTCGGCGCTGCCGTCGGCCAGGAAGGCGATCTTGCCGGCGCCGCTTGCCTTCTCCCAGGCGTCCATGACGAAGACGTCATTGACCGAAACGACGGCGATCTCGTCCACGCCCTTCGAAAGGATCGTGTCGGCGTGCTCGACGAAGCCCGGAAGGTGGTTCAGGTGACAGGTCGGCGTGAAGGCGCCGGGAACGGCGAAGAGGACAACCGTGCGGCCGGAGAAGAGGTCCGCCGAGGTGCGCTCGGCCGGGCCGTCCGCGGTCATGATCTTGAATTTCGCGTCGGGAAGCTTGTCGCCAACCTTAATGGTCATGGGAAACTCCGGTATCGGTCAGTGGGAACCGCATGGCGCGGGCCGGGCGCATGCCTGGCCTCGAGCGAAAATGTGCTCGGGAAAGGCAAGCCGACGCCCGACACATAGGGTGAAAGAGGAACGCAGTCGAGGGGCGCTGCCGGTCGCAGCGGAGCCAATCGCCGGCGATCCTCAGCGCAGGCGCCCGAAAATCGGAGCGAGGTCGACGTCATGTTCGACAGTCCTTGCCCCGTCGATCAGCGTCAGCCGCAGCGGCCGGCTGCCATCGGCCGCATCGATGAAGCCTTCGCCGGAAAGCGAGAAGCGGGCGCGCGCGCCGGTGCGTTCCACCAGCACGGGCACGCCGTTGTAGGAGCCTGCCACGCCTTCGGCGAAAAGGTCGATCGGCTCGTCGACGCCTGCCAGTTGCACCTCGATCAATATCTCGGGAGCGGCGTCGGGGTCCGCCGCGGGCGAGGCCGTCACCGTCGCGACGCGCGGGGCCGCCTCGCCCTGCGGGGTTGCAAGCGTGGCGCGCGCGGCGTTGATCGCAGGGCGGCGGGCCGAAGGCGCGCTTTCGGGAGGAAGCGCGAGCGCGAGGCGGGCTTCGCCCGGAACGCAGATGTCGCTGCAGATGCCGAAGCGCAGGTCCGCGACCAGTTCTGCTCGCGAACCTTCGCTCTCCAGCCGCAGGTCGACCGGCAGGAGAGCGTGCGTCTCGTAGACAATGGAGGTGAAGGCACCGTCGAAATGGCGTTGCGGCGCGGGAAAGCGCAGGTGCGCTTCGGTGATGCCGGAGGAAGCGGAAAAGTCTGCCTCCGTCGGAATGCCGGTCTCACCGGGAAAGCGCCAGTAGATGTGCCAGCCCGGATCGATTTCGAATTCGACGGCGGCGTCGAGCCGGTTGTCGTCCACTCCCTCTACCGCCGACGGCACGGCGACAAGGCGAACCCGCGCGCCGGCCACTTTCTGCCAGGGGCTGGCGCCGGCCTCGTCCGCCCGTGCGCCGTGCACGGGAAGCGCCAGACAGGCGACAAGCGTCATGAAACAGAGGCCGGTGATCACGCGCATCCTGTGTCGTCTCCTGCAAGTTTGTGTCGGCTGATGTCGAGACTTGCCGCAATTCGCATGCAGGGTCCAGCGGTCGGGCGGGAACATGCGCGTGATCGGCGACGGGCGGGCCGGCCCATCAGGCCTGTTAACAAGGAAGAAATGGCGGCGTACACTGATTGTGACGCACCGTGAAACGAGACGGGCGAGACGGCGGCGCAAACGCCACGAGTTCCTTGCCGCAAGCCGGTTCGCCATTGGGCGGGCTTCAAGCAGAACGGGATTTCGAGCAGAACGGGATGAGGTGGCATGGAACGACATGAAACACATCCGCAGACGCTGGCAGGTCAGTTCCTGATCGCCATGCCGCAGATGGCGGATAGCCGATTCGCCCACACGGTCATCTATCTGTGCGCGCATTCTCCCGAGGGCGCGATGGGCATCGTGCTGAACCAGAAGGCATCGAGCCTGACCTTTCCGGATCTGCTGCGCCAGCTCGAGATCATCGATGCCGGTGCCGACATCGTGCTGCCCGCGCCGGCCGACCGTATGGAGGTTCATCGCGGCGGTCCGGTGGAGACCGGTCGCGGCTTCGTGCTCCATTCCCAGGATTATCTTGCCGCGAATTCCACCATGCCGATCCACGACGGCATCTGCCTGACGGCGACGCTCGACATCCTGCGCGCCATCGTCGACGGCAAGGGGCCGAGCCGGGCAATGCTGGCGCTCGGATATGCGGGCTGGGGCGCCGGCCAACTCGAGACGGAGATCCAGGAAAACGGCTGGATTACCGGGCCGGCCGACAGCGAGATCATCTTCGATCCGGCAACCGAAACCAAATGGGACCGGGCGTTGGCCAATATCGGGATCCACCCGGCCATGCTGTCGAGCGAGGCCGGTCACGCCTGATCTTCGGGCCGGCCGTGGCGTGTGGCCGGTCGGCGCAATCGCCTTGCCCGGGGCGGGACGCGAGGCTAGGGTGCGCGGATGGATCGGCCGGTCCGTGCCGGAATGCCGTCGGTTGACGGTGCTCTCAGGACGCTCCGGCCAAGTTTTCCGGGTGAAACCCGTTCGCATGGCCGTGACAACCGGCCGTCCCGGGCGCGGTGGCCGTTGCCGCCCGCACGCGGGCTTTGCGTTCGCGGGTCGCAGGATTTGCCGCGCGCGCAGATGATGAGCGGCGGGGCAGTCGTTCCCCGGTGAGGTATCTGGAGGTCGTCTCGGTCGTGAAATACGTGAGTACAAGGGGTGAGGCACCGGTCCTCGGATTTGCCGACGTTCTCCTGACCGGCCTTGCCGCCGATGGCGGGCTTTATGTTCCCGCCGAATGGCCGCGCCTGTCGGCAGACGAGATCGCTGGCTTCGCGGGTCGTCCCTATGCCGAGGTCGCCGAAGCGGTGATCGCGCCCTTCGTCGCCGGCGAGATCGCCCGCGACGACCTCGCGGCGATGATATCCGAAGCTTACTCCGGTTTTCGTCACGAGGCGGTGACACCGCTGGTGCAGATCGCACCGGGCCGCTTCGTGCTTGAGCTCTTTCACGGCCCGACGCTTGCCTTCAAGGACGTGGCCATGCAGCTTCTCGGCCGCATGATGGACCATGTCCTGGCCGAGCGCGGCCGGCGCGCCACCATCGTCGGCGCCACCTCCGGTGACACTGGCGGCGCGGCAATCGAGGCCTTCCGGGGGCGGGATCGCACGGACGTCTTCATTCTGTTCCCCGACGGGCGGGTCTCCGATGTCCAGCGCCGGCAGATGACGACGCCGACCGACAGCAACGTCCACGCCCTGTCGCTCACCGGCACGTTCGATGATTGCCAGTCCATCGTGAAGGGCATGTTCACCCACGCCGCCTTTCGCGATGAGGTGCAGCTTGCCGGCGTCAACTCGATCAACTGGGCCCGCATCGTCGCCCAGGTGGTCTATTACTTTGTCGCCGGCGCGGCGCTCGGCGCACCGCATCGCAAGGTGTCCTTCACCGTGCCGACGGGCAATTTCGGCGACATCTTCGCCGCCCATGTCGCGGCCCGCATGGGCCTGCCGATCGAGCGGCTGGTGATCGCCACCAACGCCAACGACATTCTCGCCCGCACGCTGGAAACAGGAACCTACGAGACGCGCGGCGTGGTGCAGACCACTTCGCCGTCGATGGATATCCAACTCTCCTCCAACTTCGAGCGGCTGCTGTTCGAGGTGCATGGACGCCAGGCGGGAGAGGTGCGTGGCCTGATGGACCGCCTCGCCCAGTCGGGTGGCTTCACCCTCGCCGAAGGCCCTCTTGCGGAGATCCGCGCCGGCTTCGACGCCGGGCGCTGCGGAGAGGCGGAGACGGCGCGCACCATTGCCGAAACGCTGGCGCGCACCGGCTACCTGCTCGATCCGCACACGGCGGCCGGCGTTCATGTGGCCGGGGAGTTGCCGCAGTCGCCCGTGCCGATGGTCGTGCTGGCGACAGCGCATCCGGCCAAGTTCCCCGATGCGGTGGAGGCCGCCTGCGGCATCCGGCCCGAGCTGCCGCCCGAGCTGCGCGCGATGATGAGCGCGCCCGAGCGGCTGGAGAAGGTCTCGGCCGACCGCAAGGCCGTGGAGGATCATATTCTGGAGCGCGCCCGCGCTGCCGGACTGGAGGTGTCCTGATGCAGGTACGCGTGAGCCGGCTGGCGAATGGCCTGACAGTCGTGACCGACACATTCCCCTACCTGCGTTCCACCGCGCTCGGCGTCTGGGTGGGAGCGGGTTCCCGGTCGGAGCTTCCTCACCAGAACGGCATCACCCACCTGCTCGAGCATATGGCGTTCAAGGGCACCGCGACGCGAACGGCACGCCAGATCGCCGAGGAGATCGAGGCGGTCGGCGGCGAGCTCAATGCCGCAACCAGCGTCGAGCACACGAACTACCACGCCCGGGTGCTGGCCGAGGATGTGCCGCTCGCGGTCGAGATCATCGCCGATATCCTGCAGAACTCCGCCTTCGATCCTGATGAACTGCTGCGCGAGAAGCATGTGATCCTGCAGGAGATCGGTGCCGCGCACGACACGCCCGATGACAAGGTCTTCGACCAGTTCCAGGAAACCGCCTGGGCGCGCCAGGCCATCGGGCGACCGATCCTCGGCACCCGCGAGACGGTGATGGGCTTTTCGCCGGAGGACCTGCGGGCCTATCTCGCCGAACACTACACCGCCGGAAACATGGTGCTCTCGGCCGCCGGCGCGGTGGACCATGATGCGCTTGTTGCGCTGGCCGAGACGCATTTCGCCGGCCTGCCGGGCGGTGGCGCGGAAAAGCCGGCGGGCGCGCGCTACACCGGCGGTCAGACCCGCCTCGAGCGCGAGCTGATGGAACTGCAGCTCATCCTCGGCTTCGAGGGCAAGCCCTACAAGGCGACCGACTACTACACGATCCAGGTGCTGGCCTCGGTGATGGGCGGGGGCATGTCCTCGCGCCTGTTCCAGGAAATTCGCGAGAACCGGGGCCTGTGCTACGCGATCTATGCGTTCCACTGGGCGTTTCAGGATACCGGCCTGTTCGGCATTCACGCGGCGACCGGCGAGGATGACATCGATGAGTTGTTCCCGGTGCTTCTCGAGGAGGTCGCAGCCGCGTCCGAGCGGATCGACCAGTCCGACCTCGACCGCGCCAAGGCGCAGATCCGCGCTGGCATCATGATGTCGCTGGAAAGCCCGGCCGCGCGCGCCGGCCAGATCGCCCGCCAGTGGATGATCCATGGCGAGATCGTTTCCCCCGAGGAAATCCAGGCCCGCGTCGATGCGGTGACGCTCACCGACCTGAAGCGGGTTGCGGCCGATGTCTTCTCCGGCTCGCCGACGCTTTCCACCGTCGGCCCGAAAGGGGCGGTGCTCGATCTCGACACGGTCACCTCGGTTCTTGGCCGAAACCCGGGTCGGGCGGTTGCGGGCTGAACCCCGGACGGAGGTCGCGATGGCGTTCTTGCGGGCATTCGGTGCGGCGGACGCGACGCGGGTCCTGCGCGGCGCGCAGAGCCGGGAAGGCGCCGTCTTCCTGCGCATGCCGCTGGCCCAGGACTATCCCGCGTGGGCGGCCTTACGTGCGGAAAGCCGCGACTTTCTCCAGCCCTGGGAACCCCTGTGGGCGTCGGACGAACTGACGCGCGGCGCGTTCCGGCGCAGGCTTCGTCGCTACGCGCGCGAGCTGCGCGAGGAGCGGGCCTTTCCCTTCTTCGTCTTCCGTGAGAGCGACGGAGCCCTCCTTGGCGGCGCTACCCTGTCAAATGTGCGCAGAGGCGTTGCCATGGCCTGCACGCTCGGTTACTGGATGGGTGCCCCCTACGCGGGCAAGGGCTATATGGGCGCGGCGGTGTCGCTGCTCGTTCCTTTCGCCTTCGGCGAGCTTGGCCTGAATCGCGTCGAGGCGGCGTGTCTGCCCACCAACGCGGCCTCGCGTCGCCTCCTTGAAAAAGCCGGTTTTGAGCGGGAAGGCTACGCCCGCCGCTACCTGCGCATCGCCGGGGAATGGCAGGATCATGTGCTCTACGCGCGGATCGCGGGACAGGCTGGCGGAGGGGCCTCCGACTTCCTTGCAGCGCTTGAATCCTACCGGCGCGACGGGCTCGGCAGCTCCCGGAAAGAAGCCTTGTGACATGCAGCGGATGCCGATACGTGTCCGCGACGACGTGAAAGCCGAACCTGTGCGGATAATCCGATTGCGTTTCTTCATTCTTGTCGCGCTTGCCTTTTTTGCCTGTCTCGGCGTCGCCTCGCCGACGCTTGCAATCGAGGCTGTTGAGGTTCCCCCCAACGCGGACGCACTCGATCTGACGCGCGCCGTCGATCTCTATCCCAATGCCGGACCGAGCCTTCAGGTCTCGACCGCGCCGGGCGCGGATGGGATCGTGCGGCGCATCGAGGTGAATTCGCTCGATGACGCCAACTCGAGCTGGGCGGTCTTCGCGCTGTCGAACCCGGGCGACGAGCAGATCGACCGGCTTATCGTCGCCCCCTTCTTCCAGCTCGTCGGCTCGCGGCTGATCTGGCCGGACCTCGGGTCCTCGCGGATCGCCTCGATCACGCCAAGCCAGGGCATCGCCCCGGAGCGTCAGTCGAGCCAGGAAGCGGACGTCTTCCTCGTCACCCTCGATCCGGGCGCGGTCGTCACCTATGTCGTCGAGCTGCGCAGTCCCGCGCTGCCGCAGATTCGGCTCTGGGAACCCGACGTCTACAAGGACACCGTCAACGCCTACACGCTCTATCGGGGCATCATCCTTGGCATCTCCGGCCTGCTGGCGCTGTTCCTGACCATCCTCTTCGTGGTCAAGGGCACCATCATGTTCCCGGCGACCGCCGTGCTCGCATGGTCGGTCCTGTCCTATCTGACCATCGATTTCGGTTTCTGGAACAAGGTCCTGCAGATCACGCCGGGTGACGAGCAGCTCTACAGGGCGTGCGCCGAGGTGGGGCTCGCGGCGAGCCTGATCATCTTCCTCTACGCCTATCTGAACCTCAATCGCTGGCACATCCGCTACAGCCATCTGGCGCTGGCGACGCTGATTCTCGTGCTGGGCCTGCTGGGTGTCGCGGTGTGGGACCCTTCGGTCGCGGCTGGCATCGCCCGCATCTCGCTCGGCGTTATTGGCGTGCTCGGCTTTGCGGTGATCGCCACGCTCGCCGTGCAGGGCTATGACCGGGCGATCATGCTGGTGCCGACCTGGGTTCTGCTGCTTGCCTGGCTGGTCGGCGCGGCGATGACGGTGACGGGCGTATTGGCCAACGATATTGTCCAGCCGGCGCTGGCTGGCGGTCTCGTGCTCGTCGTGCTGCTCATCGGTTTCACGGTGATGCAGCATGCCTTCGCCGGCGGCGCGATCGCGCAGGGACTGATTTCGGACGTGGAGCGCCGGGCGCTGGCCTTCACCGGATCGGGCGATATCATCTGGGACTGGGATATCGACCGCGACCGCATTTCGACCGGCAACGAGGTGGAGGACCTGCTTGGACTCAAGCAGGGGGTGCTCGAAGGGCCGGCGCGCGACTGGCTTGACGTCATTCATCCGCAGGACCGCGACACGTTCCGCACCACGCTCGATGCGGTCATCGACCAGCGTCGCGGCCGGATCTCCCAGGCGTTCCGCCTGCGTTCGGATGATGGCCACTACCGCTGGTTCCGCCTGCGTGCCCGCCCCATCGTCGGGTCGGATGGCGAGGTGATCCGCTGCGTTGGCACGCTCCTCGACATCACCGAGCAGAAGGTGACCGAGGAACGTCTGCTGCACGACGCGGTGCATGACAACCTGACCGGCCTGCCGAACCGTGAACTGTTCATGGACCGCCTGGATGCGGCGTTGGCGCGCGCGCGGGCCGAGGGGCTTGGCCGTCCTTCCGTGCTCGTTCTGGATCTCGACCGCTTCAAGCAGATCAATGATTCCATTGGCCTGTCGGCCGGTGACAGCATCCTGCTGACCATCGCCCGGCGCGTCTCGCGCCAGCTCAAGCCGCAGGATTCGCTCGCGCGCCTGGGCGGCGACACCTACGCCCTGCTGCTTCTCTCCGAACAGTCGGCTGACCGTGTCGCGGCCTTCGCCGATGCGGTGCGCAGGGCCGTGCGCTCGCCCATCACCTTCGGTGAGCGCGAGGTTTTCCTGACCGCCGCCGTGGGCATCGCCATTTCCGAGAGCGGAACCGCGGGCGCATCCGAGCTTCTGCGCGAGGCCGACATGGCGATGAACCACGCCAAGCGTATGGGCGGTGACCGCGTCGAGGTGTTCCGCCCAACCCTTCAGACGGCCGGATCGAACCGTGTCGAGCTTGAGGCTGACTTGCGCAAGGCGCTGCAGACCAACGGCATCGCGGTCCATTTCCAGCCCATCGTGCGGCTGGGCGACCGCTCCATCGCCGGCTTCGAGGTTCTGGCGCGCTGGAACCATCCCAAGCGCGGGCCGATCTCGCCGGCGGAGTTCATTCCGATCGCCGAACAGTCCGGCCTCATCAACGAACTGGGCCTGTTCGTGCTTGACCGTGGCGCACGGCAGCTTTCCGAGTGGCAGACCGCGTTCCGCCTGCCGGTGCCGCTCTTCGTCAGCGTCAACATCTCCTCGCTCCAGCTCCTGCGCCACGACCTGATCAACGACGTGAAGTCGGTGCTGTCGCGGTCCTCGCTTGCGCCGGGAACGCTGAAGCTGGAACTGACGGAATCGGTCGTCATGGCCAATCCCGAGTATTCGGCGCGCATGCTCGAACGCCTGCGTCATCTCGGCGCCGGCCTGTCGCTCGACGACTTCGGCACGGGCTATTCCTCGCTGAGCTACCTGCAGCGTTTCCGCTTCGACACGATCAAGGTGGACCAGTCCTTCGTGCGTCCGAACGGGCGTAGCGCCCGGCCGGTGATCCTGCGCTCGATCATCGCGCTCGGCCATGATCTCGGCATGCAGGTGGTGGCGGAAGGGGCGGAGAGCGAGTCCGATTCGCTCGAGCTGCACCAGCTCGGCTGCGAATACGCGCAGGGCTTCCTGTTCGGCCAGCCGATGGAGGCGGCCGAGGCGACAAAGCTGCTCAAGGCGGAAATGGACGCGCTGCGCAACTGACGCAAGAGAGGCCGGCCGGCGCTCGCCGACCGGCCCTGGCCGCCTCCCGCCCGCTCGTCGGGCCCTACTTCTTCTTGAAGGGCGCCATGCCCCTGCGGGCAAGTTCGTCGGCGCGTTCGTTCTCGTCGTGCCCGGCGTGGCCCTTGACCCAGTGCCAGGTGACATCGTGACGGGTACGCGCCGTGTCGAGCGCCTGCCAGAGCTCGGCGTTCTTCACCGGCTTCTTGTCACTGGTGCGCCAGTCGTTGCGCTTCCAATTGAACATCCACTTGGTGATGCCGTCGCGCACATATGTGCTGTCGGTATGCAGCTCGACCCGGCAGGGCCGCTTGAGCGCGTTCAGCGCCTCGATGGCCGCCGTCAGCTCCATGCGGTTGTTGGTGGTCTTCTCCTCGCCGCCACAGAGCTCACGCTCGTGATCGCCCGAGCGCAGCAGGGCGCCCCAGCCGCCAGGCCCCGGATTTCCCGAGCAGGCGCCGTCGGTGTGGATCGTCACCGTCGGTCCGTCCGGTGCGACCGCGGAAGCGCCCTTCGCCCGCGCCCCGCTCATGCCGTCAGCCCGTAGTCGGCCGCTGTTTCCACGCTTTGGTGGAAGCGCAGCTTCTTCAGGTACTCGCGTGGATCCTTTGGCGTGACGAGTGCGCCCTCGGGAACGCGCAGCCAGTCGTGCAGGCGGGTCAGCAGGAAGCGCAGGGCCGCACCGCGCGCCAGCAACGGCAGGCTGTCGAATTCCGCCTGGGTGAAGCCGCGTACCGAGCGGTAGCCATTGAGAAGCGCCCGCGCCTTGGTGACGTTGAATGCCATGTCCGGCTCGAAACACCAGGCATTGAGGCAGATCGCCACGTCGTAGGCGAGCGCGTCGTTGCAGGCGAAATAGAAATCGATCAGCCCGGAGAGTTTCTCGCCGATGAAGAAGACATTGTCGGGAAAGAGGTCGGCGTGGATGACGCCCGAAGGCAGCTCGCCCGGCCAGTTGGCCTCCATGTATTCGACCTCGCGGACCAGCTCCTCGCCAAGTCCCTCGCCGATGGTGTCGGCCTGATCGAGCGACAGCTCCAGCAGAGGTCGCCAGCTCTCGACCGACAGCGCGTTCGGACGGCGGATCGCGAAGTCCGCCCCGGCCAGGTGGAACTCCGCCAGCGTCGTGCCGAGGGCGGCGCAATGGGCGCGCTGCGGCCGGCGCACCCACATGCCGTCCAGGAAAGAGATGATCGCCGCCGGCCGTCCGGCAAGCTGGCCGAGCGTCTCGCCGTCACGGTTTGCGACGGGTTGCGGGCAGGAGAGGCCGCGCGCCGCGAGATGGCGCATCAATCCCAGAAAGAACGGCAGGTCACCCGGATCCACGCGCTTCTCGTAGAGCGTCAGGATGTAGTGGCCCGTGCGCGTGTGCAGCAGGTAGTTCGAATTCTCCACGCCTTCCGCGATACCCTTGAGGGCAAGCACCTCGCCGATGTCGTAGCCCGAGACGAAGGTCACCAGCTCCTCGTCGGAGACGTCGGTATAAACGGCCATGGGTCGGTCGACTTTCCTGTGGTTCCGGTTTGGGCGGGGAGCGCCCTGGGACGGGGGGGAGGGGGCTGCGGCCGCTGGCGGGAAGCAGCCCCGCCAACGCCAATGAAACAGATGCCGACGGCCCGCCCGTTGGCGTGCCGGGCGCTTTACTCCGCCGCCTCGCGCAGCGCGCGCGGCAGGTTGAAGGCGATGGTCTCCTCTGCCGTGCGCACGGTCTCGACGGTCACGTCGTGGCGTTCGGCGAAGGCGGCGATGATCTCCTCCACCAGAATTTCCGGGGCGGAGGCGCCGGCGGTGATGCCGAGGCGCGACAGGGCGGGCAGGTCATCCCAGGGAATGTCGGTGGCGCGCTGGACGAGAATCGAGACCGGGCAGCCGGCCCGTTCGGCGACCTCGCGCAGACGCTGCGAGTTGGACGAATTCGGCGCACCGACAACGATCATGGCATCGACGCGCGGAGCGATTTCCTTCACCGCTTCCTGACGGTTCGTCGTGGCGTAGCAGATGTCGTCCTTGTGCGGGGCAACGATGTCGGGGAAGCGCTCGCCAAGCACCGCGACGATGGCCCGGGTGTCGTCGACGGACAGCGTCGTCTGGGTGATCCAGGCAAGCGGGCGGTCGCCGGCGGGCGTGAAGGCGCGGGCGTCCTCCACCGTTTCCACCAGGCGCACGGCGCCATCGGGCAACTGGCCCATCGTGCCGATCACCTCCGGGTGTCCTGCGTGACCGATCAGCACGATCTCGCGGCCGCGCCGGTGATGCAGTTCGGCTTCCTTGTGGACCTTGGAAACCAGCGGGCAGGTGGCGTCGAGATAGAACATGTTGCGCGCCTGCGCGTCCGCCGGCACCGACTTCGGCACGCCATGGGCGGAAAACACCACCGGCCGGTCTTCCTCGCCCGCCGGAATCTCACCGAGTTCCTCGATGAAGACCGCGCCTTTCTTGCGCAAGCCGTCGACGACGAAGCGGTTGTGGACGATCTCGTGGCGCACGTAGACCGGCGCGCCGAAGCGGGCGAGCGCCAGTTCGACGATCTGCACCGCCCGGTCGACGCCGGCGCAAAAGCCGCGCGGCGCACACAGGAGCACGGAAAGCGGCGGCAGTCCGCCTGCCTTGCCGTTTGGTTCGCCATCCAGGGTCGAAGCCATGAGGTGTCCTTCCAAAGTCGCCGTCCGCTCAGCCCCGGCGCCCGTCCTTGCGGGCAATAGAGGGAGCGTGACCGGCGCTGTCAAGGTCGTCGCCCCGGGCGGAAGCCTCTATGGCTCGCCAAGCCGGTGAGGCCCTGATATAGACGGGCGCTGAACCTGGAACGAAAAGCATCGGGATTGAAGGGCATGGATCACGCCGACTGGATGCGCCTGCCGGGCGCGGTTGCCGCGCTGACGGTTTCCCTGGCGCTCGCCGGCTGCGGCAGCGGCATCGGCGACATGGGCAACGATGTCGCAAAGACGGTGATCTCGGGCAACGCCGCCGACAAGTCGGCGGTGGATTCGATCGATCCGTCGATCTTCGAGCGCGATGTGCCGTGCCCGCCGGTCTCGGTGGAAGATGGTCGCTACATCGTCATGCGGTACAAGCGCGGCAGCGACAATGATCCGCGCGCGCTGATCTATCAGGCGAATCTGGAGAAGTGGGCGCGCAAGTGCCGGCGCGAGGCGGATGGCGTCAAGATGACCCTTGGCGTTTCCGGTCGCATCACCCCGGGCCCGGCCTGGCAAGGCGGCGAGATCCTGCTGCCGTTGCGCGTGACCCTGATCGACACGCAGGACGACTCGAAGACGGGGCGCAAGCCCAAGCCTCAGGTCTACAGCGTCCCGGTGACGCTCGGCGCCGGTGCCCCGGCGGAGCAGTGGGCGCTGGTCGAGGAGAATTTCGTCGTTCCCCAGGATCGTTCGATCAAGGTGGAAATAGCTCTGGACGAAAGCGGAAAACGCCGGCAATAGCGGGCGCGCGGTTGACAGTCCGACATGGCCTGTCGACAATGCGACATTCTCCGGTGAACGCTCCTGGTGGGCAGTCTCCGGGAGATGTTGGAGTTTTTTGGCGGCGTTGACGTTGTGCGCCGCAGGCCGGAGAGCAGGGTTCGGGAAGCCGGAGCCGTGTGTCCGGTGAAGACGATACGCGGGAGAGGTCGGCGCCACGGGCGCCGGCGCCGAAGGAGCAACCGCCCCGGAAACTCTCAGGCAAAAGGACCGCGGATCGAGCAACGCTCTGGAAAGCAGCCCGGACGGGTCGTGGCCTTGGCCTCGACGCGACCGGTCTCACCGAAGGAGTAACCGCCGGGATCGGCGTCGGCCATCGGGCCTTCGCGCGGGCGGGAAATCTCTCAGGTCGTCAGGACAGAGGGGGTGCGTGGCCGGGTGAAAACCCGCGTTCGCGTCACCGACCCTCGAGTTCAGGACGACACGATGAGCGATGCTGCATCCGATAGCCTTCTTTCCACGCCCCTGACCGATCTGCACCGGGAGCTCGGCGCGCGTCTCGTGCCCTTCGCCGGCTACGAGATGCCGGTCCAGTTCCCAACCGGCATCCTCACCGAGCATACGCACACCCGCGAGAAAGCCGGCCTGTTCGACGTCTCGCATATGGGGCAGGCCTGGCTTGTCGGTCCGGACCACGAGACCACGGCGCGCGCCCTGGAGACCATGGTTCCCTCCGATGTCGTCGGCCTGAAGCCCGGTCGCCAGCGCTACACGGTGCTGCTCAATGCCGAGGGCGGCATTGTCGACGACCTGATGGTGGCGCGTCCGCTTGGCGAGGAGAACGACGGCCGCCTCTATCTCGTCGTCAACGCTTCGCGCAAGCATGTCGATTATCCGATGATCGAGGCCGGCCTGCCCGATGGGGTTCGGCTGGAGAAGATCGATGACAGGGCGCTCATCGCGCTGCAGGGGCCGCTTGCCGCCGATGTGATGAAGGCGCATGCGCCGGCGGCGGCGACGCTGTCGTTCATGGGTGTCGCCGAGATGGAGTTTGACGGCATCAAGGTGCACGTCTCGCGCTCTGGCTACACGGGCGAGGATGGCTACGAGATCTCGCTCCCCGCGGGCGCGGCCGAGCCCATTGCCCGCGCCTTGCTCGCCGACGAGCGCGTCGCCCCCATCGGCCTTGGCGCCCGCGACAGCCTGCGCCTCGAGGCGGGGCTTTGCCTCTATGGCCATGATCTCGACGAGACGACCTCGCCGATCGAAGGCGCCATCCCCTTCGTGCTGCAGAAGCGGCGCAAGGAGGCGGCCGATTTTCCTGCCGCCACGCGCATTCTCAAGGAGCTTGCCGAGGGGGCCGCGCGCGTTCGCGTCGGTTTCACGCTGGAAGGGCGCGCTCCCGCGCGCGAGGGCGCCGAGGTGCGTTCGGCTTCCGGCGAGCCCATCGGCACGGTGACCTCGGGCGGTTTTGCCCCGACCCTCGGCGCGCCCATCGCCATGGGTTATGTCGCCGCCGCACATGCCGGGGTCGGCACGCCGGTCAAGCTGGTCGTGCGCGGCCGCGAGCTGGAGGCGAAGGTTGCGGCCATGCCGTTCGTTCCGCAGCGCTACTATCGCAAGCCGTCGGCCTGACGGCGGCACTCGATCCAGAAGCATCGCCGGGAAAAACCCCGGCTCTTCCAGAGGACTGAATCAGATGAGCACCCGTTTCACCGAAGACCACGAGTGGATCACCGTTTCCGGCGACGTCGCCACTGTCGGCATCACCGACTACGCGCAGAGCCAGCTTGGCGATGTGGTCTTCGTCGAGCTTCCCGATGTCGGCCGCAAGCTCGCCAAGGGCGACGAGGCCGCCGTGGTCGAGAGCGTCAAGGCCGCGTCCGAGGTCTACGCCCCGCTCGATGGCGAGGTCGTTGAGGTCAACGCGGCGCTCGCCGATGCGCCGGGCACGGTCAACGAGGACCCCGAAGGCGGCGCCTGGTTCGTCCGGATCAAGCTTGCCGACGCCTCTCAGCTCGAGAGCCTGATGGACGAGGCCGCCTACAAGGCTCACGTCGAGGGGCTCTGATCATGGCCGGGCACATTCACACCGCCGAGGTCGTCTGGACCTGCAAGGGCGAGGATTTCTCGAAGGGAAAATACTCGCGCGGGCATGTCTGGCGCTTCGACGGCGGCGTCGAAGTGCCCGCCTCCGCCTCTCCGGCCGTGGTGCCGCTGCCCCATTCGGTGGCGGAGGCCGTCGATCCGGAGGAGGCGTTTATCGCCGCGATCTCGTCCTGCCACATGATGACCTTTCTCGATCTTGCCCGCCGCGACCGTTTCGTCATCGCGGCCTATGAGGACAAGGCCGAGGCCGTCATGGAGCGGATCGCCCCCGGGCGCATGGGCATCACCCGGGTGACGCTGCGCCCGGTGATCACCTTCCGCTCCGCGATCATGCCCGATGCGGCGAAGATCGAGGAACTCCACCGTCTGGCGCACGAGATGTGCTTCATCGCCAATTCGGTCAGATGCGAGATCGTCGTGGACACCGTGCCGCCGCGCCTGACCGCCCCCGAATAACGCACCCGACCCGCCTGAAAGGGAATCCGCTCCCGATGCGCTACCTTCCGCTTTCCGATGCCGACCGTGCCGACATGATGGCGCGCGTCGGGGTCTCTGACATCAACGAGATCTTCGTCGACATCCCCGAAAAGGCTCGCCTCGAAGGGCTGATCGACCTGCCGCTGCACAAGGGCGAGGCCGCTGTCGAGCGCGACCTTTCGCGCATGGCGGCTAAAAATGTCGCCGCCTCCGACGTGCCGTTCTTCGTCGGCGCCGGTGCCTACAAGCACCATGTGCCAGCGAGCGTCGATCACCTGATCCAGCGTTCCGAGTTCCTCACCTCCTACACGCCCTATCAGCCCGAGGTGACGCAAGGCACGCTGCAGTACTTGTTCGAGTTCCAGACACAGGTCGCCGCGCTCACCGGCATGGAGGTGGCAAACGCCTCCATGTACGACGGCTCCACCGGCACCGCCGAGGCGGTGCTGATGGCCCATCGTGTCACCCGGCGGAACAAGGCGGTCCTTTGCGGCGGCCTGCATCCGCAGTACCGCGAGGTTGTCGAGGGTCTCTCCGCCATGGCCGGCGACAGCACCCAGGCGCTTCCTGCCGACCCGAAGGGTACCGAGGACATTCTGGCCTCGATCGATGACGAGACCTCCTGCGTCGTCGTCCAGTCGCCATCCTTCTACGGGCATCTGATCGACCTCGCGCCGATCGCCGAGAAGGCGCACGCCCATGGCGCGCTGCTGATCGCCGTCTTCACCGAGGTCGTCTCGCTCGGCCTGATCGAGCCGGCGGGCGCCCAGGGTGCCGACATCGTCGTCGGCGAGGGCCAGTCCATCGGCAACGGCCTCACTTTCGGCGGGCCTTACGTCGGTCTCTTCGCCACCAGGCAGAAATACATTCGCCAGATGCCGGGCAGGCTGTGCGGCGAGACGGTCGACGCCAACGGCAAGCGCGGTTTCGTGCTGACGCTGTCGACCCGTGAGCAGCACATCCGCCGCGACAAGGCGACGTCGAACATCTGCACCAACTCGGGGCTCTGCTGCCTCGCCTTCACCATCCACATGACACTTCTCGGCGGCAACGGCCTGGCGAAGCTCGCCCGCATCAACCACGCCAACGCGGTGAAGCTGAAGGCAGGTCTCGAGAGCGTGCCGGGCGTCTCGGTGCTGAACGACACGTTCTTCAACGAGTTCACCGTGAAGTTGCCGAAGCCGGCGGCCGGCGTGGTCGAGAAGCTGGCTGAAAAGGGCGTTCTCGGCGGCGTGCCGGTCTCGCGCCTGGAGCCGGGCGCGTCCGATCTTGCCGACCTGCTGATCGTTGCCTCGAGCGAGGTGAATTCCGACGAGGATCGCGACGCCTTCGTCGCCGCGCTGAAGGAGGTGCTGGCATGAGCATGAACACGCAAGGCCGCCCGTCCGCCCCGGCCGAAATGGCGGATCCGCGCGCCATCCACGAGACCTTTACCGGCAACCGGGCGCTTGCCATGGAAGAGCCGTTGCTCTTCGAGAGCGGGCGCATGGACGTTTGCGGCGTCGATCTCGAGGAGCCGGACGATTTTGCTCCGGCGCTCGGCACGCTTGCCCGCAAGGCAACGCCCGACCTGCCGGCGCTGACCGAGCCGGAGACCATGCGCCACTACGTGCGCCTGTCGTCCAAGAACTACGCCATCGACGCGGGCCTCTATCCGCTCGGCTCCTGCACGATGAAGCACAATCCGCGTCTCAACGAGAAGGTGGCGCGGCTGCCGGGCTTCGGCGACATTCACCCGCTGCAGCCGCTGTCCACGGTTCCCGGCGCGATCGACCTGATCGCCGAACTCGGTCACTGGCTCGTCACCATGACCGGCATGAGCGCGGTTGCGATGAGCCCCAAGGCCGGCGCCCACGGCGAGCTGTGCGGCATGATGGCGATCAAGGCGGCGCACAAGGCGGCCGGACGCGATCCCAAGATCGTGCTGGTGCCCGAATCGGCCCATGGCACCAATCCGGCGACCGCCGCCCTTCTCGGCTACAAGGTCGTCTCCATCGAGGCGCGCGAGGACGGGACGGTCGATACCGCCGCTGTTCAGGCGCGGATCGCGGAGCATGAGGGCGATATCGCCGGCATCATGCTGACCAACCCGAACACCTGTGGGCTGTTCGAGCGCGATATCATCGCGATTGCCGAGGCGGTCCATGCCGCCAACGGCTATTTCTACTGCGATGGGGCCAACTTCAACGCCATCGTCGGCAAGGCGCGCCCGGGCGATCTCGGCGTCGACGCCATGCACATCAACCTGCACAAGACCTTCTCCACGCCCCATGGCGGCGGCGGTCCGGGTGCGGGTCCCGTGGTGCTCTCCGACAGGCTCGCGGCCTTCGCGCCGCTGCCGTTCCTGCGCAAGGAAGAGGGCGGCAGCGTCTGGGTCGAGACCGTGGCGGACCTGAAGGACGGCGAACAGCCCTTTGGACGGATGACCGCCTTCCACGGGCAGATGGGCATGTATGTGCGCGCGCTCGCCTACATGAAGAGCCATGGCGCCGACGGTCTGCGCCAGGCGTCCGAGGATGCGGTGCTGAACGCCAACTACGTGCGTGTCGGCCTCGAGGACCTCATGAGCCTGCCGTTCGGGTCGCGCTGGTGCATGCACGAGGTGCTCTTCGACGACAGCTTCCTCAAGGACACGGGCGTGACCACCCTCGATTTCGCCAAGGCGATGATCGATGAGGGCTATCACCCGATGACCATGTATTTCCCGCTGGTCGTTCATGGCGCGATGCTGATCGAGCCGACGGAATCGGAGAGCCGCGCGGCGCTCGACCTGTTCGTGGCGACGATGCGCGATCTCGTCATGAGCGCGCAGAAGGGCGAGACCGAGCGCTTCAAGGGAGCGCCGTTCTTTGCTCCGCGCGGAAGGCTCGACGAGACCCGCGCGGCGCGCAACCCGGTGCTCAAGTGGCAGCGGCCGGAGCCGCGCAAGGTCGCGCCGCAGGCCGCCGAATAGGTCTTCGGGATCGACAGCAACAGGAGGACGCCCGGCCATCGTGCCGGGCGTTTTCATATGTGCAGGCCACTTCGCACTTGCCGGTGAAGAGAAACATGATATGTCATAATGACATCTCGTATGTCGTTTCAGGTGTCTCATGAAGGCCGATGTCGAAAGCCTCTATGCGCTTCTCCAGCAGGTGCGTCCGCTTCACCGCAGGGTGGCGCGCTCCGTTGCCGCCCACCTCGAGGGTACGGGCTTGGGGACCGGCGCGCGCGCCGTTCTCTCGGTTCTCTCGTGCGAGGGCGCGATGAGCGTTCCGCAGATCGGCCGCACGCTGTTCCTGCCGCGTCAGAACGTGCAGAAGTGGGTGGACGAACTCCTGGCTCGCGGCCTTGTCGAGCGGCACGCCAACCCGGCGCACCGGCGCTCCTGGCTGATCGCCCTGACGGTGCAAGGAAAGGAGCTCTTCGCCGCGATCCGCGAGCGCGAGGACGGCTTTGCCGCAGCCCTGGCGGGGCGGCTCGACGCTGCGGACGTGGACACCGCCCGGCGCGTGCTCTCGGCCTGTCTCGACCATTTCACAGCCTTCGAGGACGACCCTGATCGTCCTCGCCCTCTCGCCTGACCCTCGCAAGCGCAGGAAATTGTCATGTGGTTCTCGGTTCTTGCCGTCGCTTTCCTCGTCATGTGCGCGCTGGGGGCCTGGTTCATCGCCACCGTGCGCCGGATCGCGCGGCCGACGACTGGCGCTCCCGTCGCCGCGGACGCTGCGGGCGAGGCGCTTCTGGTCATCGACATGCAGGAGGACTTCACCCGCTCGGAGGGTCCCCATGGCTATGGCGAGGAGCGCCGGAACCGGGCGGTGGTGAGGATCAACGAGCTTGTGTCGAAGGCAAGGAGTGCGGGGCAGGCGGTTGTCTACATCCGCCAGCAGCACAAGGGCTGGGCGATCCGGCTTGCCGCCGACATGCTGCTCGGCGGGGCGGGCAACCCGGGGCGACCGGGCGCGCGGCTTGACCGCGATGTCGATGCGGCCGGATTCCCGGATTTGCTGAAGCACGTCGGAGATGCCTTCTCCAACCCGGAACTGGATCGTCTCCTGCGACAGGAGAACGTCGGACACCTTCGTCTCACGGGCCTGGATCTCGCCCATTGCGTCACCAGCACCGCGCTTGGCGCCCGCAACCGCGGGTATGGGGTCGTCATCGATCTTGACGGTTCGCTCGCCGCCGACGAGAAGGCATGGGCCCGCCAGCAACAGCGGCTCGCCGCCGCCGGCGTCGCCACTTGCCGGCAGGGCGAGGAGCCCCATCTTGCCGGGCAGTCAAGCGACGTGGGAAAAAGTGAATGACCGATACGGACCTCGACACGCGAGCCGGCTTGCCCGGCGAGCTGCGCTTTCTACTCGAGCAACATCCGCGTGGCGTCTGGGAAACACATGAGAACCTCGGCGGCCTGATGCGCTTCTGGCTGTCGCGGCACGACGGCTTCCGCACGCTCGGCGGCACCCTTGAACGCATCATCGCCGACTTTCGCGAGGAGCGCCTGGAAGCGGGCAATCTTGGCGCGCTTCTGGCGCCGAGGCTCCAGCAGTTCCTGGGTGAGCTGCATCACCATCACATGATCGAGGACCACCATTACTTTCCGGTCTTCGCCGCTGCCGAGCCGCGGCTTGCGGCCGGCTTCGACCTTCTGGAGGGCGACCACGAGGTGATCCACGAGCGCATCGCAAGTCTCGCGCAAAGCGCCAACGTTCTGCTGCGTGACCTGCACGGCGCCGACGCGGACCGGGTGCGGCGCTCCGCCGATGCCTATGCGCTCGAAAGCGGCCGGCTCGTCACCGGCTTGATGCGGCACCTGGAGGATGAGGAGGATCTGATCGTGCCGCTGGTCCTTGAGCGTGGCGAGGACGATCTCGGCGTCGGCTGAGCCGCTTGCGGCGCGTCGCCGCGCACGAGAACCGCCCCCGCCCGGTTGTTCGGGGGAGGCGGTCTGCTCGCGCGGGGAAGCGATGCAGTGCTCGAGGTCAGTCGCCCTTGGGTCTCAGGCGGCCGAAAGCCGTGTCGCGCGGAACTGGGCGCGCAGGTTGTCGATAGGCTGGCGCTTGCCGGCGTTCTCGACGTGCCAATAAGTCCATCCGTTGCAGGATTCCTGACCCTGCACAAGCGCTCCGACCTTGTGGATCGATCCGCTGTGCTGGCCGCAGACGAGCGAGCCGTCGGCACGCACCCGCGCCTCGTGCCGGCCCTTGGCGCAGGTCAGCCTGTCACCGGGCGACAGCAGGCCGACCTCGATCAGGTTGCCAAAGGGAACGCGGGGTGCAGCGCGCTTGCCCTGGCTGACGCCGAGCGCCTCCATGTCGATCGGCTCGACGCTGTCGATGCGCTTGCGGGCGGCGTCGATGTAGTCCTGTTCGCGTTCCACGCCGACGAAATGGCGGCCGAGCTTCTTTGCCACGGCACCCGTCGTGCCGGTGCCGAAGAAGGGGTCGAGCACCACGTCGCCGGGATTGGAGGAGGCGAGCAGGACCCGGTAGAGCAGGGACTCCGGCTTTTGCGTCGGATGCACCTTCTGGCCACCGTCATCCTTCAGGCGTTCGGAGCCCGTGCAGATCGGCAGGTGCCAGTCCGAGCGCATCTGAAGATCGTCGTTGAACGTCTTCAGCGCCTCGTAGTTGAAGGTGTATTTCGCATCCTTCGACTTTGACGCCCAGATCATCGTCTCGTGGGCGTTGGTCAGACGCTTGCCGCGGAAGTTTGGCATCGGATTCGACTTCAGCCACACCACATCGTTGAGGATCCAGAAGCCGAGATCCTGCAGGATCGAGCCGACCCGGAAGATGTTGTGGTAGGAGCCGATGACCCACAGGCCTCCGTCCGGCTTCAGCACCCGCCGCACGGCCATCAGCCACGCACGGGTGAAGGCGTCATAGGCCTCGAAGCTGTCGAATTGATCCCAGTGATCGTCGCAGGCATCGACCCGCGAATGATCGGGGCGGTGCAGCTCGCCACCGAGCTGCAGATTGTAGGGCGGGTCGGCGAACACGAGGTCCACGGACTGCCTGGGCAGGCGCTCGAGCGCGGCGACGCAATCCCCCTTGAGGATCGAGTCGAGCCACTCGGCGTTGGCGTTTGACGCCTCGGGAAGGCGGGGTGCCACGAGGGGCACCCCTTTACGCTGTACACTCATTGCGACGCAGAACCTCACGCAATTACGAGCATCATGGTTACCGGTCTTGGTAAATCGCTGGTTAAGGCGCTTTGGTAAAAATCTTTTTTGAATCAAGGTATTGTTTACAATTGTGACGGTTCCGCGCGAAGCTGCTTCGCTTTCTTAACGCGCTGTCGGGCGATGGCTTGCCTCCCTGCCGGCACTATCTACCGGCCTCGCTTCGATTTTCCGCGCCCCGCGCCCTCGACCGTTGCAAATTGCATGTAAACAAAGGCGGAAACGGTTAACGGCGGCGTGCGGACATCGACCGCCGGAGCGGGGCGGAGAACGATGAAAAATCTTTCTGCCGCCTTACGGAACTCCCATAGTCCGGTGATGGTTGGAAACGAAAACAGCAAGCAACGGAGGCAAGCGGCCATGACGCGAGGTGCGGGACCGAACGAAACGGGAGCGGGAAGCGGCGGCGGAGGCGATGTTCGCGGGGCTGTCGCGGCTGGAACGCCCGTCGTGCATGAGTTGCCGCGCGCCGATTTCGTCGCCTTCGACGATGCGGGGGAGGCAGTCGAGCGGCTGAAGGAATTGTTCGAGACCGCCACCGCATTCCTGCGCGAGGCCTTTCGCGCCTTCGTCGCGGGCGAGCTGCCGGAGGGGCGGGTGCGCGCCTGCTACCCGGAGATCCGCCTGCGCACCAGGTCCCATTCGCGCCTCGACAGCCGCCTCTCTTACGGCTTCGTCTCCGGTCCGGGACTGCATTCGACGACGATCACCCGGCCGGATCTCTTTTGCGAGTACCTCAAGGAGCAGATCGAGCTGCTTTTGCGCAACCACGAGGTGCCGGTGGAAGTCGGTGCCGGCGATACGCCGATACCGCTGCATTTCGCCTTCTATGACGGCACCCATGTGGAGGGGGTGGCCGATGCGCTGCACCGCCCGCTCGCCGACGTCTTCGACCTCCCGGACCTGTCGGTGCTCGACGATGCCATCGTCAACGGTACCTTCGAGCCGGCGCCGGGCGCGGCCCGTCCGCTGGCTCCCTTCACCGCGCCGCGCGTCGACTACTCGCTGCACCGTCTCCAGCACTACACGGCAACGGGGGCGGAGCATTTCCAGAACTTCGTGATCCTGACCAACTACCAGTTCTACATGGACGAGTTCTGCCGGATCGCCGCCGACCTTCTGGCCGATCCGCAAAGCGGCTACTCCCGTTTCGTCGAGCCCGGAAACGTGATCACCGAAGCGGGCTCGGGAGGGCGCCCGAGCGGCGAGCTGCCCGCCCGCCTGCCGCAGATGCCGGCCTATCATCTCGTGCGCCCGGACCATTCCGGCATCACCATGATCAACATCGGAGTCGGTCCTTCCAACGCCAAGACGATCACCGACCACGTGGCGGTTCTGCGTCCTCATGCCTGGCTGATGCTTGGCCATTGCGCGGGCTTGAGGAACAGTCAGAAGCTCGGCGATTACGTTCTCGCCCACGGCTATGTGCGCGAGGATCATGTGCTCGACGCGGACCTGCCCAACTGGGTGCCGATCCCTCCGCTTGCCGAGGTGCAGGTGGCGCTCGAGGGTGCGGTGGAGGAGGTGACCGGCTGCGGGGGGTACGAGTTGAAGCGGGTGATGCGCACAGGCACGGTCGCCTCCATCGACAACCGCAACTGGGAGCTTCGCGACCACCGCGAACCGGTGCAGCGTTTCTCGCAGTCGCGCGCCATCGCGCTCGACATGGAATCCGCGACCATCGCCGCCAACGGCTTCCGCTTCCGCGTGCCTTATGGAACGCTGCTTTGCGTCTCGGACAAGCCGCTGCACGGCGAACTGAAGCTGCCCGGCATGGCGACCGATTTCTACAAGCGCCAGGTCGCCCAGCATCTCAGGATCGGCATTGCCGCCATGGAAAAGCTGCGCTCGATGCCCCGCGAGCGGCTGCACTCGAGGAAGCTGCGCTCCTTCGCCGAGACGGCCTTCCAGTAGAAGGTCGCCCGCCGGAGCTCAGCGAAAGGCCGGGCCGTGGCACCAGCAGGTGAGCGAGTGACGTCGGCCGCGCGTCACCGGCGCGACACGGTGGAGCATGAAGGAGGCGAAGAGCGTGGCATCGCCGAGGCCGCGGTCCGATGTGTGGATCGCTCCGCCGAGGTTGATCTGCAGCTCGCCGCCCGCGTAGCCCTCCGCCTCGCTCAACTGCACGACGACCGTGAGCTTGCGCCGGCGCGCGATGGGCCCGTCGCCGATGTCGGAATGCCAGTCGTAGTGACCGGCGTCGCTCTCGTCGTAGGAGGCGACTTGCAGGCGCTCGCCGAAATCCGTGATGTCGAAGTCGAAATGCTCTCGGTTGGCGCGCGCGACGGTGGCGACCACCCGCTCCATCACCCAGGCGGCGCTGCCGGTGTCGTCGAGCCAGGCGATCTCGGCGCGCCGGATGTTGTGGTGGTGCAATCCGCCGACGAGACCGCCGGAAGCGGCCTGGGCCTGCTCCGCCAGCCGGATGACTTCGGTGGCTTCCCTAAGGGAGAAAACAGCGGGAATGGAATGCGTGAACATTGGCCGAAGTCTCCGCAACGGCGAAAAGATGCGGGTCTATGCGGCAGTTCCCGTTAAAACGCAACGGATTTGACGAGGGGGGCGGGCGATGTTGCGTTGCGCGGTTCAGGCCGCCTGGCCGGCGCGGCCGGCGTCCACCGCCTTGCGCATCACGGTGGGCAGCGCCTCGCCGTCGATCTCGCCGGGTTCGGACCACCACCAGCCGTCGGGCGCGGGTGCCGTCATCGGTGCGTCGGCGCGCCAGATGGCGAGTTCCAGATGAAAATGGGTGAAGGTGTGGCGCACGTCGCCGGTCCGGCGTCGCCAGTCCAGCGAGAGGCGGGCGAGGTCCTCCGGCATCCCCGCAAGGTCGTCCATCGCAGCCGTCTCGCCCCACGCGCTGACCGGCGGTTCGCTCATCCCGCCGAGCAGTCCCTTCGGCGGACGCCGGCGCATCAGCACCGCCCCGTCGGCGCGCACCGCGACGAACGCCATGCCGCGCCGTGTCGGCTTGGCCGCCTTGGGGGCCTTTCGCGGCAGCGTCTCGGCGATGCCGGCAAGCCGAGCGGCGCAGGGATCGGTCCAGGGGCAGAGCGCGCAGGCGGGCTTGCGCGGGCTGCACAGCGTCGCGCCAAGGTCCATCATCGCCTGGGCGAAATCCCCGGGACGCGCTTCCGGCACCAGATCCGCGGTCGCGGCCCGGATTTCGGGTTTCGCCGCCGGCAGGGGCGTCTCGATCAGGCGGAGCCGGGAAATCACCCGTTCCACATTGCCGTCGACCACGGCAGCCGGACGGTCGAAGGCGATCGCGGCAATGGCGGCGGCTGTATAGGGGCCGATGCCGGGAAGCGCGCGCAGGCCTTCCTCGGTCCGGGGAAAGCGGCCGGCGTGCTCGTTGGCGATGGCCTCGGCGCAGGCCTTGAGGTTGCGGGCGCGGGAGTAGTAGCCAAGTCCGGCCCAGGCTTTCATCACCTCCGCCTCGTCGGCGGCGGCGAGATCCTCGACGCTCGGCCAGCGGGCAAGAAACCCCGCGAAATAGGGGCCGACCGCCTGCACTGTGGTTTGCTGGAGCATGATTTCGGAAAGCCACACCCTGTAGGGATCGGGGGTGACGCCGCGCGCCCGGTCCTTCGGCGACACCCGCCAGGGCAGGGCGCGGGCGTGCCGATCGTACCAGCGGAGAAGGTCGTCGGCGAGAGAGGTTGTCGCGGTCGGCATCGGGTCGGCGGTTTCCTTGCGGCGGGTGGGCTTGGCACCGGCAAGCAGGATCGGGCTGCGGCGGGCGATTTCAAGGGGCGGCGGGCGCAGTCCTGTGGCAAAGCTGTGGACGGGACAGGGATGACCTGCCGAAAGCTCTGGAGTGGCTGAAAACCGCGACGCGTGGCCCATGCGACTCGGACGAAGTGTCGTTAAATCGACTCAATTACGGAGTCGACTGAACCTATGAGTGATTCGCACAAGACGATGGCCGCCGGCGGCGCACAGCAGGGCTCGAGCCTGCGCTGGGTTACCCGTGCGCGCCCGATTGGCGATCTCATCGGCAAGGCGCTTGAAAAGTCTTGCCGCCGCAGGGGGTTCGCCGCCGCCGATCTCGTCGTTGATTGGCCGGATATCGTCGGCGAGCGCTACGCCGGGCGGGTCCAGCCGCTCAGGGTCGACTGGCCGCGCGTGCCCGAGGGGGCCGTCGATGGCGAGCAGAAGCCGGCGACGCTCGTCGTGCAGACCGATGGCGCGACGGCATTGCTGCTCACCCATGAAGTGCCCCAGGTTATCGAGCGCATCAATGGCTTCTTCGGCTGGGCGGCGATCGGGCGTATCCGCATCCTCCAGCGCCCGCTGACGCCGCCCAAGCGCACGCCGCCGAAGAAGCCGCGTCCGCTGACCGCCGAGGAGGAGCGCGAGCTGGAGGCGAAGCTTGCCGCCGTGCGGGGCACCCGTCTTGGCGAGGCGCTGGAAAAGCTCGGCCGCGCGGTGATCGCCAAGACCCGATAGGGTGCGATCACGCGCTGCTCGCGATCTTGTGAGCGGCGCTGAAAGCGGACAATCGCCCCGTTCCCAATGACGCCATATTCTCCTTGTCGGTTGACCGGAACGGCAAAGGCGATAAGAAGCCGGACGACGCCGCTGAAACCTCGATCAATGGGAGCCTTCCCCGTGAGCCTCAATCGCCGCCAGTTTATTCTCCGTTCCACCGCCCTCATGGCCGCAACAGGCCTGGCGCTGAACGCGCTTCCGGCGTGGGCCCAGGAGGTCGACGTCGACAAGCTGATGGAACCGGGCCTGCTGCCCGAAAATTCCATGGGTCCGGAAGACGCAAAGCTCACCATCGTCGAGTACGCCTCGATGACCTGCGGTCATTGCGCCCATTTCCACAAGACCACCTATCCGCATCTCAAGAAGGACTACATCGACACCGGCAAGGTGCGTTTCGTCTTCCGCGAGTTCCCGCTCGATCCGGTTGCAGCCGGCGCCTTCATGCTGGCGCGCTCGGTGCCCAGGGACAAGTATTTCGACGTCATCGACATCATGTTCGAGCAGCAGCGCACCTGGGCGTTCACCGACGACCCCTACAATGCGATGCTGAAGCTGGCGCAGCAGATCGGCTTCACCAAGGAGAGCTTCGAGAAGACGCTGTCCGACCAGAAGCTGCTGGAGGGCATCGAGGCCAACCGCGAGCGTGCGTCGAAGGAGTTCGGCGTCAACGCGACGCCGACCTTCTTCTTCAACGGCAATAAGGTCAGCGGCGCGCTGACGGTTGCGCAACTCGACGAGGAAGTTGCAAAGTACCTCTGACGGCCGGGGCCTTCCCGCGCCAGACTGATGAACCATTCGCCGCCCGGACAACGCGCAGGTCCCGGGCGGCTTTCGGCTTTGTTGGATGAGGCAAGGGGTTGCGGCCGCCATGGAGGCTTTGGGGCAATGATGGCTGAACGGACGGACCTTGTGGTCTCCCGGCCGGATTGTGCCCGCGCCTTTGCCGTGGTGGTGCCAACGCGCATGGCACGGGTCGCGCGGCCATGAAGTTCTCCAAACTCCGCGTTCTCGGGTTCAAGTCTTTCGTCGAGCCGATGGAATTCATCATCGGTGACGGCCTGACGGGTGTTGTCGGGCCGAACGGATGCGGCAAGTCCAATCTTGTCGAAGCCCTGCGCTGGGTGATGGGGGAGAATTCCTACAAGAACATGCGTGCGTCCGGCATGGACGACGTCATCTTCTCCGGCAGCCTCAACCGGCCGGCGCGCAACACCGCCGAGGTGACGCTGTTTCTGGACAATTCCGACCGCACCGCGCCGGCCGGCTTCAACGATGCCGAGGTGCTCGAGGTGACCCGCCGCATCGAGCGCGAGTCCGGCTCCAACTACAAGATCAATGCTCGCGACGTGCGTGCCCGCGACGTCCAGCTCCTCTTTGCCGACGCCTCCACCGGCGCGCGCTCGCCCGCCCTCGTGCGTCAGGGCCAGATCGGCGAGCTCATTGCCGCCAAGCCGACCTCGCGCCGCCAGATCCTCGAGGAGGCGGCCGGCATTTCCGGCCTTCATTCCCGCCGCCACGAGGCGGAGCTGCGTCTGCGTGCCGCCGAGCAGAACCTCGAGCGGCTGGAGGATGTGCTCGTCCAGATCGACGGCCAGGTCGACAGCCTGCGCCGGCAGGCGCGTCAGGCGGGGCGCTTCCGCAATCTCTCAGCCGAGATCCGTTCCGCCGAGGCCGCGCTCTACTATCTGCGCTGGCTCGATTGCCGCGATCGGCTGGCGGAAGCCGAGCGGGAGTTTTCCGAGGCCGAGGCGGGCGTGCGGGAGGCCGCGACCGTGCAGGGCGATGCGGCCCGTGCTCAGGCGATTGCCGCCCTCAAGGTGCCGGAAACGCGCGACGCGGCCGCTGCCGCCGGTGCGGTTCTGCAGCGCCTTGTCATCGCCCGCAACGAGCTTGATGGCGAGGAGCGGCGTGTACGCGAGCGGCTCGAGGATCTCGGTCGCCGGCTTCAGCAGTTGCATCAGGACGTTGCCCGCGAGGAAGAGCTGCTCGCCGACAACGACGGACACCTGGCGATTCTCGCCGAAGAGGAAGAGGAGCTGCGCGGCGAGGCGATGGCCGAGGAGGACCGTGCCGAAGAGATTGCGGTGCGCGTCGACGAGGCCGAGACGGTGGTCGCTGCTGCTGAGGAGCGCTTGTCCGCGCTCACCCAGGAGCAGGCCGGGGTTCTGGCGCGACGCCAGCAACTCGCCGATGCCTTCGAGATGGCGCGCCAGCGTTCAGACAAGCTCGCGCGCCAGCACGAAAGCGCGCGGTCCGACCTTGCAGGGCTTGAAGCTGAAGTCGAGGACGCGCCGGATCTCGAAGCCGGGCGCGAGGCGCTGCTGGCGGCCGAGGAAACTCTGTCCGAGGCGGAGGAGCGTGTGCTCGAGGCGGAGGAGCGCACGGCCGCGTCTCGCGCCCGAATGGAGGCCGCGCGCGGCCCGCTCGGCGAGGCGGAGGCCCAGGCATCGCGGCTGGAGACGGAGGCGCGCACGCTTGCCGAGGTGCTTGGCGAGGGCCAGCAGGGCGATTTACCGGCCATCGTCGAGGCGATGTCGGCCCGTCCGGGATATGAGACCGCGCTCGGCGCGGCGCTGGGCGAGGATCTTGACGCGCCGCTCGGCGGCGATGCGCCGCTTCGCTGGACAGAGCCCGCCGAAGGGACTGTCGGGGCCGCCGATCCGGCGCTTCCCGCCGGAGTGGAGCCGCTGGCTGGCTTCGTCGATGCGCCGCGTGCGCTTGCCCGCCGGCTGGCGCAGATCGGCGTGGCGGAGGCGGCGGACGGCGCGCGGCTGGCCAGGCACCTGGCGCCGGGGCAGCGGCTTGTCAGTCTGGATGGCGCCCTGTGGCGCTGGGACGGTTTCGTGGTTGCCGCCGACGCGCCAACGCCGGCGGCCCAGAGGCTGGCCCGCAAGAACCGGCTTGCGGCTCTCGATGGTGAGATTGCGCTGGCGCGGGAGCGGCTCGAGGAGCAGCGCGCCGCCTTTTCGGAACTTGGCGACACGGTTCGGCGCGCCGCGGAAGACGAGCAGACGGCGCGCCAGAAGATCAGGGAGCTGCGCGGCGCGGCCGAGGCCGAGCGCCAGCGGGTGATCCGGCTGGAGCGTGCCCATGCGGAGGCCGAGGCGCGGCTTGCGTCCCTGCGCGATGCCCTGGAGCGCATCGAGGCGGATCTGGAGGAGGCTCGCGCCGCGTCTGAGGAAGCCGGCGAGGCGATGCGCGAGATCGGCGAGGACGCGGGGCTTGCCCGCGCCATCGAGGAGGCCCGTGCCGCTGTGGTCGAGGCGCGTGCGGCGCTGTCGCGCGAGCGCGCGAGCGCCGAGGGACTGGCGCGCGAGGGTGAGATGCGCCGCCGCCGCATGGAAGCAATCTCCCGCGAGCGCGCCGCCTGGAGCCAGCGCACCGCCGGCGCCCGCCAGCAGGTGCAGGTGCTGCGCGAGCGCATGGAGGCGGCCGAGGAAGAGCGTGCCGAGCTGATCGAGGCACCCGACGACATCGACTACAAGCGCCGCACGCTGCTCACCGAGATCGCGAAGGCGGAGGAGGCGCGGCGCGCCGCCGACGATGCGCTGGCGCGCGCCGAGGCTTTCCAGCGCGACGCCGACCTGGCCGCCCAGGCAGGCCTTTCGGCGCTGACGGACGCACGCGAACGACGCATCCGAGCCGAGGAGCGCCTGCGGGCGGCGACCCAGCGCAAGGGCGAGATCGAGGCGTTGATCGACGAGGCGCTGGAGGTGGCGGTCGCCGCGCTTCCCGGTCTTGCCGGGCTGAAGGAAGGAGCGCCGCTGCCTGAACCGGAGGCGATCGAGCGCCGCGTGGACCGGCTCAAGGCCGAGCGCGAGCGGCTGGGCGGTGTGAACCTGCGGGCGGAGGACGAACTGCGCGAGATCGAGGAGCAGCGCGGCACGCTTACCGGCGAGCGCGACGACCTGATCGAGGCCATCAAACGCCTGCGCGGGGCGATCTCCAACATCAACAGGGAGGCGCGCGAGCGTCTTCTCAAAGCCTTCGAAACGGTGAACGCTCACTTCCAGCGGCTGTTCACCCATCTTTTCGGCGGCGGCACGGCGGAACTGCAACTCGTCGACGCCGAGGACCCGCTCGACGCCGGGCTGGAGATCATCGCCCGCCCGCCAGGCAAGAAGCCCCAGACCATGACGTTGCTGTCGGGTGGCGAGCAGGCGCTCACGGCGATGGCGCTGATCTTCGCCGTCTTCCTGACCAATCCGGCGCCGATCTGCGTGCTCGACGAGGTCGACGCTCCGCTCGACGACGCCAACGTCGAGCGTTATTGCGACCTGCTGGAGGAGATGACGCGCTCAACCGCCACGCGCTTTGTCGTTATCACCCACAACCCGATCACCATGGCGCGGATGAACCGGCTTTTCGGCGTGACGATGGCCGAGCGCGGGGTCTCGCAGCTCGTCTCCGTCGACCTCGACACGGCGGAGCGATTCCTCGAAGCCGTGTAGGGGCGAGGCGTCGCGCGCCGCCGTGACCGCGGCATTTGTGCGGAGGCGCCTCCAAAAGCCTGTGAGTAACGGCGTTTCCATTTTATTTTCAGCAACTTGACATGTTCTGATGCCTCCTTGACAGGGCCGGGGGTGCCGACTATGGTGCGCCCGGCTTTCAAGGGCAGGCGGGCATTTGGCCGGCTCCAGTCTGGGAAGGGGACGCAAGCATAATGTCTCCGGAAGAGAACGGACCGGGCGAGGGGGATCGCGGGTTTACGGAAGCCGAACTGTCCGAGCGAAAGAGCCGGCTGATGCGGGCGCTCGAGGAACGGCAAGAGGTGGCGGAAGCGTCGCTTCGCAAGTCGTCTTCATCGGGTGCGGGTCAGGGGTACGCTCAGGCAATGAAGCTGTCGACGGAGTTCGTCGCCGGCATCGTCGTCGGAGCGGGTCTTGGCTGGTTGTTCGACGCAGGACTGGGGACAAGTCCCTGGGGGCTGATCGTCTTCCTGCTGCTGGGCTTCGCTGCTGGCGTGCTGAATGTGCTGAGATCCGTCGGAATGGTGTCGGATCCGGTTGACAAGGCGCGCAACGGACGGAAATGAACCAGTTCACGACGCGAAAGCGTTCAATGCGACCGCTAAAGAGGGGCTGACCCGGTGGCGAACGATCCGATCCATCAGTTCCAGATCACCAAGCTTGTTCCGATCGAGGTCGGCGGCCTCGATCTGTCCTTTACGAACTCCGCCCTCTTCATGGTTGTGACCGTTGCGGTCGTCTCCATGGGGCTGATCCTGTCGACGAGCGGGCGCGGTCTCGTTCCGAGCCGTTGGCAGTCGATCGCCGAGATGGGCTACGAGTTCGTTGCCGGTACCTTGCGAAGCTCGGCCGGCAACGAGGGCATGCGCTTCTTCCCGCTGGTGTTTTCGCTCTTCGTCTTCGTCCTGACGGCGAACATGCTCGGGATGTTCCCCTATTTCTTCACGGTCACCAGCCACATCATCGTCACCTTCGCGCTGGCGCTGGTGGTGATCGGTACCGTGACCATCTACGGCTTCGCCCGGCATGGCGTGAAGTTCCTCAAGCTGTTCGCACCTGACGGCGTTCCCGCGGCAATGATCCCGCTGGTGACGCCGATCGAGATCATCTCCTTCCTGTCGCGCCCCGTCAGCCTGTCGGTTCGTCTGTTCGCCAACATGCTGGCCGGTCACATCACGCTGAAGGTGTTTGCCGGCTTCGTGGTCTCGCTCGGCGCAGCGGAAGGTTTCGGTCTCCTCGGTCCCGCATCGGCGATCCTGCCTCTGCTGATGACCGTGGCGCTGACCGGTCTGGAGTTCCTCGTCGCCTTCCTGCAGGCGTACGTGTTCACGGTTCTGACTTGCATGTACCTCAACGATGCGCTGCATCCGAGCCACTAAGAGTCAGTCTGGTTCGACCGCGCAATGAGGCGCGGTCGCCCTTGTCGTCGCTGAAATTACCCCATCTAAGGAGCAAGTGTCATGGAAGCTGAAGCAGCAAAGTACATTGGTGCCGGTCTCGCATGTCTCGGCATGGGCGGCGCCGCCCTCGGCCTTGGCAACATCTTCGGCAACTATCTGTCCGGCGCGCTGCGCAACCCGTCTGCGTCCGACAGCCAGTTCGGCCGTCTCATCCTCGGCTTCGCCGTGACCGAGGCGCTCGGCATTTTCTCGCTGCTCGTCGCTCTTCTCCTGCTGTTCGCCGTCTAAGATCGCGACACGCGTCAGCGACGCAAACTTTCCAGCCGGGCGCGCAGCCGCGCCCGGCTGGCGCACCGCGCAAGGCGCGGTGTTTGCATGGCTGCGGCATTGGAGATGAACATGGCCACGACCGGCGCCGAGACCCACAGCGAAGTCAATACCCACGCTGTTATCGAGATCCCGGCCGACGAGCATTCGGTCGGCACCTTTCCGCCTTTTGACGGCTCGACCTTCGCGTCTCAGCTGCTCTGGCTGGCGATCACCTTCGGTGTTCTCTACTGGATCATGAGCAAGGTGGCGCTGCCCCGGCTCAGCGGCATCCTCGAGGACCGCCGCGATCGCATCGCGGGCGACGTCGCCGAGGCGAATCGCCTCAACGAGGAGAGCAATGCCGCCATCGCCGCCTACGAGCAGGCGCTCGCCGAGGCGCGCGACAAGGCGCACAAGATCGCCCAGGAGACGCGCGACAAGCTCAAGACCGAGGTCGACAGCCGCCGTCACCAGACCGAGGAAGATCTTGCCGGGAAGCTGGCTGCCGCAGAGCAGCACATTGCCGAGATCAAGACCTCCGCGCTCGCCAGCGTCGGCGAAATCGCGACCGAGACGACTTCCGCTCTCGTCGAGACGCTGATCGGAAAGGCGCCGACGGAGAAGGAACTTAACACCGCCGTCGACGCGGCGATGAAGTGAGGACGCGCTGATGGACGCCACAGCATGGGCACTGGTCGGCCTGATTCTGTTCTTTGTCGTGCTGGCCTATTTCAAGGTCCCTGGCATGATCGGAAGCTCGCTCGACAAGCGGGCGGACACGATCCGCAAGGAACTGGACGACGCGCGCAAGCTGCGTGAGGAGGCGCAGGCTCTCCTCGCCGACTATCAGCGTCGTCGTCAGGAAGCCGAAGGCGAGGCCGAGGGCATCATTGCCGAGGCCAAGCGCGAGGCGGACCGCATGACGGTCGAGGCGAATGCCGCCCTCGAGGAGATGATCGCCCGGCGCACGGTTGCCGCCGAGCAGAAGATCGCGCAGGCCGAGGGGCAGGCGATTGCCGAGGTCAAGGCACGCGCCTCCGACCTGGCTATCGAGGCCGCCCGCGCGATTCTGTCGAAGAAGGTCACCGGCGCGGTCAGCGAGAAGTTGCTCTCCGAGAGCATCGATGCGGTCAAGACCCGTCTGAACTGAGTTCGCCCCCGGGTGCCTGGCGCCCGCGCGGACGCGAAAACGCGAACGGCCCTTCGGGGCCGTTTTTGCGTTTCAGGGCGCTGTCTTTTCAGGGAACTGTCTTGCGGGGGCGATGCGGCCGCCGTCAGCGGTCTTTGTCGGGTGCTTTGCCGGCCGCGGCTGCAGCAGCGACCGGACGGAAGCTCATCCGATGCAGCGGCGAGACGCCCGCCTCGGCAAGCGCGGCGGCGTGCCGGGCCGTGCCGTAGCCCTTGTGGCCGTCGAAGCCATAGGCGGGCCAATGGGTCGCCATGCGCTTCATCAGCCGGTCGCGCGCGACCTTTGCGATGATGGAAGCGGCTGCGACGCACATGAGCCGGCCGTCTCCCTTGACGACGGCTGCGCCCGGAACAGGGAGCCCAGGCGGTACGTCGCGTCCGTCAATCAGGCAAAAGGTCGGGGGCAGTGGAAGGGCGCGTGCCGCGCGCGCCATGGCAGCCAGGGTCGCTGCGCGAATGTTGCGCCTGTCGATGGTCTCCGGCGCCGCATAGGCAAGCGCCACATGGGCGCGTGCGCAGATCTCCTCGAAAAGCCTTTCGCGTTCGGCCTCCCTGAGCACCTTGGAATCGGCGAGACCGTCCGGCACGTCGCCCGGTACGAGGATCACCGCCGCCACGGCGACCGGTCCGGCCCAGGGCCCGCGCCCGGCCTCGTCGATGCCCGCGAGCCGATTGTCGAAGCGCGCCGCGATCCGGGCTTCCGCACCGGGGTCGATGGCGTCAGGTATCTCAAGCCGGTCGAAGAGCGGCATGGATCCGCGAAGGGTCATGCTTGCGCGTCGGGATAGGGGGGAGCGTGCCTCATCCGACGTTCCTGCCGCGAAACGCCGGCAAAGACAAGTATGGGCATCGCTGCGCGGAGGTGCGGCAAGCCGGTCACGTCGCTGCGGTCAAAACAGTTGCAGCTGGACGCCGCCCGCGCGCGGCGCGAGGAAGGCGTCCTTGTTCAGCGCCCGCCGCTTGGCGTTCATGCCGATGCGTTTTGCCGCGAGCTGAAACCGGCGGCCAAGCTGCTCGGCATAGGGGCCCTCGCCCTTCATGCGCTTCTGCCACTGCGCGTCGTAATCCTTGCCACCGCGCATCGAGCGTACGAGGTTCATGACATGGCGATAGCTGTCGGGGCGGTGCCGCAACAGCCAGTCGCGGAAGAGCGGGCTTACCTCGATAGGCAGGCGCAGCAGGATGTAGCCCGCCTCGCGCGCCCCTGCCTCATGGGCGCTCTCCAGGATGCGCTCCATTTCCGAATCGGTGAGCGCCGGGATGACGGGCGCGACCATCACGCTTGTCGGTATGCCCGCCTCGGACAGGCCGCGGATGGCGGCGAGCCGCTTTTCGGGCGTTGCAGCGCGCGGCTCCATCGTGCGCGCCAGCTTGCGGTCGAGCGTCGTGATCGAGAGCGCCACCTTGACCAGGCCGCGCTCGGCCATGGAGCCCAGAATGTCGATGTCGCGAAGCACCAGCGCCGACTTCGTGACGATGCCGACAGGATGATTGCAGCGGTCGAGAACGGTCAGGATCTCGCGCATGATCTTCCACTGGCGCTCGATGGGCTGATAGGGGTCGGTGTTGGTGCCGATTGCGATGGTGCGCGGCGCGTAGCCGGGGCGCGACAATTCCCGCTCGAGCAGCTCCGCCGCGTTGGGCTTGACGGTCAGACGGCTTTCGAAGTCGAGTCCTGGCGACAACCCGACATAGGCGTGGCTCGGCCTAGCGAAGCAGTAGACGCACCCGTGCTCACAGCCGCGATAGGGATTGATCGAGCGGTCGAAGGAAATGTCGGGCGATTCGTTGCGGGTGATGATCGTTCGCGCGCGCTCCTCGTGGACGTGGGTGCGCAGGGTTTCGATCTCGTCGAGCGTTCCCCAGCCGTCGTCGAAGATCTCGCTGCTTTCCCGCTCGTAGCGCCCGGCCATGTTGAGGCCCGCGCCGCGTCCGGATGCGCCGCGGGCATCGCCGGCGGGCGGCGCGCCGGGCTCCGGCGCCGGGGGAAGAGGAGGGGAAAGAGGACGCTGCGTCCTGCCCGTCTGCATTGCCTGTCTGCTCCTGATCGGCATCAGCCTGAGTCACGCCTAATAGTGTGAACATATCAGGAACAAATAGCGCTGAAAAGAGACCCGTGGAGGGGCGTGCCAGAAGACCTGCAGCACCGGCGACCATGGAAAAGTGACGGACGCTCGCTTTCTGTGTAGGCGGCTATGCGGGACAAAGCTGGGCCATTGAAGCCGGTGCCCGATCTGAAGCTATGGCGACAGCATGGCCGCGCGCTGTAGAGCGGGTGGCCATGCCATGGGGTCGTGCAACGCGGCCACCGGCGTTAGCAGGTCGGGCGCGGTAGCGCGGTCGAGCGGCCAACAAGGAGCATGACGGACGCGCCGGTCACGGCAGCAAGTCCGGCGCTGTAGATCGGGGCGACCGCGCCAAGTCCTTCCAGCAAGAGGCCGCCAAGTACGGCACCGCTCGCGATGGCAACTTGAAAGGCTGTCGACAGAAGCGCCCCCGCAGTTTCGGCCTGATCGGGCGCTGCCTGGGCATTCCAGCTCGATATCGCGACCGGGAACGTTCCGAAGCCGAGCCCCCAGATCGCGATTGCGACGAAGATGATGGGCGTCGTGCTCCCCTGGCTGGCCAGAACCGTCGTTCCAGCCGCGATGACGAGCGCCCCGCCGGCGGCAGTGAGAGCGGGGCTGCGGGAGGACAGCGCTCCGCCGATCAGGTTTCCGAAGAAACCGGCGACACCGAAGGTCAGCAGCACGATTGAGATCGTCTTTACGTCGAGCTGCGGGCCGGCTTCCAGGAAGGGCCGGACGAAGGAGATGCCGGCCGTGTTTCCACAAAGGACGAAGAACACGGTTGTCAGGCCTGTCAGCACTGCCGGCCGGCTCAAGGTCATCCGGAACGACGCGATGCTGGGCGGGGTGGCTGTCGGAAGCCTGGGGATCGTCAAAACCTGCCCGGCAAGGGCGATGAAAGCGACGGCCGCGGCCATCAAGAAGGCGGCGCGCCAGCTCAGGACATCGCTGAGATAGGCGCCGATAGGTGCGGCGATGACGTTCGCGACGGATACGCCGGTGAAGATGATGGACAGGGCCAGAGGAACCTTTCCACCCGGCACGAGGCGCGTCGTCAATGCGATTGCCATGGCCCATGTCCCGCCAAGCGCAACGCCCAGCAAGGCGCGCGCGGCAAGCAGCACAGGCAGGCTGGGGGCCAGTGCAGACATCGAAGTGGCAACGAAGAACAGGATACCCAGAATTCGGACCAGTCTTTGCCGGTCGAGGTGTCCCGATCCGAGAACGAGCAGCGGGCCCGCCACGGCGGCGATGATCGCCGTGGCGGTAACGGCCTGGCCGGCGGCGCCGTCGCTGACGCCAAGCTCGGACGCCATGGGCGTGATGAGACCGATGGGGAGAAGTTCGGTGGTCACAAGGCCGAAGAGCCCGAAGGACAACGTGAAGACCGCAGGCCAGTTGGCCCTGGCCTCGACATCTCCGCGAGCGGGGGGCGGAGAACCGGAAATGGAATTGGATGACATTTTTCGTCTTCTGGCTTTGTGGTCGCTGTGGAGCGAGCTTGTACGACCTCGACTATGGTTTAGGTCAAGGGGAATCCTTGCGCGCTCTGGCCGTACGGAATGTGCTTGCCCGGTCGCACGGATGTCGCGATAAGCTGAAGTAATGTCGAGGTTTGCCAAGGTGCCAGCATGAAAACCGAACTGACTGTCGGAGAGATGGCCAGACGCTCGGGCGTCGCCATATCGACCCTGCACTTTTACGAGAAAAAAGGTGTGCTCAAATCGCGCCGGACCGCAGGCAATCAGCGGCGGTATCCACGCGGCCTCCTTCGGCTTGTCGCAATTATCCGAATAGCGCAGCGGGCAGGGATCTCTCTCGCCGAGATCAAGGAAACGCTGTCTTCCCTACCCGAAGACCGCGCGCCCACTGCTCAGGAATGGCGCGTATTCTCCGCGAGTTGGAAAGATCAGCTGGAGCAACGAATAAGGGCGCTCAGTCAGCTTCGTGACGACTTGCAGGGCTGTATCGGCTGCGGATGCCTTTCCATGGAGGCTTGCCCGCTGCGCAACCCCGAGGATGTGTTGGGAAAAGACGGAGTTGGCCCGGTCCTGTTGGACTGAGGCATTCCGCGCGCCCACGCGAATTTCGGGGGCCCAAAAAAATGCCGCCCGGAGGGGCGGCAGGTGCGTCGGGGGAGGTATTGGCAGGGGGAGAACTTCTGGAAAGCTGAAAAAAGGGGCAGGCCCCGCCTCCCACGTGGGACGAGTGGGCGGCGGAGCCTGTCTCGCAGCGCCGGTTAGCCGCCGCTGTTGGAGGTGAGCACCTCGAACTCGGCTTTGGAAAGCGAACCGTTGCCGTCCGCGTCCGCTGTGTTGAAGGCCTCCTGGGTGAGATTCGGCATCGCCGTCGCGAGCTCCGCGATGGAGAGTTCGCCGTTCTGGTCGACGTCGATCTCCGCGAAGCTCGGGGCCTGTGCAAGGGCCGCGCCGGTGAACGAGGTGAGAGCGGCAAGCGCGATGATCGTCTTCTTCATGGGTGCCTCCTTTTGGTCAGTCTGCCGGTCTCCCCGTTGGGACTGGGAGACCGCAGGCCGGCGGTGGTGCCGTCCATGTGAAGAAAGGTGGCGGTCGGTGCGGGCGATAAATGGGCTGTCAAGGGGTAACAGTGGGGAATGATCGTGGCGGAACCTAGATGTGACTGAAATGTGATCTCGCGTTACTGTAATAATTACAGATGATAAAAACGCAGCGTCACATTGACGATTTCGGCCGGCGGAAAAACTACGTTCTGAAAGACTTGTTATTCATGACAGGGGCGGGCATGACGATCTGGCGGTCGGACGGACGACCAGACCCTGAGTGCGGCTCCGCGCGAAACGAAAAAGGCCCCCGGATCGCTCCGGGGGCCGGGGAGGCCAGGCGGGTGGGGCGGCGGCGGTCCGCCGCGCCCTCACAGTTCGAACTGATAGGTCTCCGGCGCCCAGCGGTAGCCCTCACCGGAGGACTGGATGTAGCCGATGCCGGGGAACGGCATGTGATAGCCGATGACCGGCAGGCGGTCGGCGGCGGCCATGTCGAAGATCCGCTTGCGCGTCGCTGCGGCCTGCGCCTTGTCCATGTCGTAGCGCACATGCCAGTCCGGCCGCTGCACGGAAACGACGAAGTGGTTGGCGACGTCGCCCCACACGAGCAGCCGCTGGCCTTCGCTTTCCAGGTGGAACGACATGTGGCCCGGCGTATGGCCGAAGGTGTCGATGCCGGAGATGCCGGAGACGACCGTGCCCTCGTTGCCGATGAAGGTGGTTTTCTCGGCAAGCGGCGTGACATTGGCGTGGACCAGCTTGGCGACGCCTTCGGTCGGGCCGGTCATGCGCGCCTCCGCCGACCAGAAGTCGTATTCCGACTGCCCGGTGACATAGCGTGCGTTGGCGAAGGTCGGCTTTCCGTCGCGCATCAGCCCGCCGATATGGTCCGGGTGCATGTGGGTCAGCACGACGATGTCGATCTGCTCGGGCGCATAGCCGGCAGCCCGGATCTGCTCGGGCAGGGACCCCGCCTCGCCACCAAGCCCGGTGTCGAAGAGCACGAGCTCGGACCCGGTGTTGACCAGCGTCGGGGTGAAGCCATTGACCATGCGCCCGCTTGGCAGGCTGTTGGCCGCCAGAAGCTCGGCGACGGCCGAAGCCTCCTGGTCGGTGCCGAAGGTGGGATGCGGCCCGTCCATCGCGCGCGCCGCATCGCGGAGCGTGGTGACCTCGAAGGCGCCGAGCTTTATGCGGCGGAAGCTGGGGGCGGAGGCGCCGAGCATCGGCGCTCCTGCGCTGGCGATGCGCGTCTGCGAGAGCAGCGCCGGCGCGGCAAGCGCCACCGTCGCCGCGCCGGCGAGCAGGGTGCGGCGATTGACCGTCTGAAGCGTCATGGTCTGGATCCTCCCGGATGAGATGAAGTCGTCGCAGTCGAACCTAGGATGACTCATGCGCCAAGGGAGACCTTCTCACGAAACCGTGAAGGCTTTTGATGCCGTTGCGTCAGAGCGAGGGGATCTCAGGCTTCCCGCAGTTTGCCGCGCTTCAGGTGTTCGTCGAGCCTGGGCATGATCTCCACGAAGTTGCAGGGCATGTGCCGATAGTCGAGCTGCCACTTGAGAATGCCGTCCCAGGCGTCCTTGCAGGCACCGGGCGAGCCGGGCAGCACGAAGATGTAGGTCGCCCCGGCGACGCCGCCGGTCGCCCGCGACTGGATCGTCGAGGTGCCGATCTTATCGTAGGAAATGCGGTGGAACACCTCCGAGAAGCCGTCCATGCGTTTCTCGAGCAGCGGCTCGATCGCCTCCGGCGTCACGTCGCGCCCGGTGAAGCCGGTGCCTCCGGTGGAGATGATGACGTCGACGCCGGGATCCTCGATCCAGCGGTTGACCGCCGCGCGGATCCTGTCGACGTCGTCGGTGACAATGGTCCTGTCGGCGAGCCGGTGGCCGGCATCCTCGATCCGTGCGGCCAGCGTTGACCCGGACCTGTCCTCGTCCAGCGAACGCGTGTCGGAAACCGTCAGCACCGCGATATTGAGCGGAACGAAGGGGCGGCTGTCATCGATGCGTGACATGATCATGGATCCTTGCAGGCAGGGGTTTGCATCGCGGGCGTTGCCAAGAATAGGCTCGGGCCAGGTTCCGCGCCACAACGAAGACCGCCGCGCTCCGTCGCAGATGTGCAGGGCGTACCGGTGGATCAAGGGGCAGGCGCGGGCGCGGCGAGAGGGAGGCGCAAGGCGGCATGGACTGGTGGGCTTCCGTAGACGCCTATTGCGAGCGTCTCGATCCTGGCTTCTGGGCGGAGCCGGTCAACGCGTTGACCAACGCCGCCTTTCTGGTCGCCGCCCTGGCTGCCTGGGGGCTGGCCAGGGCACGCGGCCGCATCGATCCGGCTGTCGGCCTGTTGATCGCGATCCTTGCGGTCATCGGCCTGGGCTCCTTTCTATTCCACACGTTCGCCAACCGCTGGTCCGGTGTTGCCGATGTGCTGCCGATCGCGGTCTTCATTCACGTCTATTTCTATCTGGCGCTGACCAGGCTGCATGGCCTGTCGCGGCGGGTTTCCGCGTTTGCGACAGTGCTCTTCCTGCTCGGCGGCTTCGCCGTCGCGCGCCTGGCGTCGGGGCTCGGTTCTGGCGCTGGCTACCTGCCGGCGGCGCTGGCCATGCCGGGCGTCGCCGTCGCGCTTCGCCTGCGCGGGCTGGCCGGAGCCGGGCCGCTTCTCGCCGCCGCCTGTGTCTTCATCGTCTCGCTCGCCTTTCGCACAGCGGACGCGGCTGTTTGTCCTGCTTTCCCCCTTGGTACGCATTTCGTATGGCATTGCCTGAACGCCGTCGTGCTCTTCTTGTTGATTCGCCTGCTGATACGGGCGAAGGGTGAAGAAGCGACGGTGGCCGCGCCAACCGTTTCAACTGCCGAACCCTGGCCGGGCGCCGCCCCGGCCGCCGACCGCAAGCCCGAGTGACCCGCCATGACCGATGCGCCGAAGACAGCCCCGCACACCGCGACGAACCATGCCCGCGATCTTGATGAGGCGGCGCTGTTTTATCACAGCCACCCGCAGCCGGGAAAACTGGAGATCCAGGCGACCAAGCCGCTCGGCAACCAGCGCGATCTGGCGCTCGCCTATTCGCCGGGCGTGGCGGCGCCGTGCAACGAGATCGCCCGCGATCCGGCGATGGCGGCCTACTACACCGCGCGCGCCAATCTCGTGGGCGTGATCTCCAACGGCACGGCGGTTCTTGGGCTTGGCGCCATCGGGCCGCTCGCCTCCAAGCCAGTGATGGAGGGCAAGGCGGTGCTCTTCAAGAAGTTCGCCGGCATCGACGTCTTCGACATCGAGGTCGACGAGACTAACGTCGAGCGTTTCGTTGACGCGGTCGCGGTGCTCGAGCCGACCTTCGGCGGCATCAACCTGGAGGACATCAAGGCGCCGGAATGCTTCATGATCGAGCGCGCCCTGCGCAAGCGGATGAACATTCCCGTCTTTCATGACGACCAGCACGGCACCGCCATCATCGTCGCCGCGGCGGTCAAGAACGCGCTGGAGCTTGCCGGCAAGGACATCTCCAAGGTCAAGATCGTCACATCGGGCGCCGGCGCGGCCGCCCTTGCCTGTTTGAACCTGCTCGTCTCCCTCGGCGCTGCCCGGGAGAACATCTTCGTCACCGACATCGAGGGCGTCGTCTACGAGGGTCGCGAGAGCCTGATGGACGAATGGAAGTCGATCTTTGCCCAGAAGACCGATGCGCGCACGCTGGCGGAGGTCATTCCTGGCGCCGACGTGTTCCTGGGGCTTTCGGCGGCCGGCGTGCTGAAGCCGGCGATGGTCGCCTCCATGGGCGACAGGCCGCTGATCCTGGCGCTCGCCAATCCGCGCCCCGAGATCATGCCGGAAGACGCGCTCGCCGTGCGCAACGACGTGATGATGTGCACCGGCCGCTCGGACTATCCGAACCAGGTCAACAACGTCCTCTGCTTCCCCTATATCTTCCGCGGCGCGCTCGATGTGGGCGCGACGACCATCAACGAGGAAATGAAGCTCGCCGCGGTCACCGCCATCGCCGAGCTTGCCCGCGAGGAGCCCTCCGACGTTGCCGCCCGCGCCTATGGCGGCGTGACGGAGACCTTCGGTCCGAAGTACCTCATTCCCTCGCCCTTCGACCAGCGGCTGATCCTGCGCATTGCCCCGGCTGTCGCCCGCGCGGCGATGGAAACCGGCGTCGCGGTGCGCCCGATCACCGACTTCGACGCCTATAATGACCGGTTGAACCGCTTCGTCTTCCGCTCCGGGCTGATCATGAAGCCGATCATCGCCGCCGCGCGCGCCAGCGAGACCCGCATTGCCTATGCCGACGGCGAGGACGAGCGCGTTCTGCGCGCCGCCCAGGTGCTCATCGAGGACCAGCTCGCGCTGCCGATCCTGATCGGCCGTCCGTCGGTGATCGAGAATCGCTGCGAGCGCTTCGGTCTCAAGATCCGTCCCGGCGTCGACTTCGAGTTCATCAATCCGGAGGACGACCCGCGGTACCGCGATTATGTCGACACTCTGTTCTCGATCGCCGGCCGGCGCGGTGTGACGCCGGAGGCCGCCCGAAACATCGTGCGGTCCAATCCGACGGTGATCGGCGCGCTGGCCGTACGTCGGGGCGAGGCGGATGCGCTGATTTGCGGGCTGGAAGGGCGCTATTCCAAGCACCTGGGCAATGTTCGCAGCATCATCGGCATGGCGCCCGGCGTTCAGGACTTTTCCGCCCTGTCGCTGCTGATCAATTCGAACGGCGCGACCTTCTTCACCGACACCTATGTCACCATCGACCCGTCGGCGCGCGAGATCGCGGAGATGACCCGTCTCGCGGCGGAGGAGATCAGCCTCTTCGGCATTACCCCGCGCGCCGCGCTGCTGTCGGCCTCCAACTTCGGCTCCCGCGACATGGCTTCGGCCGGCAAGATGCGCGAGGCGCTGGAGCTGCTGCGCCAGATCGCGCCGGACTTGCAGGTGGACGGTGAGATGCACGGCGATAGCGCGCTTTCCGAGGCGATGCGCAACCGTGTCATGCCGAACTCGCGCCTGACCGGGGAGGCCAACCTTCTGGTGTTCCCGTCGCTGGATGCGGCCAACATCGCCCTCAACCTGGTGAAGGTGATGACAGACAGCCTCCACGTCGGGCCGATCCTGCTTGGCACGGCGCAGCCCGCGCACATCCTCACCCCGTCGGTGACCTCGCGCGGCGTCGTCAACATGTCGGCCTTCGCGGCGGTGGAGGCGCAGACCAAGCGCCTTCAGGCGCAAGCCTGATCGATTTGCCGGCTTAGGCCGAAAGACAAGGCGCCGCGTCATGCAACCGTCGTCGGCATGATGCACTCTGAACGTGCCGGGGAGGCAGGTTCAGGTGGCAAGCATGTCGCATTATCTCGTGGTCTATGCCACGTCGGAGGGACAGACACGGAAGATCGCCGAGCGCATCGCGGCGCGTCTGAAGGCGGCCCGCGCGCAGGTGACGCTCGTCGATGCGCGCGCGGCGGCGGCTCTCGAGCTTGGCCTCTTCGACGCGGCCGTGCTCGCCGCCTCGCTGCATCTGGGACGCCACCAGGCCGAGATGGTCGACTTCATCCGCCTGCAGCGGGCGCGGCTCGAGCGGGTGCCGACGGCGTTCGTTTCCGTCAGCCTGTCGGCGGCGTCGATGCTTGCGGAGGATCTGGCCGACGCGCGCGCCGTGGTCGAGGATCTCTTCGATGAGCTGCATTGGGAGGCGACCAGCGTGCATCTTGCCGCTGGCGCCGTCCATGACAGCCGCATGGGCCTTCTCAAGCGCTGGGTCATTCACCGGATTCTGCGCGAGAAGGGCGTCGCGATGCCGGCGTCCGGCGAGCTGGAATTCACCGACTGGGCAGCGCTTGATCTTTTCGTCGACGGGTTCATCACCCGTGTTGTTCCCTTTGCCCGCGAGACCGCCTGAGATCTCGTGACCCAGCCGGCGTGCGTGACCGCGGGGGGGAGGCGAAAAAGCAAAGGCCCCGCGCGGAGAACCGCCGGGGCCTTTTTCGTCATGTAGTGGCGAAGCGCCGGATCACATGTTCGGATAGTTGGGGCCGCCCGAGCCTTCCGGCACCGTCCAGGTGATGTTCCGGTTCGGGTCCTTGATGTCACAGGTCTTGCAGTGGACGCAGTTCTGCGCGTTGATCTGGAAGCGCGGCGCGTCTTCGCCCTCCTCGACCCATTCATAAACGCCGGCCGGGCAGTAGCGGTTCGACGGCCCCGCGAAGACGTCGTGCTCGGATGCCTTCTGCAGTGCCATGTCCTTCACCTTGAGGTGGATAGGCTGATCCTCCTCATGGTTGGTGTTGGACAGGAACACCGAGGAGAGCTTGTCGAAGGACACCTCGCCATCCGGCTTCGGATAGGCGATGGGGGTGAAGTTCGCCGCCGGCTCCAGGCAATCCGAATCGCGCTTGCCGTGCTTCAGCGTGCCGAAGAAGGAAAAGCCGAACAGTTCGTTGGTCCACATGTCGAGCCCGCCGAGCAGCGTGCCGATCCGGGTGCCGAAGCGCGACAGCAGCGGCTTGACGTTGCGCACGCGCTTCAGGTCCTTGCCGATCTCGCCGGTGCGCCAGGCGCTGTCATAGGCGGCAAGCTCGGTGTTGGCCTCGCCGCGCGCGAGCGCGCCCATGACCTCTTCTGCGGCCAGCATGCCGGAGAGTATCGCGTTGTGCGAACCCTTGATGCGCGGCACGTTGACGAAGCCGGCCGAACAGCCGATCAGCAGGCCGCCGGGGAAACTCGTCTTCGGGACCGACTGGAACCCGCCCTCGGTGATGGCGCGCGCGCCGTAGGAGAGGCGCTTGCCGCCCTCGAAGGTCTCGCGGATCGCCGGGTGCGCCTTGAAGCGCTGGAACTCGTCGAAGGGCGAGAGATAGGGGTTCTTGTAGTTCAGGTGGACGACAAAGCCGACCGCCACCTGGTTGTCCTCCAGATGGTAGAGGAAGCTGCCGCCGCCGGTCTTGTCGTCAAGCGGCCAGCCGAAGGAGTGCTGAACGAGGCCCGGGCGGTGCTTCTCCGGAGCGACCTGCCACAGTTCCTTGATGCCGATGCCGAACTTCGGCACATCGCATGCGGCATCGAGCTCGTAACGGGCGATCAGCTCCTTGGCGAGCGAGCCGCGCGCGCCTTCGCCGATCAGCACGTATTTGCCGCGCAGCTCCATGCCGCGCGTGTAGCCGGCGTTGGGCTTGCCGTCGCGGCCGACGCCCATGTCGCCGGTGGCGACGCCGACGACGCGACCGTCCTCGTCATAGAGCACCTCGGCGGCCGCGAAGCCGGGATAAACCTCGACGCCGAGCGCCTCGGCCTTCTCGGCAAGCCAGCGGCAGACGTTGCCGAGCGAGACGATGTAGTTGCCGTGGTTGTTCATCAGACCCGGCATAAGGAAGTTCGGCAGGCGCATGGAGCCGGCCGGCCCGAGCAGCAGAAAATGATCCGCGCTCACCGGCGTCTTGAAGGGCGTGTCCGCCTCCTCGCGCCAGTTCGGCAGCAGCCGGTCGATGCCGACAGGGTCGACCACCGCGCCGGAGAGAATATGCGCGCCGACTTCCGAGCCCTTCTCGAGCACGACCACGGACACGTCCGTCCCGCTTTCCTGCGCAAGCTGCTTGACCCGGATCGCCGCCGACAGGCCGGCAGGACCGGCGCCGACGATCACCACGTCGAAATCCATGCTCTCGCGTTCCGGCAGCTCGTCCGTCTCGGCCATGCCCGTCTCCCTCTTTTTCTGGCGCGTACCCGCTCTTTCTTTAGTGCAGTGCGAAAGCGCTCGCAATCCGCCTTGCCATAGTATCCGGCTATATGCCTTTGACGTAAGGGGAATGTGGCGCGCTTCTCCGCCGGCGTTGCGCGCGCGCGCCGGATGCGTCACAACAGCCCCATGGGACCGAGCCGACCGACCGACGGGGAGACTGCCTTCCCCCACGCCCCGCCGCCCGAGGTGGTGCGGGGGCTGGAAGCGCTCGTCGATTTCTATCTCGGCACCGGCGCGGATGCCTGGATCGGCGACGAGGCGGTTGACGCCTTCGCCCTGACGGAGCTTTCGCTTGCCGTGCGCAGCGCGTCTGCGCCATCACGGGGCGCGCAAGGCGACGCGGGGGAGGGGGCGTCTCCCGTCCAGAACGAGCCCCTTGCCCGGCCGATGGAGCGCTCAGCGCCGAAAGCGCCGCTGACGCGCGAGCCTGCCCGAGCGATGCCCGCCCCGCCGGCGCAGGCCCGCGAGGGCGGCGAGATCCCGACCATTCCGGGCGACGAGGCCATCGCCACCGCGCGTGAGGCGGCGGCCACCGCCGGCAGCCTTGCGGAACTGCGCGATATTCTCTCCCGCTTCGAAGGCTGCAACCTGCGCCTCACGGCCAAGTCGCTGGTCTTTGCCGACGGCAATCCGCAGGCTGACGTGATGTTCGTCGGCGAGGCCCCGGGGCGCGAGGAGGACCGCTCCGGTGTTCCCTTCGTCGGCCGCTCCGGCCAGTTGCTCGACCTGATGCTGGCCGCCATCGGGCGCGACCGGTCGCAGGCCTATATCACCAATGTCGTGCCCTGGCGTCCGCCCGGCAACCGCACGCCGAGCCCGCAGGAAACCGAAATCTGCAAACCCTTCGTCATGCGTCAGATCGAGCTGGTGCGGCCGAAGGTGCTCGTCTTTCTCGGCGGTGCCTCGGCCAGCGCGCTTGCCGGAACCCAGGAAGGCATTCTGCGCCTGCGCGGCCGCTGGCTCGACGTTCCGCTCGGGCCGGCCGCCGGAGGCGGAACGCTGCGGGCCATGGCGACGCTGCACCCGGCCTATCTGCTGCGCAACCCGATCCAGAAGCGCTATGCCTGGCGCGACTTCCTGGCGATCCGCGAGGCGCTGGAAAGCGCCTGAACCCGTCGCGCGGCCCGCGTTTGCCGCGCGGTTCTTTGTATCGGCGCGGTTGCATCCTATATCGTTGGGTGACGCTTTATCCTTTCCGACGCCGATTTCGAGGTTCGCCCGCGTGTTCAATCGCCTTCGCAAGTTTCTCCCCGGCAAACTCGGCAAGGTGCCGGTCACCGTGCCCGTCGTCCGCCTGAGCGGTGCCATCGGCATGGGAGCGCCCTTTCGCCCTGGCCTGTCGATGGCAACCGTTGCCCCGCTTCTTGATCGCGCCTTCGCGCTTGACGCGCCGGCGGTGGCTTTCGTGATCAATTCGCCCGGCGGTTCGCCCGTCCAGTCGCGGCTGATCCACGACCGCATCCGCCAGCTCGCAGGCGAGAAGAAGCGCGAGGTGCTGACCTTCATCGAGGACGTGGGCGCCTCCGGCGGCTACATGCTGGCGATTGCCGGCGACGAGATCCACGCCGATGCCAATTCCATCGTCGGCTCCATCGGCGTCGTCTCCGCCGGCTTCGGTTTTCCCGAGGCGATTGCCCGGCTTGGCATCGAGCGTCGGGTGCATACCTCCGGCGAGAGCAAGGCGATCCTCGATCCCTTCCGCCCCGAGCGCGCCGAGGATGTCGCCCATCTCAAGGCGATCCAGCAGGAAGTGCACGAGGACTTCATCGCCATGGTGAAGGCGCGGCGCGGCGACGTGTTGTCCGATGCGCCGGATCTGTTTTCCGGCCTGTTCTGGACCGGCCGCACCGCCCGCGACCTCGGCCTTGTCGACCGCCTTGGCGATATCCGCTCGACGCTGCGCGCCCGCTTCGGCGATGATGTGCGCATGCGGTTGATCGGCGGGCAGCGCTCGCTGTTTTCGCGCAAGCAGGGTGTCGGCGTCGGCCTTTCGGCCCTTGCCGCCGGCGCGCCGCTTGCCGCCGGCCTTGCCGGTGATACGCTGGCAACGCTTGAGGAACGCGCGATGTGGGCGCGCTACGGACTGTGAGCGCGCGAGCGCCCTGCCGCTTCTGGGGATTTTGAGATGGTCAATGTGATTGCAGCCGCGAGCCTCGCCATTGGCGGCTACCTGCTGGTCAAGGCGGCGCGGCGCGAGATGGCCCGCGTTGAGCGCAAGGTCTCTGAGGCGGCCAGAAAGACGGCAAAGGGCGAGGCGATACCGACCCTTGAGCGCGACCCGGAAACCGGCCGTTACCGCCCGAAGGACTGAGCCGGGCGGGGAAACCCGCCCGACGCCTGCCCGCGATCCGCGTCGGCGCGGAAAACGCTGCCTGAACCGGAAGCGACAGGACCGTCGTCGACGTGTCCTGTCGCCTGCCTGTCAGCCGGCGATCTTGGAGAAGTCGGCGACCTCGCGCGTCGCCTCACGGATTTCGGCGAGAAGGCGCAGCCGGTTGAGGCGCAGCGCCGCATCCTCGGCATTGACGAGGATATCGTCGAAGAACGTGTCGACGGGCGCGCGAAGGCCGGCGAGCGCCGTCATCGCGCCGGCGAAATCCTCTCGCGACAACGCCGCGCGGATCGCCGCGCGCGCCGTGTCGATGGCTGCGGCGAGCGCGATTTCCGCCGGCTCGACCAGATGGTCGGCATGCGGCGCGCCCGTGATGGTGCTGCCGTCCTTCTTCTCCTCGGCGCGCAGGATGTTCGCCCCGCGCTTGGTGCCGGCGAGAAGGTTCGCTCCGTCCTCGGTTGCAAGGAAGGAGCCGAGCGCCTCGACACGCTTCACCACCATCAACAGGTCGTCCTGGCCGTCCAGCGCGAAGACCGCGTCGATGAGATCGTGCCGCGCGCCTTCCTCCTTCAGATGGACCTTCAGCCGGTCGGCGAAGAAGGCGAGGAGATCGGCGGCAAGCGCGTTGTCGTTGCCCGCCATTGCCGGGTTCGCGACTGCCAGCCGCGCGCCGAGCTTCAGCCTCAACCCGTTCTCCAGCACGATGCGGATCACGCCGAGCGCCGCGCGGCGCAACGCGAAGGGGTCCTTGGAGCCGGTCGGCTTTTCGTCGATCGCCCAGAAGCCGGTCAGCAGATCGAGCTTGTCGGCGAGCGCAACGGCGATGGCGACCGGGTCGGCCGGCACCGCGTCGGACGGGCCCTGCGGCTTGTAGTGGTCCTCGATGGCGACGGCGACCGAGGCGTCCTCGCCCTGCAATTCGGCATAGGTGCGGCCCATCTGGCCCTGCAGTTCGGGGAACTCGTAGACCATCTGCGTCGGCAGGTCGGCCTTGGCGAGCCGTGCCGCACGCTCCGCCTTGTCAGCGTCAGCGCCAACAAGCGGGGCGATCTCGCGGGCCAGCGCCTCGAGTCGGCGCACGCGCGCGCCCTGGGTGCCGAGCTTCTCGTGGAAGACGACGCTGTCGAGCTTCGGCAGACGGCTTTCCAGCGAAGCCTTGAGGTCTGTCTCCCAGAAGAAGCGGGCGTCCGAAAGCCGGGCGCGGATCACCTTCTCGTTGCCGGCGATGATCGTCGCTCCGCCGTCTGGGGCCTCGATGTTGGAGACGGCGACAAACCGGTTGGTGAGCCGGCCGGTGGCCGGGTCGCGCATGACGAAGCACTTCTGGTTGGCGCGGATCGTCAGGCGGATCACCTCGTCGGGAAGCTCCAGGAACGCCTTCTCGAAGGTGCCGACGAGAACCACCGGCCATTCCACCAGGCCGGCGACCTCTTCCAGCAGCCCCTCGTCCTCGACCAGCTCCAGCCCGAGCGCCATCGCCCGGTTGCGCGCGTCATGGGCGATGATGTCCTTGCGCCGGTCGGCGTCGAGCACGACCTTCGCCTTTTCCAGCTTTTCGGCGTAGTCCTCGAGCCGGCGCACCTCGAAGGCGTCGGGCGCATGAAAGCGATGGCCGCGCGTTGTCTTGCCAGAGCGGATGCCGTCGATCTCGAAGTCGATGACCTCCGGCTCCTCGGTCTCGGGGCCGTAGCTGGCGACGATGGAATGCAGCGGGCGTACCCAGCGCAGCTGCCCCGTTCCCCAGCGCATGGACTTCGGCCAGGGGAAGGTGCGGATGATCTCCGGCATCACGTCGGCGACGATTTCGCCCGTCGCCCGGCCGGGCTTCTCGATCACGGCGACATAGAAGTCGCCCTTCTTCGGGTCCGTGACGATGCTGGCCTCGTCGATGGAGGCAAGCCCCGCGCCGCGCAGGAAGCCCTCCAGAGCCTTTTCCGGGGCGCCGACGCGCGGTCCCTTGCGCTCCTCGCGGGTCGCTTTCGAGCCCGCGGTCAGACCGGCGATGTGCAGCGCCAGCCGTCGGGGCGTGGCGAAGGCCTTGGCGCCCTCATAGGTGACGCCCGCGTCGACCAGCGCATTGGTCACCAGCGACTTGAGGTTTTCCGCGGCACGGCGCTGCATGCGGGCGGGGATTTCCTCGCTGAACAGCTCCAGGAGAAGATCGGGCATCTTGGCGTCTCGATTGGTTCATGGGCGCGGCCGGTCGGCACGCTGAATGATTGCCTGCGTCCGTTAGCAAGCGGGGGCCGAAAAGTCACCCCCCGGCGCCGGCCGGGAGGTTGCGAATTTCGCGAGGGCGCGGTCCATCCGCGCCGTGCTTACCAGCCGCCGCCGCCGCCACCGCCGCCACCGCCGCCGGAAAAGCCGCCGCCGCCGGAAAAACCGGAGCTGGAGGATTTGGGCGCCGGCAGCGAGGAGGAAAAGCCGCTCGCCATCCCGCTCAGCGTGTCGCCGAAGGAGCCGGCGACGTCGCTGCTGTCGAAATGACGGCCCGAGTAGAAACCGGGATGGTAGCTTGCAGCCAATGCCGCTCCCTCCGCACTCGCAAGCCAGGTCTGGAAGGCGCCCGACCACGGTTTCTCGACGCCGAGCGCAACGGCGAAAGGGAGCAGCGTCTCGAAATGGGAGGGGGACATTTTCGGCGCCCCTTCCATGTTCATCCGGTCCTTCTCGGCGACCGTCAGATACATCTTCAGGCCTTCGATCTCGTCCGTCACCTTCCGCCCGAGCGCTGTCGGGGCACCCAGAAGCCTGGCGAAGAGGACGTTGACCATGAGCAGCGCCAGCGCGATCATCGGCAGCACCGGCATGCCGCCGGAGGTGAAGACCAGGAACACGGTGCTGAAGATCAGGCCGAAACCGAGGACGAAGAAGGCGACAAGGGCGAGAACGACCCGCTTGACGATGCTGCTTGCCCGGCGGAACGACTTGCCGAAATTGACCGAGGCGATCGTGACGAAGATGCCCATGAAGGCGACCGGGATGAGCAGTGCGACCTGCTCCTCGTTCAGGTCTCCGAAGACGAGAAGCACGAAGATCGACAGGACGCTGAGCGCGATGCCGGGGACCAGATAGAAGCGGTTCTTCTTGTAGTAGCGCTCGCGGTTCTCGCCCTCGATGGCCGTGCGAAAGGCGTTGCCCAGCTTCTGGATGGCAGGACCATTGGCCTTCTCGAGCGTCAGCGGTTCGCCGCGCGCGTCCATCCACTTGACGATTGCCGCCTCGCCGCGCGGCAGCCCACCGCGCGCTCGGCTGTCGCCGCCCGGGCGCGACAAGGTCAGGTCGCCTTCCACGTCGTCGAAGTGCAGGTATCCCTTGACCGCCAGATTCAGGCAGGCGGCCGAAAGCGCCTTCCAGCCGCCGTCGCCGAAACCCTTGTCGGCGACATAGGCCGACAGCGCCGGCGACAGGCCGTCGGGTGCCTCGAAGCGCGGGAAGATGACGCCGGCGCGCGGGTCTCGTCCGACCGTCCGCCAGGCCCAAAGATAGTAGCCGAGAACCAGCAGCCCGCCGAGGCCGCCGAGAATTTCCAGCTTGTGATCGAGGAAGAAATAGCCGGCCTCGTCGCTGGCGGTCGGTTCCGCCACCGCCCCCTTCGGCATGGCGATGAGGACGCTCAGTCCCTCACGCGGCGCGAGCGGTCGCGTCGTGGAAAAGACCAGCCGGTTTCCACCATCCTCCCGCCGGATCGTCGCGTCGCGCGCGGTCGAGCCATAGGCCCCGGTGAAGGCGTCGGCCTTTTCAGCCTCAACTCCGTCCGGAAGCACGACGCGCGCTGTCGCCGTGTCGATGGGAAAGGCCCACTGGTTGCCGGTGGCGTTCCAGTAGACCTCGTCGTGATCGGCGAAAAAGCGGACCTGGCGGGTTGTCTCGTAGACGATCCGGTAGCTGTAGATGCCCGGACGCAGGAACATGTCGGACGAGCCGATGTAGATCCTGACGCCGTCGCCCGAGCTGTTGGTGCGGTGCGGTTCCTCGTGTCCGTCGCGCTCGACCGAGACAAGATCGAAGCCGGCGCGTGCCCGTCGTCCCCCGGCGGCCTCGAAGGTGAGCGGAATGTCGCGGAAGATGCCGCGCCGGATCTCGTTTCCCTCCGCGCGCACGCGGATCGTTTCCGTGACGGTGAGCACGCCGTCGCGGGCAACGCGCACGTCGCTGTCGAAGGAGAGGATGCGTTCGTCCGCATGCGCCGCGGCGCCGAGAAGGATCAGCAGCGGCGCGAGAAGGGCGAGGACGCGCGCCATCGCGGCAGGGCGGGAGTGCATGGCGGAGGCCTTCAGAACGAGACCTTGGGAACGGTGCGTTCCGCCGGGTCCTCGATTTCGAAATACTCTTCCTGGGTGAAGCCGAAGCGGCCGGCGACGAGGTTCGAGGGGAAGCTCTCGACCAGAATGTTGAGCGCCCGCACCGCGCCGTTGTAGTAGCGCCGCGCCATCTGCAGCGCGTCCTCGGCCTTTTCCAGGGAGGCCTGAAGGTCGCGGAAACCCTCGTTCGCCTTGAGGTCGGGATAGGCCTCGGCGACGGCGAAGAGTCGCCCCAGCGCCTGGGACAGCATGCCCTCCGCCTGGGCGCGGCCGGCGACGTCGTCGCGCGGCATGCCGGCGGCCTTTGCGCGCATCTCCGTCACCGCCTCGAGCGCGTCGCGCTCGTGGCTGGCGTAGCCCTTCACCGTCTCGACCAGATTGGGAATAAGGTCCGTGCGTCGCTTGAGCTGCACGTCGATGCCGCTCCAGCCCTCGCGCACCATCTGCCGCTTCCGCACGAGGTCATTGTAGAGATAGACGAGGTAAAGGCCGATCAGGACGATCAGCCCGAGCACGATCCAGGTTGCCATATCGCGAAGTCTCCGTTCGCCCGCGCGGGAAGCGCAGGCTATTGCAAGTCTCGCGCAAGTGGAAACCGGATTTGCCCGGCCCGCTGTGACGGATGTCACGGCGCGGGGAGAAGCACCGGTTCGCCCGGCCTCGGCCGCCGGCGCGAACCGGGAATATCCGCTGCTCAGCCCGCGACGTAGCCGACGCCACCGGCTTCCGTCTCAAGGAAGGCGCCGCCGCAGGCCTTGGCCAGCTCGCGCACCCTGAGGATATAGCTCTGCCGCTCCGTCACCGAGATGACGCCACGCGCATCGAGCAGGTTGAAGACGTGGCTCGCCTTGATGCACTGGTCGTAGGCGGGCAGCACCATCTGATGCACGGCGGCGCCGGTCGTCTCTCGGGCCCTGGCGCCCAGGTCGAGCAGGCGGCGGCATTCCTCTTCCGCGTCCTTGAAGTGGCGAAACAGCATGTCGGTGTCGGCATGCTCGAAATTGTGCCGCGAATATTCCTGCTCCGCCTGCAGGAAGACGTCGCCGTAGGTGACCTTTTCCGCGCCCTCGCGGCCGTTGTAGTTCAGGTCGTAGACGTTATCCACGCCCTGGATGTACATCGCCAGTCGCTCGAGGCCATAGGTCAGCTCGCCCGAAACGGGCGCGCACTCGAAGCCCGCGACCTGCTGGAAGTAGGTGAACTGCGACACTTCCATGCCGTCGCACCAGCACTCCCAGCCAAGCCCCCAGGCGCCCAGCGTCGGGCTTTCCCAGTCGTCCTCGACGAAGCGCACGTCATGGAGGTCCGGGTCGAGGCCGATGGCCTTGAGGCTCGCCAGATACAGCTCCTGAAGGTTCTCCGGAGAGGGCTTCAGGATCGCCTGGAACTGGTAATAGTGCTGGAGCCGGTTGGGGTTTTCCCCGTAGCGCCCGTCTGCCGGGCGGCGCGACGGCTGGACGTAGGCGGCTTTCCAGGGACGCGGACCGAGCGAGCGCAGGGTGGTCGCGGGATGGAAGGTGCCGGCGCCGACTTCCATGTCGTAGGGCTGAAGCACGACGCAGCCCTGGTCGGCCCAGAAGCGCTGCAACGTCAGGATGAGCCCCTGGAAGGAGTTCTCGGGCCGCATATGCGCGGCGACCGCGTCGCTCGTCATGTCTCTTCGTCCCCTGGTGAAACTCCGGCTGCCAGCCGGACCGCTCGGCGCAGGCAGGCGCCGGGCGGAGAGGTGCCATCAACCTTGCAGCGCGTCAAGGCGGAGCGGCTGCCGGAGCAAACGGTGAGCCTGTGCCGCACGTCACAGCGTTTGCGATGCCGTTGCGTCATTCTCTGGTCATGGAGGCGAGGAGAGCGCCAAGGCGCCGCCTCCACAACCCGGACCGGCCGGGATGATCCCGCCGGCCACTTGGAGGAAATGACGATGATCACCTTGAAAACACTTGCGATCACTGGCCTTACGGCCCTGTCGATCTGCAGCTTTTCCGCATCGGGCATGGCCCAGAGCGCCGGGGCCGGCGGCGGCGGTTCGAGCGCGGCCTCCTCAAGTGACGGCCAGGGCGGTGGCGGCTCGCGGACCTGGAGTTTCCGCGGTTCGGCGAACGGCCCGATCATCTGCGCCTCGGCGGCCTGCATGGCGCGCGCCGCCTCGCCCGCCGCTGCCGCCGGGACCCCTCCGAGCAACTATCAGCGTCCCGATCGGGTGCGCAATCTGCCGGCGGAGTCCTGCAACACGGTTCGCTATGTCTATCCCAACGGCACCGTGATCGTGCAGAAGGAATGCCCGCGCGCCGTCACCGGGGTGATCACCACCCACAGGTAGGACGCGTGACAGGTCGGGACGGAAGAGGGGGCTGCGCAACGCGCGGCCCCTTCCGTTTTTAGGCAGGGCGTGTGCAATTCGTGCAATCTCGCGCCGGAATTTCGAAAACATGTTGCGTTCCGACGCGATTTCGTCATTCCGCCGGCTGGCCGGCGAGCCTTGCCACGGGCGCCTCGCGGATCGGCCAGTGGACCAGCGCCGCGAACAGCGCCAGCGCGATCCCGAGCCACCAGATGACGTCGTAGGAGCCGGTCTGGTCGTAGAGCCGGCCGCCGAGCCAGACGCCGAGGAAGGCGCCGATCTGGTGGAAGAAGAAGACGAAGCCGAAGAGGGTGGCCATGTAGCGCGGTCCGAACATGACCGCGACCAGCCCCGAGGTTGGCGGCACCGTGGATAACCACAGGAAACCCATGGTGCCGGCGAAGATCAGCACGGTCACGGGCGTCGCCGGAACCATCAGGAAGAGGGCGATGGCGATGGCGCGGCCGAGGTAGATCGCCGACAGCAGGTAGGGCTTGGAGAAGCGTCCGCCGATGTAGCCCGACGCCAGCGCCCCGAAGACGTTGCAAAAGCCGATCAGCGCGATGGCGATGGCACCCCAGCTCGCGTCGAGGCCAAGGTCGACGATATAGGGCGGCAGGTGCACGGTGATGAAGGCGACGTGGAAGCCGCAAACGAAGAAGCCGAAGGAGAGCAGCACGAAGCCGCGCGTGCCGAAGGCCTCGGCGATCGCCTGGCCGACGTTCTGATCCCGTTCCCCGGACGCTGGCGAATGCGGCGTCGGCTTGCCCTTCAGCGCAATCGCCAGGAAGGGTACGAACATGGTGATCGCGGCGAGGATCATCAGCGCCTGCTGCCAGCCGAAACCGCCGATCAGCCCCTGGCCAAGCGGCGCGAAGAGGAACTGGCCGAAGGAGCCGGCGGCGGTGCCGACGCCGAAGGCGAGCGAGCGCTGGGCCGGGGTCACGGCGCGACCGAAGGCGGCGAGCACCAGCGAGAACGACGAGAAGGCAACACCCAGGCCGATCATCACGCCGGCCGAGATGTAGAGCATGCCTGGCGTTTCGGCATTGGCCATGAGCACCAGGCCGGCCATGTAGACCACCGCGCCGAGCGCGATGGTGCGCGCCGTGCCGTAGCGGTCGGCGACCATGCCGGCGATGGGCTGGCCGGCGCCCCACATCAGGTTCTGGATGGCGAGCGCCAGCGAGAACACCTCGCGCGACCAGTCGCGCGCCTCCGTCATCGGCGTCAGGAACAGGCCGAGAGCGGACCGCGGGCCGAAGCCGATCATCGAGATCAGGCAGCCGCAGACGATGATCAGCGCGAGATTGGGGCGGTCCGCGAACCGGGAAGCACCGGGCGGTGCGGACGCAGGCGAGGAACGGGTCATGGACGTGGATCCTGTCGAGGCGACCGGAGCGTCGAACGCGCGCGCCCGGACCGCCCGGGATCACCGCCGCCGCCGAGTTCCCGGCCTCTGGTGGGAGCGTTCCCGCCGCGCGGCCAGGGCGCGCATGGCCCGGCGCACGAGGAAACCGTTGCCCCGATCATGGGGGGAAACCCGGATGCGGAAAAGCGAAAGATTCTGATCGGAACCATTCACCCTGCTCATGGGTGATCGGGAGCGCGGTCCGATGGAGGCATTCGCGCAAGCGCCTCCGACAGAGGGCATCAAGCGGAACGAGGTCAGTCGCTTAGGTCTGGATCCTTCGAATGCGTCGGGAGATTTTCTCATTACATGAAAGAAAGAGAATTTATCAAATAAATATTATAATAATATTCTGAATTCAGGATATCTAATACATGATATATCAGTATTTTTCGAAATTATAAAAAGTTACGACAGCGTCAGTCTCTCGGCCGATCCTTTTGCGAAAGCGGTTTTACGATGCGACACACCGAGCCTGCGTGTCCCGGCATCCGCATCGAGCAGAGGCAGAAGCGTGAGGTCGTCGCGCCCGTCTCCATGGGAGAGCGGCACAAAAGCGATCCCCAGTCCTGCGGCAACCAGATCCAGCAGTTGCGTGTCATTCGTGGTCTGCGCGACGGGAGATACCAGCGAGGCCCCAAGCTCCATCTGATCCGCATTCGGGCAGTAGGGCCGATGAATCAAGGGATGATCCCGAAGGTCGGCCAGGTGCACTCCAGACAGGGCGGAAAGCGGATGAAACCGCGCGACGGCGACGCGAAAAGGCTCTTCCGCCAGCGGAATGAACGCGTGGTTATCCGGAACGCATGCGTCTGACAGATAGGCTATGTCGCTGTCGCGCGGCTTTTCGGTGAAGCTGAAGATCAGCGTCGCGAAATTCCGACGCAGACTGCTGAGCCCGGGCGCGATCCCCTGGATCAGAACGTCGGGCGCGCAATGGATTCGGACAGTTCGCTGCGGCTGGTCGCGCAGCCGCGTCTCCAGTGTGGCGAGATGAGTGACGCTCTATTCGGCGTCCTGATAGAGCCTGCGCGCCAGCGGCGTGGGGGTCAGCCCCGTTTTCGATCGCAGAAACAGGGGCGCGCGCAGCTTTTCTTCCAGTTTCTGGATCGCCACTGACACCGTCGGCTGGCTGACGCCGTTTGCGCGCGCCGCCTGGCTGAACGTGCCGGTCTCGAATGCGCTGGTGAAGTAGCGCAGCGTGTTGAGGTCGATCATAGCAAATGACTATATCAAGGATAGTTAGAATAGCAATTTCATAACCATAGGCGCGGCTGCATATAGGCTTTGTCACAGCAAAAGGGATTTATGATCATGCAGATGACCCCCGCACGGCCGGAGGCGACAGCCATTGGGCAGATACTCGCCAAGTTCGTCGCCGGCGACCCGTCGCTCTTCGAGCTGATGTCGGACGATATCGATTTCCGCATCGACCACTTCCGCGACGCACTCGATACAAGCTGGCAGAAAGCCAAGTCCCGCGAGGCCCTGATGGCCGTGATCGGGCGGCTCGGTCGGGAGGTGTTTCCGAAAGGCACCGAGGCGCTTGGGATCGACAGCTACGCCTTGGGCGACGGCTGGCATCTGACCCTGTTCAATCAACGGTTCTTCTATGGCGAGAGGCAGCGTGACGTCACCAGCCTGACGTTCATCGTCTCGCACGAAACCGACGGCTTGCTGGATTTCTTCCGGGAGACAGTCACGAACATCGTGGACGTCTGACCGGCGGTCTCGTGGAGGGCTTGCCAGTCAGTTCGCACTCCAGTCAGGTCGCATATCCAACGGGACGCACATCGGTCCACATCCTAGCCGCCGAACGGCCAGAAGAGGCTTCGCCGGGGTGCGGCGGGGGGCGCTTCGGCGGCGTGGGCCGGATGCTCGCTTTCCTGAGCGGCACCTTCGGGCGGGTAGGGCAGGGCGTTCTCGATCTCGGCGATTTCCTCGGCGGTGAGATTGGGAAAGGGCAGGTGCCCGCCGCGACGCCAGCCGTCGACCTCCTCGGCGGCGCGCGTGCCCTTTTCCTTGTCGATCCCCCGGTCGCGGCCGAAGTAGAGGGTTTGCGCCGGATAGGCGAAATCCGTCCCGGAATTTGCGACGATGGTCATCATCCGCAGGAACAGGTCCTCCTGAATGGCCAGGAACTCGGACCAGTCCGTCGAGCGAATGTAGGCGAAGATCTCCACCTCGATGCGGTTGTGCTCCACGCCGGTGAAGCGCACGCGCGCCGGATCGGCTGTGACCCTGGGGTGACCGACGAGCAGCCTGCGAACCTCGGTGAGGACGAAGCGCAACTGGTCCGGCTCCGTCTCCGGGCGCAGCGCGAACGTGCGGCGCATGAGAATGCTGTCGCGCCTGGTGAAGTTCTCGAGGTGCAGGCCGACGAATTCGGCGTTGGGGATCGAGATCAGCGTGCGCTCGATTGTCCGGATGGTGGTCGCGCGCAGGCCGATGCGCTCCACCGTTCCGATCCGTCCGTCGAAGCGGCCAAACTCGCCGACATCGACCGGACGGTCGGCGAAGAGGATGAAGCCGGAGATGACGTTCTCCAGCGTCGAGCGGGCGGCGAGCGCGATCGCGATGCCGCCCATGCCAAGGCCGGCGAGCGCCGCGCCATAGGGAATGCGCAGCGCCTCGGCGAACAGCAGGATGTTGGCGCAGATGATCAGCACCTTGATCACGCCGACGAGCAGCGAGGCCAGGATTTCGCCGCGCGCGCTGATCAGCCCGGCGCGGTCGAAGGCCCTGTGGCCGTGATCGATGACCCAGAACTCGATGGGGATCGTTCCGACAATAATGGTCAGGACAGCGAGCGTCTTGACCACGCTGGCGAATTCGGATGGCAGGCCGAGGATCGCGAACCCGGCGTAGCTTATTGCACCGAACACCAGCAGGCGGATGCCCCACACCGCATAGGGCGCGGGCTTCTCGGCTCCGGCGTCTTGCCACAGCAGGCGGCGCAGCGACAGCAGCAGGAAGCCGCCGATGATGCTGGCGAGCGCGGCGCAGGCAAAGACGGTCGCCAGCGCGATCCACTGCCAGACCTCCAGAGGGCCGGCCGAGCGCAGGCCGGTCGGCGCGACTGCGGCGACCAGCGCGCGGATGCGAAAATAGGTCGCTTTCGAGTGGGCGTCATAGGGCAGGATGCGCACCGCCGGAGGCAGGTTTTCCGTCGCCGCGTAGAGCGAGCGGATGGACCGCAGCGTCTCCGGGGTGAACTTCCATTTCAGGCCGTCCGCGGTCTCGGTCGGCGCCAGCACGATGTCGCCGGCGGCATGCATGAAATAGACGAAGGGTTCACGCGCTCCCGGGTCGTTGGGGATCTCCTGGAAGATCACCTCGCCGATGCGGGCAAGCACTTCGTTGAGATATTCGGCCGCCAGAACGGCCTCGCGGTCGCGCACCACGGGCGGCATTTCCGAAAGGTCGAGCGCGGCCAGGGCCGTGTCCTGCATTGCCGGGCCGGCGCGCATCGCGTCGAGAAATGCCTCCATGGTGGCACGCGGCGTGTCCATGGCAAGCAGGCCGACGCGCGGCGCGAGCCCGCTGTCCGCCTCCGACACGATCTGCTTGAGCATCGTCTTCACCGCCTCGGGCGAGGGCGGGACCATGAACCAGTCGTCATTGATGCGCCGGAACTCCAGCGGCAGGGTGCGCCCGTCGTAGCGGGTGAGGACCAGTTGCGCGCGCTCGCCCGACGGCGGACGGGTCTCGAAAACATCCGGATCGACCGTGAACTGGTTCATCAGCAGCGCCAGCGGCCCGAGTTCGCGGACGTGGTTGGCCTGGTCGTTTTCCGGGAAGACCATCAGTGCGATCAGGTCGTCCTGATATTCCAGCCGGCCGCTTTCCACCGCATCCGCGGCGACGAGAAAGGTGCGCAGGGTTTCCGCCGGCGTCGATTGCAGCGGTTTCAGGTTGCGTTCGTCGTCGGGCAGGATGCGCGATCCCGTCCACCACTGGTTCTTGCCGAAGCGGCCGATGAAGCTGCGTCCGTCCTCGGCGAGGATGAACTCGAAGGTTCCAGACCCCTTGGGCGCGGACCAGGTGCCGATCAGTCGCTTGCCCTCGACGCGGCCCTCGAGCATGCCCGTGTAGGCCGGATAGCGGCCGACGACCTTGTCCTCCTCCTGCTTCAGGTAGACGCGCGCGCCGCCGCCCAGCCAGCGGGAATCCCAGATGCCGTTCCAGTCCTGCGCCGAGGTGGCCAGAGCGGGAGAACAGGCGAGCCAGCCGGCGAGCAGCGCAAGAACCAGGGCGCGTGCGGCAGGTGCGGACAAAATGCGGCTTGCGCAGAGGGGGCGCGGGGAAGAGGGCTGTGTCGATTGAAAGGCTCGCGACCGAAGCCGCCGGAAAAGGACATTACGAAGAAGCGGATGGTCCATCGGGGCCTGTGCCTGTCATGGTCGCGAGTTGGCCGTGGTGCTTGATTTTCAAGTTATTCAGCCATTTCCGTTTCGTCCAGCCGGCCGTCCCGCATCGGGCGTTGTCACGGCGACCGCGGAGGCCGCGCGCGCCGGTGCGCCTGACATTTGTTCATGTCCTACAAAAGGCATTGGCAAGCGGCATGCGCCTGCCTATATATGAGCACGAAGAGCATAAGCGTCGGCTAGGGCCGCGTTTTTTAAACCAGCATTTATGCTCAAATTGAGTATAAAGATTCGAGCCGCACAGGCCCGATGCAGGAGGACGGCCTGAAAGGGCCGGCCCGCACTCAGTCAGGGAGGTCGCCATGTCGACCATCGCACTTGCCACGGGCGCACTTGCCAACGACAGCGGCGCTGCCGCGCCGGTCCGTTCCGCGACCCGCGCGTTTCCGCCGGTCGAGCGTCCGGTCCTGGCCTTCACGGAGGAGGTGAAGGCAGAGACGGCCGAGGTCTACGAGAAGGTCAAGCACTTGATCCCGGAGATCGAATGGCCGCTGCTGGCGCCGGTGATCCACGCGATCAACAAGCTCAAGAAGCAGCGCAACGCTGTCATTCTGGCGCACAACTACATGACGCCGGAGATCTTCCACGGCGTCTCCGACATCGTCGGCGACAGCCTGGCGCTGGCCAAGGAGGCGGCGAAGTCCGAGGCCGATGTGATCGTCCAGTGCGGTGTGCACTTCATGGCCGAGACCGCGAAGATCCTCAATCCGGACAAGACGGTGCTGATCCCGGACATGAATGCCGGCTGCTCGCTGGCCGAGTCGATCACCGCCGCCGACGTGCGGGGCCTGCGCGAGAAATATCCGGGCGTGCCGATCGTCACCTATGTCAATACCTCCGCCGACGTGAAGGCGGAATGCGACATCTGCTGCACCTCGGCCAATGCCGTGCAGGTGGTGGAGAGCCTCAACGCGCCGCGCGTGCTGCTCATCCCCGACCAGTATCTGGCCGCCAATGTCGCGCGCCAGACGGATGTGGAGATCCTCACCTGGGCGGGCGCCTGCGAGGTTCACGAGCGCTTCACCGCCGAGGAGCTGCGCGAGTACCGGGCAATCGAGCCGGGCGTCAAGATCGTCGCCCACCCGGAGTGCCCGCCGGAAGTGGTGGACGAGGCCGACTTCACCGGCTCGACCACGGGCATGATCGACTGGGTGAAGGAGCACCGTCCGGCCAAGGTCATGCTCGTCACCGAGTGCTCGATGGCCGACAACATCGCCTCCGCGACGCCCGGCGTCGACTATGTGCGGCCCTGCAACCTGTGCCCGCACATGAAGCGCATCACGCTTTCCAAGATCCTCGACGCGCTCGTGGAGATGAAGGACGAGGTGATTGTCGACCCGGTCATCGCCGCCCGCGCGCGCCAGTCCGTGGAACGCATGATCAACCTCAAGAGCTGAGCCTGCCAACGGGGCGCGGTCGATGGCCGCGCCCCGTTTTTCCTCGCAAGGCCGGTCCGCCGGACCGATGGCGCGAGGACATTCCTGAAATCGGCTCTTGATGATATGGCGCGAAAGACCGAGTCTGACGCGCAATCCCCCGCCGGTCCCGACAGGCAAGGCGATGCCGGCTCCCGGCACACCCAGGGTCACCCGACCGACGCTCCCTCCTTGCCGCCACTTGCGGCCTTCTCGGACCCAACCACATGACTTCCAACCTTTCCGCGACGACTCACATCGACGACGTCGTCATCCTGGGGGGCGGCCTGACCGGCCTTTTCTGCGCGCTCAAGCTGGCGCCGCGTCCGGTGACGATCCTGTCCACCTCGCCCATCGGCGAGGGCGCGTCCTCGGCCTGGGCACAGGGCGGCATCGCCGCCGCGGTCTCCGACGATGACAGTGCAGCAGCCCACGCCCGCGACACGATCGCCGTCGGCGGCGGCATCTGCGACGAGAACATCGTCCGCCTGATGACCCAGGAAGCCGGCGACCGGGTCCGCGACCTGCTCGGCTACGGCGTTCCCTTCGACATGGATCTGGAAGGCCGGCTGCAGCTCTCCCGCGAGGCGGCGCATTCGGTCAACCGCATCGTGCGCGTGCGCGGCGACATGGCCGGGCGCGCGATCATGGATGCGCTCGTCGCCGCCGTGCGCAAGACGTCGTCGATCCGCGTCGTCGAGGGCTATATCGGCGAAGAGCTGCTGAGCGAGGGCAAGCTCGTCACCGGCGTCCTCGCCCGGCGGCGCGGCGACCGCGAGCGGCTTGCCTTTCCCGCCCACGCAGTGGTGCTCGCCTCCGGCGGTATCGGCCACCTCTATGCGGTGACCACCAATCCGGGCGAGGCGAACGGCCAGGGTATCGCCATGGCCGCGCGCGCCGGAGCGGTGATCGCCGACCCGGAGTTCGTCCAGTTCCATCCGACCGCGCTCGACGTCGGCATCGATCCGGCGCCGCTTGCCTCCGAGGCACTGCGCGGCGAGGGCGCGACGCTGATCGACCGTGACGGCAAGCGCTTCATGCTCGACATCGATCCGCTGAAGGAGCTGGCACCGCGCGACGTGGTGGCACGTGCCGTCTTCTCGCAGATCCGCGCCGGGCGCGGGGCCTTCCTCGACTGCCGCGAGGCGCTGGGCACGGCCTTCGCGGAGAAGTTCCCGACCGTTCATGCCGCGTGCCTGCGTGCCGGCATCGACCCGGTGACACAGCCGATCCCGGTTGCCCCGGCCGAGCACTACCACATGGGCGGCGTGCTCACCGACGCCAACGGGCGCACCTCGCTCGACAACCTGTGGGCCGCCGGCGAGGTCGCCTCGACGGGCGCCCATGGCGCCAACCGGCTGGCCTCCAACTCGCTGCTCGAGACGGTGGTCTTCGCCGCGCGCGTCGCCGAGGACATCCAGAACCAGATGCCGAACCCGCGCACGGCGCACTGGCCCGGCATCGACGACACCATCCAGGAGCCGACGCGGCGCAACGAGGTGGAGCGCGAGGCGATCACCGTGCTGCGCGCGCAGATGGCCGCCGGCGTCGGCGTGCTGCGCGACGCCGACGGGCTGGCGGGAACGCTCGCCGTACTCGACGCGCTGGAGGGGAACTGCCGCCGCCGCTCGATCCTCAACATGATCACCGCCGGCAAGCTCGTCGCCGCCGGGGCACTGCTGCGCACGGAAAGCCGCGGCGGTCACAGCCGCAGCGATTTCCCCGACGCCGATCCGGCCCAGGCGCATCGCACCTTCCTGACCATGCGCCAGGTCGACGCCATCGTCGCCGAGGCGGTGGCAAGCGAGGCCGGCCGCAAGGCCGTCGCCGAGAGGGGGCTCGCATGAGCACAAACGCCAGGGACGCAAGCGCGCATCTGCCGGTGCTGCCGGGGCTGATGGTGGAGGACGCGGTTCGCGCGGCCTTGCTGGAGGACTGGGGACGGGCCGGCGACATCACCGCGCAGGCGACGCTCGGGCCCAAGGTGTCGGCCACAGCCGTGATCGCGGCGCGCACCCCTGGCCGGCTCGCCGGTCTTGACCTGGCCGCCTGTGCCTTCCGTCTGAGTGATCCGGCGATCCGCGTCGAGGCGGTCAAGGCCGATGGCGACCGGCTGTCCCCCGGCGACGTGGTGATGCACATCGCCGGGCCGGCGCGCGGCCTGCTCTCGGCCGAGCGCGTCGCGCTCAACTATCTCGGCCACCTCTCCGGCATCGCCACGGCGACCGGCCTGTTCGCCGACAAGGTGGCCCACACCAGCGCCCGGATCGTGTGCACCCGCAAGACGACGCCGGGGCTGCGCGCCTTCGAGAAATACGCCGTGCGCTGCGGCGGCGGCGCCAACCACCGGTTCGGCCTCGATGACGCGGTGCTGATCAAGGACAATCACATCGCCGTCGCCGGTGGCGTCGCAAGTGCGATCGCGGCGGCGCGGCGCTTTGCCGGTCATCTGGTGCGGGTTGAGGTGGAGGTCGACACGCTCGACCAGCTGCGCGAGGCGCTGGAGGCGGCCCCCGACGTGGTGATGCTCGACAACATGGCACCGGCGATGCTGCGCGAGGCGGTGGCGATCACCGGCGGCCGGGTGACGCTTGAGGCCTCCGGCGGGGTCAATCTCGACACGGTGGCCGCCATCGCGGAGACCGGCGTCGACCTGATCTCGGTCGGCTGGATAACCCATTCCGCCCCGGTGCTGGACCTGGGGCTCGACATCGTCATCGCCTGAGCCTGATCAGGCTCAGGCGATTGCCTCGTCCGAAGCGCCCTTTGCGCGTGTGTTCGGGGTCGGCAATCGCGCCACCACGGCACGCTCTTCCTCGGCCGTCTCGTCTGCGCCGAAGCTTGACACCGCAAGGCCGCTCGCCTCCGCCTTGGAGCGGTGCTTCAGTCGCGCGATGTGGTTGCTGAGCAGATCGAGATTGCCGATGGAAATGCCCTTGGGCAGATGCAGAACGGCCATCGAGGTGGTCAGCAGCGGGTAGATCTGCGAGCGGCCGCGACGGTCCTCGGCGACGATGAAGCCGCGCTTGCGGTGGTCGGCGCTGTAGAGGCTTTCCACCTGACGGGCGAACTCCTCGCGCATGTCCGCCATCAGCCGGGTCACCCGTTTCGGCTCCCAGCCGTCGATGCCGACGAAGAAGTCGTCGCCGCCGACATGGCCGATGAACTGGCGCATCCCGCCCAGGCGCCGCTTCAGCAGGTCGGAGAAGAGGATGATTGCCCGGTCACCGATGCGGAAGCCGTAGGTGTCGTTGAACGGCTTGAAGTTGTCGAAATCGATGTAGCAATAGGCGCGGTCGGTCTCCGGGCTGGCGCTGGTGCGGGTGACGTGATCCGAGATCGCCGAGTTGCCCGGCAGCTTGGTCAGCGGGTTCTGGTCCTGGGCGATCTGCAGGCGCGCCTCGTTGGAGATCTTCAGCAGCGCGGTGGTCGACAGCCATCCGGCGTAGGTGCCTCCCTCCGTCATCAGGATGCCGTCGCCGAGCTCGGTGCCGCCCGCGTCGACGAGCCGCTCGAGCGGCGCCTGCATGTCGGCGACGGGACAGGAGCGCACGAAGCCCTTGAGGTGGTTGTCGATGGTCGGATTGAGCAGCAGGTCGCGCCCGTAGGACATGTAGAGAAAGCTCTTGAGATCCCGCTCGCGAATGATGCCGACCGGCTCTTCGTTGCCGTCCAGCACCGGCAGGACCGATTGGGTCGGATTGGCCCTGAACACCTCGAGTGCGCGCGCGACGTTCTCATGCGCGTGGATCGGCGCCAGATGCTCCATTTCCTGGTCGAGGAAATCGCGGTCGGCCTTGCGCTTGCCCTCGAGCCTGCGGTCGACGGACTGCGGCAACGGGTAGTTCGGCCGCACCATCGCGGGATCCTCCAGCGGGCGCGAGATCAGCGAGCCATGGACCAGGTCGCAGCCGACGCTGCGGCAGGCCTGCAGTTCGGCGATCGTCTCCACACCGGTGGCGATGACACGGATGCCGAGCACATGGGCGAAATCGACGAGGCTCGACACGATCAGCCGCTTGCGGGCGTCGCTCTGCAGCGCGGTGATGAAGAAGCGGTCGATTTTCAGGATGCCCGGCTCGAGCTGGTAGAGGATGCGAAGCCGCGCGTAGCCGCGCCCGAAATCGTCGAGCGCCAGCGTGAACCCTCGTTCGCGCGCGGCCTGGGAAAAGAGGGTGAGCGCCTCGTCCGCCCCCTGACGCTCCAGGTCCGGAATGTCGATGCAGATGTTCCAGGCAGCCAGGCCCTGTGCCGTGGCGGTCTCCTGCATTGCGTCGAGCGTCGCGCCCTTGGCCAAGAGGCCGCGCGGGTCGAGCTTGACGAAGAGCCGCGTGCGCACGGCGCTCGGCAACCTGGAAAACGCCTGGATCGTCTTGCGCTGCACCAGCAACTCGACGTCGGCGACGCATTTCATCGTCTCCGCGTGGTCGAAGAGGTCGCTTATGCTGGAAACTCCGAGCTTTTCCAGGTCCGTGTATGTTGTCTCGAAGCCGTAAATGTCGCCGGAATGAATATCGACGACGGGTTCGAATGCGCAATCGAGAGCGGCCTCGACCTGAGCCAGAAAACGGCCAGGCACGTGCGAGATCCGCCGGTTGGCAGACAAAGTCATGGCATCTATCGCCCACAGTCTTTCGCACGCCTTGTCGGGCGTGCGCGAAAAATGCGGCTCGGGCGCGCGCGATCCGCGCGTCCATAGTCGGGGTCGTTAAAATCGATGTCGCGCAGGCGGTCCCCCCGTCCGCAACGACGCAGAGCACGCGGCTTCAAAATCTCTGCCCCGCCGATCAGGAGCGGGGGCCGGTGGCCGCGGTGCACCGGGTCAGGCGCAAGTGTCTCCTGCCCGGGCGCGCCTTCAATAGCTGCAATCTATGAAAGGAGTGTTTCAGTCTCAGCAAAAAGACGTAGGGGGAGTCACATTTTCAGGAAACCGGGGGCTTACTGGGGACGGTGCGGCAGCTGTCTAGCTCCAGCCGCCGCCGTAAGTCCGGTAGAAGATGTGCTGGCCGATTTTCTGAAGCCGCTTCATGTGACGGGCCCAGCGCGGCTTCACGTAGGTGGCGTGATAGTGGGTCGATGCGCCGACCTTCTCCAGATAGCGCTGGCCCGACACGGTCTCCCGCGCGACCTTCTGCGCCACGTCCCAGCGTTCTTTTTCGTTGATCTGATCGCGGATGCCATCGCAGGCAAAGGAAAACTGGCAGCGATTCCGCAGATGCCGGTTCTGGTAGACGACCTTGCAGATGGTGGGCGGATAGGCCGGATTGCGCACCCGGTTCAGGACCACCTGGGCAACGGCGACCTGGCCGTCCACCGGTTCGCCGCGGGCCTCGAAATAGACGGCCTCGGCCAGGCAGCGCTGTTCCTTGGAGGTGACGACGCTGGCCGGCAGCGGCCGCTTCGCCCACCAGTAGGGATCGCTCTCGCTGTTGGCCTCGAGTGCGGCTTCCTCGTTTGCCCCGATGCCGACATTGCCGCTCAGCAGTGCCTCGAAGGGGGCGCGGATGTTGTCGATGCCGTTCGGCGCGTAGGCTGAAGCGTAGGAAACGCTGGTTGCCGCCACATTGCGCGCCATGGCGAGACGGGCGAGGTCCAGCGGGTTGCCGGTTGCGCCGCTTCCGCCCTTGGCAGACGAGGCGATGAGCGAGGACGCGGCCGGGATGGCGGAGCGGACGAAGGCGACACGGGGAAGCTCGGCCGGACTGCCGGCGGCGAGCATGCTGCCCATGTAGTAGACGGTGCCGGAGGCGGCATCGACCATCTGCCGGTCGGGTGCCATCGACACGAAGCGGTCGCCCTTGCGGGCGCGGTTGATCGGCGTCTTGTCGGGCGCGGACTTGGGTGCGCTTTCCTTGACGAAGACCTCGAGCCCGCGCACCACGGCCGGGTCGGTGCCAGGTGCTGCGTTGGTGACCGCGTAGTCGGGTGTGTCGGCGGAAGACTGCTTCGAGGCATCGGCGAGAACGACGCTGGGTGTCAGGCTCGAGATGTGGGGGGAGGCCTCGATGGCCGACATCCAGCGCGGCGCCTGGCCGCGGCTTGCCTCGATCAGCGCGGAAATGTCCTGCTGGGCAACGGCGTTCGTCCAGGCGAAATAGACGAGCGGGGCCGCCGCCGCGAGGAGGGCGAGCCGCCGGATGCGGGACGGTGCGCGGCGTCGAACGCCGGGCGTCCCGGGACGGCTGGGTACATATATGCGAGCCGTGCCATGCATACGCGGCAACTCCGGTCCTTACGCGAAAACTCGATGCGACCCGGGCGTTCAGCCGTCCGGCGCGATAACCATGATCGTCGTCGTTTAACCTTGAAAGAGAGTTAATGACGGACAAGACCCGCGGAACCGGTGGGCTCGCGCCGTCTCAAGGGGGCGATCTTGGTTAATGCGATCGCCGTGGCAAGCGTCTTGCCGGACAGGGATTTTCGCGCGCAGCACCGCCCTGCGCCCAAGCCGGCGGGGAGGGGAGAAAAAAATTCGAGGGGGCTTTTCGTCAGAAGGGGGCAGGCGCGTCGAAGCGAAGCCTGGCGCCGCCGACGGGATGGCGGATCTCGAGCGTGGCCGCATGGAGCTGGAGCCGGTCGGCCGCCGTTAGAGCCGTGCCTGTGGCATAGAGCGGGTCGCCGAGGATCGGGTGACCAAGCGCCAGCATGTGCACGCGAAGCTGGTGCGAGCGGCCGGTGACGGGCGAGAGCTGCACCCGTGTCGTGCCGTCGGCGGCCCGCTCCATCACCTGGTAGTGGGTGACGGCGCCACGGCCGCCCTCATGGTCGACCATCTGGCGCGGCCGGTTGGGCCAGTCGCACGACAGCGGCAGGTCGATGGTGCCTGCATCGGCCCGCAGATGGCCGGCGACGCGCGCCACGTAGGTCTTGTTCACATGCCGGCGCTCGAACTGCAGGCCGAGATGGCGGTGCGCGGCCGGGTTCATCGCCAGCACGAGCAGGCCGGAGGTGTCCATGTCGAGACGGTGAACGATGCGCGCACCCGGATGGCGCGCCGCCGCGCGGGAGGCCACGCAGTCGGCAAGCTCGGCGCTCTTGCCCGGCACCGTGAGAAGCCCGCAAGGCTTGTCGAGGACGAGAATGTCGTCGTCGGCATGGACCACGGCGAGAAAGGGCGCGGTCGGCGGCGCGTAGACGCGCGGGGCGGGCGGAGTTGCGAGCATGCGCCCTGATAGCCTGCCCGCGCCGGCCTTGCCAAGCGCGGGAAAGGTCGCGCGGTAGTGGCGTCACAAATTTTCTACTTTTAATTGTATTTTTGACCTTTGCATGCAAGGCTGACTGCTTGCCGGACACGCGTGAGAGGTCCGGCTCGGGAGCCGGAAAAGCCGGTGCTCCCGGCGTCGTCGGGACGGTTTTCCCCGGGCGCCGTGATCCCGCCGCCTCACGCGGGAGCGAGCACCCGCAGTTCCTCGAAGTGCGTCATGTCCTCGAAGCTGCAATAGGCGGGAGGGGCAAGCTCGAGGGTCGGCGCCTCGTCGCGCAGGCGGGCGACGATGTCGGGAAGCGCCTCGTCCCAGGCCAGGATCGCCTCGTCGGAAAAGCGGCGGAGCACATAGGCGAAGGTGATGTGGTAGCGGTAGCTGTCATGGTCGGGATGGCGGTAGCCGAAGGCGCTGGCCAGCCGGTCGCGCCACTCCTTCAGACAGGCCCGGTCGGCCGCCGTCGCGCCGTCGATGGTCAGCCCCTCGGGCGTCGCGTCCGTCACCGTCATCGTGAAGGGGCCGGGGGCGACGAAGCTCTCGAGCTTGCGCAGGTAGTGAGCGGTCATGTCCTCGATCGGCGTGTCGAGCGGCATGTCCTGCGGCCAGAAGGGAACCGTCCGGCGGTACTCGATGATCCCCTGGAACAGCGTCATGTGCAGGCTGGGGACCGGCGTGAAGGCGAGGTTTTCGCGCGCCTCAGGCAGGTCCATCAGGCTTTGCCGTGCCGCGACCACCGCCCGCTCGCTCGCCGAGCCTTTCAGCAGGTGACAGACGATGGTGTTTCCGGGCTCCGGCAGGAAGGCGCCGGTCGCGTCGTAACGCCGGCCGAGATGATGCAGGGGGCTGGTGTCGAGCGTGCGCGAATAGGGACGCAGGTGCGGCAGCAGGTCGTCGAGGGACATTCCGTCATCCATGTGCGGGAGGGATTTTCAGGGCGCGCCGGGGCAGGCTGGCGGCGCCTTGCGGATCCGCGAGGCCGAAGGGGCGATTGCCGAAGTCCATGGGTCCTGCCTCCCGGCGCTCGCGCAAAAAGGGGTCAGCGGCCGCCGACGCGCAGTCCGAGCGCGGGGCGCTCCTTCAGCACTTCGTGACGGAAGCGGAAGAGGGCCGCCGGGCGGCCTCCGGTGCGGGTCGAGGTCTCGCCGGTCGGTTCCACGAGTTCGGTGTTCTCGACCAGCCGACGGAAGTTCTGCTTGTGCAGGTGGCGGCCGGAGATCGCCTCCACGCAGCGCTGTAACTCGGTGAGAGTGAAGCTGTGCGCCATCAGCTCGAAGACCACCGGCCGGTACTTGAGCTTGGTGCGAAGGCGCGAGATCGCGGTCGCCAGGATGCGCCGGTGGTCGTAGAGCATCGGCTTGCCGAGCATTGGCATGTCGGTGTGCTCGAGCGCCGCCGGGCGGCCGTCGCGGCGTGACTCCTCAAGCAGCCCCGCCTCGTAGAGCAGCTCGTAGCGGTCGAGCGCACGCTCCTCGTTCCAGATGCCGTCCTTGACGTCGAAGGCCTGGTGCACCCGGTCCTCGCGGGTGTTGGAGCGCGGCGGCGCGTCGTCGGGAACCGGCGAGACCATCCAGCGCTCGAGCGCCGGCAGGATCTCCTGCTGGACGATGGCGGGCATCCCCGAGCGCCAGTCTTCCCAGGGGAAGAATGTGTACCACGAGCGCCAGCGCGCCGCCTGCAGCGCCATCGCCTCGTCGGACCGCGCGGTCTGGCGGGCAAGGGCGAGATAGCCGACGGAAACCACATGCGGTCCGGCGTCCGGATGGATGTGGTGCCGACCGCGGTCGCCGAATGTGTAGAGTTGCTCCACGTAGCCGAGCTTCAGCGCCGTCTGTTCCTCCACCCACTCGCGCAGACCAATCTCGAAGGTGCGATGCCGCATCGGGTCGAAGGGGCCGAAGGGCAGAGCGGGCGCCTCGCCCTCGTCGGGCACGGGAATGGTCAGCACCTGCGGCTGCGGATCGGCGACGGACACGATGACGGCGTTGAGGCCGATCTCGATCATCGCGACGTCCCCGGCGCGGGGCGGGCAAGGCCCAGCGGAACGTCAAGGCTGAAGGGCGCTCCCTCGAAGGCATCGGCTCCCCGCCCGATGGCGCGGATCGCCTGGACCATGCGGCCGCCGCGCCCGAGCCGGTCGTCGGCGAGCGCGACGAGCCGGGCGTTGGGCGTGGCGGAGGGGGAGGCCTCGCGCAGGCGCGCTGCAAGCCGGCGTTCGCTCGCCTCCGGCGACAGCGCGCAGCAGGCGATGAAGGCGGCGGCCGTCGACCGGCTGATGCCGGCGAAGCAATGGATCACCATGGGCTGGGTCCGGTCCCAGGAGGTGACGAAATCGAGCAACCGCTCGACGTGCTCGACACCGGGCGGCGTCAGGCCCTCTGCCGGCACGGTGATGTCGTTGAAGGCGAGGAAGAGGTGATCGTCGGCCGCGATGGAATGCGGGCGCGGCACATCGGTTCCAGCCGTGATCAGCGTCACCAGGCGCCGGGCGCCCGTGCGTTCGACCGTTTCGGCAAGCCGTGCCAGCGAGCAGACCGTGATCATCGCGCCTCCTGTATATGTTATGGCCGCTTTCCGGGCCCGAATCCCGGTCAAAAGACATCCTGGTCAAAATACACGTCCGCGCGTGTCAGCGCGATGGCAGCTACCGCGCGCGGTCTTCCTGGATGGCGGCGAAACGCGCCAGAAAGCGCCGTTGCGCCGCCGCCGAGGGCAGCGGCGCCAGGCCGAGGCGCGGTCCCCTGGCGCGGGTGCCGCCGAAACCGCTCGGCCGGCCGAAGATGCGCCCCGCCTCCGCGTCATCGAAACCGGCAAGTTCCACCGCCTCGAAATAGGCGGCGAGCGTGTCCGCCTTCTTGGCCAGCCGCTTGACCCGCGCCGGCATCGCCGCCGGCAAGCCGACGCTCAGGTGGATCGCCCCCTGCAGCCGCGCCTCGATCTCCTTGTAGTTGCCGCCCATCACCGCCTTGAACGGCGAGATCATGTCGCCGATCACATACTCCGGCGCGTCATGCAGCAGCACGGCAAGGCAGTCGTCGGGCGCGAGGTCGGGCTCCAGCCGGCGGGCGAGTTCCTCCACCAGCAGCGAATGTTCGGCGACGGAAAAGGCGTGGTCGCCGACGGTCTGTCCGTTCCAGCGGGCGACGCGGGCAAGCCCGTGGGCGATGTCCTCGATCTCCACGTCGAGCGGCGAGGGGTCGAGCAGGTTGAGCCGGCGGCCCGACAGCATGCGCTGCCAGGCACGAGGCTCGCTCTTCGGCGCGGCGCGCGCGCTCACGCGCCGCCCTCCGCCCCGGAAACCTCCGGCCAGGCGAAGCTCGCCCATTCGGGAAGCGTTGCCTCGATCGGCAGGCCGTTGCAGGTGATCTCGTCGCCCTTCGCCCGCGCCGAGGCGATGCGGTCGAGGCGCAGCAGCGCCAGCGCGCGCGTGCCCGACACGGTGCCGAGCGTGCCGGCCGGCTTGTCGCCGGCAAGGATCTCCGCGCCGCTTTCCGGCAGGTCGTCCTCGGCCGAGACCTTGACGATGCGCCGGCGCGCCGTGCCGCGGTGCTGCATCCGGCTCACCACCTCCTGGCCGACGAAGCAGCCCTTGTCGAAGGCGACGCCGCCGAGCTGGTCCATGTCGACGTCATGGGGAAAGGCCTCGCCGAGGGCAAAGTCGAAGGGCGCTTCCGGCACGCAAAAGACGACGCGGCGTGTGTGATAGGCGCTTTCAGGCGCGGCCGAGAAACCCTCGATCGCGTCCGGCGCACCCGCCTCGCCGTGGTCGAGCAGCACGCGGGTGCCCATCGCCGCAAGGCGCGGATCGGCGAAGACCACGGCCCTCGCGAGCGCTCCCTCAGCCGCTGGCGCGTCCGCGCCCCACAGCGCATGGACGGAGGTCGTGTCGCTGATATCGGTGATCTCGACCTTGGAGCGGAGCTTGTAGAACCGCAGGCGTCGGGCAAGCTCGGCAAGGCTTTGCGCGTCGCTTTCCAGCAGATAGGCGTCCTGCGCGTCGCGTGCCCGGGCGACCAGGAAGGCGAACAGGATCTTGCCCTGCGGTGTCAGCAAGGCGCCATGGCCCGCGCCCGTCTCATCCACCGTGTCGAGATCGTTGGTCAGCAGATTCTGCAGGAAATGGCGCGCGTCCGGGCCACAAACCCGCAGAACGCCGCGTCCGGACAGGCGAACACCCGTGCCCTCGCTCATCAAACCCTCCGCCCCGCGACAAGGCTCTCGGCCCTCATGCCGCTACGTGGAAACACCGTCCCCTGCGACATAGGCCGGATCGCCCGGCGCAACAAGGGCGGGCGTCGGATCGTCCCGCGCCGCCTGCGAAAAACACCCGCGCCGCCGTCGCCGGTTGGCGTGACAAGAGGCTCTTGGGGAAAATGATCGAAAAAGCAGCGCTTATTCGGGGCAAATCCGGGTCTTTGGGGGCGAGATGCTGAAAATTCGACACGCTTTGTTCGGATCTCGGCGATAGGATCGCGCGTCGTTGTCCTGCGGCGTTCCGTGGCCGGCCGCCGTGGCCGGGCGGGGGCCGCGCCTGTTTGGGGCCCGTTTCGCCATGTGTCGCCTGGCTGCCTATCTCGGGACCGAAATCCCGCTTGAAAACATCATCGCAAGCCCGCGCCATTCGCTTCTCGTCCAGAGTCAGGACGCTCAGGAGGCGAAGCTGCGGGTCAATGGCGACGGCTTCGGCATCGCCTGGTATGGGCATCTGCCGGAGCCCGGGCTCTTCAAGGACGTGCTGCCCGCCTGGGCCGATACCAACCTGCCGAGCGTCTGCCGGCTGGTGCGCTCGCATCTGTTTCTCGCCCATGTGCGCGCGGCAACGACGGGTGCCTCCTCGCGCGACAACTGCCACCCCTTCGTCCACGGGCGCTGGGCCTTCATGCACAATGGCGGCATCGGCAATTTCGCGGTCCTGCGCCGCGACATGGAGGCGGTGATCGCCGACGATTATTACGCCGGCCGGCGCGGGACGACCGATTCGGAACTGGTTTTCCTCATGCTGCTGACCAACGGGCTGGAGGAGGACCCGGCCGGGGCGCTGTCGCGCACGCTGACGCAGCTTGCGGAAATCGCGGAAAAGCGCGGCACGCGGGGCGAGCCGACACGGCTCACCTGTGCCTTCAGCGACGGCACGCGCATCTTTGCCTTCAGATCCGCGGATGACGGCAGGGCTCCGACGCTTTATCTGTCGGACTGTCTGGACCACGGAGGCCGCGCTTTCGCCTCCGAGCCCCTTGAGGGGCCTTGCGACCGCTGGCGCAAGGTGGAGCCGGATGCCCTGTACGAACTCTCCGGGGCGGGCGTGACCATCAGCCCGCTTGTCCGGATCGATGCGCGAGGAACCGTGAATGCCTGACACCTACGATCTCGTCCTGAAGAACGGCACCGTCGTCAACCAGGACGGCGCCATACAACGGGACGTGGCGGTAAGGGGGGGCACGATCGTCGGCCTCGGCAGCTTCGACGCCGCGCAGGCCGGCAAGACGATCGACTGCACCGGACTGCATGTGCTACCGGGCGTGATCGACACACAGGTGCATTTCCGCGAGCCGGGCCTCGACCACAAGGAGGATCTTGAGTCGGGATCGCGCGCCGCCGTCATGGGTGGCGTCACGGCCGTCTTCGAGATGCCGAACACCAATCCGCTGACGACGAGTGCCGCGGCACTCGAGGACAAGATCGCCCGCGGCACGGACCGCATGCACTCCGACTTTGCCTTCTGGGTCGGCGGCACGCGGGAGAACGTCGACGACCTGCCCGAACTGGAGCGCCTGCCGGGCGCTGCCGGCATCAAGGTGTTCATGGGCTCCTCCACCGGCGACCTGCTGGTCGAAGATGACGCCGGCGTGGCGAGCATCCTGTCCAGGACCCGCCGGCGCGCCGCTTTCCACTCCGAGGACGAGTTCCGCCTGCGCGAGCGCATGGGCGAGCGCAAGGAGAACGATCCGCGCTCGCATCCCGTGTGGCGCGACGCCCAGGCGGCGCTGCAATGCACCGAGCGCCTCGTGCGCATCGCCCGCTCGGTGGGCGCACGCATCCACATCCTGCACCTGTCGACGGCGGAGGAGGTCGATTTCCTGATGCCGCACAAGGATGTCGCCTCCATCGAGGTGACGCCGCACCACCTGACGCTGACCGACGAGGACTATGACCGGCTCGGAACGCTGGTGCAGATGAACCCGCCGGTGCGCGCCAAACGCCATGGCGAGAGGCTGTGGTGGGGGCTGGAGCAGGGCATCCTCGACATCTTCGGCTCCGACCATGCCCCGCACCTGCTGGAGGAAAAGCAGAAGCCCTATCCGGCCTCGCCCTCCGGCATGACCGGCGTGCAGACCCTGGTGCCGATCATGCTCGACCACGTCAACGCCGGCCGCCTGTCGCTCGCCCGCTTCGTCGACATGACCTCGGCCGGCCCGCAGCGGCTCTTCGGCATCGCCCGCAAGGGCCGCATCGCCGCCGGTTACGACGCCGATTTCACCGTCGTCGACATGAAGCGCCGCGAGACCATCACCAATGACTGGATCGCCTCCAAATGCGGTTGGACGCCCTATGACGGCAAGACCGTGACGGGCTGGCCGGTCGGCACCTTCGTGCGCGGCAATCAGGTGATGTGGGAGGGCGAGCTGACCGGCCCCTCCGCCGGTCGCCCGGTGCTGTTCGACGAGGCGTTGCCGCGCGGCTGAGCGGCAGCGCGAGACTGCGCGCCGGCGGTCGGGCCGGGCTTTCGTTCAGGAGCCCTGCCGCCGGCGTTCCTTCCCTGTCCCGGGCGGATCCGCTGCGGGCCTGTCTTCCCAAAGCGAGGTCATGATGCTGGATGCTTTCCTTGCCCGCGATATCCTGCGTGCGGTCGATGACGGCTTCGAGGAGCAGATCGCCTTCACCGAAGAGCTGATCCGCTTTCCCTCGTTGCGGGGCGCGGAAAAGCCGGCACAGGACTTCATCGCCGGAGAGCTGGAAAGACGCGGCTACGCGGTCGACAGCTTCGCCATCGATCTCGACAAGATCCATGATCATCCGGGCTTCTCGCCGGTCGACGTCGACTACAGCGAGGCGGTGAACGTCGTCGCCACCCATCGGCCGCGGGTGGAGACGGGGCGCTCGCTGATCCTCAACGGACACATGGACGTGGTGCCCGAGGGGCCGCACGAGATGTGGGACGTCTCCCCGCCCTTCACGCCGAAGCGTGTCGGCGACTGGCTCCATGGGCGCGGCGGCGGCGACATGAAGGCCGGCATCGCCGCCAATCTCTTCGCCCTCGACGCGCTCCGCCGCCTCGGCCTGCAGCCGGCGGCGCGGGTGCATGTGCAAAGCGTGGTGGAGGAGGAATGCACCGGCAACGGCGCGCTCGCCTGCCTCGTCGAGGGCTATACGGCGGACGCGGCGATCATTCCCGAGCCGGTGAACGAACGGCTGGTGCGCGCCAATGTCGGGGTGCTGTGGTTCGAGGTCCATGTCGCCGGCCATCCGGTGCATGTGCGCGAGGCCGGTTCCGGGGCCAACGCCATCGAGGCGGGCTATCGGGTCATCGAGGCGCTCAAGCACCTGTGCGAGGCGTGGAACGCGGAAAAGGCGGACCACCCGCATTTCGCGGATCTCGACCACCCGATCAACTTCAACGTGGGGCGGATCGAGGGCGGCGACTGGGCCTCCTCCGTGCCGGCGTGGTGCAAGCTTTCCTGCCGGATCGCGATCTATCCCGGAGACGATCCGGCGGACCGGGCGCGGGCCATCGAGGCGCATCTGGCCTCGGCGCTCGCCGACGACGCCTTCCTCGGAAACCGTCCGCCGAAGGTCACCTGGAACGGCTTCTTCGCCCGCGGCTATGTGCTCGACGAGGGCAGCGAGGCGGAAGCGGCGCTTGCCCGGGCGCATGGGCTTGCGAGCGAGGCGGCGCTTGAGACCTTCGTGACGCCGGCCTATCTCGATGCGCGTGTCTTCGTGATCTATGCCGGCATGCCGTGCCTCGTCTATGGCCCCACCTCGGAGAGCGTGCACGGGTTCGACGAGCGCGTCAGCCTTGCCTCGATCCGCCGGGTGACGGGCGCCATCGCGCTCTTCATCGCCGAATGGTGCGGGCTCGAGCCGGTGGAGGCGCCGCAGCAGACGGCGCGCGCCGGCACCGACTGAAGGAAGGGCGAGACGATGCGCGAGAAGAGCGAACCGCCGGCAATCCGCCGTGCCCTTGCCGATGATCTCGAAACCGTGCGGGGGATCACCAGCCGCGCCTATGCGGCGTGGGTGCCGGTGCTCGGCTATCCGCCGCTTCCCGTCGAGGAGGACTATGCCCCGCGCATCGCGCGCGGCGAGGTGCATCTGGCCTGCGACGGGGAGGGGGTCGCGCTCGGTCTCATCGTGATGGAGACCGATGCGCCGGACTTCGACCTGATCTACAGCGTCGCAGTCGCGCCCGAGCACGCGGGGCGCGGGCTCGGGCCGTTGATGATGACGGAGATGGAGGAGCGGGCGCGCCAGGCCGGCAAGCGCGAAATGCGACTCTACACCAATGCGCTGATGGAGCGGAACATCGCGCTCTACACAAGGCTCGGTTACGTGGAGACGGGCCGCCGCCCCAATGCGGCGCGGCCGGGTTTCTTTCGCGTCGACATGGCCAAGGAGCTTGCGCCGGCCTGACCCTTTGCCGCGCTCAGGCGGCCGGGCTCGGCAGCGATCCGTGGCCGCCGCGACCGCCAAGCACGGCGGTCAGGTCTGCGATGCGGGCGCGGGCGGGGATCGGGCGGATGGTGAACAGGCGCGGGACGCGTGGTGTGCCGGTGTCCGAGGCCAGCGTCATCAGCGATTCGATCTGGCTGCCGACGCGGCGATGGGTCTCCGTCTCGATGCGCACCCGCCGCCAGACATGGCGCTGGATCACGAGGTCCATGCAGGACTTGAGCTCGGGGATAAGGAACTCCAGGTCGAGCGTCGGCAGACCCAGATAGGCGCGCAGCTCGTCGAAGATGGTGCGCAGCACCGCCGCATAGGCCATCTCCTCGCTGGTCGGACGCAGCTCGTTGATGTCGAGGCACTGGATCTGCGCTTCCTCGCGCGCCGTCTCGACGAAGGCGGACAGTTGCGCGCCGGTGAGCCGGGCGGTGCCGTCCTCCAGCGCCAGCTGCTTCATCAGCAGCGAGGCCTCGAAGATATCGAGGATGCGCCGCGACAGCAGGTGGACGAGATGGCGCAGCGCCTGCTCCTGCGGCGGGTTGCACTCCAGGAAGTTCATCTCGACGATGTCGAAGAGCCCGGCCTCGAAGGTCTCGCTCATGTTGCGGAAGCAGGGGTGCTGTTGCAGCAGCTTGTTCACGACCGGCAGGGCTTCCACCTCCACGGGACAGTCCGTCATGCGGATGTCGCCGATGTCGGTGAACAGCGAAAGCGTCTTGATGTCGGTCGTGTCAGGAGCTTTGAGCACAGCAATCTCCTTTGTCGGCCCCGGCGGGGTCGAGCGCAAATGCGTTTCTTTTCGGGTGGCCGGTCCGAAACGGGCCGTCTTGGTAAATAGATTCCGAATCGAGTGCCGAGTCGCAACCTTGAAAGGCCTGACAGAGGCAAGCTTATTTCGATGTTTTGGTAGTGTTTTGTGTGGACATGCGCGAATCGGCGACAGGGCTCCGTGCTTTCCCGCTCGGGAGATTGCGGATGCGACAGCCTGTGACTGCGATCACGGCGATGTGACGCGATCTCCGCCATATCTGGGCAAGACTAACCAGGGATTCACGGCTTCACGCTAGAGTACTCGCGAAAAGCCGGAACGAGATCGAGGATCTTTGCAGTGTTCAGGACGAAAGACAGGTCGGTGATAGTCGGTTCCACCAGCGCCCGCGTCTCCGGGGCGGTGATGGCCCTGAGCCTTGTCGCGATGCTTGCCGCCGGTCCGGCGCGCGCCCACGATGTGGCCGGCCTGAAGCCGGTGGCCGGCGAAAAGGCCGCCTCGCTGTCGGCGCCCCTGGTCGACGAGGACGCGCCGCTCCAGATCCTCGTGTCGCTGTCGGAGCAGAGGCTCGACGTCTATCGCGGCACGCGGCTGATCGAGACGACGCGCGTTTCCTCCGGCAAAGCCGGGCATGGCACGCCGACGGGCGTTTTCAGCATTCTGGAAAAGCGCCGGCGGCATTTCTCCAACATCTACGACAACGCGCCGATGCCCTACATGCAGCGGCTGACGTGGTCGGGCATTGCGCTGCATGAGGGCAGAGTGCCGAACTATCCGGCCTCGCACGGCTGCGTGCGTCTGCCGCGCGGCTTCGCCAAGAATCTCTTCGGCATGACCGAGCACGGCGGCCATGTCATCGTCACCCGCGGCCGCACCCATCCCGACGAGATCGTCAGCGCCGCGCTGCCGGGCTCAGGCTCCCGCGCGACCGAGGTGGCGAGCCTCGACGAGAGCATCGTCGGCCTGCGTCCGGGCCTGCCGGCGCCTGCCATCGCCGACAGCGAGCCGGCCACCGTCGGCGCCATCGGCAATGTCGAGCTGCAGGCGCAGCCGGGCGAGCCCTTGCGCATGCTCATCACCCGCGCGACGCCGGTGGAGCGGGTGCGCGAGATGCAGCGCCTGCTTGATCGTCTCGGCTACCGGCCCGGACCCGTCGACGGCGTCATGGGGCGCAAGACCCGCGACGCCATTCGCCTGTTCCAGGAAGGCGCGGAGTTGCCGATTACCGGCAATCCGACGGATGTGGTGCTGAAGGCGCTCTACAAGGAGGCGGGCGAGAGCGGCCCGTCGACCGGGCGGTTGCTGGTGCGTCGCAAGTTCAAGGAAATCTACGCCGCCGGCATCACGCTGAAGGACCCGGACGCGCCGCTCGGCACCTATCTCTTCACGCTGATCGGCAAGGACAGGGGCGGCCCGCGCTGGATGGGCGTTGCCGCCGAGGAGGTCGAGGGCGTCAGCGCGGCAAGCGTGCTGGACCGGATCGAGTGGACCGCGGAGGCGCGCGCCTTCGTCGAGGGGCAGCTTGCCATCGGCTCGTCGCTGACGGTCACCGACCGGCCGTTCCGCCTGCATTCGGGCCTTGGCACCGACTTCGTCGTGATGACCCGCCAGTAAGGCGGGTCATCACGCATTCGAGCTTCGTCCGGATCAGATCCAGTCGAAGGCCTGACCGTCCCAGACGAGGACCTTGTCCTGCGGGGTGTCGAGGCCGGGAATCTCCTGGCGCGGGATCTGCTCGAGACGGCCGCGCAGCACGCGCATGACACCGCCGTGCGAGACCACGAGGGTGGGCCGCGTCACCGTCGCCAGCCAGGCGTCGATGCGGTTGGAGAGCATGGAGTAGCTCTCGCCCTCGGGCGGCACGAAGCCCCATTTGTCGGCCTTGCGGGCCGCGGTCTTGTGCGGCTGGCTCTCGGCAAGTTCCGGGATCGTGTGTCCCTCCCAGGCGCCGAAGGTGATTTCGCGCAGCCGGTCATCGCGCTGGAACGAATCCTCCGCGCGGCCAAGCTCGCGGCAGACGATCTGCATCGTCTCGACGGTGCGCGACAGCGGCGAGGAAAGGAACGCGAGGTCCGCATCGCTCATGCCGCGCCCGTCGAGGAAGCCCTTCAGGGCCTCGCCGTTGCGGCGGGCCTGCTCGCGGCCGGTGTCGTTGAGGGGAATGTCTTTCTGGCCCTGCATCCGTCCCTCCGCGTTCCAGTCGGTCTGGCCGTGGCGGATGAAGACGAGAAACGGCGGCGAGAGATGCAGGGCATCGGGGTCGTTCGTGGTCATGGCAGCTCCGGGAAGTCGGCGGACAGCCCCACGCCCGGCGATGATGCCGGAAGCCCCCTCCCGCCTTGCGCGATATAAGAAACCGGGCGGCAGGCCGCCCGGTGCTCCTATCTGGCAGAGAATGTCTTACTCAGTCCTTGACGACCGAGATGTCCGGCGCGTCGACGGCCTTCATGCCGACGACGTGGTAGCCGCAATCCACATGCTGGATCTCGCCGGTGACGGCGCGGCTCAGGTCGGACAGCAGGAACAGGGCGGCATCGCCCACTTCCTCGATGGTGACGGTGCGGCGCAGCGGCGCGTTGTACTCGTTCCACTTGAGGATATAGCGGAAGTCGCCGATGCCGGAGGCCGCCAGCGTCTTGATCGGGCCGGCCGAAATGGCGTTGACGCGGATCGCGTTCTTGCCGAGGTCCGCGGCCAGGTAGCGCACGCTCGCCTCGAGCGCGGCCTTGGCGACGCCCATGACGTTGTAGTGCGGCATCACCTTCTCGGCGCCGTAGTAGGTCAGCGTGAGAATGGAGCCGCCCTCGCTCATCAGCTTCTCGGCGCGCTGGGCGACGGAGGTCAGCGAGTAGCAGGAGATCTGCATCGTGTGGCGGAAGTTGTCGGCGCTGGTGTCGACATAGCGGCCCGTCAGCTCGTCCTTGTCGGAGAAGGCGACGGCGTGAACGACAAAGTCGATCTTGCCCCAGGTCTCGGCCAGCTTGTCGAACACCGCGTCGATGGTCGTCTCGTCCGTCACGTCGCAATGGCCGACGACGATGGCGCCAAGCTCCTTGGCGAGCGGCTCGACCCGCTTGCGCAGCGCGTCGCCCTGATAGGTCAGCGCGATCTCCGCGCCCGAGTCCGACAATGCCTTGGCAATTCCCCAAGCGATGGACCGATTGTTGGCGACGCCCATAATAAGCCCGCGCTTCCCAGCCATCAGTCCCTGTGTCGTCGCCATGCTTCGTCTCCTGCACGCACAATCAGCTTGCGTGAATACCGACGGTATCCGCGCATGTCCCTGCCCGCGGGGCAACCGCTCCTCGCAGGGAGGGGTTCCTATGGCACAGCGCCCAAACAGCTTCAAGCCACAGAGAGAACACGGAGATTGTCGACGCTGAAGCAAAATGTGATATGCGTCGGCCCACCGCTCCACACGCCCTTCGAAACAAGACGGTGCCGCCGATGCTCGCTCCCGAGACCCTGTCCCGCTTCGCCGAAATCGTCGGTGAGGCCAATGTCCTGACCGACCCGCAGGACATGGCTCCCTTCCTGCGCGAATGGCGCGATCTCTATCAGGGGGAGACGCCGGCCGTGCTGCGCCCGGGAACGCGCGAAGAGGTCGCCGCGATCCTTGCCCACGCCGATGCGAACGGTCTCAAGATCATCCCGCAAGGCGGCAACACCGGCCTCGTCGGAGGGCAGATCCCCAATGATTCAGCACGCGAAATCGTTCTGAGCCTGGGCAGGCTGAACCGGGTGCGCGAGGTTGATGCCGAAGGCTTCTCGATGACGGTGGAGGCTGGTTGCACGCTTCAGGCGATCCATGACGCGGCCGAGGAGGCCGACCGTCTGTTCCCGCTGACGCTTGGCTCTCAGGGGTCGTGTCAGATTGGCGGAAACATCTCCACCAACGCCGGTGGCACCGCCGTTCTGGCCTATGGCAACACCCGCGATCTCGTGCTGGGGCTCGAGGTGGTGATGGCCGACGGGCGGGTTCTCGACGGGCTCAGGAGCCTTCGCAAGGACAATACCGGTTACGATCTGAAACAATTGTTTATCGGTGCGGAAGGGACGCTTGGCATCGTCACGGCCGCCGTCATCAAGCTGTTCCCGCGTCCGCGCGCACAAGATGTCGCCTTTATCGGGCTTGAGTCGCCGCATGAGGCGTTGAAGCTCTTCGCGGCCGCCCGCGCCCGCGCCGGCGGCATGCTCACCGGCTTCGAGCTGATGCCGCGCGTCGGCCTCGAATTCACGCTGCGCCACCTGCAGGGCGCGCGCGATCCGCTCGCCGAGGCGTACCCCTGGTACGTGCTGATGGAGCTGTCTTCCGGTACCGAGACGGAAGACGGGGAAAACCCGACCCGGGCGCTGATGGAGACGATCCTCGGCGAGGCCTTCGAGGCCGGCCTCGTTGCCGACGCCGCGCTTGCCGAATCGAACGCCCAGGCCGCCGCCTTCTGGCACCTGCGCCACGGCATGTCGGAAGTGCAGCGCGAGGAAGGCGGCTCGATCAAGCATGACGTCTCCGTGCCTGTCGCCAGCGTGCCCCGGTTCCTCGACGAGGCCATCGCCGCGGTGGAGAAGATGGTGCCTGGCTGCCGTCCGGTGCCCTTCGGCCACATGGGCGACGGCAACATCCACTTCAACGTCAGCCAGCCGGTCGGCGCCGACAAGGCCGCCTATCTGGCGCGCTGGGACGAGATGAACGAAATCGTCCATGCCATCGTCGGCAGGTTCGCCGGTTCGGTCTCGGCCGAGCACGGCATCGGCCGCCTCAAGCGCGATCTGCTCGCCGAAGTGAAGAGCCCGCTGGAGCTGGAACTGATGAAGCGCGTCAAGGCCGCCTTCGATCCGAATTGCACGCTCAATCCGGGCCGGGTGCTCTGACACCGGCGTGTTGCCGGCTCCCCTTCAGAAGAGATCGAGCTGATCGCCGCCGGGGGCCCCGCCTCCGGCGGTCTTGCGTTTGCGCGGGGCCGGCTTGGGGGCCGCGACCTCCGGCTCCGCCTCGCGGATGAGACCTGGATCGTCGGCCCGCGCCGCGTTGACGCGCGTGTCGACCGGGATCGCCTCGAGGAAATCGTCGGGCAGGGGGCGCAGCAGCGCCTTGACCTCCTTCGCCGATGCGTTCTTCACGTCGAGCCACAGGTCGAAATGCTCGGGCCGGATCACCGCCGGCATGCGGTTGTGCACGCCCGAAAGCGCGTGGTTCGCCGGCACGGTCAGAAGCGCGCCGGTGTCGATCACGCCGCCGTCCGGATCGCACCAGTCCTCCCACAGTCCGGCAAGGGCGAGGATCCCGCCGTCGCGCGGCCGGATCCAGTAGGGCACCTTCTGGCCGGTGTCGGGACGGTACCATTCATAGTAGCCGCTGGCCGGCACGAGACAGCGGCGGTGGCGCATGGCGGCGCGGAACGAGGGCTTCTGCGCCGCCGTCTCGGCGCGGGCGTTGACAAGCAGCGACAAGGCGGCCGGATCCTTGGCCCAGCCCGGCACCAGACCCCAGCGCACGAGCCGGAAGCGCCGCGCGCCTTCTTCCAGGCGAACCGTGGCGATCGGCTGGGTCGGGGCGATGTTGTAGCGCGGCGGGAAGTCAGGCTCATCCGCATAGCCGAACAGATTTCGAACTTCCGCCGGCGGCGCCGCCAGAACGAAGCGTCCGCACATGATGCCTCTCCATTTTCAGGAAGCGCCGCGGCGCATTCGGAACCCGCTCTCAACATTAGCTAATTCGAAACCGGATAACATTTATACTCCCTGCAAACAGAACTGAAGAGGCGGAATAGATGACCGTTGAGGATCTGACATTGGGGAAAGGGCGGTTGTCGGCAGACAAGCTCGCCGCGGCCAATATCAATCCGCGCACCGGTCTGGCAACCGATTACCTCAACCATTTCAACGAAGTCGTGATGATGCTCGAAATGCTTCCGGCAATGCCGGAATGCGCCGAAGACGTTCTTGAATGGGCTCCTGCGAACTACGAGCAGCATTTCGAGGCTTCCAGTTTCGCCGAGAAGAAACTCGCCATCGAGGCGTTTCGCGCCGCCCCGGAGCAGGTGCGCCGGGCGTTGCGCGACGTGGTTGCGACGCTCGACACCGCCGTCTGCGAGAAGCAGGGCCGCATCCGCGAGAGCGACGACATCACCGCCATCAGCGAGATGCTTGCCCGCGAGACTGTGGAGGAGGTGCGCCCGCTGATCGCCGCCGCCGGTGCCATCATTCATGGCGAGCCGGTCGCCAGCGAGGCGGAAGACACCGATTCGCAGGCCGAGATCGACGCGCTCTTCGCCTGAACCGCGTGCTTGCGAGCCACCTGCTTGCGCACGCGCGCGCCGCATGTCACGACTTTTCCCCATGTCCAGCGCGCCAGACATCGTCCCCGTTCCCCTGCCACGCCTCGGTGTCAGCGTTCTGCTCGAGGACGCAGGCCGCGTGCTGCTGGTGAAACGCGGCAAGGAGCCGTATCTCGGCCACTGGAGCCTGCCGGGCGGCAGCGTCGAATACGGCGAGATGCTGGTCGAGGCGGCGGCGCGCGAGCTGCGTGAGGAAACCGGCCTGGGCGCGCGGATCGAGGCGCAGCCTGCCGAACTCGTCGAGCTCGTCTCGCCGCCATCGGGGATGAAGCCTGGAGCGCATTTCGTCATCGCGGTATTTCGCGCCAGCGCGCCGCAGGGCGCTCTGGTGGCCGGTGACGACGCGGCCGAGGCGGCCTTCGTCGCTCCCGATGCGCTCGATGCGCAGGCGATGACGCCGGGCACCGCCGCCCGTATCCGGCGTCTGCTTGGCATCGAAACCGCGTGAGGGTGCGCGGGGCGCGGCGCGCGGCAGTCACGGCGCGCTTGCGCAAGCCGGCCCGCCGACGCATCTTCTGCGCCATGATCGCCGTTGCCGTGAAAATCCCGTCCGCGATTGCCCGACGCCGTGCGCAGGCCTGCCTTCTTTCGGCGGTTCTTGCCGTGGCGCTCATTGTGGCTTCCGCCGCCGGCGTTCGCGCGCAGGATCCCGTGCGGCCCGACGATCCGCCCTATGAGACGGAGCTGATGCGCCTGGCGGAGATCCTCGGTGCGCTGCACTACCTGCGCCCGCTGTGCGGTGCGCCGGACGGCAGCCTGTGGCGCGACCAGATGCAGGCGCTGCTTGATGCGGAGGTGCAGGACGGCGACCGCAAGCGGCGCTTCATCGAGCGCTTCAACCAGGGCTATCGCGGGTATTCCTCGGTCTACCGGCGCTGCACGCCTGCGGCCGAAACCGCGCTTTCGCGGTATGTCGAGGAGGGCGGCGCGCTCATTCGCAATGTGACGACGCGCTACAACAGGTGACGCGGCGGGCCTCTCGGTTGTTAACCATATAATTTAAATTTTGGGGTGAACTTTAAGGTTTTCTTTACGCTCGCGGCGCGACTCACGCAAACTGTCCCGATCAGCCAATCAAGATCAATCGAAAGCGGCGCGAGAATGCGGGACACCGACCAAAGCGATATCGAGTTCGAGGACGTGCCTGTCACGGATCAGGAGATCCGCCAGATGGCGCTCGGCTACATCGACACGGCCTTTGCCGAGGCCGTTGCCGACGGCATCGATTCGGCCGCTGTCGCTCATGCCGCCCTGTTCACCGCCCTGGCCGACCTCGTCGCCTCCTTCGGAGAGGAAGCGGTTGCCGAGCTGGTCGAGAGCTTTCCCGACCGGGTGCGCCGGGGCGACTACACGGTGATGCGCCAGTTTCACTGAACGGCCGGCTTCACTGCACTGAACGACCGGGGCGCGCTCAGCTCCAGGCGGCATAGGCCAGATGGGCGAAGATGCCCAGGCCGAAGGCGACCAGCGCCAGACCGGAAATCCTGTTCATCCAGTCCAGCCAGGCGTCGGTCATGCGTCCGCGCAGATGCGAGACCGTCGCCGAGACCAACACCCACCAGCCCAGCGCGCCGGAAACCACGCCGGCGACCATGAAGGCGGCGCCGGTGTAATCGCCCGGGTCGGGCGCCCATTTCCCGAGACTGCCGAAGATCGCGAGAAAGCCGAGCACCACGCCGGGATTGGTGATGGTGATGGCGAAGCAGGTGAAGAAGGCGGAAATCATGCCCGTCTGCTTGCCCGGGGCGTCGGCGCTGAGATGGGGATGCGAGCGCAGCACCCGCACGCCGAAGCCAATCAGCAGCAGCGCGCCGACGAACTGGATGATGTCGCTGTTGGCCTCGACGAATTCCGACACCGCCGTGATGCCGAAGGCGGCGAAGCTCGCGTAGACGCCATCGGCGAGAACCGCGCCGAGGCCGGCCAGCAGGCCCGGCACGAAGCCGTGGCGCAGAGCCCGCTCAACCGCGGCGATGTTGACCGGCCCGACCGGTGCGCTCGTCGCCAGGCCGATCGCCATGCCGATGAAAAAAAACAATGGTTCCGGCAAACGCGCTCGCTCTCCGGCCGTCAGGCCCTGCCCGGTGCGATTTCCCCTTCGGGATACCGCCGCTCCCTCGTGCCCCGGCTTCCAGCCCCGCCGGTGCGGCTCCTCTCCCTTTAGACAATGCGGCGGACTTGCTCAACCGCGCTTGGACACAACCGCGTGCGGGCGGGCCGGTTGAGATCCATGCCTTTTCTCCGGCCCCGGCGGTGGTATAGGCTCACGCCGACCGACGTCCGCCGGACGGTTGTCCCTTCTTGCCGCAGGACCGAGCCCCCCGATGAAATCCGCCTTTGCCGCAGCATTCCTTGCCCTTTTCGCGACCGCGCCAGGCCTTGCCGCCACGGTCAGCACCGAGCGCATCCAGGTCGCTCCGCCGGAGGTCGACCAGCCGGCCGGGATTCCGGACGGACTGGAGCCGGAGGCCGGCACCGCACCCTCCGACATGTCCGCGCCGCTTCCCGTCAATCTCCCTGAAATCCACTATGGCGACGCCGAGTTGCCAAAGCCGGTGGCGCGAATGCGCGACCAGTTGCTCAAGGCGGCCAAGGCCGGCGATCTGGAGCAGCTTCGGATGGTGCTCGAGGGCAACGAGATGATGCCGACGCTGACCTTCGGGGAAATGGACGACCCGATCGCCTATCTCAAGGAGGCCTCGGGCGATGGCGAGGGTCTGGAGATCCTGGCGATTTTGTCGGAGATCATGGAGGCTGGATATGTTCACGCCGACGCGGGCAGCGCGCAGGAAATGTACATCTGGCCCTATTTCGCCCGCTATCCGCTGGCGCGCCTGTCGCCGGAGCAGAAGGTCGAGATGTTCCGCATCGTCACGTCCGGCGACTACGCCGACATGGCGATTACCGGCACCTGGACGTTCTACCGCGTCGGCATCGGCCCGGATGGGACGCTGCACTATTTCGTCGCCGGCGACTGAAACGCAAAGGCAGGAGGGCAGCCGGCGGGAGGGCCCGCCGGCCGTCGGTCAGTTGTCGAGAATCTGCACGTCGGTGAGCGTGCGTCCGCCGCTGTCCTCGTCAAAGAACACGAGCACCTTCATGCCGGGCTTCAGGTCGTCGATGAAGAAGTCGACCGGAATCAGGTAGGAGGCGCCGTCCGACAGGACCAGCGAGGATGTGTCCGGCTTGATGTCCACGATCGTGGCCTCGGTTTCGCCGGCAAGCGCTGCGGAAAGTGTTGCGCCGAGCACCACGAGGGTTGCAAGAGCGGTCTGAAGAAAGCGTGTCATTGCGGTCTCCGTGGGGCCGTCGTTCAAGCGGCGGCACTGGATCGAAGCGGAACCGTCGTGTTGCGTCAAGTCTCTGGAACGGCTCCGGTTCGGAACTGCGCCTGTCACGAAAGCGTGTGGCTGGCTCTTTCGCAAAACCGCGGGCAGTCTGTGCCCGTAGAGGGGAGCAGACAGCCGGCGCGTCTCGCCATGACGATGCGCAGGGGCGGTTGGATAGAGCGCAAGGATGGCGTTTCGATGGCGCAGGCGATGACAGGAAGCGGGGAATTCTACGCCACATTGACGGCGTTCACGGAGTTCGCGCGCGTCGGCGAGGCGGACGCCTTCCAGCCGCTGCCGGACGACTGGGTGCTGCTGGCCGCCGACATCGTGCGCTCTCGCGATGCCCTTGCAGAAGGGCGCTACAAGACGGTGAACATGATCGCCGCGAGTGTCGTTGCCGCCGTGCTCAATGCGGCCGGGCGCGCCGAGCTTCCCTTCGTCTTCGGAGGCGACGGCGCGCTTGCCGCAGTCCCCCCGCAACACGCCGAAAAGGCGTCACGCGCGCTTGCCGGCGTGCGCGCCATGGCGAAGGCGGTCTGCGGTCTCGACTTGCGCGTCGCCGCGATCCCGGTCGCCGACATCCGTGCCCTGGGCCACGATCTGCGGGTCGCCAAGTTCGAGCTGAGCCCCGGCAACAATCTGGCGATGTTCTCCGGCGGCGGCATCGAATGCGGCGAGGCCATCCTCAAGGACCCGCAACGGATCATCCCTTACCGCATTGCGGAGACCAAGGCGCGCGACGCGGCCGATCTCGACGGACTGTCCTGCCGCTGGGAACCGCTGCCGGCCGAGCACGGCTGCATGGTGACACTGCTGCTGCGCCCGCGCGATGGTCGGCCGGAGGAGCTGCGCGCCGTTCTCGCCGATCTCGACGGCGCGCTCGGCTTCGACCTCGCCGCGCGCAGTCCGAAGGTCGCGCCCGCCCGGCGCAGCAACCTGCGCTTCCGCTTTCCTCCCTCCGGGCTGATGGCGGAGGTGCGCATGGTCGGCTGGGGGCGCGGCATGGCGCGCACGCTGCTGCGCGGGCTCGCCGCCTCGGTGGCCTTCGTCTATGCCACCGCGAGCGGCCGCCGGCTCGGGTCCTTCGACGCGTCCAGTTATCTCGACGACGTTGTCGTCAATACGGACTTTCGCAAGTTCGACGATACGCTGCGCCTCGTGCTCGATGTGACCGGGGCGCAGGTCAGCGCGCTCGCAGCCTATCTGGACGAGGCCTCGCGGGAGGGGCGCATCGCCTATGGCATGCATGTCTCCGATGCGGCGTTGATGACCTGCCTCGTCTTCGGTCTCGACCGGTCGAGCCATGTGCATTTCGTCGACGGCAACGACGGCGGCTTCACCCGCGCGGCGTTGGACCTGGAGGCGCGGCTCGAGCGGGAGAAGGGGCACGCCTGACCTCCGTGCGTCGCGACGACCGGCTTTCATTTTTGCCGCTCACCGCCTAGAAGACCGGAATGGGGATCTTGTCCCCGGTCCCTTCATGCGTTTCTCCGGGTCTTGTCGATGTCGCACAACACTTTTGGCCACATGTTCCGCGTCACCACCTGGGGCGAGAGCCACGGGCCAGCGCTTGGCTGTGTCGTCGACGGATGCCCGCCGCTGATCCCGATCACGGCGGAGGAGATCCAGGCGTTTCTCGACAAGCGCAAGCCCGGCCAGTCCAAATACACCACCCAGCGGCGCGAGGCCGACGAGGTGCGCATCCTCTCCGGCGTGATGGTCGACGACGCGGGCGTCCAGCGCACCACCGGCACGCCGATCTCGCTGATGATCGAGAACACCGACCAGCGCTCCAAGGACTATTCCGAGATCAAGGAGAGCTTCCGTCCCGGGCACGCCGACTACACCTATGACGCCAAATACGGCATCCGCGACTATCGCGGCGGCGGTCGCTCCTCGGCGCGCGAGACGGCGGCGCGGGTCGCTGCGGGCGCCATCGCGCGCAAGGTGATCGCCGGCATCACCATTCGCGGCGCGCTTGTGCAGATCGGCCCGCACAAGGTCGACCGCACCCGCTGGGACTGGGACGAGATCGGCAACAATCCGTTCTTTTGCCCGGACGCGACGACGGCGGCGCGCTGGTCGGAGTATCTCGATGTTATCCGCAAGGAAGGCTCCTCCGTCGGCGCCGTGGTCGAGGTTGTCGCCGAGGGCGTGCCCGCCGGCCTCGGTGCGCCGCTCTATGGCAAGCTCGACCAGGACATTGCCAGCGCGCTGATGTCGATCAACGCGGTCAAGGGCGTGGAGATCGGCAACGGCTTCGAGGCGGCGGAACTGACCGGCGAGGAGAACGCCGACGAGATGCGCAAGGGGGAGGGCGGTCGGCCCGTGTTCCTGTCCAACAACGCCGGCGGCGTGCTCGGCGGCATTTCCTCCGGTGAGCCGGTGGTCGCCCGCTTCGCCGTCAAGCCGACGTCCTCGATCCTCACGCCGCGCCGCTCGGTGACGCGCGCCGGCGAGGAGGTGGACCTGCGCACCAAGGGGCGTCACGATCCCTGCGTCGGCATCCGTGCCGTGCCGGTGGGCGAGGCCATGCTCGCCTGCGTGCTGGCCGATCACGTCCTGCGCCATCGCGGCCAGGTTGGCTGATATTCAGTATCGCTGAAATTCTGATCCTTTTTCATTGCTGGTGAAGGTGCCGTCGGCTAGCATGTCGCCATGCGTCTCGATGAGTGGCTTCAACAGAAGAAGGAAACGCGGTCGGCATTCGCCCGTCGCGCCGGCATGTCGCCGGCGGCGGTGACCGCGCTTTGCAACGATCCCGGCGTCTGGGTGTCGCGCGACAGCGCGGAACGGATCGCCGCCGCGACCGGCGGCGCCGTCACACCCAACGACCTGCTCGGCCTGAAAGGACCCAAGGAATTGGACATGTCCCAGTCCCGTGTCGCGGAGGCCATTCGTGCCTTCGAACGTGGTGAAATGCTCGTTGTCACTGATGACGACGACCGCGAGAACGAGGGCGACCTGATCGTCGCCGCCTCCCTGATCAAGCCGGAACAGATGGCGTTCATGATCCGCCACACCTCCGGCATCGTCTGCGCGCCGATGACGCGCGACACGGCGCGTCGCCTGCGGCTCGACCCGATGGTCGCCGACAATGACGCGCCGCTGTCGACCGCCTTCACCATTTCCGTCGACTATCGCCACGGTCTGACCACCGGCATCTCGGGTGAGGAGCGCTGCGCCACCGTGCGTGGGCTCGCCAACCCGAACGCCGGGGCGGCCGATTTTGCCCGTCCGGGGCACGTCTTCCCGCTGGTCGCCCGTGAGGGCGGCGTGCTGATCCGCTCCGGTCACACCGAGGCGGCGGTCGACCTTTGCCGGCTCGCCGGACTGCCGGAGGTCGGCGTGATCTCCGAGCTGGTCAACGACGACGGCACCGTGAAGCGCGGCAAGCAGGTGGCGGAATTCGCCGCCGAGAACAATCTCAAGATGGTGTCGGTCGCCGATCTCATCGCCTGGCGCCAGCGCATGGAGCGGCTGGTCGAGCGTATCAGCGAGCAGCCGGTGGAAACCGTCGCCGGCCCCGCCTATGCGGTCACCTACGCCACTCCCTATGACCCGATGCACCATGTCGCCATCGTCTTTGGCGACATTCTGGACGGCCGCAACGTGCCGGTGCGCCTGCAGCTTGAATCCGTCCTCGACGACGTCTTCGGCGAAACGCGGGTTCTCGACGACGTGATGCGCGATTTCTCCGCCCGCGGACGGGGCGTCATCGTCTACCTGCGCGAGGGATCGGTCGGCGTCGCGCGGCAGACGCGCCGCGCCCGCGGCGATCTCGCCGCCGCCGAGGTCGAGGAGCATCATTCCGCCCAGGCGCGCGAGGAGCAGTGGCGCGAGATCGGCATCGGAGCGCAGATCCTCAAGGACCTCGGCGTCAACTCGATCACGCTGCTCGCATCCCGCCAGCGCCGTTATGTTGGCCTGGAAGGATTCGGCATCGACATCGAAAAGACCGAGATCCGCGAGGGGTAAGCCGCGCGCCGCGGCAGGGTCGCGGCGCCGCTTCGGTGCGATGGTGGAACGCGCGCAAAAAAAGAGGCCGTGTGTGAACACGGCCTCAGTTGATCACTGTGCACGTGGCCCCATCGACCACAACTTCTGTTTAGTGTTTTTTTTCGCCTCTTGCATCCCCTTTTTGCCCATCCCCCGGCAATTTCTCTCGAATTTCCCAATTGCCAGCGCAACCCATAGGGTGTTTTCCGGAGGCGCGGAGAGGTCTGGCGCGCGGCATCGCGCCGCGCATGTACGGCTTGCCGCAGCTGTCGGTGAGCCTTATTTGCGCCCTTGCGGGTCTTGATGGTATTGAGCCCGCTCGTTCGGTCGCCAGAGTGCGACGCCGCAAGCCCGGGATCCTGTCCGTGTATCAACGCCCCGAAACGCCGCTTCTCGACACCGTGACAACCCCCGAGGACCTGCGCCGTCTTCAGGAGAAGGACCTGCGCCAGCTCGCCGACGAGCTGCGCGCGGAGGTGATCGACGCGGTCTCGGTCACGGGCGGCCATCTGGGCGCGGGGCTCGGCGTGGTCGAGCTGACGACGGCCATCCACTATGTCTTCGACACGCCGCGCGACCGCCTGATCTGGGACGTCGGCCATCAGTGCTATCCGCACAAGATCCTGACCGGCCGGCGCGACCGCATCCGCACGCTGCGCCAGGGCGGCGGCCTGTCCGGGTTCACCAAGCGTGCCGAGAGCGAGTACGACCCCTTCGGCGCGGCCCATTCGTCGACCTCGATCTCCGCCGGCCTCGGCATGGCGGTCGCCCGCGATCTGGACGAGGGCGACAACAACGTCATCGCCGTGATCGGCGACGGTGCCATGTCCGCCGGCATGGCCTATGAGGCAATGAACAACGCCGGCGCGCAGCATTCGCGCCTGGTGGTCATCCTCAACGACAACGACATGTCGATTGCCCCGCCGGTTGGTGCGATGAGCGCCTATCTGGCCCGCCTCGTGTCGGGTCGGGCCTATATGACCATTCGCGACGTGGCCAAGCAGCTTGCCAAGGTTCTCCCCCGCCAGCTCCAGCAGAAGGCGGCGCGGGCGGAGGAATACGCACGCGGCTTCTGGACCGGCGGCACCATGTTCGAGGAGCTCGGCTTCTACTACGTGGGGCCGGTCGACGGGCACAATCTCGATCATCTTCTGCCGGTGCTGAAGAACGTGCGCGACACCCACCAGGGGCCGGTGCTGATCCATGTGGTGACGCGCAAGGGCAAGGGCTACGCGCCGGCCGAATCCTCGGCCGACAAGTATCACGGTGTTGCCCGTTTCGACGTCGTCACCGGCAAGCAGGCCAAGCCCAAGGCCAATGCGCCCAGCTACACGCGGGTCTTCGCCGAGAGCCTGATCGAGGAAGCGCGCCACGACGAGCGCATCGTCGGCATCACCGCCGCCATGCCCGATGGCACCGGCCTCGATCTCTTCGGCCAGGCATTCCCGAAGCGGGTGTTCGATGTCGGTATCGCCGAACAGCACGCGGTGACCTTCGCCGCCGGCATGGCCTCGGAGGGCTACAAGCCGTTCTGTGCCATCTATTCGACCTTCCTCCAGCGCGGCTACGACCAGGTCGTCCACGACGTGGCGATCCAGGGGCTGCCGGTGCGCTTTCCCATTGACCGCGCCGGCCTTGTCGGTGCCGACGGGCCGACCCACGCGGGAAGCTTCGACACGGCCTATCTCGCCTGCCTTCCCGGCTTCGTGGTGATGGCGGCGGCTGACGAGGCCGAGCTGCGCCACATGGTGGCGACGGCGGCGGCCTATGACGAGGGGCCGATTTCCTTCCGCTATCCGCGTGGCGAGGGCGTCGGCATGGAACTGCCGACGCGCGGCGAGGTGCTGGCCATCGGCCGGGGCCGGGTGCTGCGCGAGGGCTCCAAGGTGGCGCTCCTGTCGTTCGGCGCGCGGTTGAAGGAATGCCTGGCGGCCGCCGACGAACTCGACGCCGCCGGTCTGTCGACCACCGTCGCCGATGCGCGATTCGCCAAGCCGCTCGACGAGGATCTCATCCTGCGCCTTGCCCGCGAGCACGAGGTTCTCGTCCTCGTGGAGGATGGATCGGCGGGTGGCTTCGCCGCCCACGCGCTTCAGCTTCTGGCGACGCGCGGTGCGCTCGACGCCGGGCTCAAGGTGCGCCCGGTCTGTCTGCCGGATCTGTTCATCGACCACGACAAGCCCGAGGTCATGTATGCACAGGCCGGGCTCGATGCGCGCGGTATCCTGACCACGGTCTTTACCGCGCTGGGCAAGGACGCGGGCGCCTCTGTCCTGCGGGCGTGAGGCGGCCGCAAACCGACGCAGTGCTGACATGAGCCGCTCGTAAAAGGGCGGGACTTGCGCCGGCTCCGCCACCGGGGCCTGCCTTTTCCAGGGCCGTTGCGCCCGGGCAGGAAACGTCATGTTCTGCAAGTGAACAATCCCGCGCGCGAAAGGACCGCCGCCCCATGGCTCAGGCACTGGCCCCCGTCACGGCCCTTCTGATCGCGATCACGCTGCTGGTTTTCGGCCACGGCCTGCAGAATACGCTGCTGCCGCTGGCCGGTGACAGGGCCGGCTTTTCCGAGCTTGCCGTTGGTCTGGTTTCCTCCAGCTTCTACTTCGGTCTGGTGCTCGGCTGCCTCGGCGCGCCCTATGTGATCATGCGCGCCGGCCACATCCGCGCCTTCGCAGCGCTGGTGTCGCTGATGTCGGCGGCCGCGATCCTGCATCCGGTCTTCGTCGATCCGCTGGCCTGGACCGCTATTCGCATCATCGCCGGCTTCTGCCTCGCCGGCTTCTACATGATCGTCGAGAGCTGGCTGAACGAACAGGCCAGCAACGAGAACCGCGGCACGATCATGTCGATCTACATTCTGCTGGTCTACGGCGCGATGACGGTCGGCCAGATGTCGCTGACGCAGATGGACATCACCACCTTCGTGCCCTTCGTCATCGCCTCCGTCGCCGTCAGCCTCGCGGTGATCCCGGTGTCGCTGACGACGGCCAACCAGCCCGCGCCGATCACCGTTGTCCGGTTTCGCCCGGTCAAGCTCTACCGCACGTCGCCGACGGCGCTGATCGCGGTCCTGCTCATCGGCATCACCCAGGGCGGACTTGGCATGATGGCCCCGCTCTACGCCATCCAGATCGGCATGACCACCAATGAAGCGGCCTTCTTCTCCGCCGCGATCATCGGCGCCGGCGCGCTGGCGCAGTGGCCGATAGGCCGCATTTCCGACAGGCTCGACCGACGCTATGTGCTGCTCGGCCTGTCGGTTGCCTCGGTGATCGTCGGCGTCGTCTTCATCGGCGTTCCGATCACCTCCTTCGCGGTCGCCCTGCCGCTGGCGATGCTGGCCGGCGTCGCCGTGCAGCCGGCCTATGCCATCGCCGCCTCGCACGCCTTCGACCACGCCGAGCGCGACGATTATGTCGAGACCTCGTCCGGCATGAACCTGGCCTTCGGCATCGGTTCCTCGATCGGCCCGCTCGCCGCCGCTTTCCTGATGCAGGCGGTCGGCCCCTGGGGCCTCTTTCTCCAGACGGCGCTGATCCAGGCCGTGATGGGCGTCTATATCCTCTCGCGCCTGTTCCAGCGCGCCGCGCCGACAACGGAGGAGAAGACGGACTTCGACTACGCCGCAACCGCTCAGGTCGGTACCGTGCTCTCGCCCGAACCACTCGATCTGGAGGATCCGCAGGTCATCTCGCCGGGAGAATTCCCGGCCTATGACTACGATACCCCCGAGGACGAGCCGGCGGTGCAGGAGGAGACCTATCAGACCGCCGAAGCCGATGCGGATGGCGTCGCCGACGAGGCTCCGCAGACGCGCGAGGGCGGGGAACCGACAGGCGAGGACGAGGCGACCGGTTCGCGCCCGCTGGACAAGGATGCGCCGGATGCGCCAGGCGAGCGCAAGCCCTGAGAAGGTCCGCGCGCTGCCCGCGACAAATCTGCACTCGACGTCGGCAAGGGGCTGGGGCATTGTCCCGGCCATGAACAGATCCGCGACATGTCTCGGCGCCGTCCGGCGCGAGCGGCTGCCCCTGGCGCTTTTCGCCATGCTGGTGCTGCTTGTGCAGGTTGTCGCCGCGCCGATGGCGGCCTATGCCGCCCCGGCGGCGGATCGGGGAACCGCGATCATCTGTCTCGGAGGCGGCGGCTTTGCCGTGGGCGAGGCGGGCGGCGGCGCGCAGGATCCAGCCGGCCACGCGCCGGGAGGATGCGTTTGCGGCCCCGTGTGCCTGCATGTCCTGACATGCGGCAGCGGCATCATCGGTGCGGTGCCGATGAATTTCGTCGCGGTCGAACACACAGAGCCGGCGGCCGAGCCCCGCCTGGCGCGTACCGCGCCCGCCTTTCCCCCGGACGAGGCCCATCTGACGGCCCGGGCAATCCGCGGCCCTCCGGTTTCGGCAAGGACCTGCGTGCCGGCATAACGCCGCCGCAGGGTTGCCCCGCAAGGGGCCTTCCGCCGGGTGGCGCCATGACGCGCACCCGCGAATCCCGTCGAAACACCGGAATACTCACATGACCAATTGCATCGCTTTCACCCGCGCCCTTCTTCGTCCGCTGGCGCGTGTCGCCGCGCCTGCGCTGCTGGCTGCAACACTTGCCACGGGCGGGGCCTTCGCTCATGACAGCAAGACTGTCGGCGACATCACCGTGTCGGGCGCCTGGACCCGCGCCACGCCGCCACGCGCCAAGGCTGGCGGAGCCTTCCTCAAGATCGAGAACGCCGGCAGCACCGACGACCGGCTCGTATCGGCGTCGGCGCCCGTTTCCGCGCGCACCGAGATCCACGAGATGGCCGTCACGGACGGCATCATGACCATGCGCGAGATGAAGGACGGCATTGTCGTTCCCGCCGGCGCGACCGTCGAGCTCAAGCCCGGCGGCTACCACGTCATGTTCCTGGACCTGACGCAGCCGATGAAGCAGGACGAAAACGTGCCGGTGACGCTGACCTTCGAGAAGGCCGGCGAGGTCACGCTCAACTTCAAGGTCGAGCGCATCGGCGCCAAGGGCCCCGAACACGGCGAGGCCGCGCATGGCGGTTCGCAGGAAAAGGGTGCCATGGATCATGGCAGCATGGATCATGGCACGATGGACCACAGCAACATGGGCCACGGCAAGATGGACCATGGCACGATGAGCGGCGGCTCCAACAACTGAGGAACGCATGTCCACGATCAAGATCATTCGCTATGTGGCATGGGCGGCGGTCGCCGTCATGCTTGGCGTCATCGCCTACGTCTTCTTCGCGCCGCGGCTCGGATGGGTCGACGTGGACCAGAACCTGGGGATCGCCGCCATCGGCGGTCCCTTCACCCTGGTCGACGCGCGAACCGGGAAGACGGTGACGGAAGCCGATTTCAAGGGCAAGCCGGCGGCCTTTTTCTTCGGCTTCACCTTCTGCCCGGACGTCTGCCCGACGACGCTGGCCGAAACGCAGACCTGGCTGGAAAAGCTCGGTCCCGACGCCGACAAGATCAACTTCGCCTTTGTCACCGTCGATCCGGAGCGCGACACCGCCGAGGTGATGCGCGACTATGTCGCCGCGTTCGACACGCGCATTCATCCACTCACCGGAACGCGCCCGCAGATCGACGAGATGCTGAAGACCTACCGGGTGTTCGCACGCAAGGTGCCGCTCGACGACGGCGATTACACCATGGACCATTCGGCGGCCGTCTACCTGATGAAGCCGGACAACACCTTCTTCGGCACCATCGCCTATGAGGAGGCACCCGAAAACGCCATGGCCAAACTGCGCCGCCTGATCGATACTAAGGGCTGAAACGACCGGAACGGACGGCGGGGACAGTGATGAACGGCGAAGACATGCGCGACACGGCCCTTGCGGGCGCGGCAACGGAGGGAGGCGAGACCGCCAGCCTGCTGTTGCCGTTCGCGCTGGTCTTTGCGCTCGGGCTCGTCCTCGCCTCCGGCCTCTGGTGGATCTATGGCGAAAGCATCTATGTCGACCGGCTGCTGACCGGCATCGTCAACTGTTTCTGACGAGCGGACCGGTGGCGGAAAGCGAACGTCTCGACCAGCATCTGGTCGCCCTCGGACATTTCGAGAGCCGCGCGCGCGCCCGCGACGCGGTGCTGCGCGGGGCGGTCACCGTCGACGGCCGGGCCGCGACCAAGCCGGCGCAGAAGGTGGGAAAGGGTGCCGTGATCGGCATCGACGACCCGGCCGCTGCCTATGTTTCGCGTGCCGCGCTCAAGCTCAAGGCCGGGCTTGAGCGTTTCGCCATCGATGTGTCGGGGCAAGTGGCACTCGACCTCGGGGCTTCGACTGGCGGCTTCACGCAGGTGCTGCTGGAATGCGGGGCGCTGCGCGTTCACGCCATCGACGTTGGCCACGACCAGCTTCACGAAAGTCTCGACCGCGACCCGCGGGTGCTGCGTCGCGACGGGCTCAATGCCCGCGCGCTGACAGTCGAGGATCTTGCCGGCGAACGCCCTGGCATCGTCGTTTCCGACATGAGTTTCATCTCGCTGCGCCTGGCGCTGCCGCCGGCGCTCGACCTTGCAGGCCCCGGGGCGAGCGGGATCTTTCTGGTCAAGCCGCAGTTCGAGGCGGGCCGTGCGGCGATCGGCAAGAAGGGGATCGTCGATCCCGAGACCGGCGAGCGGGTTGCCCGCGAGCTTGCCGATTGGCTGGCGGAACGCGCCGGCTGGCGCGTGCTCGGCCTCGATCCCTCGCCGATCCTCGGCGGCGACGGCAACAGCGAGTGGCTCCTCGGCGCCGTGAAGGACGGCTAGGGGCGTCCCGCCCACAGGCGCGGCGCGGTCAAGCCGCTTGCCTTTGGCGCGCAGGCAGGCTACCGCGCCTGCCATGACCAAGCGAGATCCCATGACCAGCCAAGCCACCCTCACCATCGACGCCCTGGCGCACAAGGGCGAGGGCCGCGCCGACACCGCCGACGGCCCGGTGCATGTGCCCTACACCCTGCCGGGCGAGACCGTCCGCGTCGAGCTGGAGGCGGGCAACGCTTCGGGCGGGCGGGGGCGGCTCCTTGAGGTGGTCTCTCCGTCGCCGCTGCGCGTTGCGCCGGTCTGCCGCCATTTTGGAACCTGCGGCGGCTGTGTTCTCCAGCACATGGACATGCCGGCGTTGCTCGACTGGAAGCGGACGCTGGTGGTTTCAGCGCTCGCCGCGCGCGGGCTCGGCGATCTCGAGCCGCTGGTGGAACCAACCGTCGATGCGGGAGGCGATGGCCGGCGGCGCGCGGTGCTGGCGGCGACGCGGGCCGGGCAGAAGATCCTGCTCGGCTTTCATGAGCGCGCCAGCCACCGGCTGGTCGACCTTGCCGAATGTCCGGTGCTCGTTCCCGAGATCGTCCGCCTGCTGCCTCTGTTGAAGAAACTGGCCGGCCTTGCCATGCCGCGCAAGGGGGAGGTCGGGCTCTCGGTGCTTGCCACCGCCGACGGCGCGGATCTGGCGATGACCAGCCAGGCGAAGCTTGCGCCGCGCGCCATCGCCGAACTGATCGAGACGGCGATGAGCGGCGGCATCTCGCGCCTGGCGTTCAACGGCGAGGTGCTGGTCGAGACCCGCGCGCCGGCGCTTGACATGGGCGGCGTATCGCTGGTGCCCCCGCCCGGCGGCTTCGTGCAGGCGACCCGGGCGGGCGAGGACGCGCTTGTCGCCCGCGTGTTGCAGGGCGTCGGCGACGCCCGCAAGGTCGCCGACTTCTTCGCCGGCGCCGGCACTTTCGCGCTCCGCCTTGCCCGCAAGGCGAAAGTGCATGCGGTGGAGAGCGACCGGGCGAGCCTTGCCGCGCTCGACCGCGCCCGTCGTTCGGCCGGCGGCGCCCTACGCGAGATTGTCTGCGAGCGCCGCGACCTGATGCGAAACCCGCTCACAGCAGGCGACCTCGACGATTTCGGCGAAGGCATGGAGGCGGTTGTGTTCGATCCGCCGCGCGCCGGCGCCGAGGCCCAGGCCCGCGAGATCGCCCGTTCGAAGGTGAAGCGCGTCGTGGCCGTTTCCTGCAATCCCGCGACGCTTGCCCGCGACCTGCGCCATCTCGTCGACGGCGGCTATCGGGTGCTGTCGGTGCTGCCGGTGGACCAGTTCCGCTTCTCGCCCCATATTGAGGCGGTGGCGGTGCTCGCGCGCGACTGATCCACCGCTGTCGCGCGGAGCGTGCCGCCTTCGCAAGACGGGGATGTCGCCATGGCCGAGGCAAGTCTGTCCGCAGCTGCTCGCATCTGGTCGCGTCGCGCGCGGTATGCGGCGCGGCAGGGGAGCCGGGTTGCCTGGTTCGCTGCTCACGGGGAACTCGCGCAGGCGATTTCGCGGCGGGTTTCGCGTGCCCATGCGCGCGACAACGGCACGGACCGGCCGGCGGACGATGGCCGCCCGGCCTCCGCTCCGGCTGGGCCGGCGCGTGAACGGCCCGATCTGCCCCGGATCCTCGGTCAGATTGCCGAGCTGTTTCGACGTGATCTCGCCAATATCGAGGCGGGGCTCTATCCGATGCCGGCAGGGGAATTCGGATCGCCGCTGGCTTTCGCCGACCTGAGCCGGCGGTTCCTCGCTGATGTACCGGCCGTTGCCCGCCGCCGGGCGACCGGCAATGCGCAGGAGGTGTTCGAGGCAACGCGCGACGCGCCGCAGGGGCTTCCGCGCTACTACCGGCAGAACTTTCACTTCCAGACCGACGGCTGGCTCTCGGGCGAGAGCGCACGCATCTACGATTTCCAGGTGGAGGTGCTGTTCAAGGGAGCGACGGCGGCGATGCGGCGGCAGGCGCTGGTGCCGCTGGCGCGGACCGTGCGGGCCAGGGACCAGCGGCACCTGGCCTATGCCGATATCGCCTGTGGCACCGGCGGGCTGTTGGCGCCGGCGCTGGCGTCGTTTCCAAGGCTTTCCGGGATCGGTGTCGACCTGTCCGCGCCCTATCTCGCCGAGGCGCGGTCGCGACTGCCCTCACGCATGCGTCGACGCGCCGGCTTTGTCTGCGCGCCGGCCGAGGCACTTCCCTTTGCCACCGGGAGCCTCGACGTGGTGAGCGCGGTCTATCTCTTCCACGAGTTGCCGCCGAAGGTGCGGGCTCTGGTGGCGCTGGAGTTCGCCCGGGTTCTGAAGCCGGGAGGCCAGCTGATCTTTGCCGACAGCCTGCAGACGGGCGACCTGCCGGAGAACGACGGGCTGCTCGGGCTGTTTCCCGACCTCTTCCACGAACCCTACTACCGCAGCTATCTGAGCGAGGATCTCGATGCGCTCCTTGCTGTCGGTGGCCTCAGGCGCACGCGCCTCGACACCGCATTCCTGACGCGGATCGCGGTTTACGAGAAGACGGTCGGGGCCTGAGGGGAAGGCGGGACGGTGACGGTCGGAGCCGCCGTCAGTCGACGTCGAGAGGTGCGGTGCCGGCGGCGCTGCCGTCCTCGGCGAGCTGGATCTTCTCGACCTTCGCCTCCGCCGCCTTCAGCAGCTTGTCGCAATGGCGGCGCAGCGCATCGCCGCGCGAATAGAGCTCGATGCTCTCCTCGAGCGGAACGTCGCCGCGCTCGAGCCGGCCGACGATGACCTCAAGTTCGCGCAGGGCCGCCTCAAAGGGCATGGCATCAATGGCCGGATCGGCGGGCGCTTCGCTGGTCAAGGGATCGGTCTCCGGGTTGCGTTGGCCGCGATCCTATAAGTCGCGCCCGCGCGCGGCAAGACGGTGTGCGCCCTTGTGGACAGGCGAGACACGGCGGCGCGAACGCGGTCTGATCAGGACTTCATCAGCGTCATGACGTGGGCGGCGGTCGAGCGGGCGAGCCCCTCGAGATCGTAGCCACCCTCCAGCAGCGACACGACCCGGCCGTCGCAATGGCGGTCGGCGATTTCCATCAGCTTCAGCGTTGCCCAGGCGAAATCGGCCTCCACAAGACAGAGCCCGCCGAGCGGATCGCGGACATGGGCATCGAAGCCGGCGGAGATGATCACCAGATCCGGAGAGAAGGCCTCGAGCCGTGGCAGGATTGCGATGTCCATTGCCTCGCGGAAGGCTTCGCCTCCGTCGCCGGCGGCAAGCGGCGCGTTGACGATCGTGTCGGCCTCGCCGCGTTCGTTCGCCGCGCCCGAGCCCGGATAGAGCGGCATCTGGTGGGTGGAGCAATACATCACCGTCGGATCGCGCCAGAAGATGTCCTGCGTGCCATTGCCGTGATGAACGTCGAAATCCATGATCGCGACGCGCTCCGCGCCATAGACGGCCTGTGCGTGGCGGGCGGCGACGGCGGCATTGTTGAAGAAGCAAAAGCCCATGGCCCGCGTCAGCTCGGCATGGTGGCCGGGGGGGCGCGAGGCGCTGAAGGCATTGGCGACCCGGGCGGTCATCACCTCGTCGACAGCCCGGCAGGCACCGCCGACGCCGCGCAGAGCCGCCTCCCAGGTGCCGGGCGACATGGTGGTGTCGGCATCGACGCGCACCAGACCCTCGCCGGGGGCGGAGCGCTCGATCATGTCAACATAGGCGGCCGGGTGGGCGCGCAGGATGGCGTCGCGCTCGCCAAGCGGAGCGAGATCGCGCTCCAGCACCTGAAAGCGCTCGTGCTCCAGGATCCTGTCGATGGCGCGAATGCGGTCGGGACGTTCGGGGTGCCCGACCGGTGTCAGGTGATCGAGATAGGCGCCATGGTGCAGGTAAAGGGTGCTCAAGACAGGATCCTTGAAGAAACGCAGCAACATATGAGGCGAAACATCAGCCAATGTGGACGTTGGCGGAACGGCCTGTCAATGAGCGAGATCAACAAGGGGAGGGGCGGGTTTCGGGAGGCGCGGCCTGGTCAAAAGAAAGCCGGGACCGCGTGAAGGCAGGTCCCGGTGAAGGTGCGGGCACGAGCGTGCCCGTAGGGGAGGTCCGCAGCATTGTCAAATAATGCAATTCTTATGCTAGTTGATTCTCCGGATAAATTAAAGATACTTCATTTTATATTTTATTTAATGAATAAAGTTTCAGTATTTACGTAGAGGCATATTGATAGTGGATTTGAATTTTCATCAGTATTTTGGGAGCTCGCATTTGCGGCAAGCGGGCGGGTGTTGCCTAGCGGGGCGCGGCGGCGCGGCGCAGACGGTCGTTGATTGCCTCGCCGAGCCCCTCGGAGGGGATCGGCATGGCGGCAATGACAGAGGCGCCGGAGGCGTCGAGCCGCCGGAGGGCGGTGAAGAGGCGCGCCGCCGCTTCGACCGTGTCGCCGCGCTCGCTCAGGTTCTCGATGGCCGGGGCGCCGGCGCTTCCCTCGGGCAGGTCAGGGCCGAAGGCAAGCAGCGCCTCTCCCGCGCGCAGGTCCCGCGCGTCCAGCCGCATGCGCGCGCCGGGCGCGTAGTGGGAGGTGAGAAGGCCCGGGGAAAGCGGCGCCTCCGGGTCCGTGGGCGTCGCCGGCGGCGGCCCGGCGAGCGGTGCGCCGAGCACCGCCTCGAGATCGGCGCGGGCAATGCCGCCGGGCCTGAGCAGGCGTGCGGTGTCGTCGATGAGCGACACGATGGTCGATTCCACGCCGACGGGCGTCGGCCCCGCGTCGATGAGCAGAGCCAGCGCATCGCCGAGGTCGCCTGCCACCGCATCAGCGGTGGTGCCGCTGATGCGCCCGGAACGGTTGGCGCTCGGGGCGGCGATCGGCCGTTGGCTTGCCTCGGCGAGATCGCGCATGATCGCGGCCGACGGCACCCGCAGGGCAAGCGTCGGCAGGCCGGAGGTCGCGAGATCGCAGACGCTGCTGTCCGCCCGCTTCGGCACGACGAGCGTGAGCGGCCCGGGCCAGAACGCCTCGGCCAACGCACGCGCGCGCGCGTCGAAAAGGCCGTGCCGTTCCGCTGCGGCAAGGGATTCGACGTGTGAAATCAGCGGATTGAAACTGGGGCGTCCCTTCGCCGCGTAGATTCCGGCACAGGCTTCGGGGCTCGACGCGTCGGCCGCCAGCCCGTAAACAGTTTCCGTCGGAACGGCGACGAGTCTGCCGGCGACGATGTCCGCGACAGCGGCGGCGAATTCCGGGGTGCCCCGCCAGTCGCGGTGGTTCGGGTCGATCGTCCAGCGTCGCATGTGGCTTCGTTCCGTTCCTGAAATAGGGGGCTGCGCCCGCGCACTTGAGGCATGCGGTGCAGTGCTCCGTCCGTCGAAAGATCACCGGTTGACGTTTACGTCAATGCGGACCATCCTCGCCGCCGACCCCGTTGCGGGCCGGTTCTGCGGCGTCCTTCGCCGTTCGTCAAGCCGGCGGCGCCATTCCGTCAGGGAGACAGATATGTACCGTGCCCCCGTTCAGGAGATTGCCTTCACGCTCAAGCACGTGGCCGGGCTTTCCGACGTGCTTGCCGAGGAGGCGCATGCCGAGATCGGCGAGGACCTCGTCGCGGCGATCCTGGAAGAAGCGGGGCGTTTCGCGTCCGAGCAGATCGCGCCGCTCAACGAGGTCGGCGACCGCGTCGGTGCCAAATGCACGAATGGCGAGGTGACCATGCCGCCGGGCTGGCGCGAGGCCTATCGCGCCTGGGCCGAGGGTGGCTGGAACTCGCTGATCGCCGCGCCCGAGTTCGGTGGCCAGGGCCTGCCGATGATGCTGCAGGCGGCGGCGTTCGAGATGTGGAATTCCGGATCCATGGCGTTTGCCATCGGCCCGACGCTGACCGTCGGTGCCATCGAGGCGCTGGAGAAGCACGCAACGCCCGAGCTTCAGGAAACCTATCTGCCCAAGCTCGTCTCCGGCGAGTGGATGGGCACCATGAACCTTACAGAACCGCAGGCGGGGTCCGATCTCAACGCGCTGCGGGCGCGCGCCGAACGCGCCGACGACGGCACCTACCGCATCTTCGGCCAGAAGATCTTCATCACCTACGGCGAGCATGATTTTACCGACAACATCGTTCACCTGGTGCTTGCCCGCCTGCCCGATGCACCGGCCGGAACGCGGGGCATCTCGCTGTTCGTCGTGCCCAAGTTCCTGGTCAACGGCGACGGCTCGCTCGGCGCGCGCAACGATGTGCGCTGCGCCGGCATCGAGCACAAGCTCGGCATCCACGCCTCTCCGACCTGCACGATGGTCTATGGCGACGAGGGCGGCGCCATCGGCTGGCTCGTGGGCGAGGAGAACCGCGGCCTGGCCTGCATGTTCACGATGATGAACAACGCCCGCCTCGCGGTCGGTATCCAGGGGCTCGGCGTTGCCGAACGCGCCACCCAGCAGGCGCTGGCTTATGCGCTCGACCGCCGGCAGGGCCGCGCCGCCGGCCGCAAGGACGAGGGCATGAGCCCGATCGCCGCCCATCCCGACATCCGCCGCACGCTGCTTTCCATGCAGTCCTGGACGCAGGTCGCCCGTGCCATCTGTTTCGCCAATGCGCAGGCCATCGACATGGCCAATCTTTCCGGCGAGGCGGATACGAAGACGCATTGGAGCGAGCGGGCGGCGATGCTCACCCCGATCGCCAAGGCGTTGTCCACCGACATTGGCGTCGAGGTCGCTTCCCTCGGCGTGCAGGTCCACGGCGGCATGGGATACGTCGAGGAAACGGGGGCCGCCCGTCATTTGCGCGACGCGCGGATCGCCCCGATCTACGAGGGCACCAACGGCATCCAGGCCATCGATCTGGTCGCCCGTAAGCTGCCGCTTTCCGGCGGTGACCATATCCGCGGGCTCATCAGCGAATTGGCCACCGTCGGGGCCTCGGCCCGCGACAGCGGCGTGGCGGAGCTTTCCGAGGCGGCCGACCGGCTCGACAGGGCGCTGTTCAATCTTGGCGAGGCTTCCACCTGGCTGCTTGAGGCGCTGGCCGACGGACGCCAGCAGACGGCGCTCGCCGGCGCGACGCCGTTCCTGCGGCTGATGGGCATCGCGCTTGGCGGCGGCCTGCTGCTGAAGGGCGCGGTCGCCAGCCTTGGCGACAATTCCGAGGCTGCGCGCCATCGGATCCTGCTGGCGCGTTATTTCGCGGCGGCGCACCTGCCGGAGACGGCGAGCCTGCGCGAGCAGATCGAGAGCGCGGCCGACGCCGTGCTGTCCTTCGAGCCGGCGGCCTGAGGCGGACGACGGCCGCGACAGGGAGGGGAACGGCATGATCGACATCGAGCGTCAGGGGCGGGTGCAGGTCATCCGCATGAACCGGCCGGCGAAGAAGAACGCGCTGACCGGCGAGATGTATACGGCCATGGCCGAGGCGCTGGAGGCGGGAAACGCCGACCCGGGGGTCGGCGTGCATCTGGTCTGCGGCGTTGCCGGCAGCTTCACCGCCGGCAACGACATCGCCGACTTTCTCGCCTATGCCTCGAATGGCGGCATGGAGAATGCGCCTGTGGTGCGGTTCCTGCGCGCGCTCGTGGGGTGCGATGTGCCGATGGTGGCGGCTGTCGACGGGCTGGCCATCGGCGTCGGCACGACCATGCTGTTTCATTGCGACATGGTGTTCGCGAGCCCGCGCGCGCTGTTCAAGACGCCCTTCATCGACCTCGGGCTGGTCCCGGAAGCCGGCTCCAGCCTGCTGGCGCCGGCCTTGATGGGCCATGCGCGGGCTTTCGAGCTTCTCTGTCTCGGCGAAAGCTTCGACCCGGTCAGGGCGAAGGCGGCCGGCTTCGTCAGTCATATCGTGGCGGAAGACGAGCTCGAGGCGCGGGCGATGGCAACCGCACGGGCCATCGCCGCCAAGCCGGCCGAGGCGATGCGCCTGTCGCGCGAGCTGCTGCTGGGCGACCGCGCCGCGCTTGCCGTGCGCGTCGAGCGTGAGATCGCCGCCTTCACCGAACGGCTTTCCTCGCCCGAGGCGCGCGCCGCCTTTACCGCCTTCATGGACCGGGCGCGCCCGGCGGACTGATCCGCCTGGCCAAGGACCCGCTCGTCATCGCATCTGGGAGGAATTCGATGTCGCTATCCGGCAAGACGCTTTTCATCACCGGCGCCTCGCGCGGCATCGGCAAGGCCATCGCGTTGCGCGCCGCGCGCGAGGGGGCCAATGTCGCGGTTGCCGCCAAGACGGCGGAGCCGCATCCCAAGCTCGAGGGCACGATCTTCAGCGCCGCCAGCGAGATCGAGGCCGCGGGCGGCCGGGCGTTGCCGCTCGTCGTCGACGTGCGCGACGAGGAGGCGGTGAAGGAGGCGATGGAGCGCACGGCGGATGCCTTCGGCGGTATCGACATCCTCGTCAACAACGCCAGCGCCATCCAGCTCACGCCTCTGTCCCAGACCGACATGAAGCGCTTCGACCTGATGCATCAGATCAACACGCGGGGCACTCTGGTTTCGTGCAAGCACGCGATCCCGCATCTGGCCAAGTCCGACAACCCGCACATCCTGATGCTGTCGCCGCCGCTCGACATGTCGGAGAAATGGTTCGCGCCGTTCACGCCCTATTCGATTGCCAAATACGGCATGAGTCTCGCCGTTCTCGGACTTGCCGGAGAGCTGCGGGCGCGCGGCATCGCCGTCAACGCTCTGTGGCCGCGCACAACCATCGCGACGGCCGCCGTCAGGAACATCATCGGCGGCGACGACATGATTTCGCGCAGTCGTACACCGGAGATCCTCGCCGATGCCGCGCGTGAGATCTTCACCTCGCCGGCGCGCGAACTGACCGGTCAGTTCCTGATCGACGATACCTTCCTGGCCAGCCGTGGGGTCACGGATTTCGACCAGTACCGGGTCGATCCGTCGAAGGAGCTGATGGCGGATTTCTTCGTGCCGGAAGATAGCATCGCGCCAGCCTCGCTGGGGCCGGCGAAGGGCTGATCCACGTCAAAAAAGAAGCGCCGGCCTTGCGGACGGCGCTTCTCGATGATTTTGAACTCAAATTCGATTAAATCGATGATTTAACCGAGAGTCAGCTGAACTCCGGCCCGCGCGGGCGGTAGGGGCGCAGTTCCTTCCACGCCCGCATCAGCGTCGTCAGCTCCTCGTCGCCGCCCTCGGGCAGCACGATGCGCAGCGACACCAGCAGGTCACCGCGGCCGCCCGCCTTGTTGGGCAGGCCCTTGCCCTTCAGCCGCATTGTCTTGCCGGCGGATGCATTGGGGCCGACCGTCAGGTTGACCGCGCCGTCAAGCGTCGGCACCCGCACCTTGTCGCCCAGAACCGCTTCGTAGAGCGTGATCGGAAGGTCGAGCTTCAGATCGTCGCCGGCCGGTGTGAACAACACATGGCGGGCAAGCTGGATCTCGACGATGGCATCGCCGGCGCTGCCGCCATTCTCGCCCGGATACCCCTGGCCGCGCAGACGGATCTTTTCGCCGTCGACCGTTCCGTCGGGGAGCTTGACGTCGACCGACTTGCCGCTCGGCAGGCTGACGCGCACCTTGTGCTCGTGGACGAGCTCCTCCAGCGTCACCCGTGCGGTGATCTGCGCATCCGCGCCGCGCCGCGACTTGGCCGCGCGCGCGCCTGCGAAACCGGCGCCAGCGCCGCCACCGCCGGCCCGCGCCCGGCCGCCGCCGAACCCGCCGAGGATGTCGTTCAGGATATCGTCGAAGCCGCCCGCCTGAGGCCCGCCGCCGCCGGCGAAGCCGCGCCCGCCACGGGCATTGCGGAAGATGTCGCTGTCGGAGAAGCCGTCGAAGCCGTGGGCCTGAAAGCGCGGCTTGCCTTCCGCGTCGATCTCGCCACGGTCGAACTGTCCGCGCTTCTCCTTGTCTCCGATGATCTCATAGGCCTGGGTCACCTCGGCGAAGCGTTCCTTCGCGGAAGGGTTGTCGGCGTTCTGGTCCGGGTGGAACGCCTTGGCGAGCTTTCTGTACGCCCGCTTGATGTCCGCCTCGCTCGCCGACTTGTCGACGCCGAGGACGCTGTAGGGGTCACGCATGGTTCCGACCGCAAATGTCTGTGGTTGTCACGGGTATACACCCGCGAAAGGCTCATGTGCCATATGGGAGTTTATAGGAATAAAATCCAGCCCCCTCGCGTTGCCGACACAGGGTCCGGCAGGGCGGCCCCCAGGCCCCACGCGCATTCCACTTCGAGGCGCGACAAGCATGACCGCGCGGCGATAGGGATGCAAGACCCGGCACTCGCTTCCGGCCGTCTGGGGAAAACGCGGAGGTAAGGCGGGAGACGCCCGGCAGGGGATCAGGCGGTGGTGGTTGCGGGCAGCATGCAGGCGCGGCGCGGCTTCAGCTTTCCGGCGCTTGCGTTTCCTCGGCTTTTTCCTTGAGCGCGATGACGGACCAGTCCTTCATCACGTCCTGGCAGGCGAGGCCCTGATAGGCGCGCACGCCGCCGATGGTGTTGGCGGTGGTCTCGAAGCGCGTACAGCCGGTGCCGGTCTCGACGCTGTCGTCGACGAGCGAGAGGATCGTGCCGGAGTTGCCGCTGATCGGGTTGGTCCAGGTGAAGGGCGCCGGCGCCTGGGCGTTGTCCCGGGCGGTGGCGATGGTGCGGGCGATGACCGCGCGGTCCTGCTGGTTGATGTCGACGTCGGCGGCGTTCTGCTGGCTGTCGATTGAGCCCGTCAGGTCAAGCGGCGTTGCCACGTCGGCGCTGCCGATGGGCATCGACACGCCGCCACAGGCGGCAAGAGCCAGCGGCAGGAAGAGCAGGGCGATGCGCGCCGCGGTCCGTCCACGCCATATCCCGTGCGTCGCGCGGCATGACCCGGCGGACGGAGCTTTCATCTGGCGTGTCGGATACGGCAAGGGCGTCATGTCGGTCTCGTCCCGCTGTTGCAGGCGAGGGCGTTGCAGCCATCGCGTCATGCCGTGGGGCACGGTCTCCCGCGTCCCCGGCGGCTTCCCGACAGGATCGGCGATGTCGCTTAACAAATGGTAAGCACGAAACAACAGCGATTGCGTTCTGCGTTTTCGCGCAGGCATTTGCGTTTCGCCGAAGGGGGCGGGTGCGCCTTGGCGCGGGGCGTCAGAGAAGCTTCTTCCATCGGAAATACAGGTAGTTCAGCATCACCGATATCACCATCAGCACGAGAGAGAACGGATAGCCGAGGTCCCAGTGAAGCTCGGGCATGATCTCGAAGTTCATGCCGTAGACCGAGGCGATCAGCGTTGGCGGCAGGAAGACGACCGCGAGCACCGAGAAGATCTTGATGATCTGGTTCTGCTCGAGATTGACGAGACCGACGGTGGCGTCGAGCAGGAAGTTCAGCTTGTTGTCGAGCGCGTCGGCATGCTCGCGGATCGAGCGGATGTCGCGGCCGAGCGTCTTGCACAGGGTCTTCTGCTGGCTGGTCAGACCAACGGTCTTGGCATGGGCGGCAAGGAACAGGAACAGGCGCTCGAGGCTGCCGCAGACATCGTGCATGCGTGCCACCTTCAGCCCGATGCGGCCGATGCGCTGGATCATGCCCTTGTATTCCGTGCTCTTGCGGGAATCGATGCCTTCCTCGAACACATGACTGGAGATGGCGTCGAACTCGGCCGAGGCTTCCTCGATCACATCGGCCGCCCTGTCGGCGATGGCATCGAGCAGAACGAACAGCGCATCGCCCGCGCCATGGCTGGGCTGGACCTGCGCCTGGAGGCGCTTGGCGGCGATGTTGAGCGAATGGGATTCGGTGTGGCGCAGCGTCGCGATGCGGTCGCGGCGGGCGACGATGGTGAGGGCGGAGGACTTGAGATCGGGCGCGCGCACGTTCATCGGCAGCAATGCCGTCATGATCAGCGCGCCATGCTCCTCGTAGAGCCGCTCGGAGGTCTCGATCGCGGCCATTTCCTCGCGGGTGGGAATGCCCACGCCAAGCCATGCCTCGGCCTTCGCGCGGGCCTCGGGGCCGGGCGAGACGAGATCGAGCCAGATCGCGTCCATGGGCACCGGCTCTGTCTCGGCGAGCAGCCGGAACGTCACGGAGGTCTGGTCGACACAGCAGGCGTTGATCATGGGCGGAAAGCTCCGGGAGGGGGACGGGATACCGGCGGCTCCACCCGAAGCAGGGCCGAGCGCGCCGGTTTCCGGAAGTTTAGCCGGGAATCCGCACAGTTTTGCAACGCGCGATACGGCAGTGGATAACTGCTGTCGCAGGGCGCTGGTCGAAGCTGCCATCGCAGGGCCTGGAGGGGCCGGAAACTTATCGGCCGGTGCCGGCCTTGACGCGCACATCCGGCTTGCGACACAGCGTCGCCGCGGTGACGGCGCTGATGCCGACAGGCTTGTAGAGGGCGCCCAGGTCGGGACGCGGGGTGGTTTCTGCGGGTTGTGGCTTCTTGGCAGTCATTGGTCTGTCCAGCGTAGGGTTGTGTGGTCTCGGCAAGTCCCGATTGGCCTTGGACAATTCTCGTGGAATTGGGACCAAACTAAGGATTGGGGAGGGAAACACCGTGACGCCAGTCACATTCCTTATCTTCCTGTAATCAAAAAGCTTTCCTGGGCCGAAATTTCCATGGCGAGAGACGCAAAAGAGCCGGTCACATTGCCCATCCCGGGCGCTGGGATGTCGTGATAAGATGAGTAAAATCAAATATTTGACGAATTATTCGAAGTGTCATTCCTCAGTCGAAGATGACGTAAGGTCATTTTTGGCGCTCGCGCGACGGTCTGACGATTGTGATCACGGGCGATGTCATGCCCGTGCCTTTTGCCGGCTGTCTATTGCCCGGCAACGGGATTCAACCGCGATAAGGGAGATGTTTCGCGCGTCGCGGGAGACGCGTCGGGCTCCTCCTGGTAGATCTCCTGGAGATCGTCGGGAAGCACCTCGGGCTCCGCAATGGCGTCGGCCTCGCCTGCCTGTCCGTCTTCGCCGGCACTGGCCCTCGGGGTGTCGAGGGGCGCCTCCGCCGCAGGCTTGAAGCCCGGCAGCGGTGGCGGCAGATTGGCGGGCGCGGGCGCATTCGGGTCGAGCGGCGGTAGCTCGTCCGGCACGACGCCCTCGACCTCCTCGTCCACGGTTTCGATCACGCCATAGGCCTCGAGCAACACCGCGTCGAGATCGCGGAAGAAGCCGCGAATGCGGCGCGCGTTGGCGCCGAGGTCATGGGTGCCGACGCGCGAGGCGGAGCGGATGTCGAGCCGTGCGCCGACAGGGTCTGGCAGGATGCGCACGGCGACATCGTCTCGAAACCCGAAGACGGGCGAGACCGCCACGGCCTGAAACCGGGTTGGCTCGTCGGGCATTCCCGGTGGAAGCTCGGCGGTCAGCTGCCACCCCGACTGGGTCGCGACCTTGAGCGCCGCCTGGTGCAGTTCTCCGGGCGAGATGCGGAACCGCCGGGTCACCAGATCGGGATAGGCCTCGTTCTGAAGCGCAAGCTGTTCCTGCGTCGGCAGCTCCGTGTCGTCCGGCCCGAGCGAGGGCGGCGACAGCGGGTCCGTGCTCACGTCGGAAAGCATGGGGTACTGCACGAAGGCGACAGACGCGCCGGCCAGCGGCAGCAGTGCCACCAGCGCATAGACCAGCGCACGCAACGCGCGTGCCCATCCCGCTCCGCCGTTGCGCCAGAGGGAGATCATCGCAGCGAGTGCACCGACCAGGGCGACCAGTCCGATCAGTGAGCCGAGGCTGATCGCGAGAAGGAACTGGGGGGTGGCCACGAGGCCGCTGCGATGCGCGAGAACGGCGATCACCAGCACGGGCACCCCGTAGCGGGCGCAGCGCAGGCTGAGATCTGCGAGCCGCGAGCGGCGCGTGGGAAGGGTCTTTCGCATGGCGGACACGCGGGTCCCGTTGTTGTATCTGCCAAGGGCTTAGCACGCCCCCGTGGCCGTGCGAAGCCGCCTTCAGCGCTGGGCCGAGATCCAGTCGACCGCAGCGGCAAGCGAGCCGACGATGGCGTCGGCGTGGCCCTCGAGGGTTGCCGGCTCGATCAGGCCGGTGGTCACCGCGAGCGTGCGCGCGCCCGCCGCGCGGCCCGCGTGCATGTCGTGCAGGCTGTCGCCGACCATCACGACCTCGCCCGGGGCGAGGTCGTTGAGCGTGCAAAACGCCGTCACCATGCCTGGCGCCGGCTTGGCGCCATGGCCGCTGTCAAAGCCGATGATCGAGCGGAACCGGTCGGTGAGGCCGAGCGCCTGCATCTGGGCGCGGGCCGAGGCTTCCGAATCGTTGGTGGCGACGCCGAGCACGAGCCCGAGCTCGAGCAGGCGGGCGGTGGCCGCGTCGAGATCGGGAAAGCCGCTGAGGAACGGCAGGCTCATCTCGCCGATGATGGCGTTGACCTCCAACGCCAGCGCCGACGGATCGGCAAGGCCGAGGATCTCCGCGTAGGCCTCGACAACATCATCGTTCGAGCCGGCGACAAGAACGGAATCGGCATCGAACGTCCGGCTGTCCAGGTGATAACCGCTCGCCTTGGCGAGCCGCTCCATCACGGCTTCGTCGTTCCCTGCCAGATGGGCGATCAGCGCGTGAAAGGTCGGGCCCCAGGTCGCCTGGAAGTCGATCAGCGTGCCGTCCTTGTCGAACAGGACCGCACGGACGGGCGGGAAGGCGCCCGTCATTCGACGGCCTCTCCAAGCGCCAGCGTCAGAAGATCGGACATCTTGTCGAAGACGTGGTCGGCCGCCGGTTCCAGCGCCTCGCGCGCGACAGCGCCGGTGGTCACGGCGACACGGATCATGCCGGCCGCCTCGGCCGCGTGCATGTCGTGTAGGCTGTCGCCGACCATGGCGATCTCGGACGGCGCGAAGCCGGTGTGCCGGGCGAAGGCGAGAAGCTGGCCAGGCTCCGGCTTGCGGCCGAAGCCGGAATCATAACCCGCCAGGAAGCTGAAGTCGGAGCCGAGGCCGAGCACGTCCATCTGGTGGCGCGCCGAGGCCTCGGTGCCATTGGTGGCAAGGCCGATGGGAATGCCGGCGGCGACGAGCCCCTTCAGCGTGTCGACAACGCCGTCGAAAGGTGTGACGTTGATGCCGCAGCGGGCAAGCAGGGTCGCCTCGATGCGCTCCAGCATGGCGGCATGGTCGCTCTCGCCAAGTGCCTCCGCCCAGGCGGCGGAATAGTCCGCCGGCGTCTGCACCTTAAGCACCGAAGGCCCGGTGAAGCACTGCCGCGCGACGTCGAACATCGCCATGTCCTCAAGCATCGCGAGGGTGTCGTCGTCGCCGTTCGCGAGTTCACCGAGAACGGCGGCGATGGCCGGCCCCCAGGTGCGGTCGAAGTCGGTGAGGGTTCCGTCGCGGTCGAAGAGGACGGCCTTGATCTGCATGGTTTCAGTCCGTTTGGAGAAGGATGCGGGCGCACAGGCGGGCAGTCTTGCCATGCCCGCACGTCTTCGTCAAAGCGCCGGGCTCAGGCAAGCCGCAGGCGTGTGGCGGGATCGGGAACAGTGTCGCCGGCAAGGATCAGGCCGCGTTCGACGAGCCATTCCGCCTGCGCCAGCATGGACAGCGCGGCAGCGCCGTGGAGCGCCGGGTCGACGTCGCGGTAAATGGTGGCGACCATCTCGCGGATCGATGCAGGCCCCTTCGCGAGCTGGTCGAGAAGCGCGCGCTCGCGGGCCTTGCGATGCGCCTTCAATGCCTCGAGATAGGGTGCGGGCTCCATCACCGGCCCGCCGTGGCCTGGCAGGTAGAGAGCATGGTCGAGCGCCATCAGCCGGTCGAGCGAAGTCATGTACTGGCGCATCGACCCGTCCGGAGGCGCGACGATGGAGGTCGACCAGGCCATCACGTGATCGGCGGAGAAAAGCACGTCGCCCTCGTCGAGGGCGAAGGCGAGGTGATTGGCCGTGTGGCCAGGGGTCTCAACCGCGCTCAGCGTCAGCCCGTCGACGGTGAGGCTGTCGCCGTCCGCCATCTCCCTGTCGGCGCGGTGCTCCCGGTCGCCGCTGGCGTCGAGCGGATTGACCTCGCCCCCGGCGAGCGCCCGTGCCGCCCGGTGCGGCGCGCAGCCGACGATGGGCGCGCCGGTCATTTCCCTCAGCAGCCGTGCGCAGGGCGAGTGGTCCATATGGGTGTGGGAGACGACGATCGCCGAGATGGGAGCCTTGCCGGCGGTCTCCAGGATCAGCCGTGCATGGTTCCGGTCGAGGGGGCCCGGATCGATCACCGCCACCTCGTCGCGGCCAACGAGGTAGGTGTTGGTGCCGTGGAAGGTGAAGGGGCCGGGGTTGTCGACCGTGATCCGGCGCACCGCATCGGAAAGCGTGACGGCCGTCCCGTGGGCGGGGTCGAAGGTCCTGTCGTGGCGCAGTGCTGTCATCGAACCTCCCGAGGGGCGTGCGGCCTCGATTTGAACGCCGGGAATCGGCCGCGACGGCCTGCTTCCCGGCGGCTTTAGCCGATCAGACTTCGCCGAGGCAAGCGCCGCGATCCGACCTGCATGGAAAGTGGGGGCGGGCTTCCGTAGCGCAACTGCTTGCGCGGCAAAGTAGTTCCGCGCAAAATGCGCGCGCGACCGGCCAAGGGAGGGAGGATCCCGGCAGGGTTGCGCGACGGTTTGTGTCACACAAGCGTTGTCAATTTGACCTATTGGCGATGGCAACGACCCGAGTGGTCTTCTCCGCTTGGATGGTCGTCGTCAGGTCCATAATTTGTCCAACGGGAGAGGTCCTCATGAAAATTTCACGTCGTTCCATGCTGAAGGGGTCGGCCGCCGCGTCGACCGTTCTTGCGGTGCCTGCCATTTTGAAGGCCGGTGACGCGCTGGCCTCCTCGGGTCAGGTCAATGTTTTCGCCTGGGGCGATTACATCCAGCAGAACATGATCGACAAGTTCGAGGGCGATACCGGCATCAAGGTCAACCTGTCGACCTACGGCTCGAACGACGAGGCCGAGCAGAAGCTGCGCGCCGCCGGCGGCAAGGGCTTCGATGTGATCTTCCCGTCGATCACCAACGGCAACAACTACTATCCCGACGGCCTTCTGGCGCCGATCGACGAGAGCAAGGTCAAGCTCGACGCTCTGATCCCCTCGATGCTGCGCGACAGCATCCAGCTCGGCGGCACCTATCGCGGCAAGCGCATGCTGCTGCCGTTCAACTGGGGCACCGAGGCGATCACGCTCGACAGCACCGTCTTCAACGCCGACGCTGTTTCCTTCGGCGACATGTGGACCCCGGAAGCGGTCGGCAAGGCCTCCTTCCGCCAGAAGTCGGCCCTGATGGGTGTCGGCCTCTATCTGGAAGCGATCGGCAAGTTCAATTCCAACCGCATGACCGACGTCTACAAGTCGGAAGAGGATGCGCGGCGCGCGTTCGATGCCTGCACCCAGTTCATCATCGAGCACAAGTCCAACATTGCCGCCTTCTGGAACAACGCCACCGAGGCGATCAACGCGTTCAAGCAGGCCGGCGCTCAGATCGGTCAGACCTGGGACACCACCGGCCTTCTCCTCAATCGCGAGGACGCCAAGTGGAAGTACCGCATGCCCAAGGAGGGCGGCATCACCTGGATGGACTCCGTCGGCATGCCGTCGGGCGCTGAGAACGTCGAGCAGGGCTATACCTTCCTCAACGCGATGCTCGACCCGAAGATGGCCGGCCTGATGTGCGCCAACACTGGCTACAACTCGGCCGTGGCCGGCGCCGCCGACTATGCTGGCGACACCTACAAGCAGCAGTTCGCCGACACCTACAACGCGGAGAACCTGGCGAACCTGTGGTGGTGGCCGGCCGACCAGCCGTGGGTCGCGCCGATGCGCCAGGAATACGTCGACAAGATCACCAACGCCTGAGGCGTCTGACAGATCGCGCGGATCGCGGCCCCGTGCCGCGGTCCGCGAGGCTTTTGCGGGATCTCCCGCCAAAACGACAAAGAGGGGCAGATGCACGGACAGGACGTCGTTCTCGACGGGGTATCGATGCGGTTCGGCGATTTCGTCGCGGTGCAACCAACGGACCTCACGGTAAATGCCGGGGAGTTCTTCTCCATTCTCGGTCCCTCGGGCTGCGGCAAGACCACGATCCTGCGCATGGTCTCGGGGTTCCTTGATCCGAGTTCGGGCGATATCCGCATCGGAACCAGCAGCATGACGGGCATCCGCCCGAATGCGCGACCGACGGCGCTGATCTTCCAGAACCTGGCTCTCTTTCCGCTGATGAGCGTCTGGGAGAACGTGGCCTTCGGGCTCGAGGCGCGCGGTGTCTCGAAGAAGAAGCGCCGCGAGCGCGCCGAGGAGCTCCTGGCCATGGTGGCGCTCGACGGGCAGGGCGAGAAACGTCCCTCCGAGCTTTCCGGCGGCCAGCGCCAGCGCGTCGCCATCGCGCGCGCGCTCGCCGTCGAGCCGTCGGTTCTGCTTCTCGACGAGCCGCTGTCGGCGCTCGACCTCAAGCTTCGCCAGCACATGCGCGCCGAGCTCAAGGAGCTGCAGCGCAAGACCGGCGTCACCTTCATCTACATCACCCATGACCAGGGCGAGGCGCTGACCATGTCCGACCGCGTCGCGGTGATGAACCGCGGCGTGATCGAGCAGGTCGCCTCCGCCGACGAGATCTACAACAACCCGCGGACCTCCTTCGTCGCCGGTTTCGTCGGCGAGCAGAATGTCTTCGCCGGCAAGGTCACATCGACCGTCAACGGTCACGTGGAGGTTGAGACGCGCCACGGCCCGATCCGCGGCCTCAACCGCCACGATCTGGCGGTCGGTGACGCGGCGCTTGCCATGGTCCGCCCGGAGCGCATCCGCCTCGGCGAGGCGGCGGCCGAGAACGACGTCAACCGGATGTCCGCCCTCCTGCAGCGGCGCGACCTCGAGGGCCCGCTGGTCAACCTGCATCTGGAAGCCGCGGGTGAGCCGGTCCAGGTGAGCCTGCACAACACCGGCGATGCCATGCTCGGTGCCGCGCGCGAGCAGACACTGGTCTTCGCCGCCGGCGACACGCTGGTGATGCGCCCCGACGCGACAACGGGCGGGGGCGCCTGAAGCCATGGGATCTCTGGTCAAGAGCTACGGAAAGGGACTGACGGGCCTCTTCGTGCTGCTGACGGTGGGCTGGATCCTGATCCTGATCGTCCTGCCGCAGGTGCGCATGATCGAGCGTGCCTTCACCTACAGCGATCGCGGCGGCGAGGCGGCGACGCTCTCCGTCGATATCGACAACGCCTATGTGCGCGTCTTCCAGATTGACGAGAGCCTGCGCGACCTGCGCGCTCAGCTCGACCGCGCCCGGGCCTCGGACAGTGGCGGGCCGGCCAGCCCGCCCGCCGACGGCGCGCTTCCGCTTGTGCCGTCACCATCGCTTGTACCGTCGCCGTCGCTGGTTCCCAGTCCGTCCCCGTCGACGCCCAGTCCCTCAACGCCCAGTCCCTCAACGCCCAGTCCCTCAACGCCAAGCCCGTCACTGCCTGGCCTGACGCCGAGCCCGAGCCTTGCGCCGAGCCCCTTTGCCCGCTCCTCCACGCCGAGCCTGTCGCCATCCGAGCTGGAGACGCGCATCCAGGCGCTGGAGACCGAGAAGGCCGGCCTGCAGGAGAAGATCGCCGTTCTCGAGAAGGAGGAGGCCAACAATTCCTCCGCCGTCGGCGTCAACGAGAGCTATTCGGCGAAAAACTTCACCGACATGAGCGAGCTGCACTTCAAGATCTTCGTCTCGACGCTCTTCTATGCGCTCTGCGTCACGGTGCTGTCCTTCGTCGTGTGCTACCCGGTTGCCTATGCGGTGGCGACGACCGACAATCCGCGCAAGGTCGCGCTGATGATGCTTGGCCTCATCATCCCCTATGCGATCAATGAGCTGCTGCGCATTTTCTCCTGGGTCATGATCCTGGAAAAGCAGGGTATTCTCAATGGTTTGCTCGACCTGCTCGGGCTGATCGACATGAGTGCTGGCGAGGGGCTGCGCTTCGTTGCCTCCAACGGCGCGGTCTTCACCGTGATGGTCTATGCCTATGTGCTGTTCATGGTGTTTCCGATCTACAACACCATCGAGACGCTCGACCGCAACCAGATCGAGGCGGCGAAGGATCTCGGAAGTTCCATGTGGCGCATTCACTGGCGCGTGGTGCTGCCGCACGCCAAGCCGGGCATCGCCGTCGGCGCGATCATGACCTTCATGCTGTCGGCCGGGTCCATCGCGGCGCCAGAGATCGTCGGGCGCGGCCTGCACCCGGACTGGTTCTCGCAGGTCATCTACCGTCGTTTCTTCGAGGCGGACGCCTGGAACGAAGGCGCGGCCTATTCGCTGGCGCTGCTTGTCGCCTGCCTTCTCTTCATTCTGATCAACATGGCCGTCTTCCGCGTCGGCATCAGGGATATCGCCAAATGAGCGCGGCCAACACAGACATCGCGCCGACGGCCCACGCCCCGGCCCGCAAGAAGACCCGCGACTGGTCGGACGCGATCCTCGCCGGCTATCTCGTCGTCTTCTTTGCCTACATGTTCCTGCCGCTTCTTTTCATGGTGGCGGCAGCCTTCAACGCCAATCCGACCCCGTCGGTCACCGACTGGCAGGGCTTCTCGCTGAAGTGGTTCCGCGAACTGCCGCAGGACCAGCGCTTCATCGACGGGTTGCTGCACTCCCTGCAGATCGCCTTCGGCGTCATCGTCATCGCGATACCGCTGGGCCTTGCCGGCGCGCTCATTCTGACGCGGCTGCGCTCCGGCGCCTCGACGCTGCTCTACACCGTGCTGGTCTCGCCGATCCTGACGCCCGGCATCGTGCTGGGCGCGACGACGATGATCTTCTGGCGCGATGTCTTCGGCGTGGAGGCGGGGCTGCTGACGGCTTCTATCGCGCAGGCTGCCTTCATCGCCTCCTACTGCATGCTGATGTTCATGGCGCGCCTGCAGCGTCAGGACCGGGTGCTGGAGGAGGCGGCGCTTGACCTTGGCGCATCGTCGATCTTCGTCTTCCGGCGCATCACGCTGCCTTTCCTCATGCCGACGGTGCTGACGGCTGCGGTGATCTCGTTCCTCCAGTCGATCGAGAACTACAACACCACCTTCTTCGCCATCGGTTCGAGCTGGACGCTGGTGACCGAGATCGGCGCGCGCATGCGGTTCGGTCTGTCGCCCGTGGTCAATGTTATCGGCGTCATCTTCGTGCTGATCACCATTGTCGCCGCCACGGCCTGGGTTCTTTCGCAGCGCAGCGACAAGTCCGGTTGACGGACGCTGGAAAGGCTTGTCACCTTGGCCGCAATGCCGAGGGGCGGAGTCGCATTCCCGAAGGCGCGCACGAACGAAAACAAGTTACGCGAGGACGCACCCATGGCCGGGACGGAAGTGCCCTGCATCTTCGACACCACGCTTCCCTATCTGCGCGAGGATGCCTTCGCGCTCTTCGTCGACCGCATGGCCGCGTGGTGGCCGAACGAATACACCTTCTCCCATGATCCCGATTGCCACCTGTCCATCGAGCCGATGGTCGGCGGGGCGTGTACCGAGCTTGCGCCTGGCAGGCCGCGCATCGTCTGGGGCACGGTGCTGTCGATCGAGCGGCCGCTCTACATTCGCCTCGCCTGGCAGATCGGCCCGAACCGGGAGGTCATTGCCGACCCGGCTGCCTCGAGCCGCGTCATGGTCGAGTTCCGCACCGCCGCTGACGGCACGCGCGTCGAGCTGACCCACACCGACTTCCTGCGCCACGGCGATGGAGCTGATGCCTACCGCGAGGCGATGTCGGCGCCGGAGGGATGGCCGCTCTGCCTCGCCCGGCTGGCCGAGGCCGCGCGCGCGCGCAAATAAGGGGCTGAACGGCGGATGAAGCTTGCCCTGCGCTGCCTGCCGGAGCTTCTGGGTCATGTGCCCGAGCCTGTGCCTGCCCGCGCCAGTCTTCCCGACTGGCTGCGCGCGCTTCCCTCCATGGTGGTCAGCGAGACGCTTGGCGGGGTGGAGGTGCGCGGCATGAAGCAGTGTCCGCCACTCGTCGATGCGCTTTCGCTTGGCGTGATGTTCCGCCTTGCCGCCGATGTCGAGGTCGCCGACGGGACGCTGTCCTGGGACTGGGATCCGCCGCTCGATGCGGCGGCGACCGAGACACGCTCGCCCGTTGGCGCGCATGTGCCCGAGCAGGCAAACGGTGCTCCCTTCGGCCTCGAGCCCGGGCAGTTCATCGTCAAGTTCACCAACTTTTGGACAGTGGAGGCGCCCGATGGCGTGTCGCTGTTGTTCACCCATCCGCTCAACCGCGAGGATCTGCCGTTCCGCACGCTCGCCGGCCTCGTCGACTGCGACCGGTTTCGCGACGGCTATGTGCATTTCCCCGCGCTCTGGACGGACCCGGGCTTTTCCGGGCGGCTTGCCGCCGGGACGCCCGTTGCCCAGGCCTTTCCCATCCGCCGCGAGGCGCTGGAACTGTCGGTGGCGGCGATGACGGATGCGGAGCGCGCGCGTCATCGTGCCGTGCAGGAGGGGCTGCAGTCGTCTCCCGGACTTTATCGCAAGGAGTTCCGCGCCGGGCCGGTCAGGCCCGGCGGCTCAGCCGAGAAGGGAGGAGGCCGATAGCGGCATCCGTCCGCGGCGTCCCTGCGTCATCGCCTTGAGCAGTCGCGGACGCTCGCCCGCGTGGGCGCGAAACAGCGCCGCAAGCGCCGCCTGGCCACCTTGCGCATCGACAAGCAGCAGCGCCTCCGCCTTGCCGATCTCCGCTTCGAGATCCCACTCGACGAGAGCCGCGCGTCGCGAGAAGGCGTCGATGGCTCCCGGCCCGTCGCCGCGCCGCAGCCGCAGCCGCGCGAGGTTCAGCCAGGCATCCGCATCCTGCGCGCGCACCGCGCAATAGGCATCGAAGCCAGCTTCCGCCCGGTCCATTTCGCCAAGGTCCATGTGGCAGGCGGCCAGCTCGAAGCGGGCGTTGTGATGATCGCAAGCAAGGGCGAGGGCGCGTGAGAGCGCCTTTTCGGCCTCCCGGTCGCGCCCGAGGCGGCGCAGGACGAGGCCGAGGTTGTAAGCAAGGGAGGCGTTGGCGGGATCCGCCTTCGACAGCACGATCAGTGCCTTGTGCGCCACTGGCCAATCACCGGCGGAAAGCGCGCCGGGGAGCCTGGTGGCAGCCTGCCTCGGTGTCATCGCGCCCGTGTCTCCCGTTGCCGCGTCGATCCCGCCACCGTTGTTAGCATCACCGCCTCTGACGATGAAGACGAATATTGCGAGAATCGCTTAGGTTTCGGTGTCTTGGGGCTGTCATCCGGGCCATGATATGAAGCACGCTTCACTCCACCCCCTGCCGGATTCGGACATCGCGCGGAGCGCGGTTCATCCGCCGGCACATGCGAGGCCACGCGCATGAGCGACAACTCCACATCCCGGCCGCGGTCCGGCGGCGGGCGGCTGCGCCATCCCTTTCGCGAGCGTCTCGAAGCGCAGCGCTGGGTGCTGATCGCGGCGGTGCTGCTGGCGGCGCTGGTGCTGCGCGGGGGCGTTGCGACGCCCGCGCAGGTTGCCATCGGCCTTGCCGTTCTGGCCGCAGCCGCCTTGCTTGCGCCGCAGCGCCGGCCGCTTGCCGCCCGGCGCCTGCGCCAGGCGCGTGCCGCGTTGCCGTGGCCGGACGCGGGCATGAAGCGCATCGCCGATGCACTCCACAACCCCTGTTTCATCGTCGATGCGCGTGGCATCACCCGCTATGTCAACCGCGCCGCGAGCGAACGTTTCGGCAATCCCCACCCCGGCGATCCGGTGTCCTTCCGCCTGCGCTCACCCGGCCTGATCGAGGCGCTCGACCGGGTCATCGCCAGCGGCGAGGCGCAGCGGATCGAGTGGAGCGAGAAGGTGCCGACGGAGCAGTGGCTGGAAGCCTATGTGTCGCCCGTGGCGCCGCTTGCAGCGGACGCCTCCGGCGGGCAGGACGAACCGGAAGGCCGCCGGCTGATCCTGGTGACGGTGCGCGATCTCACCGAACAGCGCCGACTGGAGCGGATGCGCGCCGACTTCGTCGCCAACGCGAGCCATGAATTGCGCACGCCGCTGGCTTCGCTCACCGGCTTCGCCGAGACGCTCCTCGGCCCGGCCCGCGACGATGCCGTCGCCCGCGAGCGTTTTCTCAACATCATGCTCCAGCAAGGCGACCGGATGCGCCGGCTCATCGACGATCTGCTGTCACTGTCGCGGATCGAGATGAAGGCGCATGTCCAGCCGGAAACCGTGATCGACCTCGCGCCTCTGGTCCGCCAGACGGGGGACACGCTGAAGCCGGTGGCCGACGACCTCGGCGTGGACCTGTCGCTGGAGTTCCCGGCGACACCCTGCCTGGTGCGCGGTGACCGCGATGAACTGATCGAGGTCATCGAGAACCTGACGGAAAACGGCATCAAGTACGGGGCGACCGGCGGTCGGGTCGAGATCGCGCTTTTCGCCCAGGGCGGGGAGGGGGAGGACGGCCCCGCACGCGCTCCCCGGCAGTGGTGCATCAGCGTGCGCGACCATGGGCCAGGCATCGCGCCGGAGCATCTGCCGAGGCTGACAGAGCGCTTCTACCGCGCCGACGTCGCGACGAGCCGCGAGATGAAGGGCACCGGCCTCGGTCTGGCCATCGTGAAACACATCCTTACCCGTCACAAGGCGCGCCTCGATATCGAGAGCAAGCTCGGGGAGGGGGCGCGGTTTACTGTCAAAATACCGGCTGCGGAAACGCACCCGGCGATTGGCTCAAACAAATAATGCATATAACTCATATGCTTATACTGTCATAAAACGGATACGAAAGCTTCATAGAAGGATCACGGCGCGGGACTAGGGTCCCCCTGCCCTTGACGGAATAAGTTCGCAAGGGGACGCACGAAATCCTGAACATCCAGGGAGAAGTCAGGTGAAAATCAAAGCCCTTCTCAGCGCGACGGCGCTCGCTGTTGCCGCGACCTCCTTCGCCGGCGCTGCCCATGCCCGCGACCAGATCCAGATTGCCGGCTCCTCGACGGTGCTTCCCTACGCCTCGATCGTTGCCGAAGCCTTTGGCGAGAACACCGATTTCCCGACCCCGGTCGTCGAGTCGGGCGGTTCCTCTGCCGGTCTTAAGAAGTTCTGCGCCGGCGTCGGCGAGAACACCATCGACATCGCCAATGCGTCGCGCCCCATCCGCGACAAGGAGATCAAGGCCTGCGCCGAGGCCGGCGTGACGGACATCATCGAAGTCCGCATCGGCTATGACGGCATCGTCTTCGCTTCCGACATCAAGGGTAACTCCTTCAAGTTCACCCCGGCCGACTGGTACAAGGCGCTCGCCGCCGAGATCCTCGTCGACGGCAAGCTCGTCAAGAACGAGCTGACCTCTTGGAAGCAGGTCAACGACCAGCTCCCCGATCAGCAGATCCAGGCCTATGTTCCCGGCACCAAGCACGGCACCCGTGAAGTGTTCGAGGAGAAGGTCATCCTGCAGGGCTGCGAAGACAGCGGCGCGCTGAAGGCGATGATCGACGCCGGCACCGACAAGAAGGCCGCCGAGAAGGCCTGCATGTCGCTGCGCACGGACGGCCGCTCGGTCGACATCGACGGCGACTACACCGAGACGCTCGCCCGTATCGATGCCAACAAGGACGGCATCGGCGTGTTCGGTCTCTCGTTCTACGAGAACAACACCGACAAGCTGCAGGTCGCGACCATGGCCGGCGTCACGCCGTCCACCGAGACGATCGCGTCCGGCGAATACCCGGTTTCCCGCCCGCTGTTCTTCTACGTCAAGAAGGCGCACATCGGCGTGATCCCGGGCCTCAAGGAGTACGCCCAGTTCTTCGTCTCCGACGAGATTGCCGGCCCCTCCGGTCCGCTCGCACAGTATGGCCTGGTCTCCGATCCGGAGCTGGCCAAGGTCCAGGAAGCGGTTGCCAGCGAAACCGTCCTGACCCACTAAGCCGACTAGAAACGAAGGGGCGGCCTGGCCGCCCCTTCCCCTTTTCCCATGTCGGATGGAACCTCATGTCATTGCCAGTGATCCTGCTCGTGCTGCTTGCGCTTGCCGCCGCGGGCTTTTTCCTCGGGCGTGCCCGCGCGCTCGCATCGGTTGGCGGTGACGGTCGCCTGCTGCATTCCCTGCCCAATTATTACGGCTGGAATGTCGCGCTCGTCACGCTGCTCCCGGCGCTTCTTGCCCTTGCTGTGTGGCTGGCCGTCCAGCCCGCGGTTGTCGAAAGCCGTGTTTCCTCCATGATCTCGACGCAAGCCGCCGAGGAGAGTTCGCTCGATCTGGTGATGAGCGACGTTCGCCGCATCGCCCACGGCCTCGATCTTGCCGTGGAAGCTGGCGTCATGACGGCGGAGAAGGCTGATTCCATCCGCACCGAATTCACCGATGTGCGTGATAGGCTGGGTGACGTTGGCGTCGCCCTCGGCTCCGACGTCACATCCGAGACACTGCACGCGGCACAGCGCTACCGCGAGCTTGATCGCGTCGGCCTGATGGCCCGCACGTTCGCCATTCTGGCGCTGGCGCTTGCCGGCTTCGCCTATGGCTACCTGCGCTCTAGCAAGGACTTTCGCGCCCGCAACAGCGTCGAGAAAGTGATCCTGGCGCTGCTGATCATCTCTGCCTCGATCGCGATCCTGACAACGCTCGGCATCGTGCTGTCGCTGATCTTCAACACGGTCGAGTTCTTCCGCCTCTATCCGGCGAGCGAGTTCTTCTTCGGCACGACCTGGAGCCCGAGCTTCGGCGGCGGTTCCGAACTTGGCATCGTTCCGCTGATCTGGGCGACGCTCTACATCTCCTTCATCGCACTGGCGGTGGCGGTTCCCGTCGGCCTTTTCGCCGCTGTCTACCTTTCGGAATACGCCCCTCCGGTCGTGCGCGCTGCGGCCAAGCCGATGCTCGAGGTTCTCGCCGGCATTCCGACCATCGTCTACGGCCTGTTCGCACTGCTCACCATCGGGCCGCTGCTCGTCAGCGCCTTCGGCTCCGGCGGCGTGCTCGGTGTCGACTGGATGGCCGGCGGCACGGCGGTCATGACCGCCGGCCTCGTCATGGGCATCATGCTGATCCCCTTCGTCAGCTCGCTCTCCGACGACATCATCAACGCGGTGCCGCAGGCCATGCGCGACGGCTCGCTCGGCCTCGGCGCCACCCATTCGGAGACGGTGAAGCAGGTGATCCTGCCGGCCGCGCTTCCGGGCATCGTCGGCGCCATCCTGTTGGCCGCCTCGCGTGCCATCGGCGAGACCATGATCGTTGTGCTCGGCGCCGGCGCCGCCGCCAAGCTCAGCCTCAATCCCTTCGAGGCCATGACAACCGTGACGGCCAAGATCGTCAGCCAGCTCACCGGTGACGCGGACTTCGCCTCGCCGGAGGCGCTCGTCGCCTTTGCGCTTGGCATGACGCTCTTCGTCATCACGCTCTGCCTCAACATCTTCGCCCTCTACATCGTGCGGAAATACCGGGAACAGTACGAATGACCGACGCGACCGTGACCAAATCGCCGGCGTCGGATACGACACCGGCCCGCCGCAAGACCTCGCTGCTCGAGGTCGATGCCCTGACCCGCAAGCGCAATGCCGCCGAGACGCGCTTCCGTCTCTATGGCATCGCCGCAATCCTGATCGGCCTGCTTTTTCTGGTCGCCTTGCTCTGGGCGATCTTCTCCAACGGGCTCAGCGCCTTCAGCCAGACCTTCTTCAGCGTGCCCGTGGCCCTGGAGAAGACGGCGGTGGAGCAGGCCGAGAAGTCGATCGTCAAGACGTCCAAGTACAATCTGATGATTGAGGCCGGGCTTGAGGCCCAGCTCAAGTCCGCCGGTATCTCGACCGACATGAAGGGCCGCGACCTGCGGCTGATGCTCTCCTCCGGCGCTGCCGCCCAGGTGCGCAACTTCGTGCTGGCCAACCCGGACCGGATCGGCGAGACGGTGACCTTCGACCTGTTGGCGTCCTCGCGCGTCGACGGCTACCTGAAGGGCCGCGTCTCGCGGGAGGCGCTCGTCAACGACAAGAACCTCGACGCCAGCCACCTGGACATGATCGATGTTCTGAAAAAGGCCGGCATCGTCCAGAAACGCTTCAACACCGCCTTCATCCTGGGCTCGGACGCCTCCGACTCGCGTCCCGAGGAGGCCGGCATCGGCGTTGCGATGATCGGCTCCCTCTACATGATGCTGGTGGTGCTGGTCCTGTCGCTGCCGATCGGCGTCGCCGCCTCCATCTATCTGGAGGAATTCGCCCCCAAGAACCGGTTCACGGATCTGATCGAGGTGAACATCTCCAACCTGGCGGCCGTGCCTTCGATCGTCTTCGGTATCCTGGGTCTGGCGGCGTTCATCCAGTTCGCGCATCTGCCCCAGTCTGCTCCGCTCGTCGGCGGCCTGGTGCTGACGCTGATGACGCTGCCGACGATCATCATCTCGACCCGCGCCTCTCTCAAGTCGGTGCCGCCGTCGATCCGCGACGCGGCTCTGGGGGTTGGCGCCTCGAAGATGCAGTCCGTGTTCCACCACGTTCTGCCGCTCGCCATGCCGGGCATCCTGACGGGAACGATCATCGGCCTTGCCCAGGCTCTCGGCGAGACCGCGCCGCTGCTCCTCATCGGCATGGTCGGCTTCATCGCCTCCAACTACCCGACGTCGGCCGTCTCCGGTTTCCTGGAGCCGAACTCGGCGATGCCCGCCCAGATCTACGAGTGGGCCAAGCGCGCCGATCCCGCCTTCTACGAGCGGGCATGGGGCGGCATCATCGTTCTGCTCGTTTTCCTCATGACCATGAACATCCTCGCGGTGATCCTGCGCCGCCGCTTCGAGCGCCGCTGGTAAGGACTGACACGCCATGAACCAAATGCCCAAAGCCGAGAAGGTTGCCGCCATGAACAACATGAAGATCCTGGCCAGGAAGGTGCAGGTCTACTATGGCGAGACGCATGCGATCAAAGACGTCGACCTGCAGATCGAGGACAAGACGGTCACCGCCTTCATCGGCCCGTCGGGTTGCGGCAAGTCGACCTTCCTGCGCTGCCTCAACCGCATGAATGACACGATCGACAGCTGCCGCGTCGAAGGCGACATCGAGATCGATGGCGAGGATATCTACGATCCCAAGGTGGATCCGGTGCAGTTGCGCGCCAAGGTCGGCATGGTGTTCCAGAAGCCGAACCCGTTCCCCAAGTCGATCTTCGACAATGTCTCCTACGGACCGCGCATCCACGGTCTTGCCAGCAACAAGTCCGGGCTTGAGGAAATCGTCGCCTCGAGCCTGCAGAAGGCCGGCCTGTGGGAAGAGGTCAAGGACCGTCTCGACGAGCCGGGAACCGGCCTTTCCGGCGGTCAGCAGCAGCGCCTGTGCATTGCCCGCGCCATCGCGGTCAGTCCCGAGGTGATCCTGATGGACGAGCCCTGCTCGGCGCTGGATCCGATCGCGACCGCCAAGGTCGAGGAGCTGATCGACGATCTGCGCGCCAACTACACCATCGTGATTGTGACGCACTCCATGCAGCAGGCCGCGCGCGTCTCCCAGCGCACCGCCTTCTTCCATCTCGGCAATCTTGTCGAGGAGGGAGACACCAAGGAGATCTTCACCAACCCTGCGGACAAGCGGACGCAGGACTACATCACCGGACGCTTCGGCTGACGACAAGGCGGGTTGGTCCGTGCCCATGCATCCTGGAAAGGGTGCGGGCGTGGGCCTGCCCCGGCTTCCCGATCCCGTTACCGCCGTCGGCGGAGGAGATGAAGAATGACTAGCCATACCGTTACGTCTTTCGATGAAGAGTTGAAGTCCATTGCCGGGCGCGTCTCGGAGATGGGCGGCCTCACCGAGGCCATGCTCAACGAGGCCATCTCGGCGCTGATCCGCATGGACAAGGATCTCGCGCGCCGCGTCGTGCTCCAGGATAAGCGTGTTGACCAGCTGCAGTTCGAGGTCGAGGAGCAGGCGATCCTGGTCATCGCCCGTCGCCAGCCTGTCGCCCAGGACTTGCGCGATGTGATTTCCGCCATGCGCATCTCCAACGACCTGGAGCGCGTCGGCGATCTCGCCAAGAACGTCGCCAAGCGTGTCATCGCCATCGACGGCTCCTTCGATTCCAAGAAGTTCGCGCTTGGCGTGGAGCACATGACCGAGCTTGCCCAGCAGCAGCTCAAGGACGTGCTCGACGCCTATGCCAGCCGCGACACGGCCGAGGCCGAGGCCGTGCGCGAGCGCGACGATGCCGTCGACGCGCTTTACACCTCGATCTTCCGTGAACTGCTCACCTACATGATGGAGGATCCGCGCCAGATCTCGATCTGCGCGCATCTGCTCTTCTGCGCCAAGAACATCGAGCGCATCGGCGACCATGCGACCAACATCGCCGAAAACGTCATCTACATGACGACCGGCGTGCAGCCGATGGACGAGCGCCAGAAGCAGGACGAGACCGGCGTCGAGACCAACGTCTGACGCCTTCGAAACGGACAGGGTCCGGCGGCATAGCCGGGCCCTTGCGACTGACATACGAGGTTTCCGGGAATGCCGAAGGTTCTGATTGTCGAGGACGAGGAACCGCTTGCCATGCTTCTGAGGTACAATCTCGAAGCTGAGGGCTACACGGTCGAGACCTGCATGAGGGGCGACGAGGCCGATATCCGGCTGCGCGAGAACCAGCCCGACCTTCTCCTGCTCGACTGGATGTTGCCGGGTCTGTCCGGCATTGAATTGTGTCGTCGGCTGCGCTCGCGGGCCGAGACCGAGCGCCTGCCGGTGATCATGCTCACGGCGCGCGGCGAGGAGCAGGAGCGCATCCGCGGCCTGGCGACAGGTGCCGACGACTATGTGGTCAAGCCCTTCTCGATCCCCGAGCTCATGGCACGGGTGCGCGCCATGCTTCGGCGCGCAAAGCCGGAGGTCGTCTCCTCGTTGCTGCGCGCCGGCGATCTTGAACTCGACCGGGAAACGCACCGGGTGCGTCGCTCTGGCCGCGAGATCCATCTGGGGCCAACCGAGTTCCGCTTGCTGGAATTCCTGATGACTTCGCCCGGCCGCGTCTTCTCGCGCGAGCAGTTGCTCGACGGTGTATGGGGACATGACGTCTATGTGGACGAGCGCACCGTCGACGTTCACGTCGGTCGCCTTCGCAAGGCGATCAACCGGGGCAAGGCGCCGGACCCGATCCGCACCGTGCGCGGCGCAGGCTACGCCTTCAACGACCAGTTCGCCCAGGCGTCTTGAAGCGGCCTTTCCCGGCGGGCCGGATCCCGACCCGCCGCCAGGAAATGGAGCAACCAGCCGTCAACGAAAAAGGCCCGCGCGATGCGCGGGCCTTTTTTCTGTGGCACCCTGTTGTGGCGATATCAGCCGGTCGCGGCCGCCGTGTTGCGCTCGCGACGGCGGTCATTCGCCGGCTGGTAGGCCATGCGGCAGTGATACGGGCAATAGGGCACGCCCGGATTGGAATTGTTGCCGCAGAAATAGAAGTCATCCTTGGTCGGATCGCCGATCGGCCACTTGCAGGTGCGCTCGGTGAGCGTCAGGATGGTGGCGCGCTTGGCGATGGGGACCAGTTCCGCAACGGGCTTCTGCTGCGGTGCGGGGGCCGGGGAAGGAGCCATCTTCAGCGCCGTGGCGCCGATGGTCTGCGGTGCGCCGGCGTTGGTCTCGGGCGCTTGCGCCGTCTCGGCGCCGGCTGTGGGCTGCGTGGTCTTGCGCGATGGCTTGGCAGCGTTCGTCGGCGCCTTGGCACGGCCGGAGAGGCCCAGCCGGTGCACCTTGCCGATGACCGCGTTGCGCGTCACGCCGCCGAGCTCGGCGGCGATCTGACTCGCGCTCAAGCCTTCGAGCCAGAGCTTCTTGAGAAGGTCGACACGCTCGCTTGTCCAGGACATGCGTCTCACTCCGTCTTCGTCGTCCGTCCGGCATATGGTTAAAAAAACCTTGCCGGCACACCCTGATGGTGTCCCGCCTATTGCCGGATTTTGAGGCTATTCTGAGTCAAGCACACGAGATGTCGTGTCTCTGATGTCTGAAACCTACAATATGCCGCGTTTTTCGTGCAAGTCGTTGGCCCGATTCACTTGGGGATAGTCGATGTTTTCCCCAATTAAGGAGGTCTCGGGCGCGGGGCGTGCAAAAACGGGCGGATTGCTATTTCGTTGACTTTCGCTCGGCTGGGCGGTGTATAACGAAACCCTGTTGTCGTGCCGCCTTTCGGGGCGGCGCTATGCTTTTAAGGGGGGCAAATGCCCGCCTGTTTTCGTTGCCGCGCGAGCGCGTGGCGCGGGAGGGCATGGCGGCGCGGCGACGGATTCATCCGATGACGGGCCATGAGGTGGGCGGCCAGGGAAAGGCGCGCCACCGGCAACAAGGAGCAAGACGGCTATGGTTGGCTCAACTCTCTACCCGACCTACAACCGCGCGAACCTGGAGTTCGAACGCGGCAATGGTGTCTGGCTGGAGACGACCGATGGCCGACGCTTTCTCGATTGCGGCTCCGGCATTGCGGTGAACTCGCTCGGCCACGGCCATCCGGCGCTTGTCGAGGCGCTGAAGACGCAGGCCGAGAAGCTTTGGCACGTGTCGAACGTCTACACGATCCCGGGCCAGGACACCTTCTCGCGCAAGCTGACCGAAGCGACCTTCGCCGATCGGGTGTTCTTCACCAATTCCGGCGCCGAGGCACTGGAATGCGCGATCAAGACGGCGCGGCGCTACTTCTATTCGAAGGGCGAGCCGGAGCGGATCGACATCATCACCTTCGAGGGTGCCTTCCACGGCCGGACGCTGGCGACCATCGCCGCCGGCGGTCAGGCGAAGTACCTCGAGGGCTTCGGGCCCAAGGCTCCGGGCTTCGTGCAGGTTCCCTTCGGCGACCGCGAGGCGCTGCTGGCCGCGATCTCCGACACGACGGCCGGTCTCCTGATCGAGCCGATCCAGGGCGAGGGCGGCGTGCGGTCCGTGCCGACCGAGACGCTGCGCGACCTGCGCAAGATCTGCGACGACAACGGCATCCTGCTGCTGCTCGACGAGGTGCAGACCGGCGTCGGACGCACGGGCAAATTGTTTGCCCATGAATGGGCCGGCATCACCCCGGACATCATGGCGATTGCCAAGGGCATCGGCGGCGGCTTTCCGGTCGGCGCCTGCCTCGCGACCGAGGAGGTTGCCTCCGGCATGCAGCCGGGCACCCACGGCACGACCTATGGCGGCAATCCGCTCGCCATGGCGGTCGGCAACGCTGTGCTCGACGTGGTGCTCGCCGATGGCTTCCTCGAGGGCGTGCGCGACAAGGGCCTGCTTTTGACGCAGAAGCTCTCCGGCGTCATCGACCGGCATCCGGAGATTTTCGAGGATCTGCGCGGCAAGGGCCTGTTGCTCGGCCTCAAGTGCCGTGTCCCCAACGGAGCCTTGCTTGAGCGTTTCCGCGCAGAGGGCGTGCTTGCGATCGGCGCCGGCGACAACGTACTGCGCATCCTGCCGCCGCTGACGATCACCGCAGAGGAGATCGAGGAAGCCGTGGTGCGCATCGAGAAGGCAGCCATTGCCATGGAAGCAGAGCTGAAGCAGGGAGCTGCCGAATAATGACTGTCCAGCCCCGCCATTTTCTCGACCTCACCGAGGTCGGGGCAGACGAACTGCGCTCTATTCTCGACGGCAGCCGCCGCATCAAGGAAGCGCGCGGTCCGGTTCGCGTCAGCGGCACGGGGCCGCTGGCCGGCCGCGTGCTCGCCATGGTGTTCGAGCAACCGTCGACGCGCACGCGCATTTCCTTCGACGTCGGCATGCGTGAGCTCGGCGGCGAGACGTTGATGCTGACTGGCGCGGAGATGCAGCTCGGTCGCGGCGAGACCATCGCCGACACCGCGCGCGTTCTGTCGCGCTACGTCGACGCGATCATGATCCGCATCCTTGATCATGACGCGCTGCACGAACTGGCGGAACATGCGACCGTTCCGGTGATCAACGGCCTGACCAAGCTCACCCATCCGTGCCAGATCATGGCCGACGTGCTCACCTTCGAGGAGAAGAAGGGCAAGATCGCCGGCCGGTCCGTCGCCTGGACTGGCGACAGCAACAATGTGCTGGCCTCCTGGGTTCATGCGGCGGCGAAGTTCGATTTTGAACTGCGCATCGCCACGCCCTCCCAGCTTGCCCCCCCGGCGGATCTTATCGCCGCTGCCCGCAAGGCCGGCGCCGAGATCAGCCTGACCGACGATCCGTTCGAGGCCGTGCGCGGCGTCGATGCGGTGGTCACCGACTGCTGGGTCTCGATGGGTGACGACGAGGGCGACCGCCACAACATGCTGAAGCCCTATCAGGTCAACAGCCGGCTGATGGGCGAGGCCGACGCCGACGCGATCTTCATGCATTGCCTTCCCGCGCACCGCGGTGAGGAGGTGACGTCCGAGGTGATGGACGGCCCGGCTTCCGTCGTCTTCGACGAGGCGGAAAACCGCATGCATGCGCAAAAGGGCATTCTTGCCTGGTGCTTTGGAGCCCTGCAGGCCTGATGACTGTTGCTGAAGAACTCGACCGGCTCGGCGTCCAGCCGGCCGGTCGCGATGCCGTCCTGCCCTATTCGGTGGAGCCGCTCGACGTGCGCGGCCGTGCCGTGCTTATGGGCCCGGTTCTCGACAAGATCCTGAAGCGCCACGCCTATCCGACGCCGGTGTCACGCCTGCTGGCGGAAGCTGCGACGCTCGTCGCGTTGCTTGGAACCTCGCTGAAGTTCGACGGGCGCTTCACGCTGCAGACAACGACCGACGGGCCTGTGTCGATGCTCGTCGTCGATTTCGACACGCCGGACGGCCTGCGCGCCTGCGCCCAGTTCGATGAGGCGGCGCTTGCCGAGGCCGAGCGCGCGGGCGCGACCGATACGGCGTCCCTGCTCGGGCGTGGCCATCTGGCAATGACGGTGGATCAGGGCGCGGCGATGAACCGCTATCAGGGCATTGTCGCGCTGGACGGCATTTCGCTGGAGGAGGTGGCGCACCGCTACTTCGCCCAGTCGGAGCAGATCCCGACCGTTGTGCGTCTCGCCGTCGGCGAGGTGTTTGAGCGCCAGGAAGGCGCCGCGCCGCGTCATTCGTGGCTTGCCGGTGGCGTGCTGGCGCAGTTCCTGCCCGAGGCGCCGGAGCGCATGCGCCAGCCCGACCTGCATCCCGGCGATGCGCCGGAGGGCGCGGGCGCGCATCACCTTGACGAGGACGACGCCTGGCGTGAGGCGCGCGCGCTCGTCGAGACCTTGCGCGACGACGAACTCACCGACCTGGACATGACAGCCGAGCGGCTGCTTTTCCGTCTCTTCAACGAGCGCGGCGTGCGCATCTTCCCGCCCCAGCCCATCGTCGACCGCTGCCGTTGCTCGGATACGCGTATTCGCGGCATGCTCAAGGGCTTTTCCGCCGAGGAGCGCGACGACATGACGGTGGGTGGGCGGATCGAGGTCACCTGCCGCTTCTGCAACACGCGCTACGACTACGCCTCGGACGAATTCTGACCCCGTAGTCGGGCGCGCGCGTTTGCCGCCTTTTTTCTTTCTGGCCTTGCCGTTTTTCCCGCTGCCGGGCGGTTTCCCGTCCGGCCGGCGCAAATATTGTCGCCGTTTGTATCACCTTCTCCAGGCTATGCGTCGCGCCGGTCAGCCCTGGGGCGGCATGGCGCTCCGTTGCACCGGCTCCGCCTTGCGCGTCCCTGTGCCTCAATTGCGACGACAGATTGATACATTCTTCGGCTTGCGCCCCGTCATCTTCGCTTTGATAGTCGCCAGCTATCGCAATGCCATCGTCCCGGAGGCAGGTCCGCGCGCGCGGGCCCACCGTAGAAGGCAGTGCGAGGGGAAGCGGCTGCCGTGGGCAGGCCGCTTCCGAGGGAGAACGACGACAGGGCAAAGGTTGGCGAGTGGGCGAGAAAGCGATGCTGAAATCCGTGGATGAAACGTCGTCGACGCACAGGACGGACGTGTCCTATCACCGCCCTGACGAGGGCGGTCGCCGGCAAAGCCGCCGGCTTGTCCTCGTTTCCAAGGCGACGCTTCAGGCGGCTGTCGCGCTCCTGATCATAGCCGGCGCCTACACGGGCATGAAGCATCTCGTGCTGGCGCGTGGCGACGTGCCGACCCGACCCAAGCAGGAGACCATCTACACCGTCAGCACCCTGCCGGTGGAGATCGGCGACCACACCCCCCGCCTGACCGTTTACGGCGAAGTCGCGGCGGCCCGCAATGCGGAGCTGCGGGCGCTGGTCGCCGGCGAGATCGTGCGGGTAAATCCGAAGCTCGAGACCGGCGCGACCATCGACAAGGGGGAGGAGATCGTCTCCGTCGATCCCTTCCAGTATGAGGGCGCGGTGACCGAGGCGAAGGCCAATCTCGCCGAGGCGCGCGCCGCCATGGTCGAGGCGCGCGGCCGGGTCGCCACGGAAGAGGGCAATGTCACGCGCGCGGTCGAGCAGCTCGATTTCGCCGAGCGCGATCTGGAGCGCGCCTCCCAGCTTCTTGCCAGCGGCTCCGTGACGGAGCGCACCCTCGACGAACGCCGGCTGCTGGTATCGCAGCGCAAGCAGGCCGTCGAGCAGCGACGCAACGCCCTCGACGTGGAGAAGGCGCGCGTCCAACAGCAGCAGGCGGCGATCGAGCGGCTGGAATGGCGCCAGTCCCAGGCCGAGCGCAATCTTGCCGATACGGTCCTGCGCGCCCCCTTCGATGCCGTGGTGATGAGCGAGAGCGCCGCCATCGGCCGGCTTGTTGGCGTCAACGACGTGGTTGCGACGCTTTACGACCGCAACGCGCTCGAGGCGCGGTTCACGCTTTCCGACAATCAATACGGCCGGGTCCTTTCCGATACGGGCTCCGTCGTCGGCCGTCCCGTCGAGGTGGTCTGGCACATCGGCGGCGTGCCTGTGCGCTACACGGGCGAAATCGTGCGCACCGGCGCGGAAGTCGCCGTCGCCCGCGGCGGCATCGACATCTATGCCAGTGTCACGGCCGGAGCCGACCAGGCCGTGCTGCGCCCGGGCGCCTTTGTCGAAGTGACCCTCGATGATCGCACCTATCCTCGCAGCGCCCGCATTCCCGAGGCCGCGCTCTACGGCACCGATCATGTCTATGTCGTCGTCGACGGGCGCACCCAGCGGCGCGAGGTGACCCCGGTCGCCTTCGACGGTACCAGCCTGCTGGTCGAGGGCGACCTTCAGACCGGTGACGTGCTTGTCGCAACGCGCCTCGACGAGGTGGGCGAGGGCGTTCTGGTGAAAGATCCTTTCGGGGCCAAGGAAAAGGACGAGGCCGACGGCAAGGCCGGTGCCGCGGCTGCGACCGGCAAGCCCGCCGGCACCCAGGACGGGCGGAGCTGATCCGATGCACATGCCCGACTTCGAGCCGCGCGGCTTCATTGGTGCCTTCCTGCGCCACCCCAATGCCGCCAACCTGGTGATGGTGCTGATGGTGCTGTTCGGCATCTTCGGCATCACCAAGCTCAACACAGAATTTTTCCCGCAGGTGGTCATCGACCGCATCAACGTGACGATCTCCTGGCCCGGGGCCAGTGCCGAGGACGTGGAAAAGAACATCCTTCAGGCGGTCGAGCCGGAGCTGCGCTTCATCGACAACGTCGACGAGATGGTCTCCTATGCCCGCGAGGGCGCGGCCTCGGTCAGCCTTGAGTTCCTCGAGGGCGCCGACATGCAGAAAGCGCTGTCGGACGTCGAGCAGGCGATCGCCGGCGTGACCACCCTGCCAGAGGACAGCGAGACACCTGTCATCGCTCTGTCCAACTGGTTCGACCGGGTCGCCCGGGTCGCCCTGCGCGGCCCCTTTTCCGAGGACGCGCTCAAGGGCTATGCGCGCAAGATCCGAGACGACCTTATCGACCGGGGCATCGACAAGGTCACCTTCAGCGGCTTTCGCGATACCGAATACACGGTCAAGGTGCCCGAGCGCGAGCTGCGCCGCCTCGACATGACGCTAGGCGATATCTCCGGGCGCATCGCCCTCAACACCCGCGACATGCCCTCTGGCGACCTTCAGGGCGGCATCGAGCGGCAGGTGCGTGCCGTCGCCGACACCGCCTCGCCCGAGGCCATCGGGCGGATCGTGGTGAAATCCTTCCCCACCGGCGAGAAGGTGCGTCTGCGCGACATCGCCGATGTCTCCAAGACCTATGACGACGATCAGGTGATCGGTTTCTCCGACGGGGTGCGCGCCGTCGAGTTGACCGTGCAGCGCTCGGCCAAGGCCGACCAGCTCAAGGTCAACGCCATCCTCGACAAGTATCTGACGGAGATCGCCGGGGAGCTTCCGCACTCGCTGGAGCTGGTCAAATACGAGGTGCGGGCGGACTCGCTGTTCCAGCGCATCATGATCCTGGTCGAGAACGGCATTTCCGGCTTCATCCTCGTGCTGATCGTGCTCTTCGCCTTCCTCAACGCGCGCATCGCGCTTTGGGTGGTGGCCGGCATTCCGGTGGCGATCCTGGCCACGGCGGGCATCATGTGGATGACCGGGCAGACCATCAACATGATTTCGCTCTTCGCGCTGATCATGGCGCTCGGCATCATCGTCGATGACGCCATCGTGGTGGGCGAGCACACCGCGACGCGGGTCGCGATGGGCGACAGTCCCTATCACGCGGCCGAGGAGGGCGCCGGGCGCATGCTCTGGCCGATCGTCGCCGCCTGCACCACCACCATCGCTTCCTTCCTGCCGATATTGCTGATGCGCGACACCATCGGCCAGATCATGAGCGCCTTCCCGCTGGTGGTCATATCGGTGGTCATCGCCAGCATTGTCGAGTGCTTCCTGGTGCTGCCGGGCCATCTGGCACATTCGCTCGCCCGCCGTCCGTCGTGGAACTGGTGGCGCGTCGTGCTGCTTGCGGCGATGCCGGCGCTCTTCGTCATCGGGCTCGCCGGGCGGCCGGACATCTCCGTGCCTCCGATTCTCGACTGGCTCGCCGTTCCGGCGCGCGCCGGGCGCGATGGTCTGGGCGTACTCGCCTTCGACGGCGCGGTGATCCTGCTGTTCTTCGCGGTCGCCCTCGGCCTCGAGGTTCTGTTCATGAGCCTCCGCCGGAGGCGCCGCGACACGCCCTTCGAGGACGAACCGGGCCGTTTCCGCCGCACCTTCGACGCGGGCTTCGACTGGGTGCGCGATGTGCCGTTCCGCGCCCTCGTGCTGGGTGCCTATCGCTGGCGCTACGTCACCGTGGCGATCGCCATCGCGACCTTGTTCCTGACGGCCGGCATCGTGATGGGCAATCACGTCAAGTTCCGGTTCTTCCCCTCGCCGGAGGCGGAGAACATCCGTGCCACCATTGACTACAACGCCGGCATTTCGCTGGAGAAGTCCGAGGCCGGATTGCTGGCGATCGAGGAGGCACTTCGCCGTGCCGAGGCAAAGCTTGCCGGAGACAGCGGCGAGAAGCTTGTCGTTGCCTCCTACGCCACGCTTGGCCAGTCGGGCAACAGCCGCGGCCGCAATGTCGCGAGCATTGACGTCCAGCTCACAGCCTCGGAAGCCCGCACCATCCGTACCCCAGAGATCGTGCGCGCCTGGCGCAAGGAGATCCCCGAGATTCCCGGCACAAAGCGCGTCGCCGTCTACGAGCGGCGTGGCGGGCCTCCGGGACGTGATCTCGACGTGCGCCTGACCGGCACCGACACGATGGCGCTGAAGGAGGCGTCGCTCGAGCTGCAGGAGCTGCTGACGAGCTACCCGGGTGTCGACGGCGTCGCCGATGACCTTCCCTTCGGCAAGCCGGAACTCCTTATCGAACTGAGCCCGCGCGGCGAGGCACTGGGCTTCACCGTCGACGATGCCGCCCGCCAGATCCGCAGTGCCCTGGAGGGCGCGATCCCGCGCCGCTTCGCGCAAGGCGAGGAAGAGGTCACGATCCGCGTCCGCCAGGAGATGGAGGCTGGCGGGGCGGGGGCCCTGCGCACGCTCTACCTGAAGGCGCCGAACGGCGAGTTCGTGCCGCTTCTCGAGGTCGTGCGGCTGTCGGACCGGCAGGGGTTCTCGGTCATCCAGCGGCGTGACGGCAAGATTACGATCTCCGTCTCGGCGGATGTGGATTCAGACGTGACCACCAACATTCGGCTGGTGCAGGATCTCAGCGACGGCAAGATTCAGGACATCGCCGCGCGCCATGGCGTCGAATACCGGTTCTCCGGACGCGAGGAGGAGCGCAAGGACGCGTTCAGCGATCTGGAGCTGGGCACGGTCGCGGCGATGGCGATGATCTACCTGATCCTCGCCGCCGTCTTCGCGAGCTACTTCAAGCCGATTGCGGTGATGTCGATCATCCCATGCGGCATCGTCGGCACGGTCTTCGGCCACTACATCATGGGCTACGACCTGACGATCCTGAGTTTCATCGGGCTGCTCGGCCTGTCGGGCATCCTGGTCAACAACTCGATCATTCTGGTGGCGCGCTTCGACGAGCGGCTGTCGGAGCGGGAAAGCGTCGAGAGCGCGGCCGTCTCCTCCTCGCTCGACCGTCTGCGCGCCGTGCTTCTCACCTCGCTGACGACGATCGGCGGGCTTGCGCCCTTGCTTTTCGAGGAAAATCTTCAGGCGCGCTTCCTGATGCCGATCACCATCACCATCGTCTTCGGTCTGTCGACGGCGACCGCACTGGTCCTCGTCCTCGTGCCGGCGATGATGGGCATTGGCGACGATATCATGCGCCTGCTCACGCTGCGCAAGGACGAGGATGGCGACGACGGTCTGCAGGATGGCCCGCACCCGGAGCGCTCACACCCGCCTGCGCCGCGCGGACCCGACGGCGTTCCGGCAGAATAGGTGTCGGTGCGCATGCCCCTGTCTGCGCACCGGCGAGGCCGGTCAGGCGGCGCTGTTCATTTTGCCTCGGTGAGGCTTGCTGCAAAAACCGCCGTCTCCCTGGCGGCCTGCGCCAGGTTGCCGTCCCAGGTCGCGGGCGAGGCGCCGCGCGGAGCAAGATCGTGGTTGCCGTCCTCAAGGAAGAACAGGCGCACCGTTTCCGGCAGGGCCACGTCCGCAAGCTCGGCCACATTGCCGAAGCCGTCGCGGTCGCCCTGGGCGATCAGCACCGGGCGGCGGGTTTCCTCGAGCGGGGCGAGCCGCCAGTTCCCGGCGTCACCCTGAGGATGGAACGGATAGCCAAGGCAGACGACGCCCGTGACCCGCTTGGGCAGGGAGGGGGAGGCGGCGAGCATTGCCGCGACGCGACCGCCCATCGACTTGCCTCCGATCAGGACAGGCCCCGGGCAAGTGGCAAGCAGTGTCTGGAGCGCTGTCTGGAACTCGCCGATGAGCAGGTCGGCCTTCGGCGGCGGGCGCTTCCGGCCACCGTCACGACGGCCTGCCATATAGGCGAACTCGAAGCGGGCGACATCGAGCCCGGCCTTGGCGGCATGGCCGGCGAAACGGTTCATGAAGCCCGAATCCATGGCCGCGCCCGCCCCATGCGCGAGAAGCAGGGTCGCGGCAGCGGGGGTGTCGCCTTCGGCGCGGGTCCAGAGGAAGTCGCTCATTTGTCGGTCCTGTGTGCGGGGCTCTTCACGAACCCTTGAATGCAGCGTTGTTCGCCTATCCCACGGGCGCGCGCTAGGTTCAAGCAGCAGGGCTGCCGGAGAGCGGTTTGCACGGTGCATGAACGCGCCCCACGGAGGTCTTGGAGACCATGAACGAAGCTGGCATCAGACTTGCGATCTTCCTTGGCATCTTCGCGGCCATGGCGCTGTTCGAGGTCGTCCTGCCGCGTCGCGACCTGATCCTGTCACGGGCGCGGCGCTGGACCACCAACCTCGCCATCGTCGCGTTCGACACCGCGATGCTGCGCATCGTCTTCCCGATGGCCGCCGTCGGCGTGGCTCTCTGGGCCGAGCAGGCCGGCTTTGGGCTGTTTCACATGCAGGATGCGCCCGTCGCGCTTGCCGCCATCGCCGGCTTCGTGATCCTCGACTTCGCCGTCTGGTTCGAGCACTGGGCGTCGCACAAGGTGCCGCTGCTCTGGCGCATCCACAGGATGCACCATGCCGACCGCGACATCGACGTGACCACGGCGCTGCGCTTTCATCCTCTGGAAATTCTTTTGTCAATGCTCTGGAAGGCCGGCGTTGTGGCTGTCTTCGGCATCCCGGCAATCGGTGTTCTCGTCTTCGAGGTGGTGCTGAACGGCGCGGCGATGTTCAACCACGCCAATCTGCGCCTGCCGGGCGCGCTGGACCGGATCTTGCGCCTCGTCCTGGTGACGCCCGACATGCACCGGGTCCATCATTCGACGATCCGCGCGGAGACGGATTCCAACTACGGCTTCAATCTTTCGCTCTGGGACCGGCTGTTTCGCACCTATGTCGACCAGCCGCGGGAGGGGCACGAGGGCATGACCATCGGCCTGACGGAATATCAGGACGAAAAGCCGGCCGGCATTCTGTGGAGCCTTGCTCTTCCCTTTCGCGCTGGCCCCGCGCACGGCGGCCGGCCCGGGCGGGATCCTTCAGTAAAAGCTGACGGGGAAGTAGCGTAGATAGAGCTCGGAATAGACGCCCTTGGCCTGAAGGCGCGCGAGCGCGTGGTTGACCGCCGCCTGACGCAGCGCGTCGTCCCGGCGCAAGGCGATGGACAGGCCGTGGTCGAAATACCCCGGTTCGAGCCATGGGCCGCCGACGAACTCGCAGCAATTCCCCGAGATCTTGCCGTTGAGCCAGAAGGACAGCGACAGGCCGTCGCCGAAATGGGCGTCGACCTCCTCGGTGCCCAGTGCGGCGCGCGCTTCCGTGGCGGTCGGGTAGGTCCGGATCTCCGCACCGCTGAAATAGCTGCGCAGGAACCTCTCGTGCACGGTGCCCTCGACAACCGAGATGCGCTTGCCGACCAGATCCTCGGGAAGGACCGAAAGCGTCTTGCCCTTCAGCACCGAGAAGCGGGCGGGAAGGCGCAGGTAGGGATCGGAAAAGAGCAGCGTCTGCACGTTGCCCGGTGTCGTCGCCAGGCCGGCGATGATCGCGTCGCCCTCCTCGCCGTCGAGCGCCGGCACCAACGCGTCGAAGGATTTGATCCGCAAGGAGCAGGCAGCCTCCAGCTCTTCGCAGATCGCGCGGGCAAGGTCGATGTTGAAGCCGGTGAGCCGACCCGTGCCGTCGCGAAATGCGAAGGGCGGGAAATCATCGGCTGCAAGGAAGCGGATCGTGTTGGGCGTCGTTGTCGGGCGGTCCGTGCCGGTGCGCGGATCCCAGTAGTTGGGCGTGACCACTTCCGTCGAGGTAATTTCTGACGTAGCGGAAGCTTCCGGCGTTGCGGATTGGGCGAGAGTCGCGGCTGCACTCGTAAAAATAGCAAGAGTTGCAACTGCAATCGTCTTGCGGTCAAATCCGGGGAGCATTCCTGTCAATCCTGTCGTTCCGGCCGGCGTCCGGCTGCCCGTTTCTTTTCTTTATCCTCTTTTCCCGCCACACCATACCACGATCCCGCCCCATGCCCGAGCCTTCCCTGCCCGAGCTTTCCGAGTGCGCCCCTTCCGCGCTGCCGCCGCCGCACTCGATTGTCGGCGATGCGGGGCGCGAGCGGACGCGGAGCCGCCCTGCCGCCGTCCGGTTGCGGCAACGACCCGGTGCCCGCCCGCCCGCGGCTCTCCCCCCGGACCTCGAGGTGTTGCGCCGGCGCGGGGTCTGCGATGCCCTGTTGCAGGTCGTGCTGCGGACCGCGCGTCGACGGGCCATGCCGCCGGGGCGACTGCTTCTCGATCTGGAGCTTGTGCCGGAGGAGGCCTACTACGCAGCGGTCGCGGAGGCCGCTGGCCTGCGCTTCCTGCCTTCCGGGTCGTTCGTTTCCTGCCATTCCCCAGGTTTTCCGCCGCCGCCGGGCACCAACGGGCCGCTTGCCATCGGCCGTGACGAGAGCGGGCGCACCATGGTCGCCGTGGCGCTGCCGCCAGGGCGGCTGGCAGCGTTTCTCGACCTTGTCGACCGGTTCCCGGACCTGCGCGAACGGACCTGTATCGCCGCACCTGCGGCGCTCGACAGGGCGATCGCCGAGGCCGATCCGGCAGCCCGTCTCGCGCTCACCCGTTCCAGGATGTCGGCCTTGCGTACCCTGACAAAGGGGCAGGCGGTCGTCCTGGCGGTCGCAGCCGGCGGGATCCTCGCGGGGCAGGTCTTCTCGCTCAAGGCCGCCGCCGTTCTGCTGTCGGTTCTCGTCACCGGCGTCGGGCTGCTGTCGAGCGGGGTTCGCGCTCTTGCCGGAGTGTCCGGCGCCCGCGCACCCGTGCCGCACCGCATGTTGCCACGCGCCGAGCTGCCGCCCGTGAGCGTGCTCGTGCCGCTCTACCGAGAAGCGCGGGTCGCGGCGTCCCTTGCCGCTCATCTCGGCGCGCTGGACTATCCCCGCGACCGCTTCGAAGTGCTGTTTCTGTTGGAGGCGGACGACCGCGAGACGGGGGCGGCGCTCGTTCCTCATCTGCGCGGCGGCATGCGCATCCTGTCGGTGCCGAACGGTCATCCGCGCACCAAGCCGCGCGCGCTTGCCCACGGACTGTCGCAAGCGCGCGGCGAACTCGTCGTCGTCTATGACGGTGAAGACCGGCCGGAGCCGGACCAGCTGCTCAAGGCAGCGGCGCGTTTCGCCGAGCTTCCCGCCGATGTCGCCGTGCTTCAGGCACAGCTTGCCATCGACCACCGCAGCCCGCGCTTCTTTCCCCGTCAGTTCCTGATGGAATATTCGGGCCTCTTCGACTGCCTGTTGCCATGGATGGCGGCGCGCGACTGGCCGGTTCCGCTCGGCGGCACCTCCAATCATTTCCGCCGCCTGCCGCTGGAGGCGGTCGGCGGCTGGGATCCGCACAATGTCACCGAGGACGCCGATCTGGCCGTTCGGCTGGTGCGGTCGGGCTACGGGATCGCGATGCTGGGCTCGACGACATGGGAGGAGGCACCGCTAAGCTGGATCGCCTGGCACCGGCAGCGCACGCGCTGGCTCAAGGGCTGGTTGCAGACGCTGCTCGTCCTGCTGCGAAGCCCCGGCGCGCTTGCCCGCGACCTTCGGCGCACGCGCCTCGTGGTGCTTCTGGTCTATCTGCTTGCCATGGTGACGACGCTTGCCGCCCACCCGGTCTTTGTGCTGGTGCTTCTGTTCTACGGTACCGGGCTTGCGGACGTGTCCCTGCTCTCGGTCGATTTTGCCGCCATCCTGTTGCCGCTCGCCGGCCTCAGCGTCCTTGCCTGCTACGGTGGCATGACCTTGTTGCTGATCGGCGGAGCCATGGCGCGAGATCGTCCGCCGGCGCTCCTCGACCTGTTGCTCGTGCCGGTCTACTGGATTGCCCAGAGCCTTGCCTTCTACGCCGCGCTCATGGAGCTGGTCCGCGCTCCGCATCACTGGCAGAAGACCGAGCACGGTCTTGCCCGCCGGCCGCGAACCGGGGGAGTGGCGATGATGGCGCCGGCCCGAGGCTGGCGGGTCTTCGGCTTTCTCCGCGCGAGGCGGGAGAGGGGCGGTCCGCGCGGTGGCGGCGAGTTGAAAGCACCGCGCGTTTCCGTCTAGGTTCGGAGCCTTCGAGCCGAATCCGCCAGGCGCATCTCATCCGGGGGTCAATTCGTGTCTGCCTTTACGTTCGTTCATGCGGCGGATCTCCATCTCGGCAGTCCGCTCGCCGGTCTTGCCCTGCGCGACCCGGTGCTGGCGGAACGCTTCGCCGACGCGATCCGCGCGGCCGTCGTCGGCCTCGTCGATGCGGTGATCGACAAGGGCGCACGCTTCCTCGTCATCTCCGGCGACGTCTATGACGGAGACTGGAAGGATCATTCGGTCGGGCTGTTCTTCAACCGGGAGATGGCCCGGCTGGCGCGCGCCGGCATTCCGGTCTTTGTCATCCGCGGCAACCACGATGCCCAGAGCGTGGTCACCCGCTCCATCACCCTGCCGGACAATGTGCATGTCTTCGGCGTGCGCAGCCCCGAGACGCATCGCCTGGAGGATCTCGGCGTTGCGATCCACGGACAGAGTTTTGCCAATCGGCAGGTGCCGGAGAACCTCGCGCGTGCCTATCCCGCTCCGCTCGCCGGCCACTTCAACATCGGCCTGCTGCACACCTCGCTGACCGGCCGGCCGCCGCATGCGGACTACGCGCCCTGCACGGTCGAGGACCTGAAGGCGCGGGGCTACGACTATTGGGCGCTCGGCCATGTCCATGCCCATGAGGTGGTCGCGCAGGATCCGCCGATCGTCTTCCCCGGCAACATTCAGGGCCGCAGCATCCGCGAAACCGGCGAGAAGGGGGCGGTGCTCGTCCGCGTGGTCGACGGCCGGGTCGAGGCCATGGAGCGTCTCGTCGTCGACGCGGCGCGCTTCGCCCGCGTCGAGCTCGATGTTTCCGTCCATGGTGACCGCGACGCGCTGCTTGCGGCGGTCGAGGAGGCGCTGGCGAGCGAGGCCGTGCGCGCCGACGGTCGTCCGCTGGCCGCGCGCCTGCGGCTTTTCGGCGAAAGTCCGCTGCGCGATGCGCTGCTGGCCGGGCGCGCGGATCTCACCGTGGAGGTCCAGGGTGCCTTCGACCGAGCCGGAGCCGATCTCTTCCTTGAAAAGCTTGTTCTCGACCTCGCCCGTCCCGGCACGCAGGATCCGGTGCAACTCGGCGACGGCGCGCTCGATCTCGCCTCGCTTCTTGACGAAGCTGTGCATGATCAGGACTTCCGCGCCGCCGCACAGGCGGAAATCGCGCAGATCGCCGCGCGGGTTCCAGGCGGGCTTCTCGATCCCGCCGCGCCCTTTGGCGAGGATCTCGACGCGCTCGTCGACGAGGCGCGGGCGTTGCTCGGGCTGCGTATCGGTGGGGGCGCTTAAGGAGATGCGCCTCGAGCGGCTCGACCTCCTGCGGTACGGCGGACTGACGGACAGATCGCTTGCCTTTCGTTCCGGCGCGCGGCTCCATCTCGTCTACGGCGCGAACGAGGCGGGCAAGTCGACCGCGCTCGCGGCCATCGCCGATCTTCTCTTCGGCTTTCCGCATGCCAAGGAATGGGACTTTCGCCACGAGGCCAAGTCGCTGCGGGTCGGCGCGCGCCTGGTCAACAGCCACGGCGAGCATCTGTCCTTTCGCCGCCGGCGTGGCAACAAGAACACGCTGCTTTCCGATGATGAGGCGGAGACGCCGCTGCGTGACGATGCGCTGGTTCCCTTCCTGGGAAATCTCGGCCGCGATGTCTTTCTGAACAGTTTCGGCCTCAACTCGGCGCGCCTGCGGGACGGGGCGAGAGCGCTGCTCTCGCAGGAAGGCGACGGGCAGGGCGCGCTCTTCGCCGCTGCTTCCGGCCGCCACGGGCTTGCCGCCCTGCGCAAGGCGCTCGACGAGGAGGCGAGCGGGCTTTTCGCGGCGCGCGCTTCCAAGGATCGCCGCTTCTTCCAGGCGCTTGCCCGCCACGAGGAGGCCACGAAACTCATGCGCGAGCGCGAGTTGCGCGAGGCTGCGTGGAAGGGCCTAAACGCGGCGGTCGATGCGGCGGAGGCCGCGCTCGACGAGGCATCCGTCACGCTCAAGGAGCACCGCAAGCGCGAGCGCCGTCTGGATCGGCTTCTGCGACTGCGCCCGCTTCTTGAGGAGCTTCTCGCGCACGAACGCGCGCTCGACCGGTTCGCCGATCTCGCAGAGGTGCCCGACAGCCTGACAGGCGACCTGAAGGCCGCGCTTGACGGCCTCGATGCGGTGGAGGCGATCCGTCGCGCCGCTCTTGTCCGCGCGGAGGAGGCCGGCAAGGCCCACGCGGCGCTTGTGGTCGATGATGCATTGCTGGAACGGGCTGAGGAGATCGCCGAACTCTTTGCCGAAACCGGAGCCTACCGCCAACGGCTGGAGCAGATCCCGCGCGTTCAGGCTGAAGCCGATGCGCACGGGGAGGAGATCGCCGCCATTCTCCGCCGTCTCGGTCATGGCGGGGACGATCTTTCCGGTGCGGCGCTGAACGACAGGCAGCCGGCAGATGCCGATCTTGCGGGGCTTTCGGGCGCGATCGAGGCTGGCCGCCGGATCGAGCGCGATGCACAGACGCTTGCCGAGAGCGAGGCGAAGGAACGACAGGCGCTTGCCGATCTCGACGGCGAGGCGCAGCCGGGCGTGCAACAAAGCGATCCGGGGCCGCTGCTTGCCCGTCTGGCCGCGCTTGCTCCCGATCTCAAGACACTGGACGGCGTCGACGAGATCGTCCCGAGGCTTGCCGCTACGCGCCGGCGGCTGGCCGAGGAGGCGGGCCGGCTCGATCCGCCGGTCGCCGACCCAGACGCTCTCGCCACCGTGCCGCTGCCCTCGCTTCCGCTTTTGTCCGCGCACCGCGACCGGCTTGCGGGCCTTGGCGAGGAGGCGCGCCGGCAGGAAGATGCCCTTCGCGAAATGCGCAACCGCATCGACCGCATCGCGGCGGTTGTCGCCGAGGCCGAACGCGGTGGCGATATTCCCTCCGCCGAGGCGATCCGTGCCGCGCGGGCGGCGCGCGACCATGCTCTTGCCGGTCTGCCGGACGCCCTTGCTGTCGCACGGGCTGGCGCGGGCGATCCTCTGGCCGACGTGCAGGGCCGTGTTGCGGAGGCAGACCGGCTTGCCGACCGGGCGATTGCGGAAGCGGAGCGCGTCACCCGCCATCAGGCGAACCGTGAGGCGCTGGCCGGGCACCGCGCCGAACTTGCCGCCCTTGAAGCCGAGGGCGAGCGGGTCGCGGGGGAGCGAGAGGCGGCATGGGGAGAGTGGCAGGCGGCATTCGCCGGCCTGGGCATGGTGCCGCTTGCGCCCGAGCGAATGCTCGACTGGCGTCGCGGCGTCGAGGCGCTTCTGCAACGCCGCGGCGAAGCTGTGGAGCTTGCCGACCGGCTGCAGGCGCTGGAGCAATTGGCCGAGACGCTCCGGCCGGATCTGGAGGCTCTGGCCAGGGATCTCGACCTTGAAATCGCGCCCGCAGAGAGGCTCCGCCCGCTTGCGCGGCGCCTCGAGGCCACGCTGGCGAAGCAGCAGGAGAGTTGGGCCGCCGGCCGCATGAGAGCGGCCCGACGCGAGGACCTTTGCAGCCGTGTCGAGCGGATCGTCGCCGACAGGCAGGCGCTTGCCGCGCGCTCCGCGGACTGGCGCGCGCGCTTCGATGCGGCGCTTGCGCCACTGGGATTGCCCGCGGGCAGCTCGATTGCCGCGGCCGAGGCGGCCGTCGCTGCCTGGCGTGAGCTGCCTGCCGCTCTTGCGCAGCGCGACCACGCGGCCCGTCGCGTCGAGGGGATGCGCCGCGACAATCGCGCCTTCGAGGCGCGCGTGGCGACGCTGTCGGCGGGCATTGCCCCCGACCTTGCCGACCATCCGCCGGTGGTGGCGGCCGCGCTCCTCAACCGCCGCCACGAGGAGCAGCTTGCCGCCCGCATCCGCCGCGACGGAGCGCTGTCGGAGAAGGAAAAGGCGGAGAGCGGGCTGGAGCAGGCCGACGCCCGGCTCGCAGAGGCGCGGGCCCGGCTGGAGGTCTTGCGTGCACGCCTGCCCAGGGGACTTGCCGAGGAGGCGCTGCGCGACCTTGCCGTGCGTCTTTGCGAGCGCGATGGCCTCGCCCTGGCCCATGCCGACAGTCTTTCCCGCTTTGCGCAGGTCTCCGAAGGCGAGAGCCGGGCGGCGGTTGCCGAGGAACTCGCCGGCTTCGACGCCGACAGCGCCTCGGTCGATCTGGAGGGCCTGCAGGCCGAGGACGAACGGTTGACGCGCGCCCGCGACGAAGCCCACGCCGCGCGCCAGGCGGCGCTGGCCGACCGTCGCGCGGCGGAGGAGGGCGAGGGCGCGGAAAAGGCCGCCTTCATCCGCCAGGCGGCGGAGACGGAGATGCTCGACGTGGCAAGGGAGTGGTCGGTGCTGAGGATCTCGGCGCTGCTGCTCGACGCAGCCCTTGCCCGCCATCGGCAGAGCCAGGGCGACCCGCTGGTCGAGCGTGCCGGCGAGATCTTCGCGAAGCTCACGGACGGTGCCTTCTCGGGCCTGACACGCAGCTTTGCCGAGGATGACCGCAGCGAGCTTTACGCACTTCGCGCCGAGGGCGGTGAGGAGGTGGCGATGAGCGGATTGAGCGAAGGCACCGGCGACCAGCTCTATCTGGCGTTACGGCTCGCATTCCTGAGCGACTACGCGAGCCGTGCCGAGGCCGCGCCCTTCATCGGCGACGATCTGTTCCAGACGTTCGACGACAACCGCACGGCGGCCGGATTGCGCGCGCTGGCGGGGTTGTCGGAGAGCCTGCAGCCGATCCTCTTCACCCACCACCGAAGTGTGGTCGACATCGCCCGCAGCGAGCTCGGCGACGGACTGGACCTGGTGGATTTGTGAGGCGCGCGCGTTCCGCAAGCGGGCGTCGCGGACAAGACATCAAAGGGAAGCTTGAAAGACGGGGGAGGTTGGAGCGGGTAACGGGAATCGAACCCGTGCTAAGAGCTTGGGAAGCTCCTGTGATACCATTTCACCATACCCGCATCACGAGATTTAGATACCCGCTCTCCCGGTCCCGCACAAGGGGGCACACGCACGCCAGCCTGTGGAGATCGCGCTTCGCGGCACGCTCGGCCGCTTGATTTCGGCCCGTGCGATCCCACCTCTGGTCGGCTGCCGGACTGGCGGCCATCTGAGCATCGAAACACGGGGCAAGCGCTTTGGCGGCAATGCGGGACAGACTATCGCAACTGGTGCGCTCCAGGCGCTGGGAATGGACGATCATCGCGCTGATCGTGGTCAATGCGGTCACGCTCGGGCTGGAAACCAGCCAGGCCGCGATGGCGGCGGCGGGGCCCTTCCTCTATGCGCTCGACCGGATCGTGCTGGCGATCTTTGCCGTCGAGATCGTGCTGCGCATATATGCCCACCGGCTTGCCTTCTTCCGCGATCCCTGGAGCCTCTTCGATTTCGTCGTCGTCGCGATCGCGCTGATGCCGGCCAATGGCGCGTTCCAGGTGCTGCGCGCGCTGCGCATCCTCAGGGTGCTGCGGCTGATCTCGGTGGTGCCCTCGCTGCGCCGCGTGGTCGGCGGCCTTGTCGCCGCGCTTCCCGGCATGGGCTCCATCGTGCTTCTTCTGGCGCTTGTCTTCTATGTCTTCGCGGTCATGACGACGAAGCTCTACGGCGGCAGCTTCCCGGACTGGTTCGGCACCATCGGTCGCTCCACCTACACGCTGTTCCAGATCATGACGCTCGAGAGTTGGTCGATGGGCGTCGTCCGGCCGGTGATGGAGGTCTATCCCTATTCCTGGGCCCTCTTCGTCCCCTTCATCCTGTGCACCGCCTTCACCGTGCTGAACCTTTTCATCGGTGTCATCGTTTCCGCCATGCAGCAGGAGCATGACCAGAGCGCGGAGGCCGACCGCCAGGCCATCCATACGGAAACGGGCGTGGTCCTTGCCGAGGTGCGCGCCCTGCGCGAGGAGGTGAAGGCCCTGCGCGAGGAGGCCCGCGCGCGACGGGACCTCCCCGCGGGGCCGGAGGTCAGTTCGACTGGCGCTTCATGAATTCGTCGCGAAGCATCACGGATTTCATCGCCGGCAGCCGGATGGCATTGACCAGAAGCACGATGAGCTGGATCAGCGTCGCGGTTGCCAGCGCGTCGAGCAGCCAGCCAAGCGGTTCGCCGAACCCGGCCCAATAGGCCGGCATGTCGTCAAGCGAGGGCAGGGTCGAAAGCCCGGTGGCGCCGTGCAGGCAGAGTGCGATCCAGAAGCCGGCGCAATAGGGGCAGTTCCACTGCTTGTAGAGCACCCGCAACGGCGCGGGCAGGGCCTCGATCAGCCGGTTGAACCATGTGCCCCAATGCGGGAGCTTTTCCCAGAAGAGCAGATGGATCGCTGCTCCGATAAGTGCTGCATCGAAGGTCATTTCAGTCTCCTTGCGTTTCGCCGGGCGCGCGCGGGCGCCATGCCGGCGGGTGAAGATCGGGAAGACGCGACCGGCGCCGCGATGCTGCTGCCCGCGCTCTTGTCGAAAAGTGCTCCCTCGCCGAACGGCGCGGTTGCCGCATCGCTCTTGCCCATTTTGGCAACCCGAAGCCGTGTGTTTGTCTGGGCCTTCGTCATCTCCGTCGACCATTAAGTTAGTATGGAAGACATACCAAAGTGCGCGCGCATGGGAGGGGCTTCCTTGTGGCGTCCCGATGGCGCCGGGAAGCGAGGGGGAAGGTGTTGGAAGAACAGGCCTCGCTCAGGGGAGGTCTGCGAGGGTCCTGATTGCCGAGCGCAGCGGCTGGATGTCCGCCTCCTGCAGGTCGGAGAAGATCTCGGCGAGCGCCGCCTCGTAGACGGCCTCACCCCGGGCGAGCAGCTCGGCGCCGGAGCCCGTCAGCAGGATATGCTGGGCGCGGGCATCCATCAGGCACGGGACCCGTCGCACAAGGCCGCGTTCCTCAAGTTTCACAACCATGGCGCTGGCCGAGGCCTTGCGCACGCCCATCGCCGCCGCCACGTCCTGAAGATGCTGGGTGTGTTCGTCGCGCAGGACCTTGCGCCGCTCCTGCTCCTTGATCGCCCGCAGATACTCGAACTCGCTGTGGCTGACACCGATGCCGGTCGCCATCGTCGCCCATCGGCGATGGACGATGCGATGAAGGTGCTCAAGCGCGCGCGACGGCGAAAGGGCGTGAGTGTCGGTGTCTGGCATGTCGGCCTGTATCTCGATAGTCAGGAAGGCATACTAACTGGCCGGCGAAAAGTCAACCGCGGCGGTTCGCCCGGCGCGCACTCTTTCGCATCTGTCGGCAGGTCGCCCGACGGGAACCGGGAAAGGGAAAGGATCCGGGGCCGGGGCGTCGCCGCCCCGGCCTTAAGACCTCAGCCGGCGCGGAAATGCTTGGAGAGCTTCAGCGCCTGGCCCTGGTAGTTGGAGCCGATGCCTTCGCCATAGAGCGCGTCCGGGCGTTCCAGCATGGTTTCATAGACCAATCGCCCGACGGTCTGGCCGTGTTCGACGATGAAGGGCACTTCGTGGGAGCGCACCTCGAGCACGGCCCGCGAGCCGCCTCCGCCGATGGCGGAGTGGCCGAAGCCCGGATCGAAGAAACCGGCGTAGTGGACGCGGAATTCGCCCACGAGCGGATCGAAGGGCACCATCTCGGCGGCGAACAGCGGCGGCACATGCACCGCCTCGCGCGATACGAGAATATAGAACTCGTTTGGATCGAGGATCAGCTCCCCGGCGCCGCGATGGATGATCGGCTCCCAGAAGTCGAGCGGATCCTGCGCCGCCTTCGCGTCGACGTCGATGACGCCGGTGTGGCGCTTGCCGCGGTAGCCGATGAGGCTTCCAACACCGTCGCCCTTGAGGTCGATGGTCAGATGCACGCCGCCGGCGATGGTTGCCTCGTCGTCGGCATCGCCTTCGGCGGCCTCGGCCTGCGGACCGCCGGAGACGATGCCATGGGCGAGGTGCACGGCGCGCAGCTCCTCATCGCTCACCAGCGACTGGCCGACGCGGAAGCGGATCTGCGACAGGCGCGAGCCCTCGCGAATGAGCACGGGGAAGGTGCGCGGGCTGATTTCCGCGTAGAGCGGGCCGCGATAGCCCGCCGGCACCGTATCGAAGGCGCGACCGCCGTCCGTAATCACCCGTGTGAAGACATCGAGCCGGCCGGTAGAGCTCTTCGGGTTGGTGGTCGCGGAGACATCGCCCGGCAGATCCAGCCCCTCGAGCAGCGGCACGATGTAGACGCAGCCCGTTTCCAGCACCGCGCCGCGCGACAGGTCGAAGGCATGAAGCTTCAGCCGGTCGAGCTTTTCGGCGACGGTGGCGTCCGCGCCGGGCAGGAAGCTGGCGCGAACACGGTAGGCAAGCGGCCCGAGCCGCAGGTCGAGGCTTGCCGGTTGGATCTGGTCCGTGTCAGGAGAGCGCGGAGCGGAAATTGCGCCGCGCTGGAACATGGCGCGGATCGCCTGCGCCGGAAGAATGCCATGTTCGGCCGCTGTCATGTTGCCCCCCAAATTGCCTTGTCCGCCGCTCTTAGCGCAGCCCGCAGTGTTTTGCCACGGGGTTTGTCGCAGGTTTGCCATGCGCCCCAGGCAGGCTGGCGGGCCGTCGACGGGGAGTGTTCGGCGGCGGCTTCCCTTGCGTCTGCCTTGCCTGCGGGCATTGACGCGGGTCGAAGCGTGGCTTATCAGATTTCCGTTCCGTGGTGATTTGGGCCGGCCGGCTTGCAGCCACGTTAAAGAAGTCGCTAAACAGGCCGGGTTGCGAAAACCCCGGTCCGTCACGGCCGGGGTTTTGCATTTGGAGTTGAGGCATGAGCTCAAACGCGCGCAACTGGCATCCCGACACCGCCCTCGTCCATGGCGGCACCACCCGGTCTCCCTACGGCGAGACGTCCGAGGCGCTCTTCCTGACACAGGGCTTCGTCTATGGAACGGCCGAGGCGGCCGAGGCACGCTTCAACGGCGACGATCCGGGCTTCGTTTACTCGCGCTACGCCAATCCGACGGTCGCCATGTTCGAGGCACGCATCGCCGGTCTCGAAGGCGCGGAAGCCGCCATCGCCACGGCGAGCGGCATGGCGGCGGTCAATCTCGCGCTGATGGCGTGCTGTCGGGCCGGAGATCATGTGGTCGCCGCCAAGGCGCTGTTCGGCTCCTGCCGCTACATCGTCGAGACGCTGCTGCCGCGGTTCGGCGTGTCGACGACGCTGGTCGACGGCACCGACATCGAGGCCTGGCGCGCGGCGATCCGGCCTGAAACCACGGCCTGTTTCCTCGAGAGCCCGACCAATCCGACGCTGGAGGTCATCGATATCGCCGCGGTCGCCGAGCTGGCCCATGCGGTTGGGGCCAGGCTCGTCGTCGACAATGTCTTCGCGACGCCGATGTGGCAGTCCCCGCTCACTCTCGGAGCCGACGTGGTGGTCTATTCCGCGACCAAGCACATCGATGGCCAGGGCCGTTGTCTCGGCGGCGTCGTGCTCGGCCAGAAGGACTGGATCGCCGACGAGGTGATGCCCTTCGTCAAACACACCGGCCCCTCGCTCAGCCCGTTCAACGCATGGGTGCTGCTGAAGGGGCTCGAGACCCTTTCGCTGCGCGTCGAGCGCCAGACATCGACGGCGGCCCGCCTGGCCGACATGCTGGCGACGAGTGCAGGCGTGAAGCGCCTCATCTATCCGGGGCGTGACGATCACCCGCAGGCCGAGGTCGCGCGTCGGCAGATGCGTGCCGGCTCGACGATGATCGCCATCGACCTCGAGGGTGGAAAGGAGGCGGCATTCCGCTTCTCCAACGCGCTGCAGGTGATCAAGATGTCCAACAATCTGGGCGATGCGCGCAGCCTGATCACCCATCCGGCGACGACCACGCACCAGAGCGTGGCCGAGGAGGCGCGCGCCGAACTGGGCATCGGCGAGGGGCTGCTGCGCCTGTCGATCGGGCTGGAGCACCCCGACGATCTCGCAGCAGACCTCGAAACGGCCCTCAAGGCCGCGCGCGGCTGATCCACGCCTCGCGGACGCAGCTTTCAGGGCGCGTCCGCGTCGCCAAGCAGGCCGGCCACCAGCACGACGCGGGAGACCGCCGAGACGACGCAGACCGCCGCGAAGCCCCAGGCGAGGATGGCGAAGCAGGACGGCAGCAGGCACATCGCCAGAAACACGGCGATTGTCTCCGCCCCTTCCGCAAGCCCTCCCAGATAGTAGAGTGACTTTCTTCCCTGTGCGTCGGTCGAGAGGCCGCGCTTCTCCGCCATGATCGCGAAGCCGAGAAAGCTCGCGCCGTTCATGTAGAAGGCCAGAAGCAGTGCGCCGGCGGCCAGCGCATTCGCCTGCGGCGCGTGGAGCGCGAAGGCGAAGGGCACCGCGCCGTAGAAGAAGAAATCGAGGACGATATCCAGATAGCCACCCCGGTCGCTCTTGTGGCTGGCGCGCGCCACGGCACCGTCCAGTCCGTCGAGAAGCCGGTTGAGCGCGACGAGAACGGCGCCGGCGAGTGGCGCGCCGAGAGCGATGGCGAGTGCCGCGCCCATGCCGCAGGCAAAGCCGGCGAGGGTCACCTGGTCGGCGGCGATGCCCAGCCGTGCCAGTCGGCGTCCAGCTGCGTCGAGCGGCGGATCGATGAGGGGGCGCAGGCGGGCGTCGAACATGGTTCGGCTCTTCCGGAGCTTGAAGGTTCCCGCCGCCATCGGTGGTCGGGCGCACTGTCCTTGATGGCCGAGGGTTGAGCCGCGCGCAAGCGCGCCGCCCCCGAAGGAACCTCACGATACGTTGTGATTGGCAGGTTCATCCGGTTCACGTTGCTCGGCGTACTGGATATGATGCAAAATTGCCCTAACATTCCCGGGGGTGGCCCTGCGTTCCCTGCTCGCGTGGTCTGATGAGCAAGCCCCTAACTCTGATCCTGGAAGACACGATGTACAGGTCCGTCACGCGAAACATCCAGGTCACCGTGGAACCGGTTTTCCTCAGCGAGGATTCCGATCCCGACGGCGGTCAGTACCTGTGGGCCTACACGGTCGATATCGTCAATCTGGGCATGGAGACTGTCCGCCTGCGCGCTCGCCACTGGCGCATTTTCGACGCGGCGGGCCGGCTGGAGGAAGTGCGCGGCGCCGGTGTCGTCGGTGAGCAGCCGGTGCTCGGGCCGGGCGAGCGGTTCGAGTACACCTCCGGCTGCCCCTTGCGCGAACCTTCCGGTGTGATGAGTGGCAGCTACCGCATGGAAACCGCCGGCGGCGAGGGCTTCGACGTCTCCATTCCCGCCTTTTCCCTCGACGTGCCCGGCGAGCCGAGGAGTTTGAACTGACGCTGCGGAGGTTCTTTCGGATGCTTCGTGCCGGCAGATATTGAATGCACGTTCAAGGTTCGTCTGTTTCTGTTCTGGAATCGTTAAGCTTCGCAGGCTTCAATTACCGGAAGGTGATTTGATATTTGTGACGATGGGTGGTCTTTTTCCTGATCCATTCGTCAACTTTTTCTTGATATGGTCGCATTACGTATCATGTTGAAATCATGACCGCGATACGATCTCAGCAGGGGGAGTTCCGTTTTGGCGTCGAGGCAGGGGGTGCAGCAGGACGCGGTCCGCCTCGCAAGGATTGCGGGTGGCGAGGCGCTATGCGCTTTCGAGGCCGCCTTTCTGTCTGCGCGCTCCAGGATGATTTACTTTGATACCGAGTTGATCGTGCGGGCCGTCAACGATGCCTTTCTCGCCGATGACCGTGTCGCGCGGGAGGACATTGTCGGTCGCCATGTGTCCGATTTGCTCGGCCCCTCCGTCTTCGAAACCCGCTTGGGCCAGATCAAGGCTGCGCTGAACGGAGAGGAAACCTGCATCGTCGACTGGGGGCAAAGGGGGGCCTCGCGCGGGCGGCTGCTGCGTATTCACCATATCCCTGTGCGGGGCGAGGGGGGCGACGTGGTCGGCGTTCTCGTCCGGTTGGAAGACGCCACGCGGCTGCATGATCTCGAACGCCGCGTCTCCATGCTGGGCGAGGTCTTCAACCAGACGGCGGACGGCCTTGCCGTCATCGGCACCGATTATCGTTACGTCTGGGCCAATCATTCGTACACGCGACGCTGGAACCTCATGCCTGATCAGGTGGTGGGACGTGCTGTCGCCGAGATTGTCGGAACGCGCTCCTACATGGAGACGGTGCTCATTCCGCTGTCGCGCTGCTTTTGCGGCGAGAATGTTGCCTTCGAGGACGTCACCAGCACATTCGACGGCACGCCGGCCCGCTTCGCCATTCGCCTCGAACCCTTCCGCGACGAAAACGGAACCATCATCGGCGCGGTGGTCAACCGTCGCGACGTGTCGGATGTCGCCGCGATGATCGAGCGGATCGAGCGGCATGAGACCGAGGACGCGCTTACCGGGCTTCCCAACCGCAGCGCCTTCGAGGAAAATCTGTCGCGCCAGCTTGGCGCCGTCGCGACCTGTGCCTGTGACACGCAGGAGTGTCTTTCGGCGGTGATGGTTCTGAACCTCGACGATTTTCGCACGATCAACGACATGGCCGGTTACGCAGCGGGGGACGTGTTGCTGCGCCAGGTCGCTCGCCATCTGGCGACGCTTGTCCCCGACGCCTATCTTGCCCGCCTTGGCGGTGACGATTTCGCCATGCTGCTGTGTGGCGTCGACCAGCGAACCGCTGTCGCGCTCGGTGAGAAGATCGTCGCGGCAATCGGCAGCGCCGGCTTCGAGATGGGGACGGCGCGGTATTCCGTTGGCGCGAGCATCGGCATCGTCCCCATCGATCAGGATGTGTATGAAGGCGCCGCGTCATCGGTCAGCGACGTGATGAAGCGTGCCGACCGCGCCTGTCGCGTCGCGCGCGATGCCGGCGGGGCGCGGGTGTCGGTCTATCACCCCGAGGACAGCGACATTCTTGCCCGCAACGAGGAGGTGATGAACGTCCGCGTCATTCAGGAGGCGTTGCGCCAGGATCGTTTCGAACTGCACGTCATGCCCATTGCCCCGATCGGCACCGGCAGCGGCGATTATGACGAGATCCTGTTGCGCGTGCTCGATGAGGCCGGCACGCCGATGCCGCCTGGCAACTTCATTGCCGCCGCCGAGCGCCATGGCCTGATGAGCCGCGTGGATCGGTGGGTTGTCGAGGCCGTTCTTGCCAGGTTGCCGGGCGTTGCCGCCGATGCCCGACTGTCGGTCAATCTTTCCGGCCAGTCGGTCGGCGATGCGCGGTTCCGGGATTTTCTCATCGAGGCCCTGGACGCGGCCGCTCCCCGCAAGGGACAGATTTCCTTTGAGATCACCGAAACATCGGCCATCCGGTCGATGGAGACCGCCCGCGACCTGATCGCGGCCCTGCGTGCGCGCGGCTGCGGGATCATTCTCGACGACTTTGGCTCGGGGCTTTCGTCTTTCGGCTATTTGCGCCGTTTCGATGTCGACATGCTGAAGATCGACGGCAGCATCATTGGCGGACTGCGTGACGACACGGTCCAGCAGACCATCGTCGCGGGCATTGTCGCGGTTGCCGAAGCCATGTCGATCCGGGTCGTGGCCGAATATGTGGAGGATCTCGAGACGATGGCCCTGCTTGGACGTCTCGGCGTGAGCTTCGCGCAAGGCTATGCCATTGGCCGCCCGGCCCGCTGGACCGTGGAGGCGCCAGGACCGGCGTCCTGAGCGTTGCGTTGACCGGCTGAGTGCTTTCAGGCGACCGGATCGCCCGTCCACCGCTGCCTCGGGCCGCGGTCACTCGAAGAAGGAGCGTGCCATGACGACAAGGACACGCCCGCCCACACGCGCGTCGACGCGCGGCGGAGGTGAGGCGAACGTCGCCATCTCCGACTGGCCCTTCACGGTCAGCCGCGATGAGGTGCACAGCGCCATCATCGAGATGAGCCGCGCCGGCGTCTTCGTTTGCGACCGCGACTACCGGATCTGGGATGTCGACGGCACGTTCCTGGAAGCGGAGGGCCGGCCCCGCGCCGACGTGGTCGGCCGGCACGTCGCCGAAATTCTCGGTGATACGGTCTTCGAGGCCCGGCGCGCCAACATCGACCGGGCATTTGCCGGCATCGCCTCGCGCCTGCGCTCACCGGGTCTGCGGGACCGCACCCGCGGCATCACGCTGGAGGTCTTCTTCCAGCCGATCTTCGACGCGGACGGCATTGTCGCCTGCGTCGCCTCCACCGCCCGCGACGTCACCCTCTTCGAGCAGATCAACGAGCGCCTGTCGATGCACGAGGAGATCGTGCGGCAAACCTCGGACCGCATATCGGTGATCGGCACCGACTACGTCTACCGCTTCACCAACCACGCCAACGCCGCCTTCTACGGTATGGCCCCGGAAGATCTCATCGGCCGCGACGTACGGCAGATGATTGGCATCGAGTGCTTCGAGGCGCGGTCGCGACACTATTTCGAACGCTGTTTCGCCGGCGAGAGCGTTGAATACGAGTACGGGATCGCAGCGGATGCGGAGGACGCCAAGCGCTATGTGCGCATCAAGATGGATCCCTACCGCGACCGCAGCGGCCAGGTGACGGCGGCGGTTCTCGTCATGACCGACGTGACTGCGGCGACGCGGATGGCGCAGGAGCTGCGCCGTCAGGCACAGGAGGACGCGCTCACGGGTCTTGCCAACCGCCACGCCCTTCAGGGCGCGCTCGAGGCAGCGCTCGCGCAAGCGCAGACCTCGCTGCTGCACGGTGCGCTGCTGACCATCGATATCGACGGCTTCAAGCTGGTCAACGACATCGCGGGCCACAGCGCCGGGGATGCGCTGCTATGCCAGATCGCTGACATGCTGCGCACCTTCGAGACCGACGGGGGCGTCTGCTGCGCGCGGATCGGCGGCGATGAGTTCGCCGTCCTTTGCCAGCGCACGACGGTCGACGCGGCGTCCGCCCTCGGCGACCGCATCGTCGCCAATGTCTTCGAGATGCCCTTCACCTGGAGGGGCACGCGGCATCGGATCGGGGCAAGTGTCGGCATTGCCATGATCGGACCGCAGTCGGAGGAGGAGGCGCTGCCGCGCACCACGCACCAGATCCTCAATCAGGCGGACCAGGCCTGCCTCTATGCCAAGGAAATGGGAGGCGGCAGGGCGGTGGTTTATCGCCCGCAGGCGGCCGAGATGGTGGCGCGGCGCGCCGACATCGGCAATCTTCAGCTTATCCGCCGCTCGTTGGAGACCGGGCATTTCCAGCTTTACACCATGGCCATCGCTCCCATCGACGGAACCAGTCTGCCGATGTGCGAGGCGCTGCTGCGCTTCGTCAACGAGGACGGGCGGGTGCTGCCGCCGTCGTCCCTGATTGCCACCGCCGAGCGCCACGGTCTGATGCAGGAGATAGACCGCTGGGTGGTGACAACGGCGCTGCGCCATGTCGGTGAGCTCGATGCCTCGATCCGGCTGACGATCAACCTCTCTGGCCTGTCGGTCGGTGATCCGGAGTTCAAGGATTTCCTTCTCGAGGCGCTCGAGCGCACGCCGGAGCTTTGCGAGCGGATTTCCTTCGAGATCACGGAGACGGCCGCGGTGCGCAGCATGGCAACCGCCCGCGCGCTGATCTTCGCGCTGCGCGAATGCGGCTGCGGCGTCATCCTCGACGATTTCGGCTCGGGCCTGTCGTCCTTCGCCTACCTGCGACAGTTTCCCATCGATTCCCTCAAGATCGACGGCGGCATCATCGGCGATGTCGCCCACGACGAGCTCCAGCGCACCATCGTCGCCGGCATCGTCGCGGTCGCACGCCAGATCGGCGTCTCCGTCATCGCGGAATACGTGGAGGACGCGGAAACGCTCGCCGTCCTGCGCGATCTTGGGGTGACCCATGCGCAGGGCTACCATGTCGGCCGGCCGCAGCGCTGGATCGACGGCGCCGCGGTCTGACGGCGGCGGCCGTCAGGGTTTGCGGAAACGGGCCTGGGCGGCGCGCTCGATGGCGGCGACCGTGAGCTTGTCGAGGGCGAAGGCATCGCGCAGCAGGTGCAGCAGGCGCAATTCCTCGCGGGCCACCGTCAGGTCGGCGATCGCCACTTCCACCGCCAGCGCATAGGCCGTGTCGCGGTGGCTTTCCGGCACGCTGCGGGCGATGAGTGCGATCGTGTCGCTCATGCCCGTCTCGCCCTGAAGCAGCAGGCCGCACTCCTGCGCGACGGGCAGCAGGCGCTCCTGGTCGAAGTCGCGGAACACGGGAAGGGTGCGGGTGATCTTGCCGATCGACCGCAACTCGCGGTCGGTCATGCTGCTGTCGGAGGCCGACACCATCACCATCGCGTAGATCAGGGCTTCCTGGAGACTGACAGTTTCGCTCATGGACATTTCTCGCTCATTGTCGGACAGGCCCTTTCCTGAAAAGGGGATGCTGCGTTTCACCTAAGCGTCGGCGCGCGCGGGCGCAAGCCGACTTTCGAAGATCGCCCGCCATGGGGCGCTATTGCTTTCGAGGGGATGTCGTGCGCCGGTTTTCGGTTCCGTTTGCCGCGCGCTTCCGCTAGTTAGTTGGCGCGCAGCCGCCCGTCTGGAGCTGGGCGCGCGCGATCCCGCCACCACGCAAATCAGCAACGGTTCCTTCATGACGTCAGTTTCGCTGCCCCCCCTCGACCTTACCCCGGCCCTCGTAGAGGCGGCGAAGGTCTCGAAAGCCTGGCCTTTCGAGGAGGCGCGCAAGCTGCTGAAACGCTTTGGCGGGCGCGATCCCGGCCGGCCGGTTCTGTTCGAGACCGGCTACGGCCCCTCCGGCCTTCCGCACATCGGCACCTTTGGCGAGGTCGCCCGCACCACGATGGTGCGCACCGCCTTTCGCGTGCTGACCGAGGACAAGATCCCCACGCGGCTGCTGTGCTTCTCCGATGACATGGACGGCATGCGCAAGATCCCCGAAAACGTGCCGGACCGGGCCGCGCTCGAGCCGTATCTGCACATGCCGCTGACCGCCGTGCCGAACCCGTTCGGTGGCGATCATGAGAGCTTTGGCGCGCACAACAACGCCATGCTGCGTCGGTTTCTGGACACCTTCGGCTTCGAGTACGAGTTCGCCAGCGCCACCGACTACTACCGGTCTGGCCGCTTCGACGAGATCCTGATCCGCGCCGCACACAGGTATCAGGCGATCATGGACGTGATGCTGCCGACCCTTGGGGCGGAGCGGCAGGCGACCTATTCACCGTTCCTGCCGATCTCGCCGAAGTCCGGCCGCGTGCTCTATGTGCCGATGAAGAACGTCGACCCGAAGGCCGGCACGATCACTTTCGACGACGAGGACGGAGCGGAGGTTACGCTCCCGATCACCGGCGGCAACGTCAAGCTCCAGTGGAAGCCTGACTTCGGCATGCGCTGGGCCGCCCTCGATGTCGATTTCGAGATGTTCGGCAAGGACCATCTGACCAACGCGCCGATCTATGACCGGATTTGCGAGATCCTCGGGGGGCGTGCGCCCGAGCACTTCGTCTATGAGCTCTTCCTCGACGAGAACGGCGAGAAGATCTCCAAGTCCAAGGGCAATGGCCTGACCATCGACGAGTGGCTCACCTATGCCTCGCCGGAAAGCCTGGCGCTGTACATGTTCTCCAAGCCGAAGACGGCGAAGAAGCTCTATTTCGACATCATTCCGAAGACCGTCGACGAGTATTTCGCCTTTGCCGGCCGCTATGCCTCGCTGCCGGTCGAGCAGCAGCTCGCCAATCCGGTCTGGCACATCCATTCCGGTCGCCCGCCGGCCATCGACGTGCCGGTCTCCTTCGCCATGCTGCTCAATCTGGTGTCCGCCTCGAACGCCGAAACCAAGGACGTGCTTTGGGCCTTCATCTCGCGCCATGTGCCGGGGGTAACGCCGCAAAGCCACCCGAAGCTCGATGAGCTGGTCGGCTACGCGATCCGTTACTTCGACGATTTCGTCAAGCCGACCAAGGTGTTCCACAAGCCCGACGAGGTCGAGCTGGCGGCGTTGAAGGCGCTCGATGCAAAGCTCGCCGGCCTGCCAGCCGATGCGGACGGAGCGGCGATCCAGGATGTGGTTCTCGATGTCGGCCGCGCCATCGAGCGGTTCCAGGATCACAACAAGAAGAGCCCGGACGGCGGCCCCGGCGTCGCCGTGACCTGGTTCAACGCGCTCTACCGCCTGCTGCTCGGTCAGGAGCGGGGGCCGCGCTTCGGTTCCTTCGTGGCGCTCTACGGCATTCCCGAAACCCGCGCGCTGATTGCCGGTGCGATCTCGGGCGAGCTTGCCGGCAACGCCTGAAGCGGCGGGCACTGGCTCTGAAGACAAACAAAAAGGGCCCCGGCCATCTGGCCGGGGCCCTTTGTCGTTTTCGCGGGGAGAGGGCGGGTCGCCCTCCCGCCTCGTCAGGCGGCGCGGACCGTCTCGAGGAAGCGCGTCATCTGGGTGCGCAACGCGTTCGACTGCTGGGCCAGCTCGTTGGCCGAGGCGAGCACCTGAGCCGAGGCGGAGCTTGCCTCCTGGGCCGCCTGGGTGACGCCGGTGATGTTGTCGGTCACCTCCTGCGTGCCCTGTGCGGTCTGCTGAACATTGCGGGCCACTTCCGCCGTGGTGCCGCTCTGCTCGCCGATGGCGCCGAAGATCGAGTCGGAGATCGTGTTCATGTCGTCGATGGTCTTGCCGATCGAGGCGATGGCTTCGCCGGCGTCCGTCGTCGAGCCCTGCATGGACTTGATCTGGGTGGAGATCTCCGAGGTCGCCTTGGCGGTCTGCTCGGCCAGCCCCTTGACCTCCTGGGCGACAACCGCGAAGCCCTTGCCGGCCTCGCCGGCGCGTGCCGCCTCGATGGTCGCGTTCAGCGCCAGCAGGTTGGTCTTTTCGGCGATCTCGTCGATGAGGCTGATGATCGCGCCGATCTGGTCGGCGTTCTCACGCAGCTCCCGCATCTGGGCATTGGTGCGGTTGGCCTGGTCGACGGCGCGCGTCGCCACCGTCTTGGACTGTTCGGCCTGCCGCCCGATCTCGCTGGCCGAGCTGGCGAGCTCCTCGATGGCCGAGGCGACGGTCTGCACGTTCATCGCTGCCTGTTCCGCGGCGCTTGCCACCGAAGCCGACTGGGAACTGGTTTCCTCGGCGGAGGAGGTCAGCGTATTCGCCGCTGCCTGTAGCTCCGTCGATGCGGAGGACACCACATTGACGATCTCGCCCACCGCGTTCTCGAAGTCGTCGGCGAGCTTGATCATCTCGGCCTTGCGCTGTTCGGCGGCAATGCGGTCGGCCTCGGTCTTTTCCTCGACCTCGCGGCGGGCCTCCTCGGCGAGCTTCACCTTGAAGTCCTCGACCGCGTCGGCGATCTCGCCGATCTCGTCCTTGCGTCCGCGTCCGGCCACTTCGATGTCGAACTTGCCAGCAGCCAGTTCCTGTACGCTGCCTGCGAGTTCGCGGATCGGCTTGACGATGCCGAAGCGGGCGATCAGAAAACCGATGGTGATGCCGCCGACGATGCCGAGAACGGCCATCGTGTACATCAGCCCTTCGCTCTGCTTGTAGGTCTGCGAGGCCTCTTCCCTGAGCGTGCCGACATTGTCCTCGAGCTTCTTGGCCAGATCCTGGAAGGCCCGGCGAAGCTTCTGGCTGGCGGCAAGCGTGTCGCCCAGCGAATTCTGGATCAGGAGTGTCTGCTCGGGCGTGCGGTTCTCGCCGATGGAGGAGATCATCTCGATGTCCTCGTCGACCTCTGCCTGAAAGTCCTTCCAGAGGACCTCGATCTGATTGAGTTCGGTCTCGATCGCCTCGGCGTTGTTGCTCCGGATACGGCCCATGCGGTCGACGAAGACCTTACGTTCCTGCTGAATGGTCGCGGTCACTTCCGTGATCGTTCCCGGGCGCGGGTCGGTTCCCATCCGGAAGTCTTCGCGACTGATGGCAAGAAGGTTGGCGCCAAGAGAGGCGATCAGGCGAGAATTCGTGGCCTGGGCGTCCATCTTGTAGCTGGCCTTGTCCATGTCGCTCATGGCGGTTACCGCATTGTAGGTCAGTACCGCAGCAACGGCGCTCAGAAGGCCGATAACGAGAAGGATCTTCGACAAGATCTTGAGATTTGAGAGTCGCACCGTCTTGGTCCCCACTTCTAGGTGATGCGTATATGCTCGGCTTGGCCTGCTTGGGCCAAGAAATCGGGTCATCGAGAACACCGCCTGTCGCGATGCGGCCACAGGGAGGAGGGTGGTTTCGCATGGCTATTTCGGTTTGTTCGAAAGTTCGGCGTTAGTTTGCTTTGTTCTCGGTATTACTATTTGTTGTCATCTTTAAAAAAGAATTAAAGTTCGCCAGTTTAGAAAGTTTACAACACGAAACATATCTTTCAATTTCATGATGTTTTTATATACGGGGAAATATACTTATATTTATGATATTTATCCATGATTTTATATCATGAAACCTATTGGGATATGTAATTTCTGACAATATTTATGGTGGGTTGATTGTTTTTACATCTTCTGCAGCAGCGTTTATGATTGCTTCGCAGGTTAGTTGCTTCCGGTATTTTCCGGATGCCAAGGCGTGTCGACGATCTCGATGTCGCCGCTCACATATCCGCTGCGTTGCGCGGACCCCGCCTCTGCGGGACGTTGCGTCCGCTCAGCGGCCCCGAAGCCGGTGTCGGGGATCACGGGCGGCGCGATCCTTGCGCCGATCTCGCTGCTGTCGTCCGCGTTCTCCGGCAGCGACAGGGCGTCGGGCAGCTCGGGCAGCCCGTCGAGCTTCCAGCGGCCGCGCCGGGCTTCCCGCGCTTCCTCCGCCGACGCGCGCAGGGCTTCCGGCGCATCCTCGAGCGGGTCCGCCCAGCCCTGGCGTACCAGCCAGTCGGCAAGATCGACACCATTGCGCTGGCAGGTGGCGGTGACCAGGCCGGGGGCGACCTCACTCATGTCGTCGCATTGCACCGCGAGCCGGCGGACGAAGGCGCGAAGCGCCGTGCGCGCGCGCATGCCGCAAGGCCAGGTGCCGCCAAGCCGCGAGGGGCAGGTGGCGTCGGGAGCGGGGGCTGCGACACCCGCCAGGCGGATGGTCAGCCGTCCGGCCTTCAGCGTGCCGGCGTCGATCACCACCGGCTGCTTCAGGGTTACCTCGCTTGGCACCTCGACCACCGTGCGTTCGGGCAGGCGCGGCGCGATGCGTTTGAGCGGTCCGGTGAGCGGCGGCAGCGGCAGGATGCCGCCCGGCGTGACATTGCGGATCGAGCTCGGGTCGGGGGCGTCGGGCAGGGCGGGGAGCGTCTCCTGCGCGGCAAGGGGGCAGGCCGCAAGTCCGGCGAGCGCCACTGCAAGCCCGGCGCCGGCCAGCGTCCGGGGCAGGCCGGGCGACCGGAAGGGTGCTCCGGACAGCGGCTTGTCGGGTCGTTTGTGCATCGTCGCTTTCCCCGTTCCCGCTGGGCGTCGCCTATTGGCTGGCCCAGATGATTCGCGCCATCCACACGATCTCGGTGATCCCGTAGCGGATTGAGCCTGCGCTGTCGTCCAGGCCCTTGAGGTCGATCCGGGTTCTGGTCCGTCGTTCGAAGATATGGGCCGTGAGCCGGCCCGACACGGTGCGTACCGCCACCCGGTCGCCCTTGCGGATCTCGGCGGCAGGCGACACCACGACGACATCCCCGTCACGGTAGAGTGGCAGCATCATGTCTCCGCTCACGCGGATCGCCATGTCGTTGGCGGGCGTTTCCGCGAGGCCCTGCGGTGCGGAGGAGGGGCCGGGCGCGGCCCAGGGCGGCGCGAGCCCGGGGTCCTCGTCGTTGAAGAACCCGGCCGTCGCGACCGTTGCGGTGGTCGGCTGCGGCAGCGCGTCGCGCAGCGCCAGCCTCTTGTCGATCAGGTCGACGAATTCGGCAAGGTCGGAGCGGGTCGCGGTCAGGATCTTGGCAATGGATTCCATGGACGGCCAGCGCGGCCTGCCGTCGGAGGCAACCCGCTTGGAGGGGTTGAAGGTCGTCGGGTCGAGGCCGGCACGGCGGGCGAGACCGGAGGGGGTCAAGCCGTTGCGCCGGGCAAGTCCGTCGATAGCCGACCATACGCTCTCATGCGACAGCATCGTGCATTCCCGTTGTCTCGCGCGCTGTCGTGTGCCGCGCCGCGCCTGGTTGCCGCCGCCCCTTTCGGTCAAAGACCTTATCCCCGCTCCGGTATATATTCCTATTGCTGTGCGCGCGCCACCCCGTGCCGTGGTGTGCGGGGCTGGATACAGGGTCGCTTCTGCGCCTGTTCACCGGGGTTTGAAAGGGAGTGTCATTGATATAAAAGGGCTTTTGCCGTGCCCTTGTCTCCCTGCCGGACAGGCTGTAATCCGGCGTGACGAAACTCCGGGCCTGCCCGGACCGCGATCCGAGGGCGAGAGACGATGACGCTGATCTACAAGATTTCCCCGGCCACGGACTGGCGCGAGGCGGAGGCGGCGGGCGTCTTCACCGGCGCGCCGGTCGATCTCGCCGACGGCTTCATCCATTTCTCCGCCGCCGACCAGGTGCGCGAGACGGCGGGCAAGCATTTTGCCGGCCGGTCGGATCTCGTGCTGGCGGCCATCGATGCCGCGTCGCTGGGCGACAAGCTCGTCTGGGAGCCTTCGCGCGGCGGCGCGCACTTCCCTCATCTCTATGCTTCGCTGCCCATGTCGGCGGTCGTGTCGGTCGTCGACCTGCCGCTTGGCGCCGATGGGGCGCACCGCTTCCCGGAGGGGCTGTGATGTTCGCAAGGCTCGCCTCCGGGATCGCGCGGCGCGCGCTGTTTACCCTCGACGCGGAAACCGCGCACGGTCTCACCATCAAGGCGCTGGCGAGCGGGCTTGCCCCTTCCTGCGCGGCGGCGAGCGATCCGCGTCTGGCCGTGACCGTCGCCGGCATCGATTTCCCCAATCCGCTGGGCATGGCCGCCGGCTTCGACAAGAACGGCGAGGTGCCGGACGCGCTGTTGGGCCTCGGCTTCGGCTTTACCGAGGTCGGCACGGTCACGCCGCTGCCGCAGTCCGGCAATCCCAGGCCGCGCGTCTTCCGCCTTGTCGAGGACAATGGCGTCGTCAACCGTCTCGGCTTCAACAACGAGGGCCATGCGGCACTGCGCGGCCGTCTTGACGCGCGCGCCGGCCGCGGGGGGATCGTCGGCGTCAACGTCGGGGCCAACAAGGATGCCACCGACCGGATCGCCGACTATGTGGCCGGCATCGAGACCTTTGCCGACCGGGCGACGTATTTCACCGTCAACATCTCCTCGCCCAACACGCCGGGCCTGCGCGATCTGCAGGCCCGCGACGCCCTGCACGAGCTGCTGTCACGGGTGATGGACGCGCGGGAGAAGGCCGCCGCCCGCGTCGGACGGACGGTGCCCGTCTTCCTCAAGATCGCACCGGATGTGGAGGAGGCCGGTCTCGACGACATCGCCTCGGAGGTCATTGCCGCCGAGCTCGACGGTCTCATCGTCTCCAACACCACCTTGTCGCGTGCCGGCCTTTCGGACGCGAAGGGGGCCGCCGAAACGGGCGGGCTCTCGGGGCGGCCGCTGTTTCGCCGGGCGACGATCGCGCTTGCCCGCATGCGCCTGCGCGTCGGTCCGCGCCTGCCGATCATCGGCGTCGGCGGCATCGACAGCGGCGAGAGCGCCTGGACCAAGATCACCGCCGGGGCCAATCTGCTGCAGCTCTACACCGGTCTGGTCTACGAGGGGCCGGATCTCGTCGGCCGTATCCTGACCCATCTCGCCAACAGCCTCGACCGCCACGCGCTGTCCGGCCTGGATGCCGCCAGCGGCCGCAACGCCGAGGCCTGGGCCCGGCTCGACCCGGACGGCGAGGACACGCTGTGAGCGGAGAGATCGTCATCTGGCACAACCCGCGCTGTTCCAAGTCGCGGGCAACGCTTGCCCTGCTGGAGGCGCGCGGCGTCGTGCCGGCGGTGCGCCTCTACCTCGAGGATGCGCCCTCGCAGGCCGAGATCCGCGCCGCGCTGGCCGCGCTCGGGGCAGATGGCCCGCGCCAGCTCATGCGCAGCTGCGAGCCCGTCTATCGGGAAAGGCGACTTGGAGACGTTGAGGACGCCGACGTGCTGGTGGCGGCCATGGCCGCCGACCCGGTTCTGATCGAGCGGCCGCTGGTCATCGCGGGCGGGCGCGCGGCCATCGGCCGTCCGCCCGAGGCGGTGCTTGCCCTGCTGGAGGGCGAGTGCGCGCCAGGGCCTCAGTAGGCGCTTTCGACGTCGCCCATCTCCACATAGACCGACTTCACCTGGCTGTAGTGGCCGATGGCCGCATGGCCGTTCTCGCGGCCGAAGCCCGACTTCTTGTAGCCGCCGAAGGGCATCTCGACCGGCGTCAGGTTGTAGGTGTTGATCCAGCAGGTGCCGGCGTTGAGCGCGGCGATCACCCTGTGGGCGCGCTGGATGTCGCGGGTGAAGACGCCGGCGGCCAACCCGAACTCGGTGGCGTTGGCGCGCGCCACCGCTTCCTCCTCGCTGTCGAAGTCGAGCACGCACATGACGGGGCCGAAGATTTCCTCGCGCGCGATCGCCATGTGGTCGGCGACATCGGCAAAGACCGTCGGTTGGACGAAGAGCCCCTCCGGCATCCCCGCGACGCTGGCCCTGTCGCCCCCGCAAACGAGGCGCGCGCCTTCCGCCTTTCCGCGTTGGATATAGGCAAGCACCTTGTCGAACTGCGCCTTCGAGACCAGCGGGCCGGTGTCGGTCGTTTCGTCCATCGGGTCGCCGAGGCGGGCGTTGGCGGTGCGCTCGGCGAGCCGGGCGAGAAACGCCTCCTTGAGGCCCTTCTGGACGAAGACGCGGGTGCCGTTGGAGCAGATCTGGCCGGATGAATAGAAGTTGGCGTTGATCGCCGCCGACACCGCATTGTCGAGATGGGCGTCGTCGAAGATGACGAGCGGCGACTTGCCGCCGAGTTCCAGTGTGACGTGCTTCAGCGTTTGCGCGGCAAGCTCGGCGACCTTCGTGCCGGTGGGCACCGAGCCGGTCAGCGAGACCTTGGCCACGTCCGGATGCGAGACGAGATGCGCGCCGGTCTCGCCAAACCCCTGGACGACGTTGAAAACGCCATCGGGAAGGCCGGCCTCGGTGAGGATTTCGGCGAGCTTCAGCGCCGACAGGGGAGTGACTTCCGAGGGCTTGAAGACGACCGCGTTGCCGCAGGCGAGCGCGGGCGCCGCCTTCCAGCAGGCGATCTGGATCGGGTAATTCCAGGCGCCGATGGCCGCGACCACGCCCAGCGGCTCGCGGCGGGTGTAGGCGAAGGAGCCGCCAAGGTCGATGTGCTCGCCGGTGAGCGTCGCCGTCAGGCCGCCGAAATACTCAAGGCAGTCGGCGCCGGAGGCCGCATCGGCGACGAGGGTCTCCTGCAAGGGCTTGCCGGTGTCGAGCGTCTCCAGCTCGGAGAGCTCGCGGTTGCGCTCCCGCAGCAGCGCGGCCGCCCGCCGCAGCACGCGGCCACGCTCGACAGGCGGCGTCGCGGCCCATTCCCGGAAGCCGGACCGCGCCGCCGCGACCGCCGCATTGACGGTCTCCGCGCCCGCCGCGTTGAGCCGGGCGATCACCTCTCCGGTCGCCGGGTAGCGGCTTTCCAGCGGCCTGCCGTGCGGATCCTGCACATAGGCTCCATTGATGAAATGAGAGGCGGGCGGCTGTGCGCGCATGCTGGCTTCTCCGGTCGTTCGCTTTACGGCGTGTCGTGTCGTCGTTTGATGAGTTTAGGGCGTCAACGCTGTTCTGTCCGCCACTTCGGATGAATCCATGGCTCCAGGTTCGACGGCGGCAGCGGATCCTTGCCCATCACATGGTCGGCGATCTTCTCGCCGCACATGATCGAGGGGGCGTTGAGATTGCCATTGGTGATCTGCGGGAAGATCGAGCTGTCGGCGACCCGCAAGCCGTCCACGCCGATGACCCGTCCCTGAGGATCGACGACCGCCATCGGGTCGTCGGGCGCCCCCATGCGGCAGGTTCCACAGGGGTGGTAGGCGCTTTCCACGTGCTCCTTGATGAAGGCGTCCAGCTCCGTGTCCGACTGCACCGCGCTTCCCGGCTGGATCTCCTTGCCGCGATAGGGAGCGAAGGCCTCCTGAGCGAAGATCTCGCGCGTCAGCCGGATGGCGGTACGGAAATCGGCCCAGTCGTCGGGATGGGACATGTAGTTGAAGAGGATCGAGGGCGCGGCCTCCGGATCGGCGGAGACGAGCGCCACCCGCCCGCGCGATTTCGAGCGCATCGGCCCCACATGTGCCTGGAAGCCGTGGCCCTCTGCCGCCGCCTTGCCGTCGTAGCGCACGGCGAAGGGCAGGAAATGATACTGGATGTCCGGGTATTCGACGCCGGCCTTGGAGCGGATGAAGGCGCAGGCCTCGAAGTGGTTCGACGCGCCCAGGCCCGTGCCCGAGAAGAGCCACCGCGCCCCGATCAGAGCCTTGGAAAGAAGGTTCCAGTGCTTGTAGAGCGTGATCGGCTGGGTGCAGGCCTGCTGGATGTAGAGCTCCAGATGGTCCTGCAGGTTCTGCCCCACGCCCGGGCGGTCGGCGATCACCTCGATGCCGAGCGCGGAAAGGGCCGCCGCCTCGCCGATGCCCGACAGCATCAGCAGCTTCGGAGAGTTGATCGAGGAGGCGGCGAGGATCACCTCGCGCGAGGCGTGAAACGTCTCTATGCGGCCGGAGAGCTTCACCTCGACGCCGGTTGCCCGGCGACCCTCGAAGACGATGCGCCTTGCGGCGGCGCCGGTGATCATGCGCAGGTTGTCGCGCTTCAGCGCCGGCTTCAGATAGGCGTTTGCCGTCGACCAGCGCCGCCCCTTCCACACCGTCATCTCCATGTCGGCGAAGCCTTCCTGCTTCAGCCCGTTGTAGTCGGCGGTGGTCGCGTATCCCGCCTGCCGGCCGGCGTCGATGAAGGCGTCGTAGAGCGGGCTCCACTTGGTTCCGCGCGTGACATGCATCGGGCCTTGCGTGCCGCGCACCCCGGCCTCGCCGCCGTGGGAGGTCTCCATGCGCCGGTAGTAGGGGGCGACGTCCGCATAGGACCAGCCGTGCGCGCCCATGTCCGCCCAGGTGTCGAAGTCGCGCGCGTGGCCGCGCACATAGACCATGCCGTTGATCGACGATGAGCCGCCGACCACGCGCCCGCGCGGTGTCGCCAGCCGGCGTCCGTCCAGGTGTGGTTCCGCGTCGCTGACGAAGCCCCAGTCGTAGCGGGACATGTTCATCGGGTAGCTCAGCGCCGCCGGCATCTGGATGAAAGGCCCTGCATCGGTGCCGCCGGCCTCGATCACGAGCACCCGGTTGGTCGGGTCTTCCGACAGGCGGAAGGCGAGCGCGGCTCCGGCCGAGCCTGCGCCGATCACGATATGGGTGGCGTCCTGCATGGTCTGCGTCTCTCGTCAGGTTCTTGCGTTTCGCTCGCGCCGCTCAGGCGCGCGGAAGCACGTCCGCGATCTGCCTGTCGACATAGTCCTCGACGTGTCTGATCGCCGGGCGCGGCTGGACCGGGCCCTCGGCGAAGACCCGCTGCAGCCACAGGCCGTCGATCATCGCCGCCGTGCCCTCGGCCGCGCCGCGCGCCCGCCCGCCCGGCAGCAGCGCCGAATAGGCGTGGGCAAGGTTGGACACGAGCCGGCGGTGGTAGATGCGCAGCAGTCGTCGCGTATCCGGCTCGGTGCGCGCCTGCAGATAAAAGGCGAGCCAGGCGGAAATCAGAGCCGGCTGGAACTGCGCCGGCGCGAAGCTCGCCGCGATCATCGCCGAGATGCGCTCGCGCGGACCGGAGGCTTTCGCCATCCGCTCCTGCGTCTCCTGCGACAGATCGGCCAGAAGCGCGCGCATGGTGGCGTTCAGAAGCCCCGCCTTGGAGCCGAAATAGTGATGCGCCAGTCCGCCCGACACGCCCGCGCGCCGGGCGATCTCCGCCATCGTCGCGTCGAGGAAGCCGCGCGCGTGGATGGTTTCCACGGTCGCGTCGATCAGGGCCTTGCGGCGGTGCGATTCCATTCCGATGCGAGGCATGTCCATCCCCGTTATTCCGGGCGGATACCGAACCGCCCGCAGCATCGCAGGTGTATTTTTGATTGGCTGTTCAATCAATGAAAAAAAGGCGATTGAGCGGGGAATTGCGTATTTCGTCTAAAAATGTTTTGATGCCGGCCATCGGATCGCAGGCCCGCTAGGGGCTGTGTCCAGGCTTGGGGGCCTCGCCGCGAAGAACAAGCGCGACGGACCGGCCGGAAAGCGGGGCTGCCTGTGGCGCCGGCTTTCGCGGCACGTCGCCGTTGTGTCCTGTCCTGCCCGTCCTGCTTCGGGCTTGCGCGGACCGGCGGCCGCTTCGCGCTTCGCGCGGCCAGCCCCGACAGCTTTGTTCCCGGCCTGTGGCCGGCGACCTGCCATGTCCGGCGCGCTTCTGCGCCGGTGCGTTTTGAAAAAGGGAAGGACGAACGCTCATGACCAGACTTGCCCTGCGCCTCGGCGCTGCAACCCTTGCCGTCGGCCTCACGGCCGGCACGGCTCTTGCCGCCGATGGCGACGCCTGCAAGACGGTCCGCTTCTCCGACGTGGGCTGGACGGACATCACCGCGACGACGGCGGTTGCCTCCGTGGTGCTCGAGGCGCTCGGCTATGACGCCGACGTCAAGATCCTCTCCGTTCCCGTCACCTATGCCTCGCTGAAGAACAAGGACATCGACGTCTTCCTCGGCAACTGGATGCCGACCATGGAGGGCGACATCAAGGCCTATCGCGAGGACGGTTCGGTCGAGACGGTGCGGGCCAATCTGGAAGGCGCCAAATACACGCTGGCGGTGCCCAAATACACCTACGACAAGGGCCTCAAGTCCTTCGCCGACATCGCCAAGTTCAAGGACGACCTTGACGGCAAGATCTACGGCATCGAGGCGGGCAATGATGGCAACCGGCTGATCATCGACATGATCGAGGGCAATACCTTCGGCCTCAAGAGCTTCGAAATCGTCGAGAGCTCGGAAGCCGGCATGCTCTCGCAGGTGGCCCGCGCCGCCAAGCGCAAGGAGGACGTTGTCTTCCTCGGCTGGGAGCCGCACCCGATGAACGCCAATTTCGAGATGGCCTATCTGGAAGGCGGCGATGACGTCTTCGGTCCGAACTACGGTGGCGCGACGGTGTTCACCAATGTACGCGCCGGCTATGGCAAGGAGTGCCCGAACGTCGGCCAGTTCCTCGACAACCTCGTCTTCTCGCTGTCGATGGAGAACGAGATCATGGGCGCGATCCTGAACGACGGCACCGAGCCGGAGAAGGCTGCCAGCGCCTGGCTCAAGGCGCATCCCAAGGCCGCCGACGCGTGGCTCGAGGGTGTGACCACGCTCGACGGCTCCGACGCCAAGGCGGCACTGAAGTCCGAACTCGGCCTGTAAGCCGTCGGACCGCGCCGCGCGCGGGCCTGAAAACAACCGCCGCCGCGCCGGGGAGCCTTCCCGGGAGCGGCGGCGCCGGGTGGCGGACCCGCCGCCCCTCCCGCCTGTGATGGCGGGCGATATACCCGAAAAACGGCAGAAAAGGAGGCGGCTCGCGTGGACTGGCTGACCGACAACAAACTGCCGATCGGCCCCTGGGCGAGAGCCTGCGTCGATTGGCTGACCAACAATGGCGCCTGGTTCTTCGACGGCATATCCGTCGCACTGGAGGCAATGATCGGGGCGATCCTCTGGGTTCTCCAGGCTCCGCATCCGCTTGTCGCGGTGGTCATCGTGAGTGCGCTTGCCTATGTCGTCCGCCGCAAGCTCTCCTTCGCCGTCTTCGTCGCCGCGAGCCTGCTTCTCATCATCAACCAGGGCTACTGGGAGGAGACGACCGAGACCCTCTCGCTCGTCATCGCCGCCGCCGTCGTGTGCATGGTGATCGGCGTGCCGCTCGGCGTCGCCGCCGCGCATCGCCCGAGGCTGTATGCGGCGATGCGTCCGGTGCTCGACCTGATGCAGACGATCCCGACCTTCGTCTATCTGATCCCGGCGCTCATTCTCTTCGGTCTGGGCATGGTGCCCGGCCTGATCGCCACCGTCGTCTTCGCCATACCCGCGCCGATCCGCCTGACCCAGCTCGGCGTTTCCTCCACCCCCCGCCAGCTCATCGAGGCGGGCGAGGCTTTCGGCGCGACGAAGTCGCAGCTGTTGTGGAAGGTCGAGCTGCCCTACGCGCTGCCGCAGATCATGGCCGGGCTCACCCAGACCATCATGCTGTCGCTCTCCATGGTGGTGATCGCCGCGCTGGTCGGGGCGGACGGCCTCGGCGTGCCGACGCTGCGCGCCCTCAACACGGTCAACATCGCCCGCGGTTTCGAGGTCGGTATCGCCATCGTGCTGGTCGCCATCGTGCTCGACCGCTTCTTCCGCCGCGACGAGCCGGAGGGCCGCACCTGATGACGCAGCCCATCGTTTCCTTCCGCGATGTCGACATCGTCTTCGGCGACAGGCCGGAACTGGCCTACCCGCTGATGGACGAGGGCCTCAGCCGGGCCGAGATCCAGAGCCGGACCGGCCAGACACTCGGTGTCTCGAAGGCCAGTTTCGACGTGGTCGAGGGCGAGCTTCTCGTTCTCATGGGGCTGTCCGGCTCCGGCAAGTCGACGCTGTTGCGCGCCGTCAACGGTCTCAACCGGATTTCGCGCGGCGAGGTGCTGGTTCATGACGGCGATCATTCGGTGAACCCGTCCGCCTGCGCGCCGGCCGATCTGCGCGCGCTTCGGCGCGGGCGCATCGCCATGGTGTTCCAGCAATTTGCGCTGTTGCCCTGGCGCAGCGTGCGCGAGAACGTTGGCTTCGGTCTCGAGCTCGCCGGGCTGAACCCGGCCCGGCGCAAGGAAAAGGTCGATGCCCAGCTCGAGCTGGTCGGCCTTGCCCAGTGGGGCGACAAATACGTCCACGAGCTTTCCGGCGGCATGCAGCAGCGCGTCGGGCTTGCCCGCGCCTTCGCCACCGACGCGCCGATCCTCCTGATGGACGAGCCGTTCTCGGCGCTCGACCCGCTCATTCGCAGCCATCTGCAGGACGAGTTGCTGGCGCTTCAGGACAAGCTCGACAAGACCATCATCTTCGTCAGCCACGATCTCGACGAGGCCGCCAAGATCGGCTCGCGCATCGCCATCATGGAGGGCGGGCGCGTCATCCAGCTGGGCACGCCGCAGGAGATCGTCCGCAAGCCGGCGACCGACTACGTCGCCGAGTTCGTCGCCCACATGAATCCGCTTGGCGTGCTGCGCGCCCGCGACATCATGCGCCCGCTTGCCGCCGGCGAGGCGGAGCGGCTTGGCGATGCGCCGATCTGTCCGCCGCGCATGCCGGTGCGCGAGGTGATCGCCCTCAAGCGCCGGTCCGAGGGGCCGATCCTGGTTGCCGATGGCGCCGCGCCGCTGGGGCTGGTCGGCGAGGACGAGATCCTCGACTGCCTGCTGTGAAATCGCGCGCGTGCCGGCTCAGCCCGGCGCGCGCGGAAAGGTCGCCGCCGCCCGCCGTGGCGTGATCGCCAGCAGCGAGAACCCGCGCATTGCCAGGAAGATCGCGAAGGCGAGCCACAGGCCGTGGTTGCCGAGGAGCGGAAAGGCGATGGCATAGGCGGCAAGGAAGCCGACCAGCGATACCAGCATCATGTTGCGCATGTCGCGCGACCAGGTGGCGCCGATGAAGACCCCGTCCATCTGGAAGGCGAGCACGCCGAGAAGCGGCGTCGCCGCCGCCCAGGGCAGGTAGGCCTCCGCCGTCTCGCGCACGTCCTGGGCCGTGGTGATCGTCTCGATCAGCAGCGGACCCATGGTCAGGAAGACGAGCGCCAGCAGGCCGGCCAGCACATAGCCCCACAGCAGGCTCAGCTTCAGCGACCGGTCGAAGGCCGGGCGGTAGCGCGCGCCCACCGCGCGCCCCGACAGCTGTTCGGCCGCCGTCGCCAGCCCGTCGAGAAAGAAGCTCGCCACCATGAAGAGCTTCTCCAGCACCGCGTTTGCCGCCAGCACCGTGTCGCCCTGTGCGGCCGAGCGCGAATAGAAGAAGCCGAAGGCGGCGATCAGCGAGAACGAGCGGATCATGATGTCGCCGTTGAGCGCCATCATCCTGCGGAACTTCTGCCGGTCGAACAATCTGGCGCGGGAGGGCAGCGGCGCGCCCCTGAGGATCGCCAGCGCGATTGCTGCACCGGCGAGGCAGGCGGTCGCCTCGGCCACCACGGTCGCCGCCGCGACGCCGGCGACGCCCCAGTCGAACACCAGCACGAACGCCACCGAAAGCGCGATGTTGATGCCGTTCAGTCCGGTCTGCAGGGCAAGCGCGGTCATCGCCTGCCCGCGCCCGATGAACCAGCCGAGAAAAGCGTAATTGGCAAGCGCCATAGGCGCGGAGAGCACGCGGACGGTGAAATAGGTCGCGGTCGCCGCCTGCACCTCGGCGCTGCCGCCCATCAGCCACAGCCCCGCCGTCAGCAGCGGCAGGCTGAGAGCCGCCAGGGCGATGCCGAGGCTGGCGGCGAGCACCTGCGCGCGCAGCAGCACGGCGCGCTCTTCCTCGTGCTCGTCCGCCCCCACGGCCTGCGCCGTCAGCCCGGTGGTGCCGGAGCGCAGGAAGTTGAAGCTGGTGAACACCAGATCGAAAAGCACGCCGCCGAGCGCGATGCCGCCGAGCAGCGCTGCGTCGCCAAGCTGACCGATCACCGCCGTATCGATCAGCCCGAGCAGCGGTGTCGACAGATAGGCCAGCGTCATCGGAACCGCGATGGCGAGCACCGTCCGGTTGGTCACCTCGAAGGGCCGCACGGCTCCGCCCGCCGGCGCATCGGGAGAAGCATCGGCCTTGTGGCCGGGGGCGCTGTCATGGGCCACGTATCGGTCCTCGGGCTGGCGGGCGGCGCGGTGCTGGCCGGACGGGAAGGAGCAGGATGCAAGTCCCGCAACCTATCCCATTGCGCGGCGGAGCGAAATTCCCAGAACCCGCGCCCACGCCCGTGACCCACGCCTTTCTCGCGTTCCCTCCACGGCGCACCGCCCGCCGCGATGTGGATTGGGTCCCGGGTCAAGCCCGGGATGACGCCTCAGGAGTGGTGAGGCGTTGCCGTGGAGGAGGTGGGGCGTCGCTACGGGGGGCGACGCCGTGGGGGAGGCGAGGTGACTCAGCGGCGGAGGTTGGGTGCCGGCCTCCCGCTCGGCCGTCACCCCGGGCTTGACCCGGGGTCTATTGGTTCCCGCAGCGCGCGATGCGGGCTCCGGGCCTGCGGATCGCTCCGGGCGGACGCGGCAGTCGCACCGCCCGCCGCGATGTGGATTGGGTCCCGGGTCAAGCCCGGGATGACGCCTCAGGGGTGGTGAGGTGTTGCCGTGGAGGA